>JAGIAA010000019.1 GCA_017745115.1 Sphingobium sp. | reverse complement strand
GCGTGGGCCTCGCATCCTATCTGCTCATCGGTTTCTGGTTCAAGAAACCGTCGGCATGCGCCGCCGCAATCAAGGCCTTCGTCGTCAACCGCGTCGGCGATCTCGGCTTCATGATGGGCATTTTCGGCGTCTACCTGGTCTTCGACACGATCAGCATCCCGGACATCCTCAATGCCGCGCCGGCCATGGCGGGCTCGACCATCGGTTTCCTCGGCTACCGCGTCGACACGATGACCGTGCTCTGCCTGCTGCTGTTCCTCGGCGCGTGCGGCAAGTCGGCTCAGCTCGGCCTGCACACCTGGCTTCCGGATGCCATGGAAGGCCCGACGCCGGTCTCCGCGCTTATCCATGCCGCGACCATGGTCACGGCGGGCGTGTTCATGGTCTGCCGCTTGTCGCCGCTCTTCGAGACCAGTCACATTGCCATGTCGGTTGTGACGATCGTTGGCGCCGCCACCTGTATCTTCGCCGCGACGATCGGCACCGTGCAGAACGACATCAAGCGCGTCATCGCTTATTCGACCTGCTCGCAGCTGGGCTACATGTTCTTCGCGGCCGGCGTCGGCGCTTACGGCGCCGCCATGTTCCACCTGCTCACGCACGCCTTCTTCAAGGCGCTGCTGTTCCTCGGTGCCGGTTCGGTCATCCATGCCATGCACCACGAGCAGGACATGCGTTATTATGGCGGCCTGCGGAAGGAAATCCCGTGGACCTTCTGGACGATGCTGGCGGGCACGCTGGCTATCACCGGCGTGGGTATCCCGTTCACCGAGATCGGCTTTGCCGGCTTCTTCTCCAAGGACTCAATCCTTGAGAGCGCCTATGCCGCCGGCGGCCATGGCACCGGCGCCTTCTATGTCGGCGTCCTCGCTGCCCTGCTGACCAGCTTCTATTCCTGGCGCCTCATGTTCCTGACCTTCTGGACCAAGCCGCGCTGGGCGGGCAGCGAGCATATCCAGCACGCAGTGCATGGCGACCATCACGACCACCCCGATGAGGAACATGCTGGCCACGAGGACGATCATGCCCATGCTCACGACCACGGCCACGCCATCGAGGGTACTGCGGGGTATCATCCCCATGAAAGCCCGTGGACGATGCGTGCGCCGCTGGTGATCCTGAGCATCGGTGCTGTGTTCGGCGGCTTTGCCTTCTTCCGCCAGTTCATCAGCCCCGAAGGGGGCGCGCATTTCTGGGAAGCGAGCACCCTCTTCTTCAACGAACATCTCATGCACGCGAGCCACGAAGTTCCGACTTTCGTGAAGCTCGCTCCCGGCGGCGTGATGCTGATCGGCCTGTTCATTGCCTGGATGGCCTATATCCGTCACACCGATTGGCCGCGGCGCTTCGTCGGGCAGTTCGAGCTGCTCTACGATTTCTTGCTCCACAAATGGTATGTGGATGAGCTCTACGATCTCATCTTCGTCCGTCCCGCCTTCGCGCTCGGCCGCCTGTTCTGGAAGGGCGGCGACCAGGGCACGATCGACCGCTTCGGTCCCAACGGGCTGGCCTGGGTCGTCGTCATGGGCGGCAAGCTCACGCGCCGGCTCCAGTCGGGTTATCTCTATTCCTACGCGCTGGTGATGCTGATCGGTCTCGCAGCGGCTGCAACCTGGGCGATCATGCCACAATGAACCAGCTAGGCTTCCCCATCCTTTCGCTTATGCTCGCGGTGCCGATGTTCGGCGCGATTGCCTGCCTGTTCGTGCCCGCGCAGCAGGCGCGCTGGATCGCGCTCGGCGCGACGCTCGTCGATCTCGTGCTCGGCATCGTGATCTGGAAGGCGTTCGACCAGGCCCCCGGTGCCCCAGAGTGGCAGTTCACCGAATATGCGCCGATCTTCGGGCGTTTCGCGTGGGCCATGGGCATCGACGGCATCGCGCTGATGCTGATCGCGCTGACGGTCTTTCTCATGCCCATCTGCATTCTCGCGAGCTGGGAAGCGATCGAGAAGCGTGTCGGCGAATATATGGCGGCGTTCCTGTTCATGGAGACGCTGATGATCGGCGTCTTCACTGCGCAGGACATCTTCCTTTTCTACATCTTCTTCGAAGCCGGCCTCATTCCGATGTACTTGATCATCGGTATCTGGGGCGGTGTCGACCGCATCTACGCGAGCTACAAATTCTTCCTCTACACGCTGCTCGGCTCGGTGCTGATGCTGATCGCCATGCTGTGGATGGTGCAGGAAGCCGGCTCGACGAACATCCCGACTTTGATGGCCTACGACTTCCCGGTCGCCGCGCAATATTGGCTCTGGCTGGCCTTCTTCGCGAGCTTCGCTGTCAAGATGCCGATGTGGCCTGTGCATACCTGGCTGCCCGACGCGCACGTGCAGGCGCCGACGGCGGGCTCCGTCATCCTGGCCGGCGTGCTACTGAAGATGGGCGGCTACGGCTTCATTCGTTTCTCGCTGCCCATGTTCCCGGAGGCCTCGGCACATTTCGCTTGGCTGGTCTTCGGCCTGTCGATGGTCGCAGTGGTCTATACGAGCCTCGTCGCCCTCGTTCAGCAGGACATGAAGAAGCTGATCGCTTACTCGTCCGTCGCGCACATGGCGATCGTCACGGTGGGCCTGTTCGCCTTCAACCAGCAGGGCCTTGAAGGTGCGATGATGGTCATGCTCGGCCACGGCCTCGTTTCGGGCGCCTTGTTCCTTTGCGTCGGCGTCATCTATGATCGTCTCCATACCCGCGAGATCGACCGTTATGGCGGCCTTGCGATCAACATGCCGCGCTATGCGCTGCTGTTCATGCTCTTCACCATGGCTTCGGTGGGCCTGCCGGGCACGTCCAACTTCGTCGGCGAACTGCTTGCGCTGATGGGCGTCTACCAGGCGTCCAGCTGGGTGGCTTTGGTCAGCACCACCGGCATCATCCTGGGTGCCGCTTACATGCTCTATCTCTATCGCCGCGTCGTGTTCGGCGACCTCGTCAAGGACGACGTCCGCGCCATGCCAGACCTGAACATTCGCGAGCTGGTCATGCTCGTGCCGATCGGTCTCGCCGTGCTCTGGATGGGGGTCTATCCCGAGAGCTTCCTTGCGCCGATGCGCGCCAATGTCGCCAGCATCGTGGCCCGCACCGAGCGTGCCCGTCCGGAAGGCGACGCGCGCCTGGTCATGGGCAAGGTCAGCGACATCGCGGCACATGCAGCGCATGGCGAGGCTACCCATGGCGAAGTTCAGCACGGGGAGGCGCACTGATGTACGATCCGCACATCCTCGCCGCCATCTTCCCCGAGGTCCTGCTCTCGGCGGTGGCGCTCATTCTCATGCTGATCGCGGCCTATGCCGGTGACAAGTCGATCCGCGCCGTCAACTGGATCGCCGTCTTTGCCCTCGTTTTGGCGGGTGCCCATGCCGGACATCCCGACACGCACAGCAATGTGGAGGTTTTCTCCGGCCTCTATCGGGCCGATGCCTTCGCCGCCTATGCCAAGGTGCTGATCTTCGGCGCTGCGGGAGCCTGCCTCATCCTCACGCCCCGCTTCTTCGAGCGGGAAGGGGGCTGCCGCGCCGAATATCCGGTGCTGGTCCTGCTCTCGGCGATCGGCATGTCGATCATGGTGTCCGCTGTCGATTTCGTGACGCTCTACGTCGGCCTCGAGCTGCAGAGCCTCTCGGCCTATGTGCTCGCGAGCTTCATGCGCCGCGACGTGCGCTCGGCCGAAGCGGGTCTGAAGTATTTCGTGCTCGGCGGCCTCGCCAGCGGCATCCTGCTTTACGGCATGTCGCTGCTCTACGGCTTCTCGGGCACGACCAGCTTCGCCGGTGTCGCACAAGCCATGTCGACGGGCATGAGCAAGGGCCAGATCTTCGGCCTCGTCTTCGTACTCGCGGGCCTGGCATTCAAGATCAGCGCCGTGCCGTTCCACATGTGGACGCCCGACGTGTATGAAGGCGCGCCGACCCCGGTCACGGCCTTCTTCGCCAGCGCTCCCAAGGTCGCGGCACTCGCGCTCACGACGCGCGTTGCCGTGGTCGCCATGGGTCCGAGCGGGCATAGCTGGCAGCAGATCGTGATCTTCCTGGCGCTCGCGTCGATCGTGCTCGGCGCGGTCGCGGCAATCAACCAGAGCAATGTGAAGCGGCTGCTCGCTTATTCGTCGATCAACAATGTTGGCTTTGCGCTCATCGGCCTTGCTGCCGGTACGCCCGCCGGCGTCGCGGCGCTGATGAGCTATCTCGCCATCTATATCGTGATGACCGTCGGCAGCTTTGCCTGCATCCTGCAGATGAAGGACGAGGACGGCAACGCCGTCGAGAGCATTTCCAGCCTTTCCGGTCTGTCGCAGGTGCGACCCGGTCTCGCCGCCGCTCTGGCAATCTTCATGTTCAGCCTTGCGGGTATCCCGCCGCTGTTCGGCTTCTGGGCCAAGTTCCTGGTGTTCGACGCAGCGGTCGGTGCGCATCTCACCTTACTGGCAGCGCTCGGCATCGCGGCATCGGTGATCGGCGCTTTCTATTATCTGAAAATCATCAAGACGATGTACTTCGATGCGCCGTCGGGCGAGCTGGCGCGGGGTCGCAATCCCGTCGACTTCAGCATCATCACCGCCTGTGCCGTTGTCATCGTATTCGGCTATTTGCTGAATCCGCTGCTCGGCTCCGCCAGCGCAGCGGCGGCGGCGTCGCTGTTCTGAGCCGCATCACCACCATCCCCGAGACCGGCTCGACCAACGCAGATCTGGTCGAGCTGGCCGGGCAGGGCTGGGATGAAGGACATTGGCTTCGCGCAGAGCGGCAGACGGCCGGGCGCGGACGCCTTGGCCGCGATTGGCAGGATGGTGCCGGCAATCTCCAGGCCTCGACTTTGATCCGGCTACGGGCGGGCGATCCGCCCGTCTCGGGGCTGGGGTTGCTCATCGGCGTGGCGCTTCATCAGGCGCTGACAGATCTGGTCCCGGATGCAGACTTGACGCTCAAATGGCCCAACGACCTGATGGCGGGAGCCGCGAAGGTCGCCGGTATCCTGCTGGAGCGGGTCGGCGCTGCCCTGATTGTGGGCGTAGGCGTCAATATCGTCAGCGCGCCACGGATCGAGGGCAGGGAGACCGTCGCCCTTTCGGACTTGCCGGGCGGGCAAGGTATCGATGTGGGCATTGCGGCCGACGCGCTTGCCGCCAGTTTCGACGTGTGGCTCGCTCGCTGGCGCGCTGAGGGATTCGCACCGGTTCGTACCGCTTGGCTGGCAGCGGCTCACCCTTACGGCACCCGGCTTTCCGCGCAGATTGGCGCAGATTCCCGCCTCACGGGCCGTTTTGAGGGTGTTGCGGAGGATGGTGCGCTGCTACTGGGACTGGACGACGGATCGACACAGGTCGTCTACAGCGGCGATGTCGGCTTCCTCTGATCGCACGCGCCGCCACGCCATGAAGGACCAAGGGCATATGCTGCTCGCCATCGATGCCGGGAACACCAACGTCGTTTTCGCCCTGGTCGACCTGACCGGCGGCGCGCGCGATATCCGCGCTCGCTGGCGTATTGCGACCGACCCGCGGCGCACGGGTGACGAATATGCCGTCTGGATCAACCAGTTGCTCAGTCTCGAAGGGCTCA
Organism: Sphingobium sp.; assembly: GCA_017745115.1. The sequence goes on along the minus strand of JAGIAA010000019.1, from coordinate 38,223 downwards.
GGATGAGCGACGTCGAGGCGGTCATCATCTCGACCGTGGTGCCACGCGCGCTCCACAATCTTCAGGTGCTTGCCCAGAAATATTTCAAGGTCGAACCGCTCATCGCCGGACAGCCGCCGGTCGAGTGGCACATCAATGTCGATGTGCCCATGCCGCAAACGCTCGGCGCCGACCGCGCCGTCAATGCCATTGCCGCGCACGCCGCCTATGACGGCGATCTCATCGTGGTGGATTTCGGCACGGCGACGACATTCGACCATATCGACTATTCGGGCGCCTATAAGGGCGGCATCATCGCGCCGGGGATCAACCTCAGTCTCGATGCGTTGGTCAACAATGCCGCCAAGCTGCCTCGCATCGCCATCTCAGCACCCGAGGATGGCAGCGTCATCGGACGGACCACCGAGAGCCAGATGCTCATCGGCGTATTCTGGGGCTATGTCGCGATGATGGAGGGCCTCGTCGCCCGCATGCGCCAGGAGATCGGCCGCCCGGCCAAGGTGATCTCGACCGGCGGCCTCGCCGTCCTCTTCAACGAGAAGACCGATCTGTTCGACGCCATCGTGCCGGACCTCACTATCGATGGCCTCGCCATCCTCTACCAGCGGAGCCTCAAAGCCTGATGATACCCGGCGACGAACTGCTTTTCCTGGCCCTCGGCGGGTCGGGCGAGATCGGCATGAATCTCAATCTTTACGGTTGCCGCGGCAAATGGGTGATGCTGGATCTGGGCGTGCTCTTCGGTGACGAGAATTGCCCGGGCGTGGATGTGGTGATGCCCGACGTCAGCTTCATCGAGGAACATCGCGACGATCTGCTCGGCATCGTGCTGACGCATGGCCATGAGGACCATATCGGCGCCGTGCCTTATCTGGCGCTCGATCTTGGCGTGCCGCTCTATGCAACGCCGTTCACCGCTGGCCTCATCCGCGAGAAGCTGAACGAGGAGGGCCTTGCCGATAAGATCGAGCTGAACGTCATCGAGGAAGAGGTACCGTTCAGCCTCGGCGAATTCACCTTCCGCTATGTCCCGCTCGCGCACTCGATCCCCGAGGGCAATGCGCTCCTGATGGAGACACCGTTCGGCCGCATCTTCCATACCGGCGACTGGAAGCTGGACGACGATCCGCTGCTGGGGGTTCCCGCAACGGCCGACGAGCTCACCACGATCGGCGATGCCGGTGTGCTGGCTCTCGTCTGCGACAGCACCAATGTCTTCAACGAAAACCCGAGCGGATCGGAAGGATCGGTCAAGGCGGGCCTGCTGGAGGCGGTCAAGGGCGCACATGGCCGTGTACTGGTCACCACTTTCGCCTCCAACGCCGCACGGCTGCAGACTCTGGGCGAGGTCGCGCGCGCAACGGGCCGCAAGCTCTGTCTCGCCGGACGATCGCTGGACCGCATCGTCAAGATCGCGAAGAGCTGCGGCTATCTCGCCGACCTGCCGCAGCTGATCGACATGGACGATGTCATGGACCTGCCCGCGCGCGACGTGATGATCATCGCGACGGGCGGGCAGGGCGAGCCGCGAGCCGCGCTCGCCCGCATCGCCTTCGACGCGCATCCGATCCAGCTTGGCGCGGGCGATGTTGTCATTTTCTCCTCGCGCCAGATTCCGGGCAACGAGCAAGCCATAGGCCGCATCCAGAATGCGCTGGCGGCCAAGAATGTCCGCATGATCACCGAGCGGCAGAGCCATGTGCACGTCTCCGGGCATCCCGGCCGGCCCGAACTCAAAGCCATGTATGGCTGGATCCGGCCGGAAATCCTCGTGCCCGTTCATGGCGAGCTGCGTCATATGGCCGAGCAGGCGCGTTTCGGCCATGCGAACGGCATCAAGCGCACCATCGTCCAGGTGAATGGCGATGTCGTCCGGCTCGCGCCCGATGGGCCTGAAAAGATCACTGAAGTGCATGCCGGGCGTCTTGTGCTCGATGGCGATGTCATCCTGCCGGCCGACGGCCTCACGATGAACGACCGCCGCAAGCTCATGCAGCATGGCCATATCAGTGTCGGCTTCGCGCTCTCGGCCAAGCTGCAGATGACGGGCAGTGCCGAGATCCGCATGAAGGGCGTCCCAGTCGAGGAAGATCTCGAGAGTTTCATGGAAGATGCACATGAAGCGTTGCTCAATGCACTCAAGACCGCGAGCCGCAAGGCGGACATCGAGGCGATTCGCGAATCCGCGCGTCTGGCCGTGCGGCGGGTCGCGACGAGCTGGACGGGCAAGAAGCCGATCGTCGACGTGACGATCGTGCAGCTATAACGGCGCGCCATGAAACCGCAGACGATCGCCGCTATCTATTTCCTGTTCTGGTTTCTGAGCCTGTTCCTCGTCCTGCCGTTCGAGGCACGCATCAAGCGCGATGTCGAGGTCGAGACGGTGCCGGGGCAGGCGGACAGCGCGCCACCGCACTTCAGCTTCTGGCGCGTCGTGTTGCGCACCTCGATCGTCGCGGCGATCCTGTTCCTGATCTTCTGGCTCAATTACACCTATGAATGGGTCACCATTCACAGCTTCGATCGCTTCTTCGATCCGCCGCCGGCGTGACGGGCGTCTGATCCGGCCTCCGCCGGGCTCGCAATCACGAGCGGTTCAAGGCCGGTGAATCAGCCTCCAGAGGCAGCCCGGCTTTGCCGGCCTAAAGCAGCCTTAATTCTTCAGCCGGTCGCTCGCCTGCGCGAGCGCGACATAGAGCTTGCCGAGATCGGACGAGAGCATCGTTACCGCCAGCGCACTGCCGTCCTTCGCTTCGAGCACGCTCTTCAGCAGCGTCTCGAAGTCGTGGACATAGCGATTCACATGCTCGGCGAAGTCGTCGTCTTCCTTGTAGATGCGCCGGACGGCCCGCGCATCCGTGAAGCTCAGCATCTTGACCGCGCGCCGCGCGAAGAGCCCCTGGTCGCCCTTGAGATAGGCGGTCCACTCGGCCTGGCTGATGTCGTGGCCCAGCCATTTCGACACATCAATGGAGCGGCTGTTGAGCATCTCGATCAGCTCGCCCGACCGCTTCGTCAGCAGCTCGCGATCCTGCGTCTCGCCCTTCTTGGCGGAATTGGCGAGGCGCCGCTCCAACTGGTCGCTGGTCGCGTGCAGTGCCTTGAGTTGGCTGTCGAGCGCCGCCGCAGCTTCGTTGGCCGCCTTGACGGCCTGGTTCGCGGCATCAGCCAGGCGCTCGAGCTGTTTGTCGACCGTCTCCGAGACGGCGTTCTGCACCGCGACGCTGCTTGCATCGCTCAACTTTGCCGCGGCCTGAGGGATCACCTCCATGATCGCGCTGTTGGCCTTGCTGGCGGCGGCGTCGGCTGTCTCGCGCACGCGCACGAGGGCTTCGACCATTTCCGGACCGGCTTTGGCCGCCAGCGCCGATACGCCCTCGCTGGCCTTAGCGATGGCATCGGCGAGCGCCTCCACCTGGGTCCGCTGGTCGCCAAGCGCGACCTGCGAGCGGGCGAGGGCATCATCCAGCGTCGCAGCATGCTCGGCCGACAGCTTCGAGCTCTCCTCCAGACGACCGGCGACAGACTTTGCGATCGTGTCCACGCTTTCGATGTCCGGTGCCGTTTCGGCAATCCGGGCGCGCAGAGACGCGATACGTTCCTCGACGCGCGCGATTGCGCCCGGCACGCTCTCATCGAGCTCGCGCACGCCTGAATCGAGCGCCAGTAACAGGCCCTCGGCGCGCTTGATCAGTTGCTCGGAGCTTTGATCGCCGGCCACCAGCGCGTCGGTCAGGCGCCGCGCTTCGACCGAGAGCTCCATCATCGCCGTGCCGAGCCTTTCGGTACGGCTCAGTGCCGAGCTTTCGAGCGTGTCGAGCTGCGCCGCGAGCGCCTGCGCGCCCTCGGCGGCATTTTCGAGCCACGCGCTCCCCTTGTCGGATTGCTGCGTGATCCGCCCGTCGAGCGTGTCGAGTGTTGCCTCGATTTCCTTGCAATGGCCGAGGAAGCGGTCGAGCGAATGCTGCGCGCTCGTCTCCACGCTTTCCCGGCTGCGTTCGACCAGGCGGGTCAGGGACTCATTATGGGCTTCGATGCGCTGCTCGGTGGCTTCGAGAACGGTGTTCACCCGGTCGAGCGTGAAATCGATCCGCGCCGAACTCAGTTCCGAGAGACCCGCCAACTCCTCGCCGGCCGCTCGGGCGCCCTGGCGCATCTTGGCGAGCTTGTCGTTGAGGCTGTCGCCGGCAGCGATCAATTCGTCGCGCGTCTCGCCCGCGGCTGCGGATGCCTCCCTCAGGCGCGTTTCGAGATAGGTGCTACGCTCGCGCAGTTCGACGCCCAGGCAGGCCAGCGTTTCGGTGAGTTCCGAAAGACGCCGCTCGAGCTTGGGCGTCGCTTCGTCGAACGCGTCCATGCGCTCGGTCAACGCCGTCAGCGCCTGGACCGACGCTGCCGTCGTGCGGGCGAGACTGTCGCCGCGCTCGTCGATGCTCGTTACGGCGCTGAGGAGGGCCCCGGCCGAGCGGTCGGCGGCCGCGGCATAGGCCTTGGTCTGGCTCAGCATCTGGGCATGCGCATCGGCAATACGGGCGGCTGCCTGTGCGGCCTGGTTGGCCGCGTCGCGCGCCTCTTCGCTGCTTAGCTTGTGGCCGGTCTCGTCACCGTCCCAGTGACCGGCCAGCATCATCACGAAGATGGCGAGGCCGACGACCAGCACCAAGGGCGCCGACACGCGAATGACGATCTCGAGGAACGGCGCGATCCGGACGCCGATCGTAGGATCAAGGAAGCTCCACGCCACGACACCCAACCATGCGACCGCGGCGATAGCGAAAATACCGCGAATCAACCATTTGGCCCAGCGGCGAGGGCGCCTCATGCCGTGCGCTTCTGCGCTGTCTTCGGCGTCGGGCAGGGAGGGGCCGGCTTGGGCGTCATCGTCGAATTCTGCCTCGCGATCACGCAGCCTGGATATCCACGACTGGCTCATTCTGGCACGCTTCCCCTGCTTTACCCGCCTTGCGGCGCGGTAAAATAACCTTTCCGGTTCGAAAATGAAATCCTTAAAGTAGTAACCATCCTCGTAAAGACCTGTTTTTTACATGTCATTTACGATGAGGGAGGTAGACGGACCATCATGGTCTACGATCCCGGCAATTTACAGACGGCACTTTCCGCGGCGGTTGGCTCCGATCTGGCGTTGATTGCGGATCTGCGTCGGGCCTTCATCGAGAGCGCCGAACGGCAGATCGACCTGCTGTCCCGCGCGCGTTGCGATGCCAACTGGATCATGGCGGCCCTTCGCCTCAAGGGCCTGTGCGCGAGCTTCGGTGTCACGGACGTGATGGCGCTGGCCGATCAGGCACTGGAGGGCGCGCCGGGCGATCCGGTCGTACTCCGCGAGCTCAACGCCGCGCTGACCGCCATTTCGCAGGAAAGCGATTAAACCCGATCGTTTGAAGCGCAATCGGCCGGACAGGCGTGATCGCGCTTGCCAAGCGCCCTTGCGCCCGCCACTTTCGCGGCATGCCCAAGGTTAGCCTGTAACCGCCGTCCATGCGGCTCGTTGTCCTGCTTAGCGCGCGCGCGCCTGCTGCCGGTCCGGCTGCAAGTGCTTTTGCGCCCGATGAACTTCATATCGGCGTGCATCTGCCCGTCGAGCATCAGGCGCGTCAGGCGATCCTCGCTGGCGCGCAACTGCTTCTTCTGCGGACCGAATTTCCGAGCCCCGAACTGGCGCGCGCGGCCGACAGGCTTGCCAGGGAAAGCGGCATTTCCGTCCTTATCGTCGGCGATGGGCCTGAATTGGCCCGGCGGATCGAAAAGGATGACCGCATCATGATGCTGGGCGGGCAGATGATCGTGCCTCAGCCGGCAATGGACGAACTGGCGCTCGCCGAGGCGCCAGCGCTGCTGGTCACGCCGACCGAGCCCGCCACGGCCCATTTCGAACGGATCGACGGCAGTTATGTCTGGGCGGGCGGGCTGATCATTTCCGGCGATACCGTCCTGTCGACGGTCGACATGCTCGGCGAATGGGATCTCGAACTCACGCTGCTCCGCCGCGCGGTCCAGCAAAATGCACGCCGGATCGAACTGCCGTCGGTCATGGCCGAGTCTGCGCGCCTGGTACGCATCGACGAGCGGGCCGACGCGGAGCGTGCGCTTGCCGCACTGACCGAAGGCGCCGGCATTGACGAGAATGAGGGCGATGCACTTTCCGCGGTCCTCGCGCCCGTCAGCCGTCGTCTCGTCGCTAGCCTTGCGCGGCTCCAGGTTAATCCTAGCAGGCTGAGTTGGGCCGGCGGCGTGCTGGCCGTTCTCGGCATAGCTGCTGCCAGTGCCGACTGGCCTCGCATCGCACTTGTCATCGCGCTCGCCGGGGAAGTGGCGCTCGGACTGCATGACGGCTGCGCGCGCATCATGCTCCGGCGCGGTGCGCCGCTCTGGTTGCAAGTGCTGGTCAAGGGCGCAAGCCTTGCCGTGCTCGGCGTCATTGGCGGCCGCCTCGCACAAGGACAGGTGCTGGCGTTGCTCGGCGCGCTGCTTCCGCTTGCGCTGGTTGCCGCCCAGGCCTTCGCCGATGCCCGCAATCGCCCCGCTTTGTCGGATCGGTCAGCACGCTGGACCCGGCTCGGTACGGCCACGACGCTCGCCATTGCGTTGGCCGGCGCGATGGTCGGATGGACGTCAGATGCTTTCGTTCTGATCGGTTTGTGCGCTTTTGGGACAGTGGCTGCCCGGCTGCTTGCCCCGCCTGAAAAGAGGATTTAGGCGATCTTAAATGTGAATGGCTAGTGGGAGGCCATGGTAAACGGCACGGAATCTGGGGCGAGCCGCGCCGCCGGCACGGGTGGCAATGCCCAGGCTCGCCTCGCGCGACGCCTGGCCGATGAACTTCGCCACAGTGCCGACCTCGCCTTGTTCGCCGACGTGGCCCCGACGCGCTGGACCGACGCCCTGCTTGCCGAGACGCGCTTTCAACTCGCCGGCACCATGAATGCCGTGGAAATGGCGATCCGCCTGGAGGTCTCCGAAGGCGATATCGAGGTGCGGCTTTCCGGTTTGCCGCAGCCCTGGTGCGGACCTGCGCTGGAGCGCCATGTCGACCTTCTGACGCCCGAACTGCTTGCCCATTATCGCCTGCGCGGCGCCCTCTCGGTGGTGCAGCGCGAGCGCGCCGATCCGTCTTCGCCGGGTCATCGCGACGGCCTCATAATCACAGCCGGGGAGGGGCCCTTCTCGCAGGCATTGGCCGCACTTGCGCTCGCCGAGCAGCGCTGGACAGGCCCCATGCTGTTCGATGCGCCGCTTCGTCCGGACCTGCCCGCCGAGATCTTCTGCGATCTCGCCTGGACCGTCGCTGCACTGCTGCTGACCGGCCTCGTGCGTAGCCAGACACCTGGCGATCGCGACGCGACCCCAGCCATCGTGCAGGCGGTCGAGCGCATCATCTCCCGCCATGATGAAGGCGGCGGACCCTTCGCGCTTGCCCAGCGTTGTGCCCGCGCCTTGTCCGCACCTGAGCGCCAGCGGATTGCGCCGCTTGCCCTAATCGAGCGCCGCCTGCTTCTGTTCTGTGCGCTGGTCGAAGGCGAGACCGCATTGCCGATCGAATCCGTCCTCGACGCTCTGATCGATGGTGGCGATATCGCGCGCCAGTCGGTCTTGAGGCTGATGGCGCAGGACGAAGCGGTCGCGGTTCAGCTTTTCGAGATGCTCGCGCCCTTGACCGGCGGCTCGGCCGGGCAGGACGTTGCGCTCATGCAGTTCGTCGAGGAATATCGGGCGACCACGCATGACGACGCGGAAGCCTGGCTCGGCCGCATGCGCACGCCCTCGGCGCTCGCCGCCAAACTCTCACGCATCGATCCCGCGGCATGACCGGAACCGGCGTCACTCCCGTCACGGCGTCGCTGGATCGCAATGGCTGCATCCTGCGCGCCGACGATCGGCTGATGGTCCTGCAGATGGAGGCCGGTGGCCAGCCCAATGGACCTTTTGCCTTGCCGTCGCTCGCCGGTATCGTCCGGCTCGCGCTGCGTCTCGGTACGCCGTTGTCGCGTCCGGTCGACCTGGCCCGCGACGAGGCCGATATCAGCGTCTGGGCGCAGCTACGCCCGGAGAATGGCGGCGTCCACCTGACGCTGGTTGACTGGCAGGAGCGCCGCCCACGTCAGCCGATGTCGCACGCTGCGGCGCTCGAGGTCATGGCCGATGATCCGGCTAGCCGCGGCTGGGATTGGCAGGTCGACGACCAGATGCGCTTCTCCAACCTCAATTTGAGCGCGACACGCATCGGCCATGCCGTTCCCGAGGATAGGGACACCTTCACCGCATTCTTCGCACTTGCCGACAGCGGCGGCGCTGAGAATGGCCAGCGCGCCATGCCGATGATAGAGGCGCTCGTCCGGCACATGAATTTTGAGGGGCAGCACGCCTATCTGCGCGGCGATCCGGACCTGCGCTACATCCTTTCGGGCACGGCCCTGTTCGATCGCGCAGGCACCTTTTCCGGCTATCGCGGCCGCGCCGTTCGCGAGGACAAGGCGGCGGTGCTGCAGTCCGAAGCATCGCCCATCGGGACCGCTGCCGCGCCGCCAGCATCCGACGGCGCGTCACCGACGCCCGAGCAGGTCCAATCGGAGTTCATCGGACCGGCACTCAGCCGTCGGCTCGATACCGCACTGCGCCAGCCCATCGGCCGCATCATCGCCAATGCCGGAACAATCGGCGAGCGGATCGGCGGGCCATTGCGGCAGGACTATGCCAATTATGCCGGTGACATCGCTGCCGCAGGGCGTCATCTCCTGGCGCTGGTCGACGATCTTGCCGATCTCCAGGCCGTGGAAGGCCCAGGTTTCCTCACAACCAGCGAGGAAGTGGATCTTTCCGAAATCGCGCGCCGCGCGAGCGGCCTGCTTAACATTCGTGCCGAAGCCCGCCGGATCACGATCCAGGCACCGGCCGCCGATGAGCAGGTGCTGGCTCGGGCAGAATATCGCCGTGTGCTGCAGATACTGGTGAATCTTGTCGGCAATGCCGTCCGGCACTCTCCGGAAGAAAGCACGATCTGGATCCGCCTCGACGAGGTCGACGGCCGCGCCCGTGTCGTCGTGGCCGACCAAGGCAACGGCGTCGATCCGGAAAACCATGAGCGCATCTTCGAGCGCTTTGAGCGGCTCGGCAATACGGACGGCTCGGGCAGCGGCCTCGGCCTCTACATCTCGCGCAAGCTCGCCCGCATCATGGGCGGCGATGTCACGGTCGACAGCGCGCTTGGCCGTGGCGCCCGGTTCGTGCTGGACCTGCCTGCCTGGAACAACAGCCGCAGCGGCAAGCAGGTCGGCTGAACGGCGGTTTTTCCTCCCACGGAGGAAATCTGAAACTTCATCGTTGTAAGTCCGCCCCATCGCAAGGAGGGAGCGACCCGCATGAATCCGTTCGCTATGACGCCGGCTGCGCTGAGATGTGCCTTGACGCTATCCTGCCTGCCTTTCGCAGCAGCCTGCACGGCAATCGACGATCCGGCCAATATCCCCAAGCTCGGCAGCTGGGAGGACATAACCACGATCGACAGCGTCACGCTGGACGGGCGCTCCATCCCCGAGGAGATGTTGCCGGAGGCGGCGCGTACGATGATCGCGAGCATCCGCAAGACCGATCAGAAGTGCGGCGAGCCTCTGCTGCGCGACAAGGCCGCCGTCGAACGGTTGATGAGCGACCGGATGGATCGCGAATGCCATATGGGCGACTATACGCCCTCTGCGTCCATGGTCTCGGCGATGGCCCATTGCGAAGGCAAGGAGATTGCCGGCCTTCAGACCGAGCCCACCGTCAAGATGGATGGCACGGTCGATGAGGACCGGGTCAAGCTCAACATCCAGGCCATCATCCGTATCAATCAAAAAACCGGGGGAAGCAATCTACTCGTGATGTCGGGCCGCCGGATCTTCCGCCGCCTCGGCGATTGCTGATCAGGCGGCCTGCGCTGCCTTCATGGCATAATAGAGCTCGCCCTTCGCTGCCATGTCCCTGAGCTGCTGGGGCGGCTCGAACCGCTCGCCATGCGCCGCCGCCAGCCGATCCAGCGTCTCCACGACTTTGGCCGGGCCGATCGTGTCGATCGCACTGAACGGCCCGCCGGTGTAAGGCGCAAAGCCCCAGCCGAAGATGGCGCCGAGGTCGCCGTCCTGCGGCGTCACCAGCACGCCCTCGGCGAAGCAGCGCGCGCACTCGACCAGTTGGCGATAAAGCAACCGTTCGCGCAGCTCAGCCGGTGAAGGTTGGACTCCGGCAAGCGGATATTCGCTGGCCAGCCCGGGCCACAGCATCTTCTTGCCGCTTTCGGGATAGTCGTAATAGCCCTTGCCGTTCTTGCGCCCGAGCCGCCCGATCTCGACCATATGCGCGGCGACATCGTCCGCCGCCGTGCCGCGATAGGCGTCGCCTAGCGCCTTCTTGGTCGCCTTGGTGATCTTGTCGCCGAGTTCGATCGAGACCTCGTCGGATACTGCCAGCGGCCCGACTGGCATGCCGAGCTGCTTCCCGACATTCTCGATCAGGGCTGGGTTGATGCCCTCGGCAAGCATCTGCGTGCCCTCTTGCACATAGGTGCCGAAACAGCGCGAGGTATAGAAACCGCGGCTGTCGTTGACGACGATCGGCGTCTTCTTGATCTGCGCGACGAAATCGAGGGCCTTGCCGAGCGCGGCCAGGCCGGTCTGCTTGCCCATGATGATCTCGACCAGCATCATCTTCTCGACCGGAGAAAAGAAGTGGACGCCGATGAAATTCTCCGGTTTCGACCAGTTCTGGGCCAGGCCGGTGATCGGCAGCGTCGACGTGTTGGAGCCGAACATGATGTCCGCGCTGAGCACGGCCTCGACCCGCTTGGTGATTTCGCCCTTGATGGCCGGATCCTCGAACACGGCTTCGATCACGAAGTCGCAGCCCTTGAGGTCTTCCGCCTTGTCGGTCGGCGTAATGCGGGCGAGGGCCTCCGCCATCTTTTCGGCCGTCATGCCCTTGCCGATGCGCTTGGCCATGCTCTCCTGGCAATGGGCCTTGCCCTTTTCGGCCGACGCCATGTCGCGGTCGAGCAGCATGACCTCTATGCCGGCCTGCGCCGCCACATTGGCGATGCCCGCACCCATCATGCCTGCCCCCAGCATGGCGAGCTTCTTGGTCGGCGCCTTCTCGACGCCGGCCGGGCGACGCGCGCCGCGTTCGGCGGCATTCTTCGAAACGAAGAGCGTGCGCACCATGTTGCCGGCCTGCGGATCGGCGACGACCTTGGCGAAATATTTGCTTTCCACCCGGATCGCGCGGTCCATGGGTAGCTGGATGCCTTCATAGACCGCCGAGAGCAGGGCATGCGGGCCATGCAGGTTTCGCTGCGTTTCCTTGGTGGTCATGACGTTCGCGGCTGCCATCACCTGGATGAAGCCGGGGTTGAACTGGCCGGAGCCGCCCGGAACCTTGAAGCCTTTCACGTCCCAGGGCTGAATATTGCCCCCCGGATTCGCCTTCACCCACGCTTTCGCCGCCTCGACCGTCTTCCCCGGTTCGGTGAGCTCGTCGACGACCTTCATGGCCAGCGCCTCGGGCGGGCGGAAATTCTTGCCCTGGAGCATGTACATCAGTGCCATCTGCACGCCGATGAGGCGCGGCAGACGCTGCGTGCCACCGCCACCGGGGAAGAGCCCGACCAAGACTTCCGGCAGGCCGATCGCGACCTTGGGATTGCTCGACAAAACACGATGATGGCAGGCGAGGATCAACTCCATGCCTCCGCCGAGCGCCAGCCCCTCGACCGCCGCCGCAACCGGCTTGCCGCAGGTCTCGAGCTTGCGGAACAGGCCGTTGAGCACGAACGCCTTGTCGAAGATCGCGGCCATGCTAGGCTTACCGTCACCGCTCGGCATCAGCATCGCGCTCATCTGCTTCAGATCCATGCCGGCCATGAAGCCACTATCCTTGCCGGAGCAGATCACCGCGCCCTTGATGGCGGCGTCGGATGAAATGCGATCGATCGCCTCGTTCAGATCGGCGATGAACTCCGGGCCGATGACGTTCATCGACTGCCCGGGCACGTCGATGGTGAGGAGGGCGATGCCGTCGGCGTCGATATCGGTGCGGATCGTGGTGGCCATGGTCGCTCTCCTCAAATCCGCTCGATGATGATGCCGGTGCCCATGCCGGCGCCGACGCAGAGGTTGATCAGCGCCGTGCCCTTGCCGGTGCGCTCCAGTTCGTCGATCGCCGTGCCCAGCACCATCGCGCCGGTGGCGCCCAGCGGATGCCCCATGGCGATTGCGCCGCCGTTCACGTTGATCTGGCTGTGATCGAGGTCCATCGCCTGCATGTAGCGCAGCACGACGCTCGCAAAGGCCTCGTTGAGCTCCCAGAGATCGATGTCGCTCTTGCTCATGCCCGCACGCTTGAGCGCCTTGGTGGCGACGCCTTCCGGCCCGGTCAGCATGATCAGCGGCTCGGACCCGATGGACGCCATTGATTTCATCCTCGCGCGGGGCTTCAGGCCGTATTTCTCGCCCATCGCCTTGCTGGCGACGAGTACGGCGGCGGACCCGTCGACAATGCCTGAGCTGTTGCCGGCATGATGGACATGATTCACCCGCTCGAGCTCGGGATATTTGAGCAGGGCCAGCGTATCGAAGCCGGGCATGTTCTCGCCGAGTTCGGCAAAGCTCGCCTTCAATGCGCCGAGGCTCTGCATATCGGTGTCCGGGCGCATATGCTCGTCATGGGTGAGGGCGATTTCGCCGATCACGTCCTTGATCGGTACGATGGATTTCTTGAAGCGCCCTTCGTCCCAGGCCTTCTTGGCGCGCTTCTGGCTCTCGACCGCATAGGCGTCGACATCCTCACGGCTGAAACCGAACTTGGTCGCGATCACGTCCGCGCCAATCCCCTGCGGCGCGAAATAGGTCGCGTAGGCAACAGCGGGATCGCTGGCCCAGGCACCGCCGTCGGCGCCCATCGGCACCCGGCTCATGCTTTCCACGCCGCCTGCGACGACCAGGTCGGCCTCGCCGGCCATGACCTTTGCGATCGCCATGTTCACGGCCTCGAGGCCTGACGCGCAGAAGCGGTTGATCTGCACGCCCGCCGTCGTTTCCGCAAAGCCGGCCGTCAGCACGGCAAGACGGGCGATGTCTGTGCCCTGCTCGCCGACCGGCGCGACGCAGCCCAGGATCACGTCGTCAACGTCATGGGTGTCCAGCCCATTGCGGTCGCGGATCGCCTCCAACATCTGCGTTGCAAGCTGGATCGGCGTGATCTCATGCAGAGATCCGTCCGGCTTGCCGCGCCCTCTGGGGCTGCGTACCGCGTCGTAGATATAGGCTTCCATCGCATGCTCTCCGACCGGGTCGCGCGTTGGGGGAAGGCGCCGGCTTGCCTTTCATTATCGGCTTCGTTGGGGCAGGGGGCAAGGGCAAGTTGACGTGAACGGCAACTCCTCGCTCCGCCAAGCTGAACTTGTTTCGGCATCCATCTCACGCCACCGTGCATGGTGGATGCCGAACCGAGTTCAGGATGACAGTATTAGCTGGGAAAGCGCATCTACACTCATTGATGGCGCGGCTAGGCCATAGCCAAGCGACGCTTGGTTGCGTGCGGGGCGGACAGGCCTTATCTCGCCCCAGCAAGGGCGTGCGGACGGCGGGCCTGCAGACTTTTTGGGACGGAGATAGATGTCCACACTCGATGAGCCCGATCATGCGATCGTTCCACGACCGGCCAAGATCGACGTCCCCGAGGACGTCATGGAAGCCATTCGAGTGCTCATCCGCTGGGCGGGCGATGATCCGGAACGCGAGGGCCTCATCGAAACCCCCAAGCGCGTCGCGCGCGCCTGGAAGGAATATTGCGAGGGCTATGGCGACGATCCGGCCTATCATCTCTCGCGTATCTTCCATGAGGTAGGCGGCTACGATGAGATCGTGCTGCTGAAGGACATTCCGTTCCAATCGCATTGCGAGCATCACATGGCGCCGATCATCGGCAAGGCGCATATCGCCTATCTGCCGGGCGATTATGTCGTCGGCATTTCCAAGCTCGCCCGCGTGCTCGAGGCCTTTGCCCGCAGGCTGCAGGTGCAGGAGCGCCTGACGGCGCAGGTCGCCGACTGCATCTGGGAAAATCTGAAACCGCTCGGCGTGGCCGTGGTCATCAAGGCCACTCATGGCTGCATGACCGGCCGCGGTGTGCGCACGCACGGTACCGATATGATGACCAGTCGCATGATGGGCGTGTTCAAGCGCGATGAGAAGAGCCGCGAGGAAGTCCTTCGTTTGATGGGCGTTTAAGTGGATGGTGCAGGGGGGCATTGCACCGCTCGCACTGGTGACCGGCGGCCATCGCCGCCTCGGCGCCCGCATCGCCATGCACCTCGCCCGTGCCGGATACACCCTGGCGATTCACGGACGGCACGACGCGATCCCGCATCGCTTTCTCAATGAACGCCTCGCCGAGACGGGGGTCGACTGGCATGGATTCGTCGCGGATTTCCTGGAGCCCGGCACGGCCGAACGACTCCTGCCGGACGTCATCGCCCATTTCGGTCGCCCGCCGGACCTGCTGGTGAACAGCGCATCCCTGTTTGGGGAGAGCGATATTTCCACTGTCACCGAGGCCGAACTGGCGGCCTATTATCGCGTGAACACCTCTGCGCCCGTGCTTCTCACCCAGGCATTTGCGGCTGCGGAGCGCCCTGCAGACCGGAACGCGTGTGTCGTGAATATCCTCGACCAGCGCCTCGCTCAGCCGCACGGCGACCAGCTCGCCTACACGCTCGGCAAGGCCGGCCTCGCCGAGTTCACGCGCATCGCCGCGCGTACGCTGGCACCGAATATCCGCGTCAATGCGGTGTCCCCGGGTCTGACGCTGGCGACCTATGATTACACGCCCGAGCAACTCGGGCGCCTTGCCGCCATCGCGCCCTTGGGCGTGCTGCCGACGCCTGAGGATGTGAGTGAAGCCGTCCTCTACCTCGCCAACGCCAAGGCCGTGACCGGCCAGACGATCATTGTCGACGGCGGCGCCTACATGAAGAGCTACGAGCGGGATTTCGTGCACATGGCGGGCGAGTGACACCCTTATCCTCTCCCCATTCTGGGGCGAGGAACGTCCAGCAAAGAAAACCCCCGCGAAACCGAAGTTCCGCGGGGCTCTCTCGAACCTTATGTTCGATGATCCGGGACTTAGGCCTCTTCGGCGTCCTCGGCCGGAGCGGCTTCGGCAGCCGGCTCGCCGGCGATCTCGCCGGGCTCCGCATTGGGATCATATTCCTCGGTGAAGCCCGTCTCGTCCTTCTCGAACATGTCGGTCATCACGTTGACGCCGGCCTTCTGCAGGTCTGCCTCTTCAGGCGAACGCGCCACGTTGACCTGGATGTTGACCGCAACCTCGGGGTGCAGCGACACCTTCACGTCGAACAGGCCGAGCGTCTTGATCGGGCGTTCGAGCACGATCATCGCCTTGGTGACGATCTTGTGGCCGGCCTCGTGCAGGGCCTCGACGACGTCGCGGACCGAGACCGAGCCGTAAAGCTGGCCGCTGTTCGACGACTGGCGGATGAGGACGACCTGTGCACCGTCGACCGACTTGGAAGCGGCCTCGGCGTCGCCGCGGCGAGCGGCGTTGTCGGCTTCGATCTTGGCGCGATTGGCTTCGAACACCGCACGGTTGGCGTTGTTCGAACGAAGCGCCTTCTTGTTGGGCAGCAGGTAGTTGCGCGCGTAGCCGTCCTTGACGGTCACGACGTCACCAATGGCGCCCAGCTTCTCGATGCGCTCGAGCAGGATGATTTCCATGTCGGTCGCTCCTTACTTCACGATGTAGGGCAGCAGGCCCAGATGACGGGCGCGCTTGATGGCCTGGCCGAGCTCGCGCTGCTTCTTGGCGGAGACGGCGGTGATGCGCGACGGGACGATCTTGCCGCGCTCAGAGACGAAACCCTGAAGCAGACGGACGTCCTTATAGTCGATCTTCGGCGCATCCTTGGCGGCGAAGGGGCAGCTCTTGCGGCGGCGGAAAAATGGGCGTGCCATGTGTATGTCTCCTTATTCGCCGTAGGCTTCGTCGCGGTCGCGGCGCGGGCCACGATCTTCACGGTCGCCACGGGGGCCGCGCGGACCACGGTCACCGCGGTCGCCACGATCGCCGCGTTCACCACGGTCGCTCTTGCGCATGATCACGGACGGGCCGCCTTCCAGCTCATCGACGCGAACGGTCATGTAGCGGATGACGTCTTCGTTGATCGCGGTCTGGCGCTCCAGCTCGGCAACGGTGCCGGCGGGCGCGTCGATGTTGAGGAGCACGTAGTGCGCCTTGCGGTTCTTCGCGATCTTGTATGCGAGGTTGCGGAGACCCCAGCTCTCGACCTTGGTCACCTTGCCCTGCTGGGACTCAACGATCTTGGTGGCGGTTTCCGCCAGCACGTCGACCTGGGCCTGAGCCAGATCCTGACGCGCGAGAAAGACATGCTCGTAAAGCGGCATGGTTCTGCGTTCCTGTCTTTGGCCGATTGCTGATGGGCGCCCCATGCGCACCACCCCTCCGGCTATCGTCTCAATTAAAATCGCGCGGCAAAGCATGGCTTCACCCCGCGAAGGGCGCGCCTATGACCGAATATGGCGGGAAATGCAAGGGGCGCAGCGTTCTTGTTCCGGTATCACCTAAACGGAGCGGGCTGGTGCCGATCGTCCTCGTGGACGGGCAACAGCTTCAAACTTGCCTGCTTGCCCAATGCGGACTAGTTCGCGGGCCTTTCAAGAACAAGGGACATGTCGCCATGCGCGCTTTCATCTTTCCCGGCCAGGGCAGCCATTCGGTTGGCATGGGGTCCGCACTCGCCGCCGCATCGCCGGTTGCACGCGAGGTTTTCGGCGAGGTCGACGAGGCGCTGGGGCAGAATCTCTTCCGCCTGATGAGTGAGGGGCCCGAGTCCGACCTCATGCTCACTGAAAACGCCCAGCCGGCGATCATGGCCCATGCGCTCGCGGTCCTGCGCGTGCTCGAGAAGGAAGGCGGCATCTCGATCCGCGACAAGGCCATTGCCGTCGCGGGGCATAGCCTGGGCGAATATTCGGCGCTCTGCGCTGTTGGCGCGTACGACCTGGCAACGACCGCCAAGCTGCTGAAGCTGCGCGGCCGGTCGATGCAAGCGGCCGTTCCGGTCGGCGAGGGCGCCATGGCGGCCTTGCTCGGCGCCGACATCGCCAAGGCCGAAGCTTTGGCCGCCGCCGCGGCGCAGGGCGAGGTCTGCACCGTCGCCAACGACAATGATCCCGGCCAGGTCGTCATTTCCGGCCAGAAGGCTGCAATCGAGCGCGCCGTGGAGATGGTCAAGGATTTCGAGATCAAGCGCGGCGTCCTGCTCGCCGTTTCCGCGCCGTTCCATTGCCCGCTCATGCAGCCTGCCGCGGATGCCATGGCGGAGGCGCTCGCCGCGACCCAGTCGCCCGGCGCCTTCCTGCAGGTCTATGCCAACGTGACCGCCGCGCCCGTCACCGACGCCGCGACGATCAAGGACCTGCTTGTCAAGCAAGTGACCGGGCGCGTCCGCTGGCGCGAAAGCATCACTGCGATGTGGGATGCCGGCATCACCGACTTCGTCGAGTTCGGCGGGAAAGTCGTCGGCCCGATGGTCAAGCGCACCGCGCCGGATGCCGTTGTGTCGAGCATCATCACCATGGACGATATCGAAGCGCTGCTCGGCAGCATCTGAATCGAGAGGATAAGAGGCATGTTCGATCTTTCCGGAATGACGGCGCTGGTGACCGGCGCGAGCGGCGGCATCGGTTCCGCTGTTGCGCAGGCGCTGGCAGAGCAGGGTGCCCGGCTCGCGCTCTCCGGTAGCAATGTCGAGAAGCTGGAGGCCTTCGCGAAGACGCTCGGCGGCGACCATGTCTGCGTGCCCTGCGATCTGGGCGACAGCGCGGCGGTCGACGCGCTCGTGCCGCAGGCCACTGAAGCGCTTGGCGGCAAGCTCGACATTCTCGTGAACAATGCCGGCGTCACGCGGGACGGTCTCATCCTGCGTATGAAGGACGAGGACTGGGATGCCGTGCTGCGCATCAATCTCGAGGCAGCCTTCCGCCTGATCCGCGCCGCGTCCAAGACGATGATGAAGGCGCGCTTCGGCCGGATCGTTTCGATCACGTCGGTGGTCGGCGTGACCGGCAATCCCGGCCAGGCAAATTACGCGGCGTCCAAGGCCGGCCTCATCGGCATGAGCAAAAGCCTGGCCCAGGAACTGGCGAGCCGTGGCATCACGGTGAACTGCGTTGCGCCGGGCTTCATTCGCTCGCCCATGACTGACGCGCTCAACGATGCCCAGAAAGACGCCATTCTCGGGCGTATTCCCGCCGGCGCGCTTGGTGAAGGCGCCGATATTGGCGCTGCCGTGGTCTATCTCGCTTCGAAGGAAGCGGGCTACGTCACCGGCCAGACCTTGCACGTCAATGGCGGCATGGCCATGATCTGACCCATCGGCATGTTGGGGGAGAATGACGATGCTTAGAACTCTATGGGCGAGCACCGCGCTGGCGCTCGGTGCAGCGCTGTTGCCGGCGCCGGCACAGGCCGCCGATCATCTCGAATGCATCCTGACAGCCAGGAGCGACGCCGTCGATGCCGCCGTGTTCGAAGCCTATCGCAAGGGCAGCAACATCGGCCAGGCGCTCTTGGGATTGCGTATGTCGGAGATCCAAGCCTGCGTGCAGACCAACAAATGGTCGGGACAGGCCACCGAAAGCGCAACACGTGTCCTGCTGGGCGAGATTTGGTGGCGGGTCTCCAGAAGGAAATGACCGCCAAATCGCTGCCCGCCACGGCGCTCGCTGCCGCCCTCAAATCCTTCATGGACGGAGTCGGAGCGGACAAGGCGCGCCGTGCGGCCAATGGTGACATGGACAAGGAAACCATCACCGAACTCGTCGCCAAGCTCCTGAGCGAAAAGGTCCTCACCAGTGACCAGATGTCGAACAACAATGGCGTTGTGATCGGCGAATATATGTCCGCTTATGCCAATACGTCCGTTTACCGCCAGGACTTCAAGACACAGTGAGCCGGGCAGGGGGTGCTTAGCCTCTTGCCACCCACGCCCCATCGCACTAGGGCAGGACCGAGCTAGAAATTGCATCACTCCATAACAAGGGACCGAGCATGAGTGAGACCGCAGACCGCGTGAAGAAGATCGTTGTCGAGCACCTCGGAGTCGAGGCCGACAAGGTCACCGAGGATGCCAGCTTCATTGACGATCTGGGTGCCGACAGCCTCGATATCGTCGAGCTGGTCATGGCCTTCGAAGAAGAGTTCGGCGTCGAGATTCCGGACGATGCCGCCGAGAAGATTGCGACCGTGAAGGACGCGATCGATTATATCGAAGGCAAGCAGTAAGGGCAGGCCTCGGCCGCCGCGGGGATGTGGAACGTCCCCTGCCGGCGGCAGTTTATTGGCTAGCCATACAGGATGCGGCTCTCCGGCATGCGGGTTTTCCCGTCGCTTGAGGGCCGCTTCTCTGTCTGAGGGCCGCAGCGTTCCTATATACGCGCGGTAAGGAATTGAGGAGAAGCTGATGCGTCGTGTCGTCGTGACGGGTCTGGGCATGGTGTCGCCGCTGGGCGGTGACGTCGAGACGAGCTGGGCGAACATCCTTGCAGCCAAATCGGGCGCAGGGACGATCACCAAATTCGATGCGACCGACTTCCAGAGCAACTATGCCTGCGAAGTGAAGCCGGCCGACCATGAATATGGTTTCGACGCCAACAAGCGGGTGGATCATAAGGTCCAGCGCCAGGTCGATCCTTTCATCGTCTTCGGTATCGACGCCGCCGGCCAAGCGATCGAAGATGCCGGTCTCACCGACATGAGCGAGGAAGAGCGCTATCGCGCCGGCTGCTCGATCGGATCGGGTATCGGCGGCCTCCCTGGCATCGAGAGCGAATCGCTCGTTCTTGCCGAAAAAGGTCCCCGGCGTGTCTCGCCGCACTTCGTGCATGGCCGTCTCATCAATCTGATCTCGGGCCAGGTTTCGATCAAATATGGCCTGATGGGCCCCAATCACGCGGTCGTCACGGCCTGCTCGACCGGTGCGCACTCGATAGGCGATGCGGCGGCGATGATCGCACGCGACGATGCCGATGTCATGCTCGCGGGCGGCGCGGAGAGCACCGTCTGCCCGATCGGCATTGCCGGTTTCGGTCAGGCCCGCGCGCTTTCGACCGGCTTCCGCGACGAGCCTTGGCGCGCCAGCCGCCCGTGGGACAAGGACCGCGACGGCTTCGTCATGGGCGAGGGCGCGGGCGTCGTCGTGCTCGAGGAATATGAACGGGCCAAGGCACGCGGAGCGAAAATCTATTGCGAGGTCGTGGGTTACGGCCTGTCGGGCGACGCCTATCATGTGACGGCGCCGCATCCCGAGGGCTCAGGCGCATTTCGCTCGATGCAGATGGCCGTGCGTAAGTCCGGGCTCTCGCTGGCCGACATCGACTATATCAACGCCCATGGCACATCGACGCCGCTCGGCGACGAGCTGGAGCTGGGTGCGGTACGTCGTTTGTTCGGCAGCGATATCGGCAACCTTTCCATGTCCTCGACCAAGTCGGCGATCGGCCACTTGCTCGGCGGCGCAGGCGCGGTCGAATCGATCTTCTGCATCCTCGCATTGCGCGACCAGATCGTGCCCCCGACACTCAATCTCGACAATCCGAGCGAGAATTGCGCAGGGATCGACCTCGTGCCCCACAAGGCGAAGACGCGCAGCGTGAAGGCCGTGCTGAACAACAGTTTCGGCTTCGGCGGCACCAACGCCAGCCTGGTGATGAAGGCCCTCTAGGGCGGATGCAGCTGAGAGCCCTTCCAGCCTTCCCATTCGTGTCGAGCATAGTCGAGACACGTGTGGTGGAACGGTTCTCGACGTCGCTCGAACCGAACGGATGGATTGAGTTTTCTTGATGCGCCGGCTTGGCTGTCTTGTACCCCTACTGATCGCGGTTGGCCTCGTCTTTGCCGCGCTCTGGTTCAACGATGCCTGGCGCGGGGAAGGGCCGCTCAAGGAATCGACGACCGTGTCGGTGCCCGAGGGGGCTTCTCTCACCGGTACGGCCAATCGCCTCCAGGCGGCGGGTGCTATCCGGTCGGCAACGGCCTTCCGGATCGGTGCGAAGCTGTTCGGCGGCACCGCAGTCGTCAAGGCGGGCGACTATCGGCTCCCCGCCCATGCCAGCGCGTCGCAGATTCTCTCCATCCTGCAGGGTGGCAAGACCGTCCCGCTGCTGGTCGCGATTCCCGAAGGCATGCCGTCCATCCTCGTGCAAGAGCGGCTGATGGCGAACAAGGACCTGACCGGGCCAGTCACGGCACCCGAGGAGGGCTCTGTGCTGCCGGACAGCTACGGCTATGAGAAAGGCGAAAGCCGTGCCGCCGTGCTCGCCCGCATGCAGGCCGCCATGTCGCAATTCCTGACCGAGCAATGGGCGAAGCGCGACGCCTCGACGCCGGTCAAGACACAGACCGAGGCGCTGGCACTGGCCAGCATCGTCGAGAAGGAAACAGCGGTCGCCTCAGAGCGCAGGACCGTGGCCGGCGTTTATGCCAATCGCCTGCGCCAGGGCATCAAGCTGCAGGCCGATCCGACGATCATCTATCCGATCACCAAGGGTAAACCGCTCGGCCGGCGCATCCGGCAGTCCGAATTGCGCGCGCAGAACGGCTACAATACCTATGCGATGTTCGGCCTGCCCAAGGGACCGATCGCTAATCCCGGCCGCGATTCCATCATCGCCGTGCTGCATCCCGCGCAGACCAATGCGCTCTATTTCGTCGCGGACGGCAAGGGCGGCCACATTTTCGCCGACAGCTATGCCGAGCATCAGGCCAATGTGGCCAAATGGTACGCGATCCGCCGTCAGCGCGGCGAGATGTAGTAAGGCTCCGGGCCCGCCAACATCGTCATTCCCGGACGTGGGAACCCGGACCGCAAGCGCATGGCCATTTCGCCCTAGGGTCCCCGCTTTCGCGAGGATGACGGAAATTTTAGGCCAAAACGCCTTTGCCTGACAGCCAGCGGGCATAGACGAACTGCAGGATCGCGATCACGATGATCGCCGCGGGCAGGGGCGCCGTTTCCGCAAGGCCCTTATGCGCCATCAGGTCGGTGCCGAAGAAGGTGTAGCCGAACTGGATGAGGACGGCGATGACCTCGATGCCGGAGAGCGGGACGGCCCATTTGCGCCGCAGCAGCAGGCAGAGCGCGCCAAGCGTACCGGTCGCAACCGCCACGGCGTAGGTTGTCCAGGCCCAGCCAGGCATCTCGGCAAATGTCTTCGCCTGATACGGGTCCGTCTTGGCGAGTTCCGTCAGGTCCATCGTCCACTGCATGACGAAGGCGCCGATGCCGGCGAAATTCCACAGCAGAAAGAGCGCAGCGACCCAACGGGCCGTCAGCCAGGATTGCGTGTTGTTCGGCATGTGAACCTCCCCCGAGTTCCTTCGTTATGAACATGCCTCATACGTCCGCTGCGCGCAAATACTCTCCATTAAGTGACTGAATCGATCATAGTGGCGAAGTTTGATCGTTTCATTCGTTCAAATCGACTTGATAAAGCCAATATCGTTTAACAGGAGTCTCTACATGATCGGCCAAAACGTTCCCAATGTCTGCCTCAAGACTCGCGTTCGCGACGAAAGCGTCGGAGGCGACAATCCCTTCCGCTGGCAGGACGTGATGACCGGCGACCTGTTCGGCAAGGGGCGTCAGGTTGTTTTCAGTCTGCCGGGCGCTTTCACACCGACCTGCTCGAACAGCCAGCTTCCGGGCTTCGAGGCGCTATACAACGAGTTCAAGGCTGCCGGCGTCGACGACATCTATTGCGTGTCCGTCAACGACGCCTTTGTCATGTACCAGTGGGGCAAGGCCCAGGACGTCCAGAATGTGAAACTGCTGCCGGATGGCTCGGGCAATTTCACGCGCCGCATGGGCATGCTCATCAACAAGGATCATCTCGGTTTCGGCTTCCGCAGCTGGCGCTATGCCATGGTGATCGACGACGGCGTGATCACGCACATGTTTGTCGAGCCTGGCTGCAACGACTGCGGCGAGGACGCCGACCCCTATGGCGAGACGGCGCCTGAGCCGATCCTCGAATGGGTCAAGGCCAATCCCCGCAGCGCTTCCGCAAACCGCGAACTCGCCGACGCCTGACCTCCCCCCGCGGCGTTGGCAAACCTACCGCCGTGCCCGCAGTCGCTCTCGCGACGCGGGACGGCGGTTTCTTTTTTGGGGTCAGGCGAGGTCCACTTCCTTGAGAGGAACGGCCGGATCGGCGAGCTGGCCCAGATCCAGTTTCGCGCCCGAGAGGATGTGGGCGCGCCCCTGCACATAGTCCTTCGTCTGGTTGACGCAGTCGAGCGCGATGATCTGACCATCGCGCAGGTAGACGACCGAGAAGCTGCGGCTCGCAGGATCGCCGCGCACCAGCGCCTGATCATGGCCGATCGAGAGGCCGACGGTCTGGAGTTTCAGATCATATTGGTTCGACCAGAACCAGGGCAGTGCCTCATAGGGCGCAGGCTCACCAAGGATGTGCTGGACAGCCGTGCGGGCCTGGTCGTTGGCATTCTGCACCGATTCCAGCCGCAGGCGCTGACCCCGCGCAAAGCGGTTCTCGTGCGCGGCGCAGTCGCCAATGGCATAGACGTCTTCGAGCGAGGTGCGGCAATAGGCATCGATATCGACGCCATCGCCACCGGCCGCGCCAGCGAGCAGCAAGGGCGCGACTTCGGAAATGATCCCGATCCCGACGATGACGGCATCGGCGGGCAGGATCTCGCCCCCCTCCAGGCGCACGCCGGTCGCGCGGTCGTCGGCATCCGTCTCGATCGCCTCGACCTTGGCAGAGAGTCGCACATCGACTCCGTGCGCGCGATGCTCAGCAGCATAGAAATCGGAGATATCGGCGCCGGCCGTTCGGGAAAGCAGGCGATCCTGTGCCTCGACCAAAGTTACCTGCTTGCCCAGCTTGGTCAGCACCGCCGCCGCCTCGAGACCGATATAGCCCCCACCGATTACGACGAAGCGCCTGGCATCCGGCAGAAGCGCCATGAGCCCATCGGCATCGGCATGGCTTCGGACGGTGAAGAGGCCCGTCGCACTCGCGCCTGGGCAGGAGAGAGGCCGCGCCGCGCCGCCGCCAGCCCAGATAAGCTTGCCATAGCCGATATCGCGGCCGGTCGTCGTGCGGACGCTGTGTGCCATTGGATCGACCGCGGTCACGCGCTCGCCCAACGCCATATCGATGTCGCGATCACCCCAGAAGGCCGGCGGGCGCAGTAAAATGCGCTCGAACGGCTTTTCGCCAGCGAGATAGTCCTTGGAGAGCGGCGGGCGTTCATAAGGCATGACGGTTTCCGCACCGACGACTCCCACGGAGCCAGCATAGTTCAGCTGCCGCAGTAGGATTGCTGCCTGTGCGCCCGCATGGCCCGCGCCGACGATCAGGCAGTCGAAATGTGACATGGGCTATTGTTGCTCCATCAGACCGATGCACGCCCGCTTGCCAGACTCGCGCCGCTGCCGCAACGATGCTGAGCGCATATCGTTTGGGGCGGGATCAGGCCATTGACCGGACTGGACCGCATGCGTATAGCGCCCCGACCGAACGCCGGGGAGGGGCAAGCGCCACCTTTCCGATGCCCTTGGGGCGGAGTAGCTCAGCCGGTTAGAGCAGCGGAATCATAATCCGCGTGTCGGGGGTTCGAGTCCCTCCTCCGCTACCACTTCTCAGTTTTCAGCAGTCACTCGGCGGGTGCGACGGTACCGTTCAGCGTGGGCTCTGCCTGCGGTTTACGCATGATGTTGTAGATCGCAATGACGCAGATGACGAGGATCGCCGGGCAGATCGCCGCCACCGCATAGGTGCGGACAGCGGGCATGCCGGCATCAAGCAGATAGCCGCCGATGAGCGGTCCGACGATGCCGCCGACCTTGCCCACAGCCGAAGCGCAGCCGCCGGCACTCGCACGAATAGCGGTCGGGTAGAAAATGGAGAGCTGGCTGATGATCGCCGTATGGCACGCGCCGACCAGCATGCTCTGCACGACGATTGCGGGCAGGAAGAGCGTTCCCTCGACGGGAATGACCTCGAAGCCGATCAGCAGGGCCAGCGGCACGATGAGCGCCGTGCAAAGGGCGACGAGCGGAAGGCCGAAACGCTCGGCTGCCTTCATCAGTAGTACGCCGGCGATGGCGCCGAGCAAACCCGAGAGCGCGGAGACATTGGCAGCGGTCACGCGCGAGATGTTGGTCGCCTCTAAAACGATAGGGCCCCAGGTCGACTTGAAGAAGATGCCGAGCGCGCTGAATCCGTAGCCCAGCCACATCAGCGGCGTAACCCATTTGAGGCGGCCCTCGAAAAGATCACCGACCTTGAGGCCGCCCTTCCGTACGCCTTCGTCGCCCAGCACGATATTGTCGCCGAGCTGGATGTCGATCGTCGGCTCCAGCCGCTTCAGCGTCTTGACCGTCAAAGCGGGATTGAGCGCCTTGGTTACCAGAAAACGGGGGGATTCGGGCAGCCAGATGGCGATGATGATCGCGCAGATCAACGTTGCGCCGCCACCGGCGAAATAGACGCCTTCCCAGCCATGGATCGGCGCCAGCCAGTTGGTCAGCGGCCCCGCCGACGCACTGCCGAAGCTGAAACCCATCATCACAAAGGCAATGGCGGTAGCGCGCACTTTTTTCGGGAGGAACTCGATGTTGAGGGCCCAGGCGAGGGGGAGCATACCGCCGATCGCGAGCCCGTCGAGGAAGCGTAGCGCAAGAAGAGCAGGATAGCTTGTTGCGAAACCGGTGACGAAGGTCAGGACGCCGAAAGCCAGCCCGGCAAACACGATCGTCGGTCGCCTGCCGATCCGATCACCCACATAGGTGAAGGCCAGGCCTCCGAGCACCATGCCAACCGTGCCGCTGGAAAAGACATTGCCGAGCTGGCTGTTGGTCAGCCCGAGCTCGTCGCGCATGTAGGGCGCGGTGTAGGAGACCATGAACATGTCGAGGCCGTCGAACAGCGTGATCAGCGTCGAAAGCGCGATCAGCACATAATTGAACGGACTGAGTTTGCGGCCGTCGATCAGCGCCGCCAGATCGATCGTGCGAGGTGCCCTGGTTGCGACCACTTGTGTTCTCCTCTCCCTGCCGCCTTGGTTGAGAAAGGCAACAATCGACGTTACCAGCCCTGGCCCCCATTTGGCTATAGGGTCGGCGCTGCATTCGTCGATTCGTTCGAATGCTATGCATCTTTATCCGACTTTGCTAAGGATGCGCGAGAGTTTCGAGGTAGAGGACAGGATGACTGAAGAAAAAGGCGCGCCGCGTGTTCGCGAAGTGAAGCGGTCCGAGGACCGTTTCCTGGGTTCCGACCTGTTCGAATCCGGCGCAAGGCAGCTTCCGCCACGCAACGGCACGGGCACGATCACGGAAGCCGCACGCGAGGTTTCGGTCTATCACCGTTGCCAGGTGCTGGTCGTCGGGGGTGGTCCCTCCGGAACGGCAGCAGCCTGGGCGGCAGCGAAGGCCGGCGCCGATGTTGTGCTCATGGAGCGCTACAATCATCTCGGAGGTCTCTCCACCGGCGGGCTCGTTATCTGGATCGACCGCATGACGGACTGGACCGGGCGCCAGGTCATCCGCGGCTTTGCCGAGGATGTGTTCGATCGTTTTCCGGCCGAAGGCGTCGCGGGTCCCCCGCGTGAAGATTGGGGTTCGCGCGATCCCAAGAAAGCCCGCTATTGGGGCCAGCGTACGTCCGCCTTCCATGGCGTCGTCTCCTGGGCGCCGACCCTCGACCCGGAACGCCTCAAGCTTGTCAGCCAGGAGATGCTCCTTTCCGCCGGCGTGCGGCTCGTCTTTCATAGCTGGGCGGCAATGCCGGTCGTGGAAGATGGCTGCGTCAAGGGCGTCGTCTTTGAGTCGAAGGAAGGCCGCAAGGCGATCATGGCGGACGTGGTCGTGGACACGACCGGCGACGGCGATGTCTTCGCGCGTGCCGGTGGCGATTTCGATACCGATATCGAGGAAGGCGATGTCCATCACAGCGCCAACACGGCTTTCGTGCTGGGTGGCGCCGACATGGACCGCTGGCTCGCCTTCCGCGCCAATGAGCCCGAGCAATATGCCCAGTTCGCCGCTCTGGGCCGCGAGAAGCTCGGCTTTTTCCAGCCGCCTTATGTGAGCTGGCGCAACGACATCGGCCTGTTCCTCGGCCCGCGTCAGACCGGTCTCTCGGCGCTCAACATCGATGACCAGACAGAGCTCGAAATCCGCTCGCACCGCTTCATGCAGACGCATTGCGATTTCTTCCGCGAGCATGCCCCGGGCTTCGAGAATTGCTACATGCTGCAGAGCGCGCCGCAATTGGGCGTGCGCCACACACGGCGTCTCGTCGGAACGGGCAAGATTCTCCGCAGCCAGTGGAGCGAAGGCGTGGCACTGCCCGACGAAGTCGGTGTCAGCCCTTCGGTTAGCCTCAAATTCCCGGTAATCTCCGTGCCTTATGGAGCACTCGTGCCACGCAGTCTCGATGGACTTCTGGCAGGCGGCAAGCACATCAGCTGCGACGCCAACTCTCACGGCTTCATGCGCGAGATCCCGCAATGCTGGCTGACCGGCCAGGCGGCCGGTGCTGCAGCAGCACTCTCGGCGCGTGCCGGTGTGCAGCCGCGTGCGCTCGATGTGCCGACGCTGCAGAACGAACTGCGCCGTCAGGGCGTGTTCCTGCACGATCATGCCGGACAAAGAGAGGAAGCGCCCATGCCTCAGGTGGCGGTGGGCTGACCGGTGACGGACCTCGGCTCACTCGGTGCGCCTTCGGGCGCATGGACCGCGACGCAAGGCGGCGGCGCAGAGGGCCTGACAAGGCGCCTCAGCTCCGCGCACATCGATGCGCTGGATGCCGCTGTCGCCGCCACCAAGGGACGTGAGGCGACCGACATGACCGCTGCCGATTTCGGCGCGCCGGTTCTTACCGCCTTCATGGACGCGGTCCGTTGGGACATCATGGCCGGGCGTGGCGCCGTGCTCATCTCGGGCATCGATTTCGACCGCTATGGACTCGAAGGCTTCAAGCGGCTCCATTTCGGGCTTGGTGCGCATCTCGGCACGGCGATCGAACAGAGCGCGCGTCACGACCGGATCGGCTATGTCCGCAAGGAGCCGAGTCCCGAATTGCGCGGCTATCTGAGCGATACCGAGCTCGGTCCCCACACGGACTATCATGAGTTGTTGAGCCTGGCGTCGGTCGTCGCTGCGCGTGAGGGCGGAGTCAGCGGCTTTGTAAGTTCGGCTGCTGTTTACGCCGCGATCCGCGCCGAGCGGCCCGACCTGCTCGAAGCGCTTCAGGAAGGATATTATTATCCGACCAGCCTGGAGAGTGTGACAGATTACAAAGTGCCCAGCTTCTCGGTCGTCGACGGGCATGTCACGCTCTACAATTATGTGATCTTCATCTCACAGGCGGCCGAGATTCGCGGCGAAAAAGTGCCGCCGAAGCTCGTCGAGGCTCTGCGCTATCTCTTCAAGGTCGCGGCGCGGCCGGAGCTGATGGTTCGCTTCACCATGCAGCCGGGCGAAATCGTGTTCTGGCACAATTTCCGCGTCATGCATTCGCGGACCGGATTCAAGAACGAGCCCGGCCGCGAGCGCCTCCTCCTGCGCTTGTGGCTCAACGCGCATCAGAGCCTGCCGATGGCGAAGGGCTTTCTCGAAATCGGCCGGCTGCTCGACCAGCAGCACCGCGAAGGCTGGTCGATGCTGGTCAACACGCCGGAAAGCCTGCGTGCCGCCTATGAGTTGATTGCCGGCTGAACCAGCTGCTTGCGCCACGACCCGTAGCGGTACCAGATGACGCACAGGATGCACCCGGCGATCGTGGCGAACGTGTAGCTCCACCAGATGCCGCGAATGCCCAGAGGCGTGCCCAGCGCCACGGTATAGGCGAAGGGCATCTGGAAGATCCATTGTGTCGCGACGGCGATCACCATTGAGTGGCGAGTACTCCCGGCGCCACGGAACGTGCCCATCAGAGCCTGGCCCGCAGCACCGATGCCCAGAACCGGGAAGTAGATGTAGCCGAAGGTCGTCGCACTCGCGGCCACCTCTGGGGCGCCTGACGCCAACGCCGTCATGATCGCATGAACGAAGGGCAGGTGGACCAGACCGATCACGCTCATTCCGACGAAACCAAGTGTCGCCGAGATGCGTGCCGCCGCATTGGCGCGGTCGATCAGGCCAGCGCCGATATTCTGCCCCACGACGGCCGCCGTAGCGATCGAGAGGCCGATCATCGGTGTGAACCAGAAGAAGAGCGGCCGCGTGCCGACGCCATAGGCCGCCAACCCGTCGGTGCCGAAGCTTGCCGCGAGCGCCATGAGCAACAGCGAGGAGAAGGTACGGATCGCCTGCTCGATCGATGCGGGCAGTCCAAGACCCGTCGCGCGCCGAATGTGCGCCCAGTCCGGCCGGAACTGATGTGGCCGCAAGTGCAATGCTGAGTGCCCGGCGAGGAGGTGATGCAGACCGATCAACAGCGCACCGATCTGGACAAGCACCGTTGCGAGGGCAGCGCCGTTCACACCCATGGCCGGTATCGGTCCGAATCCGAAGATCAGCAGCGGATCGGCCAGCGCATTGAGCACGATCCCGGAAATCTGCACCCGCATCGCAAAGCGCACTTCGCCCACCGCGTTGAGCATCGCCTGCAGCGCCATGAAGCCGAACATGGGGATCATGCCGACATAGCGGATGTAAAGATAGGAGCGGGCAGCGTCATGAATGTCCGGCGAAACGCCGATCAGGCTCAGCAACGGTTCGACGGCGGTCGCGCCAATCGCCGTGAAGGCGAGCGCAACCATGCCAACCATCAGCAGCGTTTGCGCAGCGACATGATCGAGCATGTCCACACGCTTTGCGCCCGCATACTGGGCAATGAGCACCGCGCCGGCGGTGGCCAGACCCGATCCAAGCGAGATTAACACGAAAAACAGGGGGCCGCTCGCGGCGACGGCTGCAATCGCCCGCTCGCCGAGCCGGCCGACCCAGAGGGCGTTGACGATGTCGTAGCTCGACTGGACGAGATTGGTGAGCGCGATCGGCGCCGCCACGCGCAGCAGGATGCCGGCGAGCGGTCCCTGCGTCATCGTTACCTTGGCGCCTTTGCCGCTCACCGATGCCCCCCAACAAGCCCTTAACGGCAGTGCGCGAGGTGGGGAAGGGGCCTAGCGCCCTTTCCAGACGGCGGGTCGCTTCTCCACGAAGGCAGCCATACCCTCGGCCTTGTCCTCGGTTGCGGCAAGGAGCTGGAACAACCGGCGCTCGCCGACGAGACCCTGGGCCAGCGTCGTCTCGAAGGCGGAATTGACCATTTCCTTGCAGGCGATCGCGGCCAGTGGTGGCATTGCGGCGATGGCTTCTGCTATCTTGACTGCTTCGTCGATCAGGTCCGCCGCCGGCACGATCCGAGCCACGAGCCCCGCGCGCTCGGCTTCGGCAGCGTCCATCATCCGGCCGGTCAGGCACATCTCCATCGCCTTGGCCTTGCCGACTGCCCGTGCAAGCCGTTGGGATCCGCCCATGCCCGGCGCGACGCCGAGCTTGATCTCGGGCTGGCCGAACTTGGCCGTGTCAGCGGCGAGAATGAAGTCGGCCATCATTGCCAGCTCGCAGCCTCCGCCCAAGGCAAAGCCGGCCACCGCGGCGATCCATGGCTTGCGCGCGGCGACGACCTTGCTCGTCCAGTCGGAGAAGGTGTCGTCCGCATAGAATTCTGCGGCTGACTTCGTCGCCATTTCCTTGATGTCGGCGCCGGCGGCAAAAGCCTTCTCGCTGCCGGTCAGGACGAGGCAGCGCTGGCTCGGATCCGCCTCATAGGCGGCCATGACAGCGATGAAGTCAGCAAGCACCTGTGCATTGAGCGCATTGAGCGCCTGCGGGCGATTGAGCGTGACCAGCGTAACGGCGCCGCGCTGTTCGACGAGAAGAGTTTCGTAGCTCATGGCAAGGCTCCCGGATGGCCGTTTCCAGCCATCCGCTAGCCCATCAAGCATCGCGCCGCAGCAACTATTGCATGGGCACGGGCGAAGCCGGGCTCAACGGCGCATAACGATCGGGCACCTGGCCCACGATATTGTAGGACGCTGTTTCCGGAGTATAGGGCAGCATGGTCGCGGCCCAGTCGGCATGCGCCTTCTTCATCGCCTCGAACCGCGCGGGCTCCTTCTTCGAGAAATTGGCGCGCTCGTGCACGTCGAAGTCGAGATTGAAAAGATATTCGTGCCCCGCGAGGCGCAGATATTTCCAGATGGCGTCGCGATGGGCCGCCTGGCTATTGGCCTTAAACTCCCAGAAGAGCTTGCGGTTGACGGTCGGGCCGGTCCCCGTCAGTTGCGGGAGGATGCTCATGCCGTCGGTCGGCGCATCGAAGGTCTTGGGCGCGCCCGCGGCCTCGATGAAGGTCGGCATCCAGTCCATCGAAATGGCAACCTGATCGGAGACCGTGCCCGGCTTGATGCGTCCCGGCCAGCGCGCGAGTACGGGCACGCGGATGCCGCCTTCGAGCAGCTCGGTCTTCATGCCGGTGAGCGGCCAGACGTTCGAATAGCGCTCGCCGCCGTTATCGCTGGTGAAGATGACGATCGTGTCGCCGGTGAGACCGAGATCGGAGATGATTTGCAGCACCTTGCCGACATTCGCGTCGAGCGAGGTCAGCATCTTCTGGTAGATGTCGATATTGCCGTTCTCGTCCTGGAACAGCGCGCCCTTGTTGGCCTGCGCGATGGCGAGATCCTCCGGACCTTCCCAGGGCCAGTGCGGCGCCGTGAAATGCAGGCTCAGGAAGAGCGGGACATTGTCCTTCTGCGCTTCGCTGATTTCGCGCACCGCGCGGTCGCCGAGCTCGTCGGTCAGGTAGCGGTGCTGGCCGAGCATCTTGTCGCCGTCGATCAGCGCGCTGCCAAGGCGCTGGGGCTGCACGAAATAATCCTTGCCGCCGGCATAGAGGCCGAAGAAGCGGTCATAGCCGCTCTTGAGCGGGCCGAAATTCGGCGGGTCGCCCATATGCCACTTGCCGACCAGGACGGTGCGATAGCCAAGCTTTTGCATGTAGCGCGGCATGGTGGGCGTGGCAGGATCGAGGCCGATCTTGTCGGCTGCACCGAGCGGCTCTTCCTGCCCGACACGCAGACGGTTCTGGTAGCGGCCAGTGATCAGGCCGACGCGCGTTGCTGTGCAGACGGCACTGTTGGCATAGGCCTGGGTGAGCTTGATGCCGTCATGAGCCAGCCGGTCGATGTTCGGCGTCTGGTAAGCCTTGCCGTAGCAGCCGAGGTCCGCGAAACCCATGTCGTCGGCCATCACGTAGATGATGTTGGGTTTCGACGGGCGCGCGCCAGTGACCTTCGGTGCGTCAGCCGCGAGCGTGCTCTCGGACATCAGCACAGCACCTGCGCCTAGTGCGCCGCCAAGCACACCCCTGCGAGTCATCGGCATTCGGCAATCCTCCCTTCGGCTTCGTCTCAGGCGGCTTCCGCCTCAAAATATGAATGAACTTTCACATCCAACAAGCCGATGTTAGAGATGGAATATATCAAGGCATAGGTCCACCCTGCGCGCGAGAGAGCGGTCCAATTCGCTTGCACGGCGCTGTTTCATGCCGGCTAGTCTTGGACGAACCGAGGCGATAAGAGGGGCTTGTCATGAAGGCTGTCATCGAGCTTGATCTCCCCACGCCCCAGCAATCACGCAGCTTCAAAACTCGGCAGAGTTTTGTGGATGCGGGTTGGGATATCCTCCGCAACCAGAGCTGGGAGTCCGTATCGATCACGGACATCGCGAAGAAGGCGGGGCGTTCCGTCGGCGTCTTCTACCAGCGCTTCGGCAGCAAGGACGACTTCCTCACCGTGCTGCTCAACCGGTGGCTGGAGACGAGCTACACGTCGCTCAACAGCTGGCCGCCCGCGCAGACGGCAGGTGAATTGATCGACTGGTATTTGCGGGACGCGTTCGACCGCATTCGCGCAAACCGCTATCTCTGGCGGGCCGCGCTCCAGCGGTCATGGGACAATGCCGAATTCTGGGAGCCGTTCCGCGTGATGGGCGGACGCCGCCGCGAGGCGCTGTTCAGCAAACTTGGCGACCTTCGCGGCCGTCCGCTCGACGAGGACGAGCAGCACCGGCTCGGCATGGCAATCCAGGTATTCAACAGCGTGCTCAACAACGCCCTGTTGAACGACCCGGGGCCACTGCGCGTCGACCAGCCCGAATTCCTGCCGACGCTTGAAGAGCTGTTCATGACGGTCGCCAGGCTGGAGCTGGACTAGCTTCGGCGCTTGATCAAAAGCCCTCGTCATACTGAACTCGGTTCAGCATCCATCTGGCACAGCAGCGTGCTCGATTGCGCGACGGACCCTGGAACAGGTTCAGGGTGACGGCGATTGGTGAAACTCTCGTCATTGCGAGGGGTGCCCTGAAGGAATCCAGGGAGACGCCGGCCCATTCCGCTCGCAATGACGAGTGAGTTTAGAGGATATATTTGCTGAGATCGGTGTTCTTCGCGATTCCGGACAGCTGACGGTCGACATAAGCCGCATCGATTCGGATCGTCTCGCCCGCGCGGCTATCCGCTTCGAAGCTCACATCCTCGAGCAGCTTTTCCATTACCGTCTGCAGCCGGCGTGCCCCGATATTCTCGACCTGCTCGTTCACTGAAGCCGCGATCTTCGCAATCGCACGGATCCCGTCCGGTTCAAGCGTGATCGTGACGCCTTCGGTGGCCAGCAGGGCGCCATATTGCTCCGGCAGCGAAGCCTTGGTGTCGGAAAGGATCGCGACGAAATCCTCCTCGGTGAGGCCCTTCAGCTCCACGCGGATCGGTAGACGGCCCTGCAACTCGGGCAGCAGATCGCTCGGCTTGGCAACATGGAAGGCGCCGCTCGCGATGAACAGGATATGGTCGGTCTTGAGCGGGCCATATTTGGTTGAGACGGTGGTGCCCTCGATCAGCGGCAGCAGGTCGCGCTGCACGCCCTCGCGGCTGACCGATCCACCGCGAACGTCGCTGACCGCGATCTTGTCGATCTCGTCGATGAACACGATCCCGGTCTGCTCGGCCGACTGGACCGCAACCCGGGCGACATCGTCCTGATCGAGGCGCTTGTCCTGCTCTTCCTCGAGCAGCCGCGCGCGGGCGGTCGAGACCGGTAGCTTGCGGCGCTTCTTCGGCGGCCCGCCCATCGCCTTGCCCATGAGATCGGAGAGGTTGATCATGCCGATCTGGCCATTCTGGCCCGGCACGTCGAAGGGCATGGAGGGCGCTTCGGTGACTTCCACTTCGACCTCGACATTGTCCATCTGGCCCGCCTCGATCTTCTGGCGGAAGGAGAGGCGCGTGGCTTCGCTGGCTTCCTTGCCGGTCAGCGCATCGAGCAGGCGCGTCATCGCGGCGTCGTGAGCGGCTTCGCGCACGGATTCGCGGCGGCGTTCGCGTT
Organism: Sphingobium sp.; assembly: GCA_017745115.1. The sequence goes on along the minus strand of JAGIAA010000019.1, from coordinate 3,711 downwards.
CCAGACGCACCGATTCCTCGACGAGGTCGCGCACGATCTGCTCGACGTCGCGGCCGACGTAGCCGACCTCGGTAAACTTGGTGGCCTCGACCTTGACGAAGGGTGCGTCGGCAAGCTTGGCAAGGCGGCGGCTGATCTCGGTCTTGCCGCAGCCCGTCGGGCCAATCATCAGGATATTCTTGGGCGTCACCTCATCGCGCAGTTCGGGCGCGAGCTTCTGGCGGCGCCAGCGGTTGCGCAGCGCGACGGCAACAGCGCGCTTGGCGTCCTGCTGGCCGATGATGTGCGCGTCGAGCGCAGCGACGATGGCTTTGGGGGTGAGGGCGTCGTTCATAAATTCACTTCAGATCCGTTCGTGTCGAGCGAAGTCGAGACACTTTGAGGCTGTGTTATCCGTCTCTCGACTTCGCTCGAGATGAACGGGGAGGGGAGTCGATCAGCTCACGCTATCCAGCGTCTCGATCGTCACATTCTCGTTGGTGTAGACGCAGATATCGGCGGCGATTTTCATGGCCTTGCGGGCCAGCGTTTCGGCGTCCTTCTCATAGTCCTGCAGAGCGCGGGCGGCGGAGAGAGCGTAGTTGCCGCCCGATCCGATTGCCGCGATGCCGTCATTCGGCTCCAGCACGTCGCCATTGCCCGTAATCACAAGCGTCGTCTCCTTGTCGGCAACGATCATCATCGCCTCGAGGTTGCGGAGATATTTGTCGGTACGCCAGTCCTTGGCGAGCTCGACTGCTGCCCGCATCAGCTGGCCGCCATGGCGCTCGAGCTTGCCTTCAAGGCGTTCGAACAGCGTGAAGGCGTCGGCCGTCGCGCCGGCAAAGCCGCCGATCACGCTGCCGTCATGGAGGCGGCGGACCTTGCGCGCATTGGGTTTCATGACGGTCTGGCCCATCGAAACCTGGCCGTCGCCAATGACGACGACTTTGCCTGATGCGCGGACCGAGAGAATGGTGGTGCCATGCCAGACGGGCATGGCGGCGTCGTTGGAAGCTGTCATGGCCGGCATATGGGAGTCTGGAAGACGCGGCGCAAGCGGGCCTGCCTCCGTGCCATTTTGGACATTCATCAACCCCTTAAAAAATCGGTCTTTTCTAGCTTGACGCCGCGCCGTTCCAGTGCGTGTCGGCCGATATTCCGGGAACAGCTCGCGATACCTGGACGTTGTTGAAGCGGTCGCGAAATGAAGACGAGGAGAAGATCAATGTCTCGCTACAGAATGTTCGCGTCGTCAGTTGCGGCTGCTGCGCTCGTTCTGGGTCTCGGCACGCCGGCTCATGCGGCAGGCAAGGCCGATCGTGCCCGCGCCGCTATCGCAACAGCTGAGGGCAAGATTCAGGCTGGTGACGCCGCTGGCGTCGGAACGCTGCTTCCGCAGCGCCAGGCCGAGGCTCGCCACGAACTGAACACTGCCAAGGAAGACCTCGCCGCAGGCCGCAAGGAAGATTCCATCGCCGCCGCAAACCGCGCTTCGGCCATTGCCGAGGCCGCACTCGGCGAAGCCGCCAAGCGTAAGGAAGCCGACGCCGCAGCTGCGGACAATCAACGCGCCGAGGCCGAACGCCAGGCCGCTGAAGCCCAGCGCGTCGCCATTGCCGCCCAGGCAGAGAAGGAACGAGCCGAAGCGAAGCGCGCAGCGGCGGAGGCCGATGCAGCCGTTGCTCAGCAGCAGACAGCGGAGGCCAACGCTCGCGCAAACAATGCGAATGTTCGCGCCGCGGTCGCTGAGACCGTTGCAGCCCAAACCCCCGCGCCTGCTCAGGTCGAAACGACCGTGACGACCGAAACCAAGCCGGTTGCGCGCGCGAGCACTGCCAAGAAAACCGTGAAGACCAAGGTCGTACGCAAGGCGCCGGCTAAGAAAGCCCCGGTGATCGCGTCGGCTGAACGGACCTCGACGACGGTCACCACGCAAACCGTGACCCGCTGACGGTTCGGCTACCAAATTCCTCTCTTTGCGCTCGATCAAGGCGATTGGCCTGTGCCACTGTCATCAGGATGTCGTCTGAAGCAGCGCAAAGGGAGGAATGACCGTGAAATATGGATGGGTGGCGCTGGGCGGCCTTCTGGTCTTCGTGGCCGCGGCGCGCGCGGCAAGCTCGGAGGTTTTCCTTCTTCCGCTGATGAAGGAGACGGTCGCGCCTCAAGCGCAGGTTCTCTGGGATGTGGGCAACAAGGCGCTCGATGACGAGGGCAATGCGTCCTCGGCTCGGCTGACTGCAGCCGATTGGGCCAAGCTCGCGGGCGCCGCGCAGAAGATGAAAAACGCCGCTGCTTCGATCGCAAGCGCGTCAAAGGTGGTTGTCGCGCCCGCCGGCATGAAACTGCAGGACGAAGGCGCCCCGGGCCAGGCGACTGCCAGGCAGATTCAGGCGTTCATAGATGCCAACCCGAAGGACTTCGCCGATCATGCCCGCGCGCTAGCCGAAGTGTCGGACGGCTTCCTCAAGGCTGCGGCAAGCAAGGACGCCAAGACATTGGGCAATGCATCCGCACGGCTCGATGAGGTCTGCGAGGCCTGCCACGTCAAATATTGGTATCCCGACCAGCCCAAATAGCATCGGTCAAATAGGCGAGCGCACACGCGCCTCCCGCTTGACAGGGCGGCGCTCTCTCGTCAAAGCGCTCGCCTCCGCGACATATGTCGTCGGGCGCGTAGCTCAGTGGTAGAGCACACCCTTCACACGGGTGGGGTCGTAGGTTCAATCCCTACCGCGCCCACCATCGGGCCAAGGCGCCCATCCCATCCTTCAATGAACTTCGGTATGCGCATCGTCCGCGCCGGCGGTCGGTGCAGGTGTTCCGGCGCCAACGGGCTCGCCACCGGGCCCCTGGATGACGGCGTCGACGAGCAGGCGGTCGCCGTTCGAGAACGTCAGCTTGAACTCGACTTTGCCCGCGGCAATGGCTTGCTGGTTCACCTGCCAGAGCATGATGTGCCTGCCGCCGGGCTTGAACTCCACCTTCGATCCTGCGGGGACATCGACCGTATCGATGGGGGCCATGCTGGCCATGCCGTCATGCGTCATGCTTTCATGCATTTCGAGCCGGACGGCGGCATCGGTTTCGATCGCGCGCAGCGTTACGGGGATCGAACCACCATGGATCGTCAAATAGCCCGCCGACGGATTGTCGGGATTCGGGCTCAGCCTGACATAGGCGCCATCGACATAGACCGGCTTGGGCTGACTGCATCCTGCGAGAGACAGGGCGAAAAGTGCGGGGAGCAGGACGAAACGGGTCACGGGGCCTCTTCAGCGATCAGTTCAAATTGCCTGGAAATTCACGCTGCGATCCGGGGAAGCGCGGCTTCGATGCTGGTGGCTTCACCTTGGCCGCAAATTGTTCCCCTTCCAGGCGGTTGGGAACGAGCGCAGGCGCGAGCAGCCTAGCTGCGGGGCCGCAGATGCACAAGCGCCGCGAGTGCTGAGTGCGGACCAGGAGGCGCAAGCCTTGTGCCACGGAAAAGGCGACCTATATCGACCGGCAAGACACGGACACCCATTGGCACCATGCGGCGATGGGATACCGTAAACCGCTGAAACATATGGGGTTTGAAGAGGAAGAACATGGGTAAGGTTATCGGGATCGATCTGGGGACGACCAACAGCTGCGTCGCGGTGATGGAAGGCGGCAAGCCGAAGGTGATCGAAAATGCGGAAGGCGCGCGCACCACGCCCTCCATCGTTGCCTTCGCCAAGGATGGCG
>JAGIAA010000018.1 GCA_017745115.1 Sphingobium sp. | reverse complement strand
GAGCGAAGCAATCCAGGCTGGCCTGCTCTGCCCTGGATTGCCGCGGCCCTGCAGGCCTCGCAATGACGATGGGTTATTCCTTCTGTGCGAGGATCCAGGTCAGCGCGATCGCGGGCTGATGGGGGTCCGGCTCCTCCCAGAGGATGTCGAACAGCTGGTCGAGCGTGGCGTTGAGCCGGGCGAGCGCGTCCGGCGTCGGCCGGGAAATCAGGCGGAAAAAGCCAAGGCTGCGGTCAGGGCCCGGCGAGGGATTGCCGCCCGCTTTCTGTCCGCCGGCAAAGTCGCGCTCGGCCTGGCGGCATAGAGCCTCGACGAAGTCCCGCATGATCTCGGCATTGGCCGGATCCTCCAGCGCGCGGCGCAGGCGCATGCGGCGGGACGGCGTCTCGTAGAGCTTTTCCGACTTGCGGTTGGCTACGCGCGCGCCGGCCTCGCGGACCAGTTCGACGGCGATCAGCTGCCGCAGATGGTGATAGACGGCCGAGGGCTGCATGCCGACCGCCTCGCCGAGCTCGCGCACCGACAAGGGCCCGCGCCCGGCAAGGTGATCGACCAGGTCCATGCGCACCGCCGATCTCAGGCAGCGCAGCTGGTCCTTGCGCAGGACCCAATATGGCTCGTCGCGGTCGCTCATCTCGTCACTCGCTGGCGGGCAGGTCCGTTTGCCCCCCTTTGCCGTTGTCGCGACCGTCTAGCCAAGATCGCACGCCCGGTCACCCGCAGCGGCTGGAATAACATCACCTATTGAAATTTTCTCCGAAAAATGAATTAGTGGGCAGGCACGGCCCGAGTCGCGCCGGGGACAGGACAGGCGAGATCGAGGCGAGCCCCCATCAGGACGCTCTTCCGATCCTCGAAGGAAGATTTTTTGATGGGCCTCATCCGCCTGCTCCTGGCCCTTGCCGTGCTGCTCTCGCACATCCCCGCAGCGACCGTGCATTTCATCGGCGGCGGCACGGCGGTGCAGGCGTTTTTCGTGGTGTCAGGCTTCTACATGTCGCTGGTCCTCTCCGGAAAATATCGCGACAGGCGGACCTTCTGGACCAACCGGCTGTTGCGGCTCGCACCTGCCTATGCCGCGATGATGCTGATCGCGGGCGTTGCGCTGGCGGGCTGGGGACTGACGGCGACCGCGACGCCGCAGATCTTTGCAAGCGCCTTTTCCCACCCGAGCTCAGCGGCAATCCTGGCATTCGAGAATATCGCGGTGATCGGGCAGCACTGGCTCTACTGGTTCAAGTTCGCTGAAGATGGCAGCCTCTATTTCGATCCGTCGGGCGGACTGCCGACAGCCACCGCCAAAGTCGGCTGGCAGGCGCTCATCGTTCCGCAAAGCTGGAGCCTGTCGATAGAGCTCATCTTCTATGCGCTCGTTCCATGGCTGGTGCGGTTGCGCTCGCGGACGCTCATAGCGCTCGCACTGGCGAGCATCGCGCTCCGCCTGCTCGGCTATGCGCTACCGGTCGACTTCGGACTCTGGCAGGGCCGGCTCTTCTCGACCGCGCTGTTTCTGTTTCTGTTCGGCATGCTGGCGCATCGCGCCCTGCCGCGCGTCCAGGCCTGGCCGGTCGCGGTGCGCTTCACCGGTTTTGCGCTGCTGATCGCGGTGATCGTCTTCCTGCCGCTCGCGCCGCTGCCCGCCGAAGCCATGCGCTGGATCGTCTATGTCGCCATGGCGCTGGGCACGCCCATCGCCTTCAGCCTGACGCGGAACAACAGGCTCGATCGCTGGATCGGGGAGTTGAGCTATCCGATCTACCTCAGCCAGCTGTTCACGGTGGCGCTGGTGCTGACGATGGAATGGCCCTGGCCGAGCTGGACCGCGATCATGCTGACGCTGGCGCTGTCGGCGGCGATCATGATGCTGGTCGAACGGCCGGTCGACCGGTGGCGTCAGCGCCGGGCTCAGCGCGCCTTGAGCCGATCGACGCAGGCCGTCACGTCCATCGTCGTGCCGTCCACGGCGCGGGCCTCTGCATAGGTCACGACCGGATCGCCGCGGGAGCGCTGCGGATAGAGATAGGCGTCGACGATGCAGCGGCCATTGCCGAACTGGAGCTTGCGCACTTCCGGATCGCGAATGTCGAGGCGGGGCTCACCGAGCATGCGGATGAGCGCTCGCGCGTCGGCGCCGATGAGTCCATTTCGCGACTGCTCGACCGGCATCGCCTGGGCCGGCTGTGCGGGGCGCGGCGTCGCGGGCGTGAAGGTTGCCTGGGGTGGCGGCGGGATGACGGAACCGCAGGCCGACAGCATCAGCGCGGCGACAATGGGCGGCGCCGCGCGCATCTGTCGAACGGAAAAGCTCATCGCGCCAGCCATAAACGCCCTGTTGCGCCGCGCAACATGTCCCGCTTCGCGCCGGGACGAAAAGGCCGGAAAGGCCGCTGGATCGCGCCCGCTTGCCCGCACCGCGCGGCGCCGCTAGGTGTCTGCGCAATTTCCAACAACCAAGGTGAACATAAACGTGACCGAGCCCACCCTCGACGTCGTCGCCATCGGCAATGCCATCGTCGACGTCATTTCCCGCGAAGAGGACGATTTCATTGTCCGCCATGCGCTTACCAAGGGCGGCATGCAGCTGATCGACGCAGAAGAGGCCGAGGCTCTTTATGCGGCCATGGGCGCGGGGCTCGAGATCAGCGGCGGTTCGGCGGCGAACACGCTGGCCGGGATGGCGGCGCTGGGCAGCAAATGCGGCTTCATCGGCCAGGTCTTCAAGGATCAGCTCGGCGAGGTCTTCAGCCACGACATTCATTCGCTCGGCATCCGCTTCGAGACGGCACCAGCGACCGCCGGCCCGCCGACCGCGCGCTGCCTGATCATGGTGACGCCGGACGCCCAGCGCACGATGAACACCTTCCTCGGCGCCTCGCAGTTCCTGCCCGCCAGCGCGCTCGACCTCGACATGATCCGCTCGGCGCGCATCCTGTATCTCGAAGGCTATCTCTGGGATCCCGAACAGCCGCGCGCGGCGATGCGCAGTGCCATCGAGGCGGCTCGCGGCGCCGGGCGCCAGATCGCCTTCACCCTCTCCGACGCCTTCGTGATCGAGCGCCACCGCGCCGACTTCCTGAAGCTGATCGACAATGGAGAGATCGACATCCTCTTCTCGAACGAGACCGAGATCTGCTCGCTGACGCAGAAGAACGACTGCGAGAGCGCGGTGGCAGCCGTCGCCGGCAAGATCCCGGTGCTGGTCGTCACGCGCAGCGAGCAGGGCGCGATCTGCATCAAGGACGGCGAGCGCCATCAGTGCGCCGCCGCACCGGTCGAGAGGGTCCTCGACACGACCGGCGCGGGCGACCTGTTCGCCGCCGGTTTCCTGGCCGGCCATGTCCGCGGCAAGACGCCCGTGCAATGCCTCGAAATGGGCGCCATCGCCGCAGCCGAGGTCATCTCCCATTATGGCGCGCGGCCCGAGGCGGACCTCAAGGCGCTGATGGGCGGACTGCTGGCCTGATTCAGGACCGCCGGGCGAACAGCCAGCACCGCACGGCGCTGGCGAGATTGGGGGGATCGGAGGCCTCCAGCCGCTCGGCGTCGATCCGCGCGACGAGCGCACTCAAGGGCAGCTGCGCGGCCTGCGCGGCGCCCTCCAGCGCAGACCAGAAGACCGGCTCCAGGCTGATCGATGTCGTGTGCCCGGCAATGGTCATGCTGCGCTTGACGGGCGGATGGAAAGTCATGGTCATGCGGCCAGTCTAGCGCCAGTCCGCATCTCACAGATACGATTTTATTGGGGGGTGAGCGGAGGCTGCCCGGTGCGCAGCCCCGATCACTCAGTACATGTGCTGGCCGCCGTTGATCGAGAGGGTCGATCCCGTGACGAAGCCCGCTTCCTCGCTGCACAGGAACGCAACGCCGCGCGCGATTTCGTCGGCCTGGCCGAGGCGCCCGACAGGAATGCGTGCCACGATCTTCTCGAGCACCTGCGGCGGCACCGCGGCGACCATGTCGGTGTCGATATAGCCCGGCGCGATCGCATTGACGGTCACACCATATTTGGCGCCTTCCTGCGCGAGCGCCTTGGTGAAGCCGTGAATGCCCGACTTGGCGGCGGCATAGTTGACCTGACCGTACTGGCCGGCCTGGCCGTTGATCGAGCCGATGTTGACGATGCGGCCCCAGCCGCGCTCGCGCATGCCGCCGAACGTCGCCTTGGCCATGTTGAAGCAACCGCCGAGATTGATGCGCATCACCTCGTTCCAGTCGTCGAAGCTCATCTTGGCGAGCACGCCGTCACGGGTGATGCCGGCATTGTTGACGACGACATCGACGGGACCGAGATCGGCGGCGACCTGCGCGCAGCCGGCAAGGCAAGCCTCATGATCGCCGACGTCCCACTTGTAGGCCTTGATGCCGGTCTGATCGGTGAAGGCCTTCGCCTTCTCGTCATTGCCCGCATAGTTGGCGGCGACGGTATAGCCCAGGTCACGCAGCGCCAGGCTGATCGCCTCGCCAATGCCACGCGTTCCGCCCGTCACGATCGCCACTCTGCTCATGATATCCCTCTTCGCCTAAGACTCTGTTCGCTTCGGATCACTCGATCCAGCCGGCCAGTTCCCGACCCAGAAGCTTCCTATAAAGCGAGATAGCGTCGGGCTCGGCATTAAGACAGGGCAAATAAGCGAACGCCTCTCCACCTTCGGCCAGGAAGGTGTCGCGTCCCCGCATGGCGATTTCCTCGAGCGTCTCCAGGCAATCGGCCGAGAAGCCCGGCGTTACCACGGCGATTCGCTTCGCGCCGGCCGCGGGAAGGCTCGCAAGCGTCGCATCGGTATAGGGCTCGAGCCATTTCGCGCGGCCGAAGCGGGACTGGAAGGTGACCATGACTTCCTGACCGAGCGCAGCGCCCAGCAGGCGCGCCGTCTTGAGGCATTGGCAATGATAGGGATCGCCGAGCGCCAGCGTCCGCGCCGGCATACCGTGGAAGCTCGCGACCAGCCGGTCCGGCGCGAAGGGCAGGCCGGCGAGGTCTTTCCGAATCCGGCCGGCAAGGGTGGCGATGTAATCCGGATCGTCATGATAGGGCGGGAGGAACCGCAGCGCCGGCTGCCAGCGCATCGCCTTGAGCACATCGCCCACCGCATCCACCACCGTCGCCGTCGTCGCCCCGCAATATTGCGGATAGAGCGGCGCGACGAGGATTCGTTCGCACCCCGCCTCCTTGAGCGCCGCGAGCTTGGCTGGAATAGCCGGATTGCCGTAGCGCATCGCCCACTCGACCAGGACGTCATTGCCGAAGGCGCCGTTGAGAGCGGCCGCTGTATCCGCCGTGTGAACCGCCAGCGGCGAGCCGCGGTCGGTCCAGATCTGTTGGTAGGCATGGGCCGATTTCTTCGGGCGCGTGTTGAGGATGATGCCGCGCAGGATCGGTTGCCAGGCGATGGGCGGAATTTCCACGACGCGGCGATCGGACAGGAATTCGCCGAGATAGCGCTTTACCGCGTCCGGTGTCGGTGCGTCGGGTGTGCCGAGATTGACGAGCAGAACACCGATCCGGCGGGCTTTCACCGGCGGATGATCGCTGGGCAGCAACGAACTCATGCGTGCCCCTCGACCAGCGGCAAGCGGCGGTAGCGCCGCCCGGTGATGGTCGACAGCGCGCTCGCCAGAGCCGGGGCGACGGGCAGCACGCCGATCTCGCTGACGCCGACCACGGGCGCGTCGCTCTCCACCAGTTCCACCACGATTTCGCCGACGTCCGCCATGCGCGGCAGACCATAGTCACCAAGGCGCAATCCTCTCGGCAGATCGCCATGGTAATGCGGCGCGCTACCGAGCGCCATGGCGAGGCCGAAAATCAGCCCCCCCTCGATCTGCTGGCGCGCGACGTCGGGATTGATCACCGCGCCGCAATCCACGACCGCCACGATCCGCGACACCTTGATACGCCCGCCGTCCAGGCCCGCCTCGACCATCGCCGCGATGTGGCCGCCGCGCATCGTCGCGCAGGCCAGGCCCTGGCCGCTGCCATGGATGCCGCCCTGCCAGCCGCCCATGGTCGCGGCAGAAGTGAGGCAATGAGCGAGCCGCGGCTGGCCGCCGAGCATCTGCATGCGGAAGGACATCGGCTCGACATTCGCATGGTTGGCGAGCTCGTCCATGAAGCTTTCGGAGAAAAAGGCGGCATAGCTCGCCGCATTGGCGCGCCAGCGGCCAGTCGGCAGCGCGATGTCGGCCGGAAAGTGGTCGACCGCGAAATTGGGAATGGAATAAGGCAGGTCGAAGCCATCGACGGCCAGCCTGTCGGCGCGCCCGGCCGTGGCATCCAGCGCATCGCCGCGCGTGCGCCCCTTGCCGATCCGCTCCCAGAGCTGGTGCAGCGCCGGGGCGGCCGAGACCTCCGCCAGCATGCCGCTCACCAGCCCGCCGGGCCCCAGCCGGGCAGCCATGCGCGCCTTGGCCGGCGAGCGCGGCACGTCGCGAACGATATCCTCCGAGCGCGACCACATGAGCTGCACGGGCGCATTGGCCTTGCGCGCGATCAATGCGGCCTGCACGCCGGCGTCGACCTCCATCTTGAGGCCGAACGAGCCGCCCGCGAACATCGGATAGACGGTGACGTCATGACCGCTGATGCCCAAGGCACGGCCGATCGCATCCCGCGCCAGGACCGGCGCCTGGGTCGGCATCCAGACCTCGACATCGCCTCCATGCACCCGCGCCGTCGCGACCATCGGCTCCATCGCGAGATGCAGGGCAGGCGCCACCGAATAATAGGCCTTCACCGCCTTCGCGCCCTCGAAGACCGGCAGCAGCTCGCCGCGGCTGAAGAAACGCTCGCCCTTGCCGTTGTCGAACGCGGCGTCGAGCGCCTTGCCGATCGCGCGATCGTCGACGATGCCGGTGGTGTTGAACGCCGGATCGAGCCGGTCCAGCGCCTGGTTCGCCGCCCACCAGTTGCGCGCCGTCACGGCGACCCAGCCCTGCTCCTGCACGATGTCGATCATGCCCTGGACCTTACGGGCCGCCGCGACATTCATGGACTTGAGACCAGTCGCGTTGACCGGGCCCTGCCGGATCGCGGCATAGATCATGTCGGGCAGGCGGATGTCGGCGGCATAGTTGGCCGATCCGTCGATCTTCGACGGCACATCGAGGCGCGGCGCCTCGCTGCCGACCAATGCATCGTCGCGGCCTTCGGGCCGATAAGGCAGCTGGGCGGGCGGCGTGTAACCGGCAGCGGCTTCGGCGAGATCGCCGATCTTGGCCTTGTTGGTGCCGTCCGAGACGATGCCGTTCTCGATGTCGCATGCTTCCCATTCGACGCCCCAGCGCTTCGCCGCGGCCATGCACAGCAGCACACGCGCCGCCGCGCCCGCCGCGCGCATGGGTTCGGCGAACATCGGCACCGAGCTCGATCCGCCGGTCAGCATCAGCATCTCGCGCTGCGCGATCTGCTCAATCGTCCAGTCGCCGGCGCGGCCGAAGAAACGGCTCGTATCGCTGGCCAGCCATTCCCTGGCGAGCAGCGTATTGGCGAAGAGCGGTCCGGGCGGGGCGGGCTGAACCGCGACCGTGCGCCAGTCCGCACCCAGTTCGTCGGCGACGATCTGCGCCAGCACCGTGAACACGCCCTGGCCAAGCTCGGCCTGCGGGCAGAGGACGATCACCTGACCGGTGCGGTCGACCTTGACGAACGGTCCGAGCGCATATTCGCCTTCGGCCACTTCCGCACGCTGGTCATAGCGGCGCGGCCAGAAGGCATAGGCGACAAGCAGTCCGCCGCCCGCCGCAGCCCCGACAAGCAGGCGCCGGCGATCAATGACGAGGCCCTTGCGCCCCTTAGCCAACGGGGCTCCCCACGGGATTCGGGGCCGCACGGTTGTCCAGCCAGCGTGCGACGCGCTCGGCGATGGCGAGGAAAGGCTGGGCGCTGGCGCCGTCGCCCGTCGCCGGCGGCGCGCCCGCGTCCGACGCGATGCGGATACTGATGTCGAGCGGCACCCGGCCGATGAAGGCGAGGCCCATCTGCGCCGCGGCGGCTTCGGCGCCCCCGGCTCCGAACGGGTCGGACACCTCGCCGCAATGCGGGCAGACATAGCCCGACATGTTCTCGACCATGCCGATCACCGGCACCTTGGCCTGATCGAAGAAGCTGACGGCGCGGGCGGCGTCGATGAGCGAGAGATCCTGCGGCGTCGAGATGACGATCGCGCCGACCGGCTTGTAGCGCTGGATCATGGTGAGCTGGACGTCGCCGGTGCCTGGCGGCAGGTCGACGACGAGCAGGTCGATGCCCTTCCAGTCGGCGTCGATCAGCTGGCCGAGCGCATTGCCGGCCATCGGACCGCGCCAGGCGATCGCCTGCCCTGGCTTGGCGAGGTGGCCCATGCTGAGCATCGGAATGCCATGCTCATTGGGCACCGGGATCAGCGTCTTGCCGTCGGCCTGGGGCTTCACGCCCTCGCTCGCGAGGAGCCTCGGAAGGGACGGACCATAAATGTCCGCATCGACCATGCCGACGCGCTTGCCCATGCGGTGCAGCGCGACGGCAAGATTGGTGGCGAGCGTCGACTTGCCGACCCCGCCCTTGCCCGATCCGACCGCGAGAATGAGCGGGCCGGTCGTCTTCTCGGCTGTCATGGCGATGCGGACGTCATTGATATCCGGCGACAGGAGCACGGCACGCTTGATCCGCTCGGCAAGGGCGTCACGCGTCGGAACGTCGAGCCCGCCGACCTCCAGGACGAAGCTGACGACGCCGTCCTTCATGCGCACGCCCGAGGCGCGGCCTTCGCCCAGATCGTTGATGGTGGTGGAAAGCTTGGGGTCGATGGTGTCGCTCATGAGGGCGCTCATAGGCGTTCGGGCGGCAGAGGCAAAGGCGTTCGATCATCTGTTTCGGCGTGGCCGAAGCAGTTCGGCACCGGCCCGCGCGATCGAGGCGCATGACTCGCCCGCGCCCACGCGGCTGTCCAGACATTGTACCTTATCGGTGGGTGGGTTGGGAGCGGGCCGGTACCGCAATCCGCGTAGGCGGACCAAAGCCGAAGACTACACCTGTTTTTCCTCAAACAGCCTCCCTATAGAAGGAGCCATGGACAGGACGGACCAGACGAATACACCCCCCCGCATCGCCACGAACGAAGGCGGCCCGTGGGGCGGACAGGACGAAGATACGCCGCCGCGCGGCAAGGGCGGCCCTCGCAATCCCTGGACACCGCCGTCGCCCGACGATGGCGGACGGGGTCCGGACCGCGGCCCGAGCGCCTTCGACGAGCTCTTTCGCCGCGCGCGCGACAGCTTCGGCGGCGGCTTGGGCGGCCAGCCGGGCGGGGGCAAGATCTGGATCCTCCTGATCGGTGTGATTATTCTCGGCTGGATCGGTCTCACCAGCTTTCACAGCGTCGGCCAGCGACAGCGCGGCGTGGTCTCCTTCCTCGGCAGCTATTCCCGCACGCTCGAGCCCGGCATGAACATGACGCTTCCGGCGCCTTTCGAGACGGTGCGCGTGATCGAGGCGGAAGAGATCCGCACCATCGATCTCGGCTCGGCCGGCGAGGAAGCCGAAAAGCTCGTCCTGACCGGCGATCAGAACATCATCAACCTTGGCTATTCGGTGCGCTGGAACGTTTCCAATCCCCGCCAGTTCGCATTTCAGCTGGCGCAGCCCGAGGAGACGATCAAGCAGGTCGCCGAATCGGCGATGCGCGGCGTCATCGCCAATGTCGCCCTCAACGAGGCCATGGGACCCGGCCGCCGGGCTATCGAACAGCAGGTTCAGCAGCGCATGCAGGACATTCTCGACAGCTATGGCGTCGGCATCCGCATTCAGGGCGTTGCCATCAAGCAGGCCGATCCGCCGGCCGAAGTGATCAATGCCTTCAAGGACGTGACGGCTGCGCAGCAGGATGCCGATACCGACATCAACCGCGCCAATGCTTATGCGCAGCAGCGCTCGTCGCTCTCGCAAGGCGAGGCTGCGGCGTTCGACAAGGTGTATGAGCAGTACAAGATGGCGCCCGAAGTGACGCGCCGGCGCCTCTATTACGAGACGATGGAAGCGATCCTCGGCAATATGAGCAAGACCGTCATCGAGACGAACGGCGTCGCACCCTATATGCAGCTGCCGCCCCCCGGCGCCCCGCGCCCGGCCACCGATCAGGCTGCGGGAGGCGCGAAATGAACTTTCTTTCGCTGCGCAACCCGGTCGCGCTGGCCGTCCTCGCGACCATCCTCCTGCTGGCCGTCGGCGGCACGGTCGCCATCGTGCCCGAGACGAGCCAGGCGGTCGTCCTGCGCTTCGGCGAGGTCGTGCGCACCTATAACCGCTATAAGCCGGGCGATAGCTTCGGCCATAGCGGCGCAGGCCTCAAGGTCCGCCTGCCGCTGTTCGACAAGATCATCTGGATCGACAAGCGCATCCAATCCGTCACCATGGAGCGCCAGCAGGTGCTCTCGACCGACCAGCGCCGGCTGCAAGTGGACGCCTTCGCGCGCTACCGCATCGTCGACCCGATGCGCATGTACAATGCCGTCTCCGGCAATGAGGAACAGGTCACCGAGGCGCTGCGGCCGATCCTGGGCTCGTCGCTTCGCAACGAGCTGGGCAAGCGGTCGTTCGACTCGCTGCTCAGCCCCGAGCGCGGCACCGTCATGACCAACATCCGCGCCAGCCTCAACCGCGTCGCCGCGCAATATGGCGCGGAGATCATCGACGTGCGCATCATGCGCACCGATCTGCCGGACGGCACGCCGCTCGACAGCGCCTTCCAGCGCATGCGGACGGCGCGCGAGCAGGAGGCGCTGACGATCCGCGCCGAAGGCGACCGGCGCGCGAAGATCATTCGCGCACAGGCCGATGCCGACGCCGCAAAGATCTATGCCGCAAGCTTCGGCAAGGATCCGCAATTTTATGATTTCTACCGCGCGATGCAGTCGTACCGGATCACCTTCGCACCAAAGCCCGGCAATGAGACAAACATGGTGATTTCGCCGGACAATGACTATCTAAGGCAGTTCAAGGGCCGATGAGCGCGGTCCGCAAGCCATTCAATGCCGGTTAATCCGGCAGGCCTCATGGCCGGACCCAAGTGGGGGGACTCCCAGTCCCGACCGGGCCGGCAACGGTCCAGAAGCGATACGAATGAGAGGAATGATTAAAGTGCGCTACGCCTATGCCATCACAGCTGCTCTGCTCCTCGGCGGCACGACGCTTGCCCTGACGACGTCGCCGGACATCCTCATCGCCCAGACGGCCCAGAATGAGGGCACCTCGGCGGCACCCCGCGGCGCGCCCGGCAGCTTCGCCGACATGGTCCAGCGGCTCCAGCCGGCCGTGGTCAACATTTCGACCCGCCAGCGGGTGCAGGTTCCCAACAACCCCTTCTCCGGCACGCCCTTCGGTGACCTGTTCGGCGGCCAGGGCGGCCCCGGCGGCGGCCAAGGGGGTGGCGGAGCGCCCCAGACGCGCCAGGCGCAGTCGCTGGGCTCGGGCTTCATCATCTCGGCCGACGGCTACGTCGTCACCAATAACCACGTCGTCGCACCCGGCGCCCGTGGTGCGACGGTCGATTCGATCACCGTCATCATGCCGGACCGCACGGAATATGAGGCGAAGCTGATCGGCACGGACCAGGCAAGCGACCTCGCCGTCCTCAAGATCGTGCCCAAGAAGCCGCTGCCCTTCGTCAAGTTCGGCGATTCGACCAAGGCCCGCGTCGGCGACTGGGTGGTCGCGATCGGCAACCCCTTCGGCCTTGGCAGCACGGTGACTGCCGGCATCATCTCGGCGCTTCACCGCAATACCGGGGGCGGCTCCGATCGCTTCATCCAGACCGACGCATCGATCAACCAGGGCAACTCCGGCGGCCCGATGTTCGACATGAACGGCAATGTGATCGGCATCAACTCGCAGATTCTGTCGCCGACCGGCGGCAATATCGGCATCGGCTTCGCGATCCCGTCCGAGCAGGCCATCTCGGTCATCAACACGTTGAAGAGCGGGGGTACCGTCAAGCGCGGCTATCTCGGCATCCAGATCAGCGCGCTCGGCGACGACATGGCCGATTCGCTTGGCCTGCCCAAGAATCACGGCGAGTTCGTGCAGGGCGTCGAGCCCGGCAAGGGCGCCGACAAGGCCGGCATCAAGCCGGGCGACGTCATCGTGAAGGTCAACAATCGTGAGGTCACGCCGGACGAGACGCTGTCGTTCATCGTCGCGGGCCTGCAGGTCGGCAACAAGGTGCCCATCGAGCTGATCCGCGGCGGCAAGACGATGACCGTGACCGCCGAGATCGGCCAGCGTCCGCCCGAGGACGAGCTCGCCTCCTTCGCCCAATCGCAGGGCGACGATGACGACAATTTCGGACCCGGCCAGAACCAGCAGGGCCAGCAGCAGACACAGCAGGCCGCCCAGCAGCTGCTCGGCGTCTCCGTGACCGAACTCACGCCCAATATCGCGCGCCAGCTCGGCGTGGCGCAGGACACCAAGGGCGTGGTCATCACGGCGGTGGATCCCTCGACCGATGCCGGCCAGAAGGGCCTGCGCCGCGGCGACGTGATCCTCCAGGCCAATGGTGCGCCGACGCTGAGCGAAGCCGATCTCGGCAAGGCGGCGACCGCTGCCAAGGCCGCCGGCCGCAATGCGGTGCTGCTGCAGGTGCTGCGCCGCGGCAATCCGGCAACCTTCCTGCCGGTCCGCCTGCGCGACAAATAAGCGCACCGTAACGGCAAGCTTTCCAGAAAGGGCGCGGGGCTTCTCGCGCCCTTTTCCTTTGTCCGCAGCTTGGCGATACGGCTGGAGGCGACGAACGATTATTGCTGGTCCCGGCCAGCGACGTCGGTTAGGTATGCCGTGAATAAGGTCTTGCGAGACGCTGCGTGAGGCAGCTTGCCTTCCCGTCCAACGTCTACCGCGCAGCGAGGGGGGCTAGACATGTCCGACGATAAGCCGGTCACCGACACCGACATCACCAAAGACTGGCGAGCGACGCAGGGGCAGGAATCCGCCGCGAAGCGCCTTAGGATTTTTGCGGTCCTATCTTGGATTGTGGCCATCGGCGCCGAGATCGCCGCGATCGTCCTGCTCTACCGACACACGTTCGACCACGGCAATCTTGCGCTGCTGATCGGTATGCTGGTTGGCATCGCGATCTTCGCGATTGCCGGCAACCTGATGTGGAAGGCGGCCAACAAGCAGGACCCGGCCAGCAAAGCCGAACCGTTCAAGTTCTTCGTCCAGAACCAGCTCGGCGCGATCATCACGCTGATCGCCTTCCTCCCGCTGATCGTCCTGATCTTCCTGGACAAGGACATGGACCCGAAGAACAAGAAGATTGCCGGCGGCATCGGTGTTGTCCTCGCCGCTGTCGCCACACTGTTCGGCGTGAGCTTCAACCCGCCATCGGTGGAGCAATATACCCAGGACATGAACAAGTGCGCGGCCCAGATCAAAGCCAAGGAAGCCACGACCGCGTGTTCGCCGGAGGTCGCCTCACAGGCGCAGGACATCGCACGAGACTCCAGCACCGTTGCCGATGCAACGAAAAGCGCCGCAAACCCGGCGGGCCTGGATGTCGTCTATTGGATCGCTCCGGAGAATGGCGCCAAGAAGTCCGACACACCGCACGTCTTCCATCTCTGCGAGGCCGTGAGCCCGTTGCGTGGCAAGAGCGTGAACCATGGTTCCGTCACCGAGGCCTATGAACAGAACGCCAGCCGCATTACCAAGCAGATTCCGATGGAACAGAAACAATGCGGGTTTGGCGCTTCGAAATAAGCCTCACGGCGTGATGGCATTGGGATCGCAATGACCGAGAAGCCACCACCGGGGGTGATCGGGACGATGGCGCCCTATTTCATCGTGTCGGAGGTGGCGCGCAGTCTCGATTTCTATGTCGGCCAGCTCGGCTTCGAAAGCATCTACCAGACCGACGAGACGCATCTGTTCTTTGCCGTCCTGCGGCGCGACGGCGCCATGCTGTTCCTTCGATCCGAACACGGCATCGATCCCGTGCCCAATCCGAGCCGGCATGCGACCTTCGCGTGGGATAGCTACAGCTACACGCCGGATCCCGACGCGCTTGCCGCGGAATTCGCGGCGCGGGGCGCCACCTTCAGCAAGCCGATCGAGAATAATGACAGCGGGCTGCGCGGCTTCGAGCTCACCGATCCCGACGGCCATGTGCTGTTCTTCGGGCGGCCGCTGCAGGACGGCGACTGAAGCCGTCGAAACAGGGCTTTCCTACATGGCGAAGAGCTTGGCAGGGTGAGTCGCCTGCTTTTTCAAAGCGGGCGCATTTTTGCTTCGCGGCGGGGAAGGGGTTTTCTGTTTCATGGGCGCAACCTTCACAACCTTCGGGCCGCGACCCGGTTGCTCAACCGCGGCCGCGATAGCCCGGTACGCCCTGGTCGGGCAGCCAGACGCCCGGCACCGGCTCACCCGATTGCCAGAATACGTCGATGGGGATGCCGCCCCGCGGATACCAATAGCCGCCGATGCGCAGCCACAGGGGCTTCATCTCGGTGAACAGCCGCTCGCCGATGCCGACCGTGCAATCCTCGTGGAAGGCGCCATGGTTGCGGAAGCTCGACAGGAAGAGCTTGAGCGACTTGGATTCGACGATGCTCTCGCCGGGCACATAATCGATGACGAGATGCGCGAAGTCCGGTTGGCCGGTGATCGGGCAGAGCGACGTGAATTCCGGCGCGGAGAAGCGCACCAGATACGGCGTGCCGGGGCGGGGATTGGCCACATAGTCGAGCACGGCTTCTTCGGGCGATGCCGGAAGTGTGCTGGTCTGGCCCAAATGCTTGAGTGTCATGGCGCGCCCTTTAATATGATTCGCGTCGCGCGCGAACCCCTTGCGCGGAAGAGCGGCCAGACGCAATTGCGGGCGGAGTGAGTGACGCGATGGACATGCTTGTATCCTGTGAATGGCTGGCCGGCGAACTGGGTGCGCCCGACCTCAAGGTCGTCGACGCAACGAGCTTCCTGCCCGGCACGCCGCGCGATCCGCATGGCGAATATCTCGAGGCGCATATTCCGGGCGCCCTGTTCCTCAATCTCTCGACGCTCTGCGACACCGACGACCCGCGCCCCTCGACCGTCCCGACCAACGCTCAATTCGAGGCCCGCATGGCAGCGCTCGGCATCGGCGCGGACGACCGGATTGTCATCTATGACAATAGCCCGCTGGTCAGCTCCGGCCGCGCCTGGTGGCTGTTCCGGCTGTTCGGCGCGAAGGCGATCGCGATCCTCGACGGCGGTCTCGGGCGCTGGATGGCGGAGGAACGGCCAGTCGAGCAAGGCGTCGCGACGCCCGCGCCGGCAGCCCGTCCTTTCCATGCCGCACGCGATGATAAGCAGGTGAAGAGCAAGGCAGATATCCTCGCGAATCTGACAAGTTGCGCGGCGCAAGTTGTCGATGCGCGTGGCGCCGGGCGGTTCACGGGCGACGATCCGGAGCCGCGAGCCGGCATGTCCTCGGGTCATATTCCCGGTTCGCGCAGCCTTCCGACCGGCAAGATGCTGGATGGCGACGGCCTCTGGAAACGCGGTGAGGCGATGCGCCGGACATTTGCCGAGGCCGGTGCCAACCTTGACCAGCCGCTCATCATGACCTGCGGCAGCGGGGTCACGGCCTGCAACCTGCTCTTCGGCGCGGCTTTGCTCGGCAAGAACGACGTGACGATCTATGACGGGAGCTGGTCCGAATGGGGCGCGGACCCGGAAACGCCCAAGGCTACGGGACCGGCATGAGCAGCAAGAACGACGACGGACGGAAGAGTGGGGATCTCTCGCCCGCCACGCGGCTCGCCCAGGCCGGGCGGCGCAGCGAATGGACCGGCATGCCGGGCGACAGGGGCAGCATCGTCAACCCTCCGGTCTGGCGCGCCTCGACCATCCTCTACGAGGATGTGGCGCACCTGCGCGCCGCCGAGAAGCAGAACGATCCGCACCAGCTCTATTATGGCCGCCGCGGCACGCCGACCGGCTGGAGCCTCGCCGAGGCGATTACCCAGATGGAGCCGGAAGCCGAAGGCACGATGCTCTTCCCGTCCGGCGTGGCGGCAGTCGTCACGGCTTTGCTCTCTGTCCTGAAGCCGGGCGACGAACTGCTGATGGTCGACAGCGTCTACGGTCCGACACGCGCCTTCTGCGAAGGCTTCCTCAAGGAATTCGGCGTCGCGACGCGATATTATGATCCGCTGATCGGCGACGGAATCGCGGCGCTCTGCAGCGGGAAAACCCGCGCCATCTTTCTCGAAAGCCCCGGCAGCCTGACCTTCGAGGTGCAGGACGTTCCCGCGATCGTCGCCGTGGCGCAGGCACGCGACATCGTCACGCTGATCGACAACACCTGGGCGACGCCGTTGTTGCTGCCGGCCATGGGCCTAGGGGTCGACATCTCGATCATTGCCTGCACCAAATATATCGTCGGTCATAGCGACGCGATGCTGGGATCGGTCACGGCCAATGCGAAGCGCTGGCCCGCGCTGCGCAGGCGGGCGCTCGGTCTCGGGCAGATGGCCAGTCCGGACGATGCGTGGCTCGGCGCGCGCGGTTTGCGCACGCTCGATGTGCGGCTGAAACGGCAGGGCGAAAGCGGCCTTGAAATCGCACGATGGCTGGAAATGCGGCCCGAGGTACGGCGCGTCCTGCATCCGGCACTCCCCTCATGCCCTGGCCACGAATTCTTTGCGCGCGACTTCCGCGGATCCGCCGGCCTGTTCTCGATCGAGCTCGCCGATTCTTCGGACACGGCGCGCGCGGCGTTCGTCGACGCGCTTACCTTATTCGGCATTGGCTACAGCTGGGGCGGCTATGAGAGCCTCGCCTTGCCGGTGGATCCGGCACGGCTGCGGACGGCGTCGGCATGGCAGGACCACGGGCCGCTGGTGCGCTTCAACATTGGCCTGGAAGACCCTGCAGATCTCATTGCCGACCTGGCTCAGGCCTTCGAACGCTAGGGAAAGCTGTTGAAAGACTGACACGCCCATCCGTTGCATGATGGCAACAATGTTGCGCATTGCAGCATCGCGGCTGTCGATTTCGCTTGTGCGGCGCACCATCCCGAGGCAATTTACCTATGTCCGCTGGACAGACCGCTCGACCGCGCCTGTCGCGGACCCATAGGAAGCGATCGCCGGCGACGCAGGCGGGACGATCGCGTTTTCAATAGCAAAAAGGGGTATACCCAATGCGTAAGTCCATCATCGGCCTTTCGGCCGTCTCTCTGCTTGCCCTCGCGACGCCGGCTTTCGCCGAAGACGCTCCGGCCGAACCGTTCAAGATCACGGGCAGCGCCGCGCTGGTCTCCGACTATCGTTTCCGCGGCTTTTCGCAGAACGGCGAGAACGCAGCCGTGCAGGGAGCCCTCACGCTCACGCATGAGAGCGGCTTCTATGTCGGCACCTGGGCTTCGAGCATCAATCTGTCCTCGAGCACGGGCGCCGATCTCTCGGCGGAAATCGACATCTTCGCCGGTTACAGCAAGGCCGTGGCGCCAGGCGTGACGGTCGATGTCGGCCTGCTCTATTATCTCTATCCGAAGCATGGCGGCGGCGCGACCGACTTCTTCGAGCCCTATGCCAATGTGACCGGCACGGTCGGTCCGGCCACGATCAAGGTCGGCGTGAACTATGCCTGGGAGCAGGACGCGCTGGGCAATAATTCGGCGATCTATCTGCACGCCGAACCGTCGATCGCGATCCCGAACACGCCGCTCTCGCTCGACGCTCACGTCGGCTACGCCGACAGCAAGAGCGCCCTGGGCGGCTATGGCGCCGATCACCATGTCTGGGACTATTCGATCGGCGGCGCCGTGGCGTACAAGAACCTGTCGTTCGGCGTGCACTATGTCGACACCGACGAGCAGCGCTATCGCAGCGCTCCTCTGGCCGGCTTGGGCGCCGAGGATGTCGGCGCGGACGGCGCGGTGGTGTTCTCGCTCACCGCTTCTTTCTGATCAACATCCAGAGGCCGGTGTGGGACCGGCCGACGGGTAACAAGGAGGGCCGCACCGTCTGGTTGCGGCCCTCTTCATGTCCGGCGTTACGATGTTCGCCTTCGCGCTTGCGGCAAAGACGTCGCCGCTGCGAGGCGTTCCGGGCCGATCCATATTGAACCGACGATCCGGCTCGGCTGAATCGAGAGCTAGGGCGTACTTATGGGCGCCCGTCGCGCGGTCAGAATCTTGATCGGCGGCTCCAGCATCTGACCTTTCATCGCGCCGACGCCCTTGGTGGGGCTGCGCGGCGCGACGGCAATCTGCTTCACCAGGTCCATGCCCTGCGTGACATGGCCGAATACGGCAAATCCGGCGTCGCCGGCCTTCGCGTCGAGGCCTTTCATCTCGCCGATGATGATGAAGAAATCGGCCGTGCCGGTGCCCGGCGCACCCTGCGCCAACGAGATCGCGCCATCGTCGTGCGTCAGGCCGGTCTGGCTCGTCGGCTCATGCGCGACAGGCTTCAGGATGCGCTTGGGATCGTTCTGCGTGCCGCCCTGGATCATGCCGACATTGGGAAAATCAGGCGCGAAAGTGAAGGCGCGATAGAAGACAGTGCCGTCCAGCCGCTTCTGGTCGACATATTTGAGGAAATTGCCGGCCGTGAGCGGCGCGCGCTCCACCTCGAGCTCGATGGCGATCGGCCCCATGGATGTCGTGAGGATGACGGGGACGGTCTTGTAGACCTTCGCCGGCGCCGGGGCCGCGGCGACCGGAGCGGGCGACGGCGCGGCCGCATCCTGCGCGGCGAGCGTCGCGGGGGCTGTCATCAGGCAGAGCGGCAGCGCCAGGCGCATCATCCAGTGTGTCATGCTGGCGATGCTAGCGCAGCGGGATCGCTTGGCAAGCGCCTCTCGGTCCGCTCGCCGCTTCACAGCCTCGTGCCGCAGGCCTATAGGCTCGGCGCATGTCCCTGATCGGCCTCATCGCGCTTTTCCCGCTGACCGTCGCGCTGATGGAGGGCTTTGCTTATGTCATGCACCGATGGGTGATGCATGGACCCGGCTGGATTCTCCACGCCAGCCACCATCGGGCGCGCCAGGGCAATTGGGAGCTCAACGACCTCTACTTCGCGATCTTCGCGGCGCCCTCGATCGTGCTTCTGCTAGGCGGCGTGCAATTGAACTGGGGCAACTGGGCGACGGCAGTCGGCGCGGGAATTGCTGCTTATGGCGCCATCTATCTCGGCTTTCATGACGTCATCGTGCACCAGCGGGTGCGGCACCGTTATGTCCCACGCTCGGCCTATATGAAGCGGATCGTCCAGGCCCACAGGCTGCACCACGCGGTCGAGACACGGGAAGGCAATGTGAGCTTCGGCTTTCTGATCGCGCCGGCGCCGGACGTGCTGAAGCGGCGGCTTGGCGACATGAGCGAGGCAGGCCTGCGTAAAGCCCGTGGCCGCACCGAAGCCTAGGGCGCACCCAGCCAGGCGGCCTGCAGGACGGGCTGGCCCGACTTCTCCAAGCCGAGGTGCTGCAGGGGGCTCATGCCGAATATCGATGGCCGCCAGCCTCTCGAACGGGGCCGCATCGCGAGCGCGGCCTAGAGCGTCGAAAGGGTGCGCCACAGCAGTCTCCGGCCTTGGTCTCTCTCCGCACTTGCTTTATGCAGCGCAAAACCTCCGGGGAAAAGACTTGAGCCTAACCTTTCTCGCTGCCGCGGCCGCGCCTATCCAGTTTGCCGATCTCCACCTCAATCCGGTGATCTTCTCGATCGGCAGCTTCGATCTCAAATGGTACAGCATCGCCTATCTGGCCGGCATATTGGTGGGCTATTGGTACCTCACCGTGCTGATCCGCCAGCCCGGCGCGCCGATGGCGCGGCGCCATGCCGACGACTTCATCTTCTACGCGACGCTCGGCATCATTCTCGGCGGACGGCTGGGCTATGTGTTGTTCTACGACCAGGCGATCCTGAAGAATCCGCTCGATATCCTGAAGCTCTGGAACGGCGGCATGTCGCTGCATGGCGGAACGCTGGGCGTCATCATCGCGATCTGGCTGCTGGCGCGAAGCGAGAAGCTCAGCTTCCTTCGGATCTGCGACTATATCGCCTGCTCCGCGCCCTTCGGGCTCTTCTTCGGGCGTCTCGCCAACTTCGTGAATGGCGAGCTGTGGGGCAAGGTCACCGACGTCCCCTGGGCGATCGTCTTCCCGGATTCGCCCCAGCCGCTGATGCCGCGCCATCCCAGCCAGCTCTACGAGGCCTTCCTCGAAGGTCCCGTGCTGTTCGCCATCCTGGCCTTCTTCTTCTGGAAGACGAAAGCGCGCTATGAGCCGGGCAAGCTCTTCGGCATCGCGGCCATCTGCTACGGCGCCTTCCGCTTCGGCCTCGAATATGTGCGCGAGGCCGATAGCCAGCTGATGGACTTCGCCGCGCGCACGGGGCTTCATATGGGCCAGTGGCTGACGCTGCCGCTGATCGTCGCCGGCATCTATGCGGTGGTGACCGCCAAGGGCCGCCGCACGCGGGTCGAAGCCATTGCGGGCAAGGACAGTGTCAGCTGAATTGAGCAACGCGGCACCGGTTTCGCTTCACGATTTCATGGCCGGCGCGAATGCCGCTTATTATGGCGGCCGCGATCCGCTGGGCCGTATCGGCGACTTCGTTACGGCGCCGGAAATCAGCCAGATGTTCGGCGAACTGATTGGGCTGTGGACGGCCGATCTCGTCCTGCGCGCGGGCGCCAAAGGCGCGGCCTATGTCGAACTGGGGCCGGGACGCGGGACGCTTGCCGCCGACGCGCTGAGAGCCATGGCAAAGGCCGGCTTGCAGCCGCCGGTCCATTTCGTCGAGACAAGCCCTGTGCTCCGCGCGAAACAGCGCGAGGCGGTGCCGACCGCGCACTGGCATGACGATGTCGCGGCCTTGCCGACGGATCGGCCGCTCCTGGTGATCGCCAACGAGTTTTTCGACGCCTTGGCGATCCGCCAATTTGAGCGCACCGCGCACGGCTGGCGGGAGCGGATGGTCGCCGAGCGCGCGTTCCTGCCGGGCGACACGGATTGCGCCGACGAGATACCGATCGCGCTCAGCGACGCTCAGCTTGGCGCAATCGTGGAGCGCAATCCGGCCGCCGAGGCGATCATGGCGATCATGGCCAGGCGGATCGCCGTGCAGGGCGGCGCGCTGCTCGCGGTGGATTATGGCTATGAGGGGCCGGCGACCGGCGATACGCTGCAGGCCATGTCCGGTCACGCTTTTGCAGATCCGCTCGAGGCGCCCGGCACGCGCGACCTCACAGCTCATGTCGATTTCGCCATGCTGGCGGCGGTGGCCCGCGAACACGGCTTGAGGCCCACGCCATGCGTTGGTCAAGGCGCGTTCCTGACCGCATTGGGCATCGATGCGCGGTCGGCTGCACTGTCTCTCGCCAATCCGGCAGGCGCCGACACCATCAAGCTGGCGCGGCACCGGCTGGTCGGATCCGACGCGATGGGCCGCCTGTTCAAAGTGCTGTGCGTCCGCCATCCCGACTGGCCCATGCCGGCGGGCTTTGCATGAGCGTCGAGGTCCTCCGCGCCGCCAATCTGGGCAATGTGCCGCACGGCTTTCTTGGCCGGCGCGGCGGCGTTTCGACCGGACTCTATGCAGGACTCAATGTCGGCCTGGGATCGGACGACGAGCCCGAAGCAATTGCGCGCAATCGCGAGCTTGCGCGCGACGCCGTGCTGCCAGGGTCGACTTTGGTCACGGTCCACCAGGTCCACTCGCCAGACGTCGTCACGGTGAGCGCGCCCATCCCAGACGACGACCGCCCCAAGGCCGATGCGCTGGTCACCCGAACGCGTGGCCTCCTGCTCGGCGTGCTGGCAGCGGATTGCGTACCGATCCTGTTCGCGGACGACGCGCGCGGCATTGTCGGCGCGGCCCATTCCGGCTGGAAGGGTGCGCTGCATGGCGTCGGCGAAGCGACGATGGAGGCCATGATCGCGGTCGGCGCCGAACGCGGCGCGATTGCCTGCGCGATCGGCCCCTGCATCGGCCGAGCCAGCTACGAAGTCACCGAGAGTTTCGCCGATCCCTTCCTGGCGCGCGACGGCGAGGATGCGCGCTTCTTCACCGCCGGCAAGCCGGGGCACCTCATGTTCGATATCGGCGGCTATGTCGCGGCCCGGCTCGCCGCGGCAGGCGCGGGCAGCGTGACGTTGATGGACGAGGACACCTACAGCCAGCCGGACCGCTTCTACAGCTATCGCCGCTCCTGCCACCTGGGCGAGCCTGGATATGGCCGGCAGATCTCGCTGATCGGGCTGCGCTGAACGATCAAGTCGCGCCGCGCAACTTGCCCGCCGAAGGTTGTGAAGGTTGCGCCGATGCAAACGGAAAAGTTCGCCCCCGCTCATGCCATCCAAACGCCGTCGGGACGATATTTTCGGCATAAGTACAGCTGAGCATGGCGACTCCTTCAGCCATGGCTTGGCATGAAAAACCCGATGTAGGACAGCGCTTTTTCCGGATCAGCGCCAGCGCAGGATCGGCCAGCCTCTCACCTGCGCAAGCTTCGCCAGCTGCGCGTGCGGGTTGGCCGCGAAACCCTCGTCGGCAAATTCGAGCAAGGGGGCGTCCGAAACATGGTCGCTATAGGCGCGGACATGGACGCCGGCGCGATCCACGCCCTGTGCTGCCATCCAGGCCTGGATCATCCGCAGCTTTGCAACATCGTAGCAGTTCTCGCCGCCGATCTTCGCGCGGACATAATCGATGTCCTGCGAAAAATGATCTGTGGCGATGACCGCGTCAAAGCCAAGCCGGCGCGCGATCGGCTCGACATAGAGGCGATAGCTGGCCGAGGCGATGACCAGCGTATAGCCTGCCGCCTTATCCGCGGCGATACGGGCGAGTGCTTCATGCCGGACATTCCCGGCCACGACCTTGTCGGCATAGGCCTCGACGGCTGGCATGATCTCGGCGCGGCGCACGTGGAACCCCATCAGCAGCCCCTGGTTTATCTCCTTGACGCGCGAACGCGTGAGGAGCCGCAGCACATAGCCAAGCATGACCAAGCCGACGACCGGCAGGAAAATCAGACGCCAGGGCGCCCGCGACATGGCCATATGCGTGAGGAACGCCGCGTAGGTCGCGCGCACCGTAATCGTCTTGTCCATGTCGTAAATGGCGATGCGCTCCATGGCGTTCTGCCAGCCTCCTGCCGCTGCGGCCCGACCCTGCGCATGGGGCAAATCGTCTTGCCGCGCAATCCAATCCGGGCCAGTGTGCGCGCCGCATGACACAGGCCGCCGATCTCACCGAACGCGACGAGGCCGCCGGCCGGACCGTGGCGTTATCCGGAAACCTGAGCCTGGCCCATCTCGGCAACCTGCCGCAGCGGCTCACCGCCCTCGGCGATGGTGTGAAAACGATCGATCTTTCGGCGGTCGAACATATCGACACGATCGGGGCATGGGTCATCCATCGCTTCTCGCAGGAGCGCGGCGCCGCCATCACGGGCGCAGCACCCGACGCCGAGCGGTTGCTCGAAGTTGTCTCGCGCAACGACATGCCGACAGAGGATCGTCCGCCGACGCTGCCGCCGCTGCTGCGCATCCTCGACCAGATCGGCCTGGCCGTGCGGCTCACCTTCACGACGTTGATCGGTCTTGTCGGTTTTCTGGGCGCGACCGTGATCACCATCGGCCATCTCATCCGGCATCCGCGCCGCATGCGGCTGAATGCCGTCGTCCAACGCTTCGAGGTCGTCGGCATCACGGCGCTCGGCATCATCGGCCTGATGAGTTTCCTGATCGGCATCGTCATCGCCCAGCAAGGATCGGTGCAGCTGCGCCAGTTCGGCATGGAGGTGCTGACGGTCAACCTCGTCGGGCGCCTCACCTTCCGCGAGCTCGGCGTGCTGATGACCGCCATCATGGTCGCCGGGCGCTCGGGTTCGGCTTTCGCCGCCCAGATCGGCACCATGGTGCTGAACGAGGAAGTGGACGCGATGCGTACCATCGGCGTCCAGCCGATGGATGCGCTGGTCATGCCCCGGATCATCGCCGCGGTCGTGATGATGCCGCTGCTCGGCTTCTATTCCTCGATCATCGCGGTCATCGGCGGCGGCTTCCTCTGTGCCGTCTCGCTCGATATCCCACCCGTCACTTTCGTCCAGCGCCTGCGCGAAGTCGTGCCGATCACCGACCTCTACGTCGGGCTCGTCAAGGCGCCGGTGTTCGGGCTCATCATCGCCATCGCCGGCTGCTTTCAGGGCCTGCAGGTCCGCGGCAACGCCGAGGAGGTCGGACTGCGCACGACCGCGGCGGTTGTGCAGGCGATCTTCCTGGTGATTGTACTCGACGCCTTCTTCGCCGTCTTCTTCACATGGATCGGCTGGATTTGACCTCGTCCGTCCCCACCCCGGCGCCTGACGCCCAAGCTGATCGCGGCTCCAAGCCGGACAGGAGAGGCCCGATCATCTCGATCCGCGGCCTGGTCAACCGCTTCGGCGACCAGATCATCCACGACGGACTCGATCTCGATGTACATCGCGGCGAAATCCTGGGCGTGGTCGGCGGATCCGGCACCGGCAAGTCGGTGCTGATGCGCTCCATCATCGGCCTGCAGCAGCCCGAGGCCGGCAGCATCTCCGTGTTCGGCACGCAGATGCTGGGTAAGGAGGAAGATGAGGACGAACAGCTCGCCATCCGGCGCCGCTGGGGCGTTCTGTTTCAGGGCGGGGCTCTTTTTTCGACGCTGACCGTTTCCGAAAATGTGCAAGTACCCTTACGCGAATATTATCCGGAGATGCCGCCCGCGTTGCGGGCCGAAATCGCCGGTTACAAGATTCTCATGACCGGCCTGCCCGACAATGCCGGGCCCAAATATCCATCCGAGCTTTCGGGCGGCATGCGTAAGCGCGCCGGTCTCGCGCGGGCGCTCGCGCTCGACCCCGCTTTGCTGTTTCTCGACGAACCGACCGCCGGCCTCGACCCGATCGGCGCCGCCGCTTTCGACGAACAGACGCGCGAGCTGCAGCAGACCCTCGGCCTCACTGTCTTCCTCATCACCCACGATCTCGACACGCTCCACGCGATTTGCGACCGGGTGGCGGTCATCGCCGACCATAAAGTCATCGCGGTGGGCACGATCCCCGAGCTGCTTGCGCTCGATCACCCATGGATCCAGGAATATTTCAATGGCGCTCGCGGCCGCATCGCTGCGGCAGGCGACGCCGCGCAGAAGGTGACGTCATGAAGGCCCCGACTTCGCGCGGGGCTGTGCAATGGACAGCGGCAGGCACGCTCGTCATAAGAGCGGCAGGAAGCGGCAGGGGCTGAATGGAAACACGATCCAACAATGTCTTCGTCGGCACGATGGTGCTGCTGCTGCTTGCCCTCACCATTGGCGCCGCCTTCTGGTTTGCGCGCATCGGCGAGGGCAACAAGCGCGAATATGACATTTTCTTCAAGCAGTCGGTAGGCGGTCTCGCGAAGGGCGCAGGCGTGAACTATTCGGGCGTGCCCATGGGCCAGATCAAGGAGATCAAGCTCTGGGAAAATAATCCCGATTTCGTGCGCGTGCGAATCTCGGTCGATGCGTCGACGCCGATCCTGCAGGGTACGACAGCGACGATCAGCAGCGTCAGCCTGACAGGACCCAACGAGATCCAACTCGACGGGGCTATCAAGGGCGCGCCGCCGATTGCATGCCCGGAGGTTCATCCCGAAACGGTCTGCCCGGCGGGTGTGCCGGTAATCCCGCCCAAACCGGGTGCGCTCGGCGAGTTGCTCAACAATGCGCCGCAGTTGCTCAATCGCCTGACGACGCTGACCGAACGGCTCAACGAGCTGCTCAACGACAAGAACCAGAAACACATCTCCGGCATCATCGCCAATCTGGACAGCCTCACCGGCGACCTTGCGCATAGCGGCCCGGATCTCTCGGCGACGATTGCCCAGGCGCGCCTTACGCTCGAAAGCGTCTCGAAGACCGCAGACTCGCTCACCGCGACATCGCAAAGCGTCAATGCACTGCTCGATTCCGACGGCAAGCCTCTGGTCAAGGACCTGCGCGACACGATGGCCAAGGCGCGCGCCAGCCTCGAAGGACTCGACGCGGTGATCAAGGAAGCCAAGCCGGGCGTGACCAGCTTCTCGCGCGACACCATGCCGCAGGTTTCGCTGCTGGTACGGGATCTCCGGCAAATGAGCCAGGCCCTGCGCGAAGTCACGGAGAAGATCGACCAGCAGGGTGCGGCCTCGCTCGTCGGATCGCCGCGCCTGCCGGACTACAAGCCATGAGAGGACTTGCTCCGATGTTCAAAAAGTCCCTCCCCCGCCACGTCCTGCGCATCGCCGGGGCCGGCCTGCTGCTGTCCACCGTGGCGGCCTGCGTGAAGATCGGCAGCGACCCGCCGCAGCGTCTGCTCGGCATCTCGTCCGACGCGCGCATCGCGGCCGGGGCCAATCTCTCGGCCGCGCCGCAATCCGCATTATTCGTCGAAACGCCGCGCGTGCCGCGAACGATCTCGACGCAGCGTGTCGCCGTTCGCGCCGATCCGACGAGCTATGCCTATGTGAAGAACGCGCTCTGGGCCGACACGCCGGCGCACCAGTTCCAGGCCCTGCTCGGTGAGACCATCGCCGCGCGGACAGGCCGCCTCGTGCTCGATCCCGGCCAATATCCGGCCCAGGTCGGCCAGATCCTGCATGGCGACCTGATCGACTTCGGTGTCGACGCGCGCTCCGGCGTGGCCGTGGTGACCTATGATGCAAGCCTGCTGGCGCCGGATGGCCAGACGGTGCGGCGGCAGCGCTTCACCGCCACGGCACCGGTGTCGAAGATCGATGCGGACGGCGTCGCCCCGCCGATCAGCAAGGCCGCGAACGATGTCGCGGTCCAGGTCGCCGACTGGCTGGGTAAGTAATCCATATAATCCGCTCACGCGGATGATCGGTACCGGCCCACTCCCCCTCCCGGCCACCCACTAGGATACCATGTTGGGTGGCCGGGAGGGGGAGTGGGCCGGTACCGCATCGTTTCGGTCACACCGAAACGCCAGCTACGCCAGACTCTTGCTCGCCTGCTCCATCACATCCTTCGACAAGCCAGGAGTCGCCACGATCCGCTCGAGCGCGGCGCGCATCAGCGCTGCCCGGCCCTCGTCGAACCGCTTCCAGCGTCCAAGCGGCGGCACCAGCCGCGCTGCGGTCTGCGGATTGAGCTTGTCGAGCGCGATAATCGTGTCCGCCAGCAGGGCATAGCCCTTGCCGTCCGCCCGGTTGAATGCCCACTGGTTGGCCGCGAAGGCACCCCATAGCGAGCGGGCCCGATTGGGATTGCTGAGCGTGAAATCGGCATGGCCCGACAACGCCTCAACGATCTCGATCGTATCGGGATGGAAGCCGAGCGCCTGCGTCTGGAACCATTTGTCGATTACCAGCGCATTCCCGGCATAGCGGCCGTGGAACGCGGCGAGCGCCTTGTCGCGTTCTGGGCTGCGGCCATTGGCGAGAACGCCAAGCGCGGCCTGCCGCTCGGTCATATTGTCCGCGCGCTCGAACTGCTCGAGAGCAATGGAGGGGCCATCTGCTGCGCCTGAAGCAACCAGATAGTTCAGCGCGACACCGCGCAGGCGGCGGGCCGAGCGGGCGTCGTAGGACAGCGAGAAACCGTTGCGCGCCGTCTCATGATGCAGAGCCCGCCACTCCGGTTCCAGTGCGCGGCCGATCTCCCCCTGCAGGGCTTCGCGCGCGACATGGATAGCGTCCGGATCGACGAGGCTCATCTGGTCGCCGAGATAGGCTTCGCTCGGCAGCTTCACGGCCTCGGCAATGAACGCACGGTCGAGCGCGGAATCGCCGATGGTATTGCGTACGGCTTCGATGACCGGCTCGCTGTCCAGAGGACCGCCCGAGATCGCGCCGAGCAGCACGTTGATCATGAGCTGCTGCATCGCCTCGTATCGGCTGAACGGATCGTCGTCATGGGCCGAAAGGAAAGCGAGTTCGTCATGGCCGCGATCGGCCGACACGATGACCGGCGCCGAGAATTCGCGGTTGAGCGACAGGATCGGTGGCTTGGCAAAGCCCGAACGCCGAACGGTCGTCTCCGCCTCGCTGAGCACGAGCAGCTCCTCGCCGTGGGAGGTGCCATTGGTATCGAACAGGGCAAGCTTCAGCGGGATCGCCATGGGCTTCTTTGCGTCCTGCCCGGGCGTCGGCGGCACGGACTGGGCAAAGGTCAGCGTCACGTCGCCGCTCGCTGGATCGTGGCTCTGCTTGACACTGATGCGCGGGGTCCCGGCCTGGGAATACCAGAGGCGGAACTGTGTGAGGTCGATCTCGCCGCCATCTTCCATGGCCTTCACGAAATCCTCGCACGTGACCGCCTGCCCGTCGTGCCGGTCGAAATAGAGGTCGGTGCCCTTGCGGAAACGTTCGGGGCCCAACAGCAGCGCCATCATGCGGATCAGCTCGGCGCCCTTGTTGTAGACGGTCGCCGTATAGAAATTGCTGATCTCCATGTAGGATTCCGGCCGCACCGGATGGGCGAGCGGGCCGGCGTCCTCCTGGAACTGCGCGGCGCGCAGCATCTTCACATCCTCGATGCGCTTGACCGGCGCCGAGCCCATGTCGGCCGAGAAGCTCTGGTCACGATAGACAGTGAAGCCTTCCTTCAGGGACAGCTGGAACCAGTCGCGGCAGGTGACGCGGTCGCCTGACCAATTGTGGAAATATTCGTGGGCGACGACAGCCTCGATCGCGTCATAATCCGGATCGGTCGCCGTCTCGGGGTCGGCGAGCACGTAGCGCGTGTTGAAGATGTTGAGGCCCTTGTTCTCCATCGCGCCGAAATTGAAGTCAGCGACAGCCACGATGTTGAACACGTCGAGATCATATTCGCGCCCGTAGACGCGCTCGTCCCAGGCCATGGAATTTTTGAGCGCCGTCATCGCATGACCGGTGCGC
This sequence comes from Sphingobium sp., assembly GCA_017745115.1. The sequence continues at coordinate 17,641 of JAGIAA010000018.1, read as the reverse complement.
GGCAGATCGTCTGCCTTTACCCAGATGCCGAGCTCGACCTTGCGCCCGCTCATCGTGGTGAAGCTGTCGGCATTGCAGGCGAGATCGCCCGCCACGAGCGCGAACAGGTAGCTGGGCTTGGGGAAGGGATCGACCCAGCGCGCCCAATGGCGGCCCCCGTCGAGATCTCCGGATTCCACCGGATCGCCATTCGCGAGGAGGACCGGGTACACGGACTTGTCGGCACGCATCATGACGTCAAACTTCGAAAGCACGTCTGGCCGGTCCGGGAAGTAGGTGATGCGGCGGAAACCCTCGGGCTCGCATTGGGTGCAAAGCAGGCCGCCCGACGCATAAAGGCCCATGAGCTGCGTGTTTTTCTCGGGCGCGATCACGACTTCGGTTTCGACGACGTGGCTGTCTCCCGAGACGGGGATGAGCAGCGCGTCACCATCGCGGCTGTAATCGCCCGCGCCCAGCACGGCGCCGTCGAGCGCCACGGACTTGAGCGTCAGACCGTCGCCATCAAGGCGGATCGCCCGGTCATGCGCACCGTTGCGCGTGAGCGTGAGGCGCGAGACCACACGGGTCTCGGCAGCGCCGAGATCGAAGGCGAGACTGATCTCGGGGACGAGCCAGTCAGGCGGACGATAATCCTCGCGGCGAATGACGGGGGGCGTGGCGGGGGCCTGGGTGCTCTGAATGTCCATGCTCCGTACCTAGGCAGCAGCCAGCCGCCACACAAGCAGCGCCAACGCTCAGGGGGTGGAACAGCGCAAATTAGGCGATAGAAAGCGATTCATGGCCTCACTCTTCATCTTCGGGCTCGGATACACTGCCAGCCGCCTTGCACGGCGGCTGGAGCGCGACGGCTGGTCGGTCGAGTCCACCGGGTCCAACGGAACGATGCGCTTCGATGACCGCGACGCCGTATTGGCCGGACTGGCGCGCGCCACGCATGTTCTTTCCTCCGTGCCGCCCGGCGAGGACGGCGACGCCGTGCTGGCCACCTATGGCGACGCGATCCTCTCGAGCCCGGCGCGCTGGATCGGCTATCTCTCCTCGACCGGCGTCTATGGCGACACGGCTGGCGCCTGGGTCGATGAAAGCGCGCCGATCGGAACCGGTCGTCGGAGCGCACGCAGCGAGGCCGATGTGCGCTGGCAGGCGCTCGGCCGGCCCACCCATGTCTTTCGCCTGCCCGGCATTTATGGGCCGGGCCGGAGCGTGCTCGAGCGAATCGGCGAAGGGCGTGCGCGCATGATCGACCTGCCGGAGCAGATATTCAGCCGCATCCATGTCGACGACATCGCGGGCGGCGTGATTGCGGGCATGGCTGGCCCGGGCGGAGTCTATAATCTCGCCGACGACATGCCGTGCAGCCAGAATGAAGTGGTCGCTCATGGCAGTGCGCTGCTCGGTATCCAGCCGCCGCCGCTGCAATCGCTGGACGAAGCCGGCCTCTCGCCGGCCGCTCGTGCCTTCTATGCCGAGAATCGCCGCGTCGCGAACGGCAGGGCCAAGCGCTTGCTGGGCTGGGCGCCGCGCTACGCTGATTATCGTGCCGGGCTGGCCGCGTGCCGGGCGGAAACAACCGTCCCCTGATCCGTTCAGTTTGACGGACGGAGCCTTGCGCGCATCGCCACCACCATCCCGCCAAGCGCCAGCAAGACGCCGGCGATGGCGAGCGGCGTCCAGCGATAACCCTCGACGGCAGTGGATATGCCCATCGCGATGACGGGGATCAGCAGGCTCGTATACGCCGCCGGGCCCGCGCCGATGCGCTGGATGAGGCGGAAATAGAGCGGGAAAGTGATGACCGAGCCTGCCAACGCCAGATAGACGGTGCCGAACCAGTAGGCCGGCCGCGGCTCGAAAGGCGGCAGGCCGGTCGTCGCGAATGCATAGAGCGCGTCCGCAGCCGCACCGATCGCCATCGCCCAGAAGATGAGGCTGGTCATCGGCACGCTGCGGGCGATCTGCGCCGCCTGCATGACATTGGCCACCGACGCGAACAGCACGGCAATCGTGCAGAGACCGAGGCCGAGCAGCACCTCCGCGGGCGCGGCGGTGACGCTGGCGCGATATTCGTTGAGGAAGAGCAGGCCAACCCCGCCCACGGCAATGAGCGAGCCGAGCATGAAGCCGCGGCTGACCTTCTCGCGAAACACGGCCCAAGCGAACAGGCTGTTGGGGATCATCAGCAGCGCGTAGACGAGCGCGCAGAGGCCTGACGTCAGATGCGCCTCCGCGCGATAGAGCAGGTTGAAGTTCATCGAGAACTGCGCGGTGCCGAGCAGGGCTGCGAACGCGATCGCCTTGGCCGGAAGCCGCAGCGGCGCTCTGGTGAGCCTGGCAAGCACCGCCATGCCGGCGGCGGCGATGGCGAACCGGTAGCAGACCGACCAGGCGGGCGGGACGAGGCCGAGAGAATCACGGATGACGATCCAGGTCGACGACCAGATCAGCGTGACAATGGCGAAAGGCAGGATGACTTCGCCGCGCAGGGCGCGTGACGTCATAACGCCGCAATCGCCGCGGCAAGCGGCGCGACATCGGATTCGGTGTGATTCCAGCTCGTTACGAGCCGGGCGGCGCCGTCGCCCCAGTCGTAGAAATCGAAGCCCTGGGCGCGGAGCCCTGCGGCTTCGGCGGCGGAGAGGCGGATGAAGAGTTCGTTGGCCTCAACAACGTGAAGCAGTCGGGAGGCTGCGGAATCGGCTAAAATCCGAGCCGCGGCGTTGGCGGACCGGGCATTTTCGAGCCAAATATTGCCCGAAAGCATCGCGAGCAGCTGCGCCGCCACAAACCGGCCTTTTGACAGCAAATGGCCCGCGCGCTTGCGCCGGATGCGGATGTTTTCGGCCAGTTCGGGGTCGAAAAGCACCAGGGCTTCGGCATTCATCGCGCCATTCTTGGTGAAACCGAAGCTCAGGGCATCGACTCCGCCGCGCCAGGTGACATCGGCGGGCGAGCAGCCGAGATGCGCGACGGCATTGGCGAAGCGCGCGCCGTCCATGTGCAGGCGCAGCTTTCGCTCGCGACAGAAGGCGCCGATCGCCGCGACCTCGGCCGGCGTGTAGGCTAGGCCATATTCGGTCGCATTGGTGATGGTCACGGCATGGGGCTGCATGCGGTGAACGTCCGGCCGGATCGCATCATGGCGCGCGGCGAGGACCTCGGGCGTGAGCTTCGCACCTTCCCCCGCGCAACCCATGAGGCGCGCGCCGCCCGTGTAGAACTCGACCGCGCCACACTCGTCCATCATCACATGCGCTTCGTCATGGCAGAAAATGGCACCGAACGGCGGGCAGAGCGCGGCGAGTGCAAGCGCGTTGGCGGACGTGCCCGTGCCGGTCCAGATCACTGCCACCTCGTGCTCGAACAGCGCCGAAAAGGCAGCGTCCAGCGACTTGCTCAGCGCATCGCCGTCATAGGCGGTGTCCACGCTGTTGGCGCTTTCGATCGCGGCCATGACCGGCGCGCAGACCGTGGCGGCATTGTCTGAAAAGAACCGCATGCCCATGCGCATGGCGGCTCCCGGCGGCGCCGTCAATGCGCGAGGCGCGCCGGCCATGGTCAACGAGGTCCGAACAGATATCGTTAACCGTCCCTAAAGCCATTCCGCCTAGCGTCCCTGCAAGAGCGCGGGGGCGCCCGGAGATTGACGTGACTATCCAGACTGCATCGGAGATCGTTCAACGGCTCGGGCCTTGCCGGATCGCCATCGATCCCACTCTCAACGACCGGCTGGCGCGCGAACTCGCGTTGCTCGGATGCGAGACCGTCGACACGGGCGCAGCCACCGGCGACGGCCGCACAGCCGGCTTCCTCGCCTGGACCTATCGCGACACCAGCGCCTTCGGTGACGCGCTGAAGCCTTACGCCGGCATGGACGCGCTCATTCTGCAATCCGCAGGACAGCCTCGCTACGGATTCGAAGAAGCGCTGTTCAGCGCCGGATGGCAACGCCACCCCGCCGGCATGATGATCGGCGACTACGGCAGCTGGACCAGCTACGCGCTCCCGACCCTGAGCTATTATACCAAGGCCTCGTCGCCGGCCGACGGCCCGCTGCGCCAGGGCGGCGGCGATGCCGACGCCCGCATCGCGCGCTACGCCATGGCCGCCAATATGGCGCGGCCCGGCGACACAGTGCTGATCGATGGCGCGGATGCCGAAGATGGCGCTGCCATATTCGCGGCCCTCTCACGCGCCGGCGCCATCCGCATCGCCGCGGGCGATCTTTCAGACGAAGCAGACAATGCGATCGACATGATCGTCGCCTTCGAACCCGAACCCGCGACCGACTGGCTCGGCCGGCTCGACGATTTTGCCCGTATCGTCAAATGCGATGGCCGGCTGGTGCTGGGCTGGAAGCGCAGCGCGGAACCAAATCGCCCCACGGACTGGGCGGCCCTCGACGAGGCTGTCGGCGGGCGCTTCATCGCGGAGACGCGCTATCGCCAGGCAAATGCCGGCGGCGATCCGGGCGGACCGCGCATGCTCTATCCCGTGCCCCTGGGCGAATATCCGGATTCGGACTGGCTGCTGCTGGTCGCCGCTGCCAATCCGCTGACGGGCGAAGGCCGCAAGGCGGACTATGATCACCCCGCCTTCCCCAAGGCGAAGGGCCCTTGGCCCGAGCTGGTCGCGTTCGGCGCGGCCTATGACAATCCCTATCTCTATCGCGCCATGGTGCAGATGGGCGAGCGGATCGGCGAGGAAGCCACGCTCGCCCGCGTCGCCGAATGCGTGATCGAGGACAGCCGGCCGGAGTCCGCCGACCGGGGCGCGGCCATTGCCGTGCTCGGCTATCGCGTGCTCGAGATGCGGCAGGAAGGCCTCGTTCCCGCGATCATGCCCCTGATCGCGGACTATGTGGATCTCCCCGTCGATGACGCCATGCCCGCCCATGTCCGGCGCTGGCGGATCTCGCTGTCTTTCCTGGCCGGGCGGCTCAACGAGCTGATCGGGGAGCGCGCGCTTGCGCACCATTGCTACCGGATCGCCGCCGAGGCGGACTGGGCCGATTTCTCGCCGCTACTCGCGACCAAGTCGATTGCGGCCTCGTTCTACGAAGCACGCCTCTGCCTCGCCGAAGGCGACACGCAGAGCGCGCTCGCCTGCTTCCACGAGGGCCTCGCGACCGCGCTCAAGGTTACGGCCTGCCCGCATGACAAGGAGATCGGCTCGGCCGACCAGCCGCTGCCCTTCTACCTGCAGGAACTGGCCGAGGTGATCGACATGGGCTCGCAATGCGCCAATGCCATCGCGCATTTCCACCTCTGGACCCGCGACCCCGGCCTGTTCTGGCGGCAGGTCGACATCAAGCGCTTTGGATTGGCTTCCTGGGCCCGCGACCTGGAGCGCGAGAACAAGCGGCTGCGCGGTTGAAACTGGCGGGACAGTGGCTTCGTCCCGCCGATCTTAACGATCAGGTAAGGTAATTCGGTTAGGCGATCTTTACCATTTTTGCAGGGTGCGCTGCCTCCACGCGAAGCCACGGGACGGCTCAGGAGATCGATATGAATGACATGGTCAATCGCTTTGAGGCCGAACGCTTCAAGACGCTCAACGCCAATGGCCATCTCATCCATTATGACGAGCTCGGCGCCGGCTGGCGCTACGCGACCTTGCTCGAAAAAGAGCCCGAGACGATCGAGTGGATCGACAGCTTCGCGCACGGCGACACGCTCTGGGACATTGGCGCCAATGTCGGCATCTACAGCGTCTATGCCGGCGTAAAGGGCATCCGCACGCACAGCTTCGAGCCGCATTTCGCCAATTATCACCAGCTCTGCGCCAGCATCGCCCTCAATGATCTGCAAGACGAGGTGACCCCGCTCTGCCTCGCCTTCTCGGACGCCAAGTCGGTCGGCACCCTCAACCTTGCCAGCCTCGATGTCGGCACCTCGATGAGCAATTTCGGCGAGGCGCTGGATTTCCGTGGCAAGCCTTACCAGCCGGCCTTCCGCCAGGGCATGATCGGCTACGATATCGACAGCTTCATTGCTGATTTCGGCCTGGACGTGCCGACCCATCTCAAGATCGACGTCGACGGCATCGAACTGCCGATCGTCAAGGGCGCGCGCGCCACGCTGGCGAACCCGGCGCTCAAGTCGGTTTCCATCGAGCTGATCGAGAGCGACACAGCACAGGTCGACGCGGTCACCGAGATCCTCGAGGCCGCCGGCCTCCACTTCATCCACAAGAAGCAGAATGCCGCGTTCGCCACGCCCGAGACGCGCGATGTGAAGAACTATCTCTTCCACCGCGATCCGGCCTTGTTCGAACATGCCGTTACCGAAGCGACGAATCTCGCGGCATTGACGGTCGGCGACAATGGCGGCGACCTGACGATCGACGATCTCGTCGCCCGCATCGTCGCCAAGATCCAGACCGCGCCGCTCGACTCCGAGCCCTGCGGCAATCTCTATGCCGAGGATCTGTTTCCGGCGCTCATCTATCACGAGCTGGTCTCGCGCCTGCCGACCGATCATGTGCTCGATCCCATTGTCCATCCCGACGCGCTCGATGCCAATGGCCGCGTGACGCGCTACTTGCTCGACCTGACGCCGGCCTCGCTGGAGCGCTTTCAGCCCGAGGACCGCCCGTTCTGGGAAGCGATGATGGCGATCTTCACGGCGCCGGCGCTCGCCCAGGCGATCGTCGCGAAGTTCGCGCCCTGGCTGCACGAGCGCTTCGGCGACACGCTGCCCGAGCTGGTCGCCGTACCGCTCTTCTACCGCGATTTCCCCGGCTACCGCATCGGCATCCATCCGGACGCGGAGTTCAAGATCGCGACCATGCAGTTCTACCTGCCGTCCGACGAGACGCAGCGGCACCTTGGCACCGTCTTCCATGCGCGCACCGCCCATGGCTTCGAGCGCCTGAAAGCCAATGATTTCAAGCCCAACGCCGCCTATGCCTTCGTGCGCACCGACGAGAGCTGGCACAGCGTTGACGAACTCGGCCCGAATGAAGCCCCGCGCAACAGCATCGCGCTGACCTTCTACATCAAGGGCCAGGAATATCGCTCCAAGTCGAGGGATGAGACCATGTCGACCGACGCACCCGTCATGCCGGCCGCGCCCGCGGCTTTGGCCGAACCCGTTCCGCCGCAGGAGCCGGCCCTGCTTTACGGCGCCTATGATGCCGAGATCAGCCAGGCCCTGCGCACGCTCGCCAGCAGCTTCACCAGCCGCGACGACGTCGCCACGCTGTTCCGCGACGGTGGCACCGGCGCCGAACTGGGCGTCGCCGCCGGCGACTTTTCCGAGCGCATCCTCAAGCGCTCCAAATGCGAGCATCTCTACAGCATCGACATGTGGGCCGGGGACCGCGGCCATGGCGTGGAGCAGTATCGCGAGGCGATCATCCGCCTGGCGCCCTATCGCACCCGCAACTCGATCCTGCGCATGCGCTTCGACGAGGCGCTTTCGCTGTTCGACGACCACAGCCTCGATTTCCTGTATGTCGACGGCTACGCCCATGATGGCGAGCTCAACGGCGCGACCTTCCGCGACTGGTTCCCCAAGCTGCGCTCCGGCGGGATCATCGCCGGCGACGATTATCATGCCGACTGGCCGCTGGTCGTGGCCGCGGTCGACAAGTTCGTGGCCGAGAACCGGCTCGAGCTGCATGTCATCGACTGCAGTGAGGAAAGCTGGAACAGCAAATATCCGACCTGGTTCGCGATGAAGCCCTGACGGCCGGCGCCATGTTCGAGAATCCGAAACAAACACGCCAGCTCCAGCGCCAGATCGACCGCGAGGCGATGCTGGAGCATGGCCGCAACGTCCTTCAGATCGAAGCGCGCGCCATCGCGCAGCTGTCGCACGAGCTGGGCGAGGATTTTCCCCAGGCCATCGAGATCCTGCTGGCCACGAAAGGCCGCGTGATCGTGAGCGGCATGGGTAAATCCGGCCATGTCGCCCGCAAGATCGCGGCGACCTTCTCCTCGACCGGCGTTCCTGCCTTCTTCGTCCACCCCGGCGAAGCAGCCCATGGCGACCTCGGCATGATCGCCAGGGGCGATGTGCTCGTCGCGCTGTCGAACAGCGGCGCCACCGCCGAACTGAGTGCGATCATGCACCACGCGCGCGCGCTCGGTTGTCCGGTCATCGGGATCACCTCGCAGCGCCATTCGCCGATGATGCAGGTCGCCACGGTCGGCCTCATCCTGCCCCGCGTGCGCGAAGCCTGCCCCGCCAACGTCTCGCCGACCACCTCGACGACGCTGATGCTGGCGCTGGGCGATGCCATGGCCGTGACCGTCATGCGCACTCGCGGCGTCACCCGCGCGCAGCTCGAAGTCCTGCATCCCGGCGGGACGATCGGATCGCGGCTGCAGCCCGTCAACGCGCTCATGCATGCCTGCAGCGAACTGCCGCTGGTGACCGCCGATATGCCGATGCGCGAGGTGTTGCTGACGATGACCGAGAAGAGTTTCGGCATTGCCGGCGTCGTCAATGACCGCGGCGAACTGCTCGGGACGATCACCGACGGCGACCTCCGCCGCAAGATCGACCAGCTGCTGACCAGCACGGCCGGCGAGATGATGACCGTCAATCCCAAGACGATCCCCGAAGGCACGGTCGCTGAGGACGCCTTCGCGATGATGACGACCAACAAGATCACCGCCCTGTTCGTGATGGATGCCGACGCGCCGGACAAGCCGATCGGCCTGCTGCACATTCACGACCTCCACCGCCTGGGACTCGCCTGACGGCGATTGGCCTCTAGGTCTTCCTGCGCACCCGCCAGCTGGCCCAGGCCGCACTCACCACGACCGTCACGGCCAGCCCCGCAATCTCGCGCGGCGCGCCGAATGCGATGATCGCGAGCATCGCGACGATCCCGATCGTCGCCGCATAAGGCAGCGCGGCATAGTGCACGACTGCGTCGCGACCCGCCGCGCCGCGCCGGTGCAGGCGCCAGGCCGATCCGCAGATCAGGATATAGATGCCGGCCGTCGCGAGGCCCGACAGGATCGCCAACGCCTCGAAAGTGCCGGTAACGGCGAGCAGGATCGCAAGCAGGCTGTGCAGAAGAATCGCGACATGCGGCGCGTGGGTGCGCGGATGCGTGATGCCCAGCCAGCCGGGCAGCATGCCGTCACGGGCGAAAGCGAAGAGCACGCGCGGCGCGCCGAAAATGTCCGAGCCGATCCAGCCGAACCGCGACAGCGAGGCGCCGAACAGCAGAGCCAAGCCGAGCCAGGGCGCGATCTTGCCCATCGCGTCGGCCAGGGGCGTGGCGGAACCGGGCAGCTCATGGCCCAGCAGGCCCTGCACGACGAGCTGAATCGCAACATAGAGCAAGGCGGTGAAGACGGTGGCAATGAGCAGGGCACGGGGGATGTTGCGGGCCGGATCGGTCACCTCCCCGCTTGCGGCGAGCGGCGTTTCCATGCCCGAAAAGGCGAAGAGCGCGAGAATGAAGGCCTGCCCCAGCGCATGAGCGGGGGGCTGATCGGCAACGGGCGTGCCGCCATGGATAAGCAGCCAGCCGCCGCCGACCACGACAAGGATGAAGAGCGGCACGAGCTTGAGCAGGGTCAGCGCCGTCACGAAGCGCGCCGCGGGATCGACGCCGAGGATATTGATGAGCGCGAGGCCGCCGACGACTAGGATCAGGGTCACCGCGCGGACCACCGGTTCGCCGAGGATCGGGACCGAATGGGCAAGTCCGTCGACCAGGGCCGCCGCGATGCCGCCACAGGCCAGGACACTGCTCAGCCACACCAGAACCCCCGCGACGAATGCCGCGGATGGACCGAACGCGGCGTCCGCATAACCATAGGCGCCGCCGCTGGTGGCGACGCGCTTGCTCGCCTCGGCCGCGCAGAGATTGACGGCGCCGATGGCGAAGGCACAGATGACGAGCGCCAGCGGTGCCCAGAGGCCGGCGGCGCCTGCCAAGGCGGCGGGCAGCGAGAAAATGCCGCCGCCGACCACGCCGTTGACGATGGTCGCGGCAAAGGCCCACGCACCCACGGCGCGGACGAGGCCTTGGTCGCGATCATTCTGGTTCATGCCGACCACTGCCCTCCTTATCCTGTGTTTTCAGCTGCTTGCTGGCAGGAAGAGGGGTCGACGCATCGTTCAGATACCGCCGCCGGTGAGGCGCTGGCAGATCATGTCGAGCTGGTCGAGGTTCGAATAATGGAGCGTCAGGGCGCCCTTGCCCACTTCGTGGACGATGCCGACCTTGAGGCCGAGCAGATCGGCGAGATGCTCTTCCATGGCGATCAGGTCGGGATCGCGCCCGAGGCCGCCGCTCGCGCCTACGGTCGAACTGCCCTTGGCCGAGGCGCGTGCCTTGCGGACCAGCCGCTCGGTCTCGCGCACGGACAAGCCCTTGCGCGCAATATCCTCGGCCAGCGCGGCGCAACCGGGCACGCCGATGAGCGCACGGCCATGGCCCATGGAGAGCCGGCCGGTCATGACGAGGTCCTGCACCGATTCGGGCAGGTCGAGCAGGCGCATCAGGTTCGCGACATGGCTGCGCGATTTGCCGACGATGCGGGCCAGCGCTTCCTGGCTGTGGCTGAACTGATCGATCAGCCGCTTATAGGCCTGCGCTTCCTCGATCGGGTTGAGATCCTCGCGCTGGATATTCTCGACCAGCGCGATCTCGAGCGTCTCGGATTCGCTGAAATCGCGGACGATCGCCGGAATGCGGTGGAGCTGCGCCTTCTGGGCCGCGCGCCAGCGCCGCTCGCCGGCCACGATCTGGAACATGTCGACACCGGCGGGCCGGACGACGATCGGTTGGATGACGCCGCGCGTCGCAATGCTCTCGGCCAGCTCGTCGAGCGCCGCCGCGTCGAAATGACGGCGCGGCTGCTCGGGATGCGGCGTGATTCGCGATATTTCAAGAAGTTGGACGGTGCGTTGGCCGCCCGACGGTGCTTCCTGCGTGGCGGGTTCGCCCTGTAAGGGCACGTCCTTGCTCGCCTCGCCGAGCAACGCGGAGAGACCGCGGCCGAGACCCATGGGCCGCTTGGCTTTCACGGTGGCTTCGCTGTCATTGCTCATGCGGCAACCTCCTCCTTGCGCGGCAGCCGGGCGAGCAGCTCACGCGCGAGACCCATATAGGCCTCCGATCCCGGACAACGGATGTCGTAGATCAGCGCCGGCACGCCATGGCTGGGTGCCTCGGACAGACGGACATTGCGGGGAATGACGGTCTGGAAGACGAGATCGCCGAGGCAGGCGCGAACGTCGTCGGCAACCTGGTCGGTCAGGCGATTGCGCCGGTCGTACATGGTGAGCGCGACGCCGAGGATCGACAGATCGGGATTGAAACGGCCGCGGATGCGGTCGATCGTCTGCAGAAGCTGCGAGAGACCTTCGAGCGCGAAGAACTCGCACTGGAGCGGAACGAGCACCTTCTCGACCGCAACCATCGCATTGACGGTGAGCAGGCCGAGCGACGGCGGGCAATCCACCAGACAGACGTCCCAGCGGCCTTCAGGGGCGTGGCTCAGCGCATTCACCAAGCGATGGGTGCGCTGCTCGACTTCGATCAGCTCGATCTCGGCACCGGACAGATCCTGCGTAGCGGCGATCAGGTCGAGGCCGGGCACTTGCGTGTGGATCACCGCTTCGTCCAGCGCACAATCGCCGATGAGCAGATGATAGCTGGAGAAATTGCGATCACGCTGCGTCACGCCGAGACCAGTGGAGGCATTGCCCTGTGGATCGAGGTCGATCAGCAGCGTGCGATGCCCCGTGGCGGCCAGCGCCGTTGCGAGATTGATCGCCGTGGTGGTCTTCCCCACGCCACCCTTCTGATTTGCAATGGCAATGCTGATCATTTGTGATTCGCTTTCCACATGGCGCGACGCTGGGCTCCAGATTTCTTGCGCTTTGGCGCCACCAGAGACGCCTTTTTGTTCGAAAGGGCCGTCAGCGTGACGATCGCACTCTCCGGATCGGTGATGCTCTGTTCCACGTGAAACGAAGCTTGCCAGTCGCGCTGCGCAATTTCCAGTTCGTTCTGTGCATTCCGCCCCTTGGGCAACAACCAAATTGTGGATGAATCTGTGAAATGTGCGGCAGAAGCGAGCAATCGATCCATCGGCGCGAAGGCCCGCGCCGAAATCACGGCGGCGGGCTGGTCGAGTTGAACGCGTTCAACCTTGTCGCCGCGAACCTGGGCGTGGGCGAGGCCGAGCACGTCAATGCACCGCTGGAGGAAGGTGACCCGCAACGGCCGCGCCTCGATCATGAGTATCGGCGACTGCCGCAAGCAGGCGATAACGATGCCTGGTAGGCCGGCCCCTGTGCCGAGATCGACCCAGAGACCCTCAGCGCCTTTGGCCATGGGCAGGAGTTGCGCAGAGTCGACGATATGCCGTGCCCACAGTTGGTCACGGCTTGCGGCTGAAATGAGATTCTGGCGATCGGCTTCGTCGAGCAGAAGCGCTGCATAAGCGCGCAATCGTTCGCCCGCCTCCCCCTGCCACCAGCCGCGGCTGTCGAGCCAGGCGCGCGCTTCGTCTTCGGTCATCAGGCCGCCCGCTGGCGAACGGCGACGAGCAGCGCCGCCAAGGCGGCCGGCGTGATGCCCTGAAGCCGAGCAGCCGCGCCGAGCGTTGCCGGACGCGCGCGCGTCAGCCGCTCGATCATTTCCGCGCTGAGCCCACCGATGCCGGCATAATGCAGGTCTTCCGGGAGCGAAATCGCCTCATTGGCACGAAGCGCACGCACTTCGGCGGCTTGGCGCTCGACATAGGGCGCATAGACCGCGTCCTGCAGCAATTCATCGACCAGCGCCTCGTCTTCACAGGCAGCAATGGCGGGTGATGCGCTCTCCAATGTTTCACGTGAAACATCCGGAAAGCGCGCCCATTCCGCCAAGCTGCGGCGCACGCCGTCATCGCGCAGATCGGCTCCCAAGGCCATCATATCCGCGGGTGTACGGATGTCCGACAGCGCCGAGGCAAGCACCTGCGCTGCTTCGGATCGCCGGCGCCACCACAGTTGCCGAGCCGAACTGACCAGGCCAAGCTCGATACCTGTGGGCGTGAGCCGCGTGGCCGCATTGTCGGCGCGCAATCGCAGCCGGAACTCTGCCCGTGCCGTCAGCATTCGATAAGGCTCGGTGATGCCCTGCAGGACGAGGTCGTCGATCATCACCGCGATATAGCTCTCCGCCCGGTCGAGGAGGAGCGGTTCGAGATCGAGCGCGCGGGCGGCGGCGTTGGCGCCGGCCACCAACCCCTGTGCCGCGGCTTCCTCATAGCCCGTCGTGCCGTTAATCTGGCCAGCGAGGAACAGACCGGGCATGGCCTTGAGCTCCAGCGTCATGGCCAGGGCCCGCGGATCGATATGATCATATTCGACAGCATAGCCGGCGACGGACATCGCCACCCGCTCGAGGCCATCCATCGTCCGTAGCATGGCGAGCTGTGCCTCGGCAGGCAGCGATGTGCTGAGCCCATTGGGATAGACCAGGGCCGTATCGAGTCCTTCCGGCTCCAGGAAGATCTGATGGCCGTCGCGATCGCCGAAGCGATGAATCTTGTCCTCGATTGACGGACAGTAGCGAGGGCCGCGCCCTTCAATCGCGCCCGAGAAGAGCGGCGAATCGGCGAGATTGTCGCGGATCACCTGATGCGTCGCCGCGTTCGTGCGGGTAATCGCGCAAGCCAGCTGGGGCAGGTTGAGATCGTCCTGACCCGACAGGAAGGACATACCCCAAGGCGCCCGATCCGAGGGCTGCGCATCGAGGCGCGCCCAGTCGATTGTGCGGCCGTCGAGGCGCGGCGGCGTACCGGTCTTGAGGCGGCCCATGGGCAGATCGAGCGCGCGAAGCTGATGAGCGAGTTCGATCGCGGCATGTTCGCCGACCCGGCCGCCCTCGATGCGCTCCCGGCCGCGAAAGAGAATGCCGCCCAGGAAAGTGCCGGTGGTGAGCACCACGGCTTTGCCAGCGATCATAGCGCCGTCGGCCAGTCGAACACCTGCAAGCGTGCAACCGTCGAGATCGAGCGCGACAGCTTCCCCGCCTATCACCGTCACACCATCATGCGCCTTGAGATGCGCCTGCACGGCGTTTCGATAAAGCCTGCGGTCGGCCTGAATGCGCGGGCCGCGGACGGCGGCGCCCTTGCTGGCATTGAGCATGCGGCGGTGAATGGCGGCGGCATCGGCGGCGCGGCCCATGATCCCGTCGAGCGCATCGACCTCGCGGACCAGGTGTCCCTTGCCGAGGCCACCGATGCTCGGGTTGCAGCTCATCTCGCCGATGCGCGCGGGATCGGCCGTGACCAGCGCAACCCGCGCGCCGCGGCGCGCTGCAGCCGCAACCGCCTCGGTCCCGGCATGCCCGCCGCCGACAATGATGACATCGAAGCCGTCCATGGCGCGCCCCTAGCCTGTTCGGGGCATCCGGTCAAAGCGCGGACTGTTCCACGTGGAACAGATCTCACTTCCCGATGCAGAAGCCAGAGAAAAGCTCGTCGAGCACGGCTTCCGTCGTTGAGCGGCCGGTGATTTCGTCGAGCGCCGCCAGCGCGGATCGCAAGGATTCGGCGATCAGTATATCGTCGGTCTGCTTTGCACCCCGGGCAAGTTCGTCCCGAGCGCGCGCCATCGCTGCGCGCTGCCGGACCGACAGCGCATAATCGCCCGGCTGTGGCAGCAACCGTTCGGCTGCGCCGAGAAGCGCCGCCACCAGTGCGTCCATCCCCTCGCCCGTCACGGCTGAAACGACAAGCGCCGCGGCTGCAAAAGGTCCGCTGTGGTTCGGCACCATGCGCAGATCCGCCTTAGCATGCACCATCATGAGCGCGCCGGGCACATAGGGCAGCTCTTCGCCATGGCCGAGCCAGAGAACGATGTCGGCGGCCGCCAGCATCGCGTGCGCACGATCCATGCCGATCGCCTCGATCTCGTCGGCGCCGGGTTCGCGAAGCCCCGCCGTATCGGCGAGCAGGAACGGAATGCCGCCCAGCGCGACCGGCACTTCGATCACGTCGCGCGTCGTCCCGGCAATGGGCGAGACGATCGCCGCGTCGCGGCCGGCCAGCGCATTGAGCAAGGTCGACTTGCCGGCGTTGGGCGGGCCGGCGATCACAACGCGAACACCGTCCCGGAGTCGTTCGGCACCGGGCCTGGCCAGATCGGCGGCAAGTTCGGCAGCGATGACCATAATCTCTTCGGTAACGCCTGCACGCACGGCGGCCTCGTCGACGTCGCCTTCATCGGAGAAGTTGAGGACCGCCTCGACGCGCGCCGAAATGGACATAAGCCTTTGAGCCCATTCCGCGATCTTGCGAGACAAGGCGCCGCCCATCATGGCCATGGCCGCGCGCCGCTGCGGCGCCGTCTCGGCATGGATGAGGTCCGCCAAGCCTTCAATCTTCGCAAGATCGGTCTTGCCGTTGAGGAAGGCCCGGCGCGTGAACTCGCCCGGCTCGGCAAGCCGCACGCCCGGCAAACGGCCGAGCGCCGCCTCGATGCCCCTTATCGCCGCCCGCGAGCCATGACCCTGCAGCTCGACAGTGTCCTCCCCGGTCTCGCTCGCGGCCGCCGGAAACCAGACCAGCACGCATTCGTCGAGCACTTCCCGCGTTTCCGGATCGACGATGCGGCGGAAACGCGCCTGGCGCGGCTCGGGCATGGGCGCGGTGGTCACGGCGCCGGCAGCCTCCAATGCGCGGGGCCCCGAGATCCGGATCACCCCAATGGCAGCAGGTGGCGCACCACTCGACAGCGCGAAGATGGTATCGGTCGAATCCACGTGAAAGCTCCGTCAGCTTTCCTTCTTGCCCGCGCCCGCACCTGCCGCGCCCAGGCCGATATCCATGAGATTCGAGAACATCTTCATGCCCGCGTCGCCCAGCGGCGAGAGGCCGCGGAACATGCGCTCCATCTGCTCGAGATTGGCCTGCCCGCTCATCGTGTCCATGACCGCCTGGATATACATGTCATGGATCGGCTTCATGTCCGGCAGGCCCAGAAAGGCACGCGCCTCTTCCGGCGTGCACTCGACATCGACGTTAAATTTCATGGGCCTGCCCTCCCGAATTGCGACCCGGGGGACGCTAGGCGGAGATACGCCGGGGATCAATTGCTTCGATCAACCCGGCGCGACCGCTTATGTCAGCAACTGAAGTACGCCGACGTCAGGATGGACGACGCCGTCGTAGATCATCTTCACCGCGACCCACAGGATGACGATGACGCCGACCCACGCGATCCAGCGATAACGCTCGATATATCTGGCGATGAAGTTCGAGGCGACGCCCATCAGGATAATCGAGAGAATGAGACCGAAAACAAGCACATAGGGATGTTCGCGTGCAGCGCCGGCGACGGCGAGCACATTGTCCAGGCTCATCGAGACGTCGGCGACCGCAACGCCGATCGCGGCGCTCATGAAGCTCTTCGCGGGCTTGAGGCCGGTATTCTCGTCGCCATGAACCTCCGGCGATCCTGCGCTCTGCCCCTGATGCCGCAGCTCGCGATACATGCGCCACGCCACCCACAGCAGCAGCAGGCCGCCGGCTAGGATGAGTCCGACAATGCCCATGAGCTGGCTGACGGCGAGCGCGAAAGCGACGCGCAGGACAAGTGCGGCCGCGACGCCGATCAGGATGACCTTGCGCCTTTGGTCGACGGGCAGGCCCGCCGCGAGCGCGCCCACGACAATGGCATTGTCGCCGGCCAGCACGATGTCGATGAGGAGGATCTCGAACAGCGCTTGCAGCGCCGAGGGATCGATCAGAGTCGGAAGATCCACAAAAAGCTCCGTTCACCGAATCACCGGCCAGCACCATCCCCCGATGCCGCCGCGCCCCGGCGCGAGTCCCTAGTCGCAGATCACCTTCTACACATGAACGAGCGTGCGCAAGCCCAGAACATGGTCGCCGCCCATCCAGCCCTCATAGATCATCGAGGAGGCCACGTAGAGAATGACGGCCAGGCCGATCCAGCCGATCCAGTGATAACGCTGGATGAGCTTGGCAACGTAATTGGCTGCGAAACCCATGAGCAGCACCGAGAAGCTGAGGCCGATGAACAGAAGCGCCGGATTCTCGCGTGCGATCGAAGCGACGAGCAGCACATTGTCCAGGCTCATCGACAGATCGGCGAGCGTGATCTGGATCACCGCCTGCATGAAGGTCTTGGTTGCCTTCGGACCCTCGACCTGCGGCGTCTCGGGGTCGTCGGCCGTCACCACCGGCTGGTGCCGCAACTCCCGATACATGTTGTAGCCGACCCACAGCAGCAGCAGGCCGCCCGCGAAGACGAGGCCGGTGATCTTCAGGAGTTGCGTGGCCAGCAGCGCGAAGCCGATGAGGAAGACCAGCGCCAGGCTGACGCCGATCAGCAGGACCTTCTTGCGGTCCTTCTCCGGCAGACCGGAGGCGAGCGAGCCCATGATGACGACATTGTCGCCGGCCATGGTGAGATCACCGACGATGATCTGACCGAGCTGGACGAGCCCCGAGCCGGTAAAAATGGCGGAAAAGTCGAACATGACTCTCCGCGCAGCCTTACTGGTTCATGGCCGCAAAGAAGTCCTCGTTGGTCTTGGAGTCCTTCATCTTGTCGAGCAGGAACTCCATCGCGTCGGTGGTGCCCATCTGCATGAGGATGCGGCGCAGGACCCACATCTTGCTGAGCTTGTCCTTCTCGAC
>JAGIAA010000017.1 GCA_017745115.1 Sphingobium sp. | reverse complement strand
GGACTTCTCGGCATGATCTGCGCGTGCTTTTTCTACCGCCTCCGGCTTTGCCTTCTCGACGAAGGCCGGATTGGCGAGGCGTCCCCCGAGTGACAGCGCTTCCTTGGTCGCGGCTTCAAGTGACTTTGTCAACCGAGCCTTTTCGGCGGCGATGTCGATGACGCCTTCGAGGGGAAGGACGAAGGTCGCTTCATCGACAACCACCTGCGCGGCGCCGCCTTGCGTGGCTTGGTCAAAGTCAATCTTTTCAATGCGTGCGAGACGGGAAACAGCCGCCCAAAGCCGGTCGAGCCGTCCGCGGGTATCGGCACCGGCCTCGTTGACGATCGCAGCCAATTTTGCACCGGGCGGCACCCCGAGTTCGCTCCGGGCCGCGCGCACCTCGCTCACCAACCGGATCAGCCAGTCGATCTCGGCCTTGGCATGCGGGTCCGCCTGCACTTCCGGCTCGGGCCATTTGGCGAGGATGAGATCGTAGGACCGATCGCCCTGCGCGTGCCACAGCTCTTCGGTGATGAACGGCATGAACGGGTGCAGCATGACCAGGATCTGGTCGATCACCCAGCCGGCGACCGCTTTCGTCTCGTCGTCGATGCTGCCCTTGATCAGCTCCAGATACCAGTCGCAGAAGCTGTCCCAGACAAAGTGGTAGATGGTGTTGGCAGCGGCATCGAAGCGCAGTTCGGCCATCGCCTTGTCCAGCTCGGCCAGCGTCTCGACGACTTCGCCGACGATCCACTTGTTGACGGCGAGCGTGGCATGCGGCGCAGCGATGCTATCGGACGCGCCGATGCCGTTCGCCTGCGCAAAGCGCACGGCGTTCCACAGCTTCGTCGCGAAGTTGCGATAACCCTCGACGCGCTTCTCGTCCATCTTCACGTCACGGCCCTGGCTTTCCATGGCGGCCATGAAGAAGCGCAGCGCGTCGGCGCCATATTGGTCGATGAGCCCGAGCGGGTCGACGACATTGCCCTTGGACTTGGACATTTTCTGACCGTCGGCGGCGCGCACCAGCCCGTGCAGATAGAGCCGCTTCCAGGGGACATCCTTCATGAAGTGAATGCCCTGCATCGCCATGCGCGCGTCCCAGAAGAATAGGATGTCGAAGCCGGAGATCAGCAGGTCGTTGGGATAATGGCGCGCGAGCAGTGATCCGCCTGAGCCACTTCCGTTCCCGTTCGTGTCGAGCGAAGTCGAGACACGGGCAGCGCCGCCCTCGGGGTTCTCGACTTCGCTCGAACCGAACGGGGACGGTTGATCGTCCGGCCATCCCAACGTCGCAAACGGCCACAGCGCCGACGAGAACCAAGTGTCGAGCACATCCTCGTCGCGGGTCAACGCCTTGCCGCCCGCGAGGGCCTGTGCCTCATCCTCGGTCTCGGCGACATAGACCTGGCCGTCGGCATCATACCACGCCGGGATCCGGTGTCCCCACCAGAGTTGGCGCGAGACGCACCAGGGCTGGATGTTCTCCATCCAGTTGAAATAGGTCTTTTCCCAGGTCTTCGGTACGATCTCGATCGCGCCCGAGCGCACGGCTTCCATCGCGGGCTTGGCGAGCGTCGCTGCGTCGACATACCATTGGTCGGTGAGCCAGGGTTCGATCACGACGTTCGAGCGGTCGCCATAAGGCGTCTGGATCGTGCGCGGCTCGGCGTCCTGCTCGACGGCGTTGCCTTCCTTGTCCTTGGTCACATGCGGGATCAGGAAGCCTTGTGCCTTCATCCGCTCGACCACCAGCTTGCGCGCGTCGAAGCGGTCGAGGCCAAGATAGTCGTCGGGGACCAGGCCGTCCGCCGTCTGGACGACCCTGGCATCGGCATCGAACATGTTGAGCATGTCGGCGGGCTTGATCCCCGCGCGCTTGCCGACCTCGAAGTCGTTAAAGTCATGGCCGGGCGTGATCTTGACCGCGCCCGAGCCCAGCTCGGGATCGGCATGCTCGTCCGCCACCACCTTGAAGCGCCGCCCGGTGATCGGCTGCAGGATGTCCTTGCCGATCACGCTCGCATAGCGTGAATCCTCCGGGTTTACGGCAACGGCCATGTCCGCCAGCATCGTCTCGGGGCGCGTCGTCGCGACCTCGATATAGCCGCGTCCATCGTCGAGGGTCACACCATCGGCCAGCGGATATTTGAAATGCCAGAAGCCGCCCTGGACTTCCTTGGTCTCGACCTCGAGGTCGCTGATCGCCGTCCTGAGGCCGGGGTCCCAGTTGACCAGGCGTTTGTCGCGATACAGCAGCTTCTCATTGTAGAGATCGACGAACACCTTCACGACCGCGCGCGTGAAATGCGGGTCCATGGTGAACTGCTCGCGGCTCCAGTCCATCGAGCAGCCCAGGCGCCGCAGCTGGCCGGTGATCGTGCCGCCGCTCTCGGCCTTCCATTCCCAGACCTTCTCGACGAAGCCCTCGCGCGTATAGTTGGTGCGCTTGTCCTGGCGCTGCGCCATCTGCCGCTCGACCACCATCTGCGTCGCGATGCCCGCATGGTCGGTGCCGACCACCCACAAGGCATCCTTGCCGCGCAGGCGCTCGTAGCGGATCACGACATCCTGCAGCGTGTTGTCGAGGGCATGGCCGATGTGCAGCGAGCCCGTGACGTTCGGCGGCGGATTGACGATGGTATAGGGCTGCGCGTTGGGACGCGACGGGCGGAAGGCGCCAGCCTCTTCCCAATGCTTATACCATTTGGCCTCGATGGCGGCCGGATCGAAAGTCTTGGCGAGCTCGGTCATGCGGTGCCTTTAGACGAGACGGACGGTGAGGCAAGGTCGAGGCAATCGTGCTCCAACTCGCACCGTTCGTCCTGAGCCTGTCGAAGGACGGTCCCTTTTGCTTTTTCGAAGAGGGAGTACGTGCTTCGACAGGCTCAGCACGAACGACATTTTCAAAAGGTGAGGCCGGACCGCGCGTCAGCCGCGCCGCCCGGCAATCATACTCGGCCGGTGATCCGGTCGATCTCGCGCTTGACCATGGTCTCGACAACGACCGGCAGATTGGCGTCCAGCCACTCTTTGAGCATCGGGCGAAGCATGTCGCGCACGAGGCCTTCGAGCGTATTGGACTGCCCGTCGTCGTTGCGCACGAGCATCTTGGAGAGATTCTCGAGCGAATCGCGTGCCGCCTTGGCGCTGATGTCGGAGAGCACCGCAGCGCCTTCCGCGGTACCAAGGTCAGGGGCCGCATCGTCGCGTCCGCGCACGGGCTTGGCAGGCTTGGCGGATTTAGCCCTGGCGGCCGGCATTTCGGTCACGTCCTCATCCCCATGGCTGTCGGATTCGTCCGTAAGTGCTTCAGTTAACTCAAGAATCTGGTCGCCCTCATCCTCATCGAGATTGAGGATACGACTGCCCGCACGACGCGACACGCGCGGCGCGGCGCGGTCCTCATCGGCGATGATCCGCTTGATGGAGGAGAGAATCTCTTCCATCGACGGCTCGTTGGGCATGGCTCCCATATTAGTCCTCAGCGCTTCAGGGCATCCCGGATATGGTAGCCGGGCTGTTCACTGTCGCGTTTTGGACAGGAGAGTCAACCGTGCGCGAGGATTGCGGCTTGGGATCGGCGCCGTCGTTCCAGTCCGACCAGTCGTTTCGGACCTTCTTGTAGTTGGCCGTCGGGTCGTAGAGCGAGCCGCCGTCGAGGCCGAGATCGGTCGCGGCAACCTTGCCCATCACCGCAAGCAGCGAGAAGCCGGCGACATAGGCGTTGCGCTGCGCCGTGACGAGCTGGACCTGCGAGCTGAAGCTTTCCTGCTCGGCATTCAGGATCTCGAGGATCGTGCGCGTGCCGACGCTGTTTTCGGCGCGGACGCCCTGCAGCGATAGCGCGTTGGATGAGACGGCGATCTTCGTCGACTCGATCACCTGGTTGCTTGCCTGCCAGCTCGAATAGAGCGAACGCGCCTGCGAGATGATGTTGCGCTCGATGGCCGTCTCGCGCTCCATGGCCTGCTGTTCATACGCCTTGCTCTGGCGCACGCGCGATCCAGGCGCACCGCCCTGGTAGAGCGGCACGGTGAGGCGTGCGCCGACCACGACCGACTTGCTGTCGGCCTGGTTGCCCGCCGGGGTCGAGCCCAGGTCGCCATTGTAGCTGCCGGTCGAGAAAGCACTGATCGTCGGCAGCCGCGCGCCCTTGGCGACGCTGACGTCGAACTTGCTGGCCTCGCGATTCTTGTGGGCGGCGAGCAGGTCGGGATTGTTGGCGAGCGCGATGTCGACCGCATCGTCGGCAGTCGCCGGGAAGCCCGGTAGTGGCGGCGGCGGCTGCAGATCGACCGGTTCATGCCCAACCAGCTCGATGTAGCGCTCGCGCGCGGTGATCAGCTGCGCCTCGGCATTCTGCAGGTCGCTCCGGGCGAGTGCCAGGCGCGCCTCGGACTGGGCGACGTCGGTCCGCGTCAGATCGCCGACCTCGAAGCGGTCGCGCGTGGCCTTGAGGTTGACCTCGAGAACGCCGACATTGTTGCGGGAGAGCGAGACGACCGACTGCGTGCGGATGACGTCCATATAGGCCGCGACGACGGCGGCGAACACGTCCAGCTCTGTACCGCGCAAGTCATATTGGCCCGCTTCCACGCGGCGCTTGGCGCCCTCGATGCCGTTCTTCACGCGGCCGCCCTGGTAGATGGGCACGCTTGCGGTCAGGCTGCCCGAAATGCTGCGCTCGGGCGAGAAGGGGCTGACCGGCCGGCTCAGTGGGTTTTCGCTATAGGTGCTGCTCAGCGACGCGGTCGGCCGTTCGCTGGACTTCTGAAGGTTGACGGTCTCGTCCGTCGCACGCAGTCCGGCGCGTGCGCCCGTCAGCGTCGGATTGTCTTTATAGGCCGAAGCAAGCGCCTCGGCGAGCGTCTCGGCTGACGCCGGCATGGCGGTTCCGGCGAGCAGCAGGGCAGCGAGCGCGAAGCGCGAAAGAGTTGCGGCGGTCATGCGAAGTCCCGTTTTGGTCAAAAGGTGAAGCCTTTCGGCGCGGCGAAACCGGGCAGGACGACTGCCTCGCTGTCCGCAAAGGCGCGGGCCCCGAAGCCACCGGCGCTGCGCACGCCCGAGCAGAGGCGCGTGACGCCGCGTTCGACGCTGGCGAAGACGGCGCGCCCGCCGATCTTCAACTGGTCGATCAGCGTGTCGGGCATCGTCTCGATGGCGCCGTCGACGACGATCTTGTCGTAAGGCGCGCCTTCGGCATGGCCCTTGGCGAGACTGCCGGCCACCATCGTGATGCCGGCATAGTCCGACAGGGCCGTCTTGGCCTGCGCGGCGAGGGCCGCATTCTCTTCCACCGCCACGACCGAGCAGCCGAGCCGCGCGAGCAGCGCGGCAGCATAGCCCGTCGCGGCGCCGACCAGCAGAACATGGTCGCCGGGGTTGATGCCCGCCTCGATCAACAGCCGGGCCGTCGCCAGCGGCGGATTGAGCGCGCGCCCATCGTCGAGCGGAACCGAACGGTCGATATAGGCAGATGCTTTCCGGGCCTCGGGCAGGAATGCTTCGCGCGGCACCGCGAGGATCACCTCAAGCAGCACAGGGTCATTGACGTCATTGGTCCGGAGTTGGGACTCCACCATTGCGCGCCGCATCGCCGTGAAATTCTGATCGGTCATGCTCATCCTCATGACATAACTGTATTGCGCATGCAATACACTAAAGCATTTGGGGTTTCTCTAGTCGTTTTGCATCGCACAGTGAAAGGTCTTTTGCATGCGAACGGTGACGAAGATGTGCTGATGCGGATAGGAAGTCACAGCAGGTCGGCCAAGGCACAAGCAAAGCGCATTGCGTCGGTGGACGAATTCGGCTAGCCGCGCTCGCTCACAGCACTCCGAGGCCCGATGGCGGAGTGGTTACGCACCGGACTGCAAATCCGTTTACGCCGGTTCGATTCCGGCTCGGGCCTCCACTCATTTCCCGCAAAATTTTCAGAGTGCGACCGGCGTACCTGCCGGGAGCTGCTCTATTCGCACAGAGCCGCAACTTGCTTTGGTTCAATCCTGTCGGGGCGGCATCATCAGGATCGCCATGGCACTGTCGACGATGAGGTCGAACGCGTGGTTGCGATCGCCGGGGTCGCAGCGTCCGTCCGACCAGGCCTTCAGTCTCTCGCCGTCAAAGTCGCTGAGGTGCGTGAGGCCCATGATCGCATAATAGCGCCAGCATGCATCCTCGAAGCTGATCTCCGGCCGCGCGCGCTGGAGCAGGAAAACGTCATGGCGGAACCAGATCGACGCTTCCCGGAAGAAATCGCCGATCTCGGGCGTCGCATCCATGAGCAGGCGCAGGAAGAACATATTGGTCGGCTGCCCGGGCGAGGAGGGCCGCTTGAAATGGCATTCCAGGATTGCGCGTAGAAGCCCGCGCACATCCTCGATCCGGTCCTGCGCCTCGAACGGAGCGAGCTGCCGTTCGCGCATGGCGAGTCCTTGTATGCCGCGCCAGTCGAGAGTCTCGAGGACCAGCCGCGTCTTTGAAACGAAATGGTAGCTGATGGCGGACAGGTTCGCGTCCGCTTCCGCCGCGATGTCGCGGACGGACACCCCATCGAAGCCTCGCGCCGCGACGAGCCGTTCGGTTGCCAGCATCAGCCGCATGCGCGTGCCGTTCGGGTCTTCGTTCTTGTTTGCTGCGATGAAGCTATCGACGTGACTGGTCATGCGCGCTCTTATCCGATGACGAACCGGATTTCTCAATCATGAAATTGGGTGGGTCGCTCGTTGTTGACAGCGTTGTCTGTTGTATCTAGCCGGAGACAAAACCGTTTGAGGGAGAGAGGTCATGATTCACCGCGCTGTCCGCACGTATAGGCTGCACCTTGCGTCGATCGGGTTGTTGATAACGGCCGCTCCCTTGATGGCGCAGCCGCAGATTCCTCCTGCGGCTGCGCCGAAGACTTGCGCGGCGAGCGGCTTCATGGCCCCGGCGCCCAGCTACAAGCCGGTCGAGATCCTGCCCGACGGCCGCGTCACCTTCCGTATCTGTGCTCCGGGCGCGACCGATGTGCGCGTCACGAGCTCCGACATTGCCGATATCATTCCCATGGGCTTCCCCGTCGGCACGCCGTTCGGCCTGGCCATGGCCAAGGATGCCATGGGTCTCTGGACGGTGACGACGCCCAAGCCGGTTCCCGCCGACAATTACCGTTTCGCCTTCCAGGTCGATGGCGTGAAGGTGCCCAATCCGCAGGGCACGACCTGGTCGGAGGAGCGGACCGGTACCAACTCGACCTTCGAAGTACCGGGCCCGGCCGGCGACTTCCAGACCTGGAAGGCCGAAGTCCCGCACGGCACCGTCAGCACGATCGAATATTGGTCCAAGTCGCTGGGCGTGAAGCGCCGCGCCCATATCTATACGCCGCCCGGCTACATGAAGGGCTCGACCAGCTATCCGGTGCTCTATCTCGTTCATGGTGCCGGCGACAGCGACGACAGCTGGACCAGCGTCGGCCATGCCAACAACATTCTCGACAACCTGATTGCGGCCGGAAAGGTCAAGCCGATGATCGTGGTCATGCCCAATGGCCACACGCCGGACCGTCAAGGCGGCGACATGCTCAACAACAATGATTTCGGCAATGATCTCCTGAAGGACCTGATGCCCTATGTGGAGGCGAACTTCCGCACGGTGAACACGCCGGCGGCCCGGGCCATGGCGGGCCTCTCGATGGGCGGCGCGCATACCATCCGCAATGGTCTCACGCATCCGGAACTGTTCAACTATATCGGCATCTTCTCGATGGGCCTCGGCATGCAGCCGGGGAGCAACGATGTCGCCAATTACGAGCAGGCCAATGACGCGGCGCTGAAGCGCGACGCCAAGGATCTCAAGCTCGTCTATTACGCCATGGGCAAGGACGACTTCCTGCACGGCACCGTTGCTCCCACACGCGGCATCCTCGACAAATATGGCATCAAGCATGTCTACAATGAGAGCGAGGGCGGCCACACCTGGATCAACTGGCGCCGGTATCTGGCCGACTTCGCGCCACGCTTGTTCAAGTAACGCTACTGGGAATCCGTTCTGCCGGATTGACGCCCTGGTCAGCGAAAGCGGATGAGCAGGTCCGGCCAGTCGCCAAGCTGGGCAAACAGCTGGGTGGTGATCGGGCCTGAATCGTTGACGCCGGCACGGGAAAGCAGGATCGCGCCGACCAGCACAGACGACATGGCCTGGACGTCTGCCACCTCGACAGGGATATCGGCCGGCGCATTCTGCTGCAGCCAGGGCATCAGGTTCTCGCCACGCCGCCGGCGCATTTCCCGTGCGATCGGCCGCAGGTTCGGCCGCCGTGCGGCCGCCAGCGCGATCGCAAAGGACGCATAAGCCAGCTGGCCCGCGACCAACGGCAATTCCTTGCTGTTCATCGCCGCCAGCGATTCCGATCGCACCATTTCGACGATCGCATTCATGCCGAGTTCGACGAGATCGTCCTGCATCGGATAATGATAAGCGACGGAGCTGTGGGGCATGTCGGCACGTCGTGCGACCTCGCGATGTGTCACCGAATCCGTGCCCGTATCCAGGATGAGGCCTGCAATGATCGCGCCGAAATTCTGGTCGCGCATGGTCGTCAGCGTCTTGGCCGACCAGAAGGGAATGCCGTTGGGCGATGGCTGGTCGCTGAGCGCCCGCATGTAGAGCACGCTGGGTGACGATGGCTTGCCGGTGAAGAGGCCGTGCCAGAGCCGTCGGACGCCTTCGCGGCGCATCCAGCGATAGGCATCGAATTCGTCGATGATGAGCGCGCGGGCGGCGTCGTCGATGGCGAAGGCTTCGAGCGCCGCGATCATATCGAGCGTCTCCGGTATCTCCTCGGCGCGATGCACGAGGGATTGCCAGAGCTGCCGGTCTACGGCGATCCATTCGGCAATGGCAGGGCGAAGGCGTGGATTGGTCGCCGCCGCCTGGATGACCTCGCATTTGAAGTGCGAGCGTGAGCGTCCCGCGCCACTGCGCATGCGCAGCACTTCCTCGGTGATCTCGATCAGGGCTTCGAGCGGCAACGTTTCGAACGATTCGACGAGCCGCAGCCAGGGCTCCAGGTCTTCCTGGTCGGCGCGTGCGGCGAGCGCGATCAGATGATCGAGCAGTTCGTCCTTTGAGCCTACCTGGCGGGCGAAAGTCGCGATGGGATAGCCCAATCGCTTGGCGAGCGGGCGCAGCGTGAGGCCGCCAAACCCTTCTTCGGCCATGATGGCGAGCGCAGCCGCCAGAAGGTCCCCATCTTGTGGCCTCCCGTCCTGCTTCGCTTGATCGTTATCCGATGCGATCGGCCGCTCATCGCCCAATGCCAACGCCTATTTCCCCCAACTTCGCCCGTCCCGGACACGCCTTGGTTGCCGGCGTTTCGCGGATGGCTAGCATGGGCTTTGGCGTTCCGCGACCCCTATCGTTGTGGGCGATCGTCGCGGTGGCTGCCGGTGCGGCAGCTCAGAGATTGAGCAAGGCCGGGTCGCCGCCCTGGGCTGCAATGTTCACGGTCAGCGTTCGCTCGGTCGCGTAGCGCAGGAGCGCATGGGGGCCGCCGGCCTTGGGACCGGTGCCGGAGAGACCCTCGCCGCCAAAGGGCTGGACGCCGACGACCGCGCCGATGATCGAGCGGTTGACGTAGCAATTGCCCGCCGGGACTAGCGCCCGCACTCGCCGGCTGAACCCTTCGACGCGGCTGTGCACGCCGAGCGTGAGCCCATAGCCGCTTGCCGCGAACCGCCGCGCGACGCTCTCGAACTCGCTCTGCCGGTACCGGTAGATGTGAAGGATCGGCCCGAAGACCTCGCGCTCCAGCCAGTCGGGCTCGGGCACCTGGGCGATCACGGGGCCGAAATAGCTGCCACGCTTGCCGAGCGCGCCCATGTCCTTGGCGTGAAGGATCGTCGCCTCGCGCTTCAGGCGCCTGACGTGCGTCTCGAGCGCCTCTCGCGCCTCAGCATCGATAACTGGCCCGACGTCGCTTGCCGAGTCAGCGGGGTCGCCGATCGCCAGCGCATCGAGTGCGCCTTTCAGCGTTTCGATGATCTCGTCGGCCGATTCTTCCGGCAAGAACAGCATGCGCAGCGCCGAGCAGCGCTGGCCTGCCGAGCCGAAGGCCGAGAGAATGACGTCGTCGACCACTTGCTCCTTGAGCGCAGTGGTATCCACGAAGAGCCCGTTGAGGCCGCCCGTTTCGGCGATGAAGGGGATGATCGGGCCGGGCCGCGCCGCGAGCGTGCGGTTGATCGCCGCGGCCGTGTCGGTGCCGCCGGTGAAGGCGATGCCGTCCACGCCCGGATGCTCGGTCAGTGCCGCGCCGACGATCGCGCCGTCGCCCGGCAACAGAGCCAGCAGGTTCGGGTCGAGCCCGGCCTTGTGATAGAGCTTCACGGCCTCGCTTGCGACCAGCACGGTCTGCTCGGCCGGCTTGGCGAGCACGGCATTGCCCGCCGCGAGCGCCGCCGCGATCTGGCCGGTGAAGATGGCGAGCGGGAAGTTCCACGGGCTGATGCAGACGAAGACGCCGCGCCCGGCCAGTTCGATGCTGTTGGTCTCGCCGGCAGGGCCGGGCAGGGGCAGGGGAGCAGCGAACTGTGCTTCGGCAAGCCCTGCATAATAGCGGCAGAAATCGATCGCCTCTCGCACTTCGGAGACGCCATCGTTCAGTGTTTTGCCGCCCTCGCGCGACAGCAGGGCGATGAAGCGGTCCGTCTCGCCTTCGAGCGCGTCGGCCATGGCACGGAGTATCTTCCCGCGTCCCGGTCCGCCGATCGCATTCCAGCCCGGCTGGGCGGCGCGGGCACGATGGACGGCGTCCTCGATGTCGGCGGGTGTGGCAGCGTAGGCCGTGCCGATGATCTCCGCTTGATTGGCAGGATTATGCCGCGCCTCGTCCGCGCCATCGGTCAGCAGCACGCCGCCGACGATCGGGCCGGCGGCAAGCCGCTCCGTCGCGCCCTTTGCGCTTGCCTGCGCGGCGCGCGCACGCGCGCTGGCGATGCTGTAGTCGCGTCCCGGCGGATTGGGCCGCTGCGGGCCATAGAGCAGGCCCGGCGGCGGGATTTTCGCGTGGCGATCGGGATGCGCCTCGACGGCGGCTATCGGATCGGAGACGACGTCGCCGGCGGGCACGTCCTCGTCGAGCAGCGAATGGACGAAGCTCGTATTGGCGCCATTCTCCAGCAGGCGCCGCACCAGATAGGGCAGCAGTTCCTCATGTCCGCCGACCGGGGCATAGGCCCGCAGCCGCAACGCGCCATGACGTGCCTCCGCCGCCTCATAGAGCGCCTCACCCATGCCGTGCAGCCGCTGGTGCTCGATCGTCACTTCGGCCTCGGCCGCCATGTGGCGCACGGCAACGAGAGTATGCGCATTATGCGTGGCAAATTGCGGATAGAGATCGGGCGCGGCGGCGATGAGCGCGCGGGCGCAGGCGAGGTAGCTGAGGTCCGTCGCGGCCTTGGTCGTGAACACCGGATAGTCCGGCCGCCCCGCCATCTGCGCGCGCTTCACCTCGCTGTCCCAATAGGCGCCCTTGACCAGCCGGACCATGATCCGCCTGCCGCTTTCCTTCGCCAAGCGTTGCAGCATGCCGAGCACCGCGAGGCCGCGTTTCTGATAGGCCTGCACGACGATGCCGAGCCCCGTCCAGCCCTTGAGGCTCGGCTCATGCGCCAGCCGCTCGAACAGCTTCAGCGACAGGACCAGCCGGTCCGCTTCCTCCGCGTCGATCGCGAAATTGAGATCGTGCCGCGCGGCAATCTCCGCGAGCCTCAGCATCCGCGGATAGAGTTCTTCCCAGACGCGCGCTTCCTGCACTGCCTCATAGCGCGGACAAAGCGCGGAGAGTTTGACCGATACGCCATGGCCCAGTTCCGGGCCGGCGCCTTTCGATGCTTTGCCCACCGCTTCGATCGCGTCGGCATAGATGCGCTCGTAGCGGGCTGCGTCGTCTGCGGTCCGCGCGCCTTCGCCGAGCATGTCGAAGGAGCACAGCATATCCTCGCGCTTGGCCCGCGCCAGTGCCGCTTCGATCGTCCGCCCAAGCACGAACTGCTCGCCCATGATCTTGACCGCTGTCGACACCGCCTGCCGGATCACCGGTTCGCCGATGCGTCCTGCCAGGCGCATGAACCAGCCGACGGGATCGTCGCGCTGTTCGTCGTCGAGGTCCACCAGCCGGCCGGTCAGCATCAGGCCCCAGGTCGAGGCATTGACGAACATGCTGTCCGACGCGCCGAGGTGGCGCGCCCAGTCGGCCGATCCGATCTTCTCGGCGATCAGCCGGTCGCGCGTCTCCGCATCGGGCGTGCGCAGCAGCGCCTCGGCGAGGCACATGAGGGCAAGCCCTTCTTTCGTGCCGAGCGAGAATTGCTGCAGGAAACTTTCGACCACGCCTTGCTTGCGGCGCGATTTGCGCGCGGCGGTGACCAGCGCCGTCGCCTGCTTGATGACATGGACGCGCTCGGCCTTGTCGAGCGGCTGCGCATCGAGCAGCGCGCGCACCGCTGCCGCTTCATCGCGATATTTGATGTCGTCGAGACTGTCCCAGTCGATAGCGGCCATGGCGGGTCCTGGCGGCGGGTGAGGGGATGCCGCGATGTCGTGCCTCTACACCCGCGCCGCCGACCGCGAAAGACCTTCGCGTAATTTTATTACGCGAACCGGAATCGTTGACAGGACGGCGCTCTGCCGCTCATTGCTGTTCAAACGATCGTGCAAATTGAGGAGAGCGCACATGGCCGTCGACACCATCGACATCGAGGAGAGCGTGCGCTCGGTTCAGGCCGACCTCAAATATCTGCTGCCGGGCACGCCGATCAACCGGCGCTTCGTCTCGGCAGGCGTCGAGGTGAATACCGGCAAATACGGCCCCTATGAGATGACGATCCGCGACGCGCGCCCGATCCGCGATCATTTCAGCCTCGCCTCGCACGGCTTCAAGCTGCTCGACGCGCCCACTGCCGTGAACGACTTCACCGACACGCAAGAGGTCGAGGCCAAATATTCCGCCGAGGTCGAGCGCTATGTGCAGGAGGCCACGGGCGCCGATTTCGTCTGGGCCATGGGCTGGATGATCCGCACGTCGGGCGATGTGGCCAGCCGCCAGAAGCAGCGCTCGGAGGGCGAATCCTACCAGCATCGCGCCGGTGTCCAGCCGCCTGCGGGCGAGGTTCATGTCGACACCGATCCCGGGCGCCAGATCCAGGCTGCCGACCGCGCCTATGCGAAGGTCCGTCCCAACGGTCCGGGCTACAAGCGCTTCATCATCTCGAGCTTCTGGCGCACCTATTCGCCGCCGCCGCAGGATTGCCCGCTGGCGATCTGCGACGGGCGCAGTGTCCGCGACGACGAGGGCACGCCCAACACGCTCTGGGTGGTCGACAAGATCCCCGACGATCTGTTCGCCCCGATGCCGGTTGCCGATGAGGACAATCCCATTGCGGCGGCGATCTTCCACCACAATCCCGACCATCGCTGGTGGTATTTCTCGAACATGGTCAAGGACGAGGCGCTGCTCTTCAAATTCCACGACAGCGCGCAACAGGGCGCCTGGCGCGTCCCGCACACGGCCTTCTGGGATTCGAGCCTCCCCGGCGCTCAGCCGCGCGAAAGCATCGAGTGCCGGAGCATCGCCTTCTTCGAGTGAGGTCTCCTATCCTCGCCCCATTCTGGGGCGAGGATAGGAGGGCACGCTTGACAGCCCCTGCTTGCTCCCGCAAATTCCCCTCCAGTGCGCTCTGGGGCGCCGCCTGTCCGCGGCAAGGGACTATCCCACCCATCTCCCGGTTGATCGACAGATCAAACCTTCTTCCGGCCTGTTCAGCGGACGCGGGCTATGACGGAAGGAAGGTCTATGCGTAATCTGACGCCCCAATCATCGCTTGAAAGCCTCAAGAAGGAAGCCAAGTCCTGGCTCAAAACGCTGCGCGCGGGCGATCCCGCTGCACGCCGGCGGCTCCTCGACATCCTGCCGGACAGCCCCGCCGAGCCGGGCCTGCGCCAGGTCCAGCTCGCCCTCGCGCGCGAGTTCGGAATGCCCGGCTGGGCGGATCTGAAGGACGTGCTCGAAGGGTTGGCGCTCGCGCTCCGCAGCCATGCCGAGCTGGCCGACTTGCTGCTCCACTCCGCCAAGCCCTGGGACAGCGACAAGCCCGGCGCAGCGCGTATCTTCGCCCGCGTCTCCGCGCGCATGCCGGGACTGTCGGCTCACTCGCTCCACGCAGCGGCGATGTTCGGCGATCTGGAAGAAGTGAAGCGGCATCTCGCGCGCGATCCGGATGCGGCGCGCCGGAAGGGTGGGCCGCTCGACTGGGAGCCGTTGCAATATCTCGCTTATGGCCGGCTGCCCGGCGCGGATACCCATTCCGTCGAGATTGCCCGGCTCCTGCTCGAGAATGGCGCCGATCCCAATGCCAATTTCGACGATGGCTGGGGCAATCCCTTCACGCTGCTGAACGGTCTCGTAGGGCAGGGCGAGCAGGACCGCGCCGAGCATCCGCGCGCAGAAGAGCTGGCGCGCCTTTTCCTCGATCATGGGACCGAGGCCTTCGACACGCAGGTCAATTACGACACTTCGCTCGGCCCGGACGATACGCGCTGGCTGGAGCTGCTCTGGTCGCGTTCCGATCCGGCCAGATGGCATGAAAAGATCTACGCCCGAGGCCAGGCTTCGACGCTCGATTATCTGCTCGGCAATGCCGTGGACCGGCGGCGCGTCCGGCGCGTTGAGTGGCTGCTCGCCCATGGTGCGAATCCCAATGGCATGCACGGCTACTCCAGCCGGCCGATCATCCTCCATGCCCAGCTCTATGGCGGCGCCGAGATACTGGCGTTGTGCGAGCGGCATGGCGGCAGGCCTCATACTTTTGAGGGCGATGAAGCCTTCATGGCGGCCTGCCTGTCCGGCGATCTCGATGAGATCCGGCGCTTGGCTTCGGCCCGCCCTGCCGTGGCGCTTCAACCCCACTTCATGATCGAGGCGGCGCAGCGCGATCTCGATGAGGTGGTCGCCCTGCTGCTCGAACTGGGCACGCCGGTCGATCGCGGCCAGCATGACGGCAAGCGCGCGCTCCATTGGTGCGGCCAGTGCGGGTCGGTGAAGGCGGCGGCGCGCCTGATCGCGGCCGGTGCCGATATCGACGTGCGTGGGACGCAGTATCAGGGCACCGCTCTGGGATTCGCGATCCACTTCGGGCAGCAAGCGATGATCGACCTGCTGGCGCCTTTCAGCCGCGACATTTTCGGCCTGACCAACGCCGGCAAGCTGGAGCGCGTAGCACAGATACTGAGCGAGGATCCGTCATTGGCCGGCACGCGCGACCCACACGGGGCAACCGCCCTTTTTTCGCTGCCCAACGATGAAACGCTGGCTGCCGAGACCGCCGAGTTGCTCCTCGCGCGCGGCGTTGAACCGCGCACGAAAAACAAGGCTGGCGAGACACCGGCAGAAGCGGCCCGCAAGCGCGGCCTCACCGATGCCGCGGACATCATTGAAGCCGGAGGCTAGCGTCTGATCCGCCGGCCTCGCAACGGCGAGCGGCTCGACTTGGGTGAATCGGCCTTTAGGAGTTCAACAGCCGCGACACGCGCCGGATCAGCTCGTTCACGATGAAGGGCTTGGTGAGAACCTCCATGCCGCGCTCGATATGGCCATGGTTGAGCGCGGCATTCTCGGCATAGCCGGTAACGAACAGGACGCGCAGGTCGGGGCGCAGCTTGCGTGCCGCGTCCGCGACCTGCCGCCCGTTCAAGCCGCCCGGCAGCCCGACGTCGGTGATCAGCAGGTCGATGGCCGCCCCGGACTGAAGGATGGTCAGCGCCTGGGGGCCATCCCCGGCTTCGAGACAGACATGCCCAAGGTCGGAGAGCGATTCCGTGATCAGCATCCGGATCGTCGGTTCGTCGTCGACTACCAGGATCCGGGCGTCGCCAGTATCGTTCATCGGTTCTTCGCTCTGCCTTATCTCGCCGCCATCGTCGTTTTCGTCGTGGCGCGGCAGATAAAGACATACCATCGTGCCTTTGCCCAGTTCGGAATAGATGCGGACATGGCCGTGGCTTTGCCGGGCGAAGCCATAGACCATCGAGAGCCCGAGGCCCGTTCCCTCGCCGATCGGCTTGGTCGTGAAGAAAGGGTCGAAGACCCGCTCGAGAATATCCTTTTCGATGCCGACGCCTGTGTCGCTCACGCAGACAGTGACATATTGGCCGGGCTCGATCGCGCGTTCGCGCGCGGCCCTGTCGTCCAGCCAGCGGTTGGCAGTCTCGATCGTGATCCTGCCGCCATCGGGCATGGCGTCGCGGGCGTTGATGCAAAGGTTGAGCAGCGCATTTTCGAGCTGATTGGCATCGACCAGTGTCGGCCACAGGCCGCCGGCCTCGATGGTTTCGACTTCGACGGCCGGCCCAACGGTGCGGCGCACCAGTTCCGCAAAGTCCGTGAGTATCCGATTGACGACCATGGCCTTGGGCGACAGCGTTTGGCGCCGCGAGAAAGCGAGCAGCCGGTGCGTGAGCGCCGCCGCGCGCCGCGCCGTTGCCTGTCCCGACGCGATGTAGCGTTCGACCTCGTTCGTGCGGCCCTGTGCGAGCCGCAGCGCGATCAGTTCGAACGATCCCGAGATGCCCGCGAGCAGGTTGTTGAAGTCATGAGCGAGCCCGCCCGTAAGCTGGCCCACCGCCTCCATCTTCTGCGCCTGCCGCAAGGCCGTCTCGACATCTTCACGCTCCCTGAGCGCTTCGCTGATACGCTGCTCGAGCGTTTCGTTGAGCTGCTTCAGGGCCCGTTCCGCCCGGACGCGATCGGAGACGTCCTTGAACAGAACGGCGACCTGATGACGTTCAGGTGGGCCCGTCCTGAAGGAAGAAACTTCAAGGTGCCGACCGGTCGCGACCAACTCGCGTTCGAAGCGGATCGGCTCGCCAGTCTGAAGCACCTTTCCGTAGAGCGCGACCCAGCCGTCCGCCTCATCAGGCACCATGTCGCGGACCTTCTGGCCCACGACGTTTGGAATCCCGGTGTGGCGTTCGTAGGCCGGATTGGCCTCGACATGCACATAATCGCTGAGCGGACCATGCGGCCCGTCAATGAACTCGATGACGCAGAAGCCCTCGTCCATCGTCTCGAAGAGCGTGCGATAGCGTTCCGCACTGCCCGGCAGATTCGGCATCTGTCTCTTGTCCCCACATCCCACGTCATGACGCCGCCCGACGCCATTCAGTACGAAATGCGCTGGACGCCGCCGGGTTCCCGGGTGCGCCGAATATTCTTGGTCCGCCTAAGCAGAGTGCGCCTCGGTTCGCACCTTGCCGCTCACGCCCGGCATGCTCAGTCGGCGAGCGGTGCGATGTGGAAGATCCGCTCCGCATTGCCATGGCAGAGCGCATGGCGCTCGGCGTCCGTGCAGGGGAAGTTGTCGATGAAGTCGACCGACGGCTTCATCGGCTGGTAGGGATAGTCGATCGCCCACATGACATTGTCGATGCCCAGCTTGTCGATCGAGTAACGCAGCGCGAGATCGTCCTCGACGCCGCTGTTGGTGATGACGAAATTGTCCTGGAAATACTCGGCCATGCTGCGCTGTGTCTTCTTCGAACGGCCGGCCTTCTGCGAGCGCGTGTTCATGAAATTGAGACGCCAGAGCCAGAAGGGCACGGCCTCGCCCATATGGCCGATGCAGATCTTGAGCTTGGGGAAGGCGTCGAACACGCCGCCCGCCATCATGCGCACGGCGTGGGTGCCGACCTCCATGCCATAGCCCCACATGGCGCTGTCCATGCCGTAATTCTGCAGCGGCCCCTTGAAGCCGTAGCTGGCCGCACGCGGGTGGATGTAAATGCAGCGGTCGAGCGCTTCGGCAGCTTCGAGGATGGGCCAGAATTTAGGGTCGTCGAGATATTCGTCATAGGTGTGGCTGTTGATCATGAAGCCGTTCATGCCCAGCTCGTTGATCGCGCGCTCCATTTCCTTGGCGGCGCGCTTGGGGCTGTGCGGCGCGAAGCTGGCAAGGCTGGCGAAGCGCAGAGGATATTTCCGGCACAGCTCCGAGAGGATGTCGTTGGAGAGGATCGCCAGCTCCATCGCCGTGTCTGCGTCGAACATCTGCACGCCCGGCGCGGTGAGCGCGAGCAGCTGCATGTCGATGCCCAGCTCGTCCATTTGCTTGAGGCGCATGTCCTCGGCGTCGAGCAGGCCGTCGAGGAAGTTCACGCCGGCATATCGAGCGCCGCCCCCCTCCTGGTCGTAGATGCCCCTGACCAGCAGCTTGTCGAGGCTCTGCGAAGGGCCGTTCGAGACCTTCTTGAGCTCCGCGGCGACCTCGGGGATCGACCAGGCTTCCTCGGTGGCGATCTTGCGGACTTTCATGGGGTCAGTCTCCTACAGAGGCGGGGCTTCGGGATTTGGTGGCGCGGGCCAGATAGGCGGCCAGCGCGGCCGCGATGAGAAGGGGGATGATTGGCAGGAAGAAGAATTCGCGCGGCGCGCTGAAGCCCAGCATCAGCGCCGCGGATCCGGCGAGCGGGCCGATGACCGAGCCGATGCGGCCGACGCCAAGTGCCCATCCGAGGCCGAGCGCACGCGTCTCCGCGGGATAGGTTGCGCCGGCGGAGCCATTGAGTGCGTTCTGCGTGCCGACGGTAAAGGCGCCCTGCATGATGATGAGGGCGGTCAGCGCCGTGACACCCCACTCGGCGCCTGCCAGCATGACCATCGACAGGGCCGCCAGGATCGACAAGGCGCTGACCACGGGCCACCGCCAGCGCGCCAGTGCCAGGCTCGCGATGACGCCGCCGATCATGCCGCCGCCATGCCCCGCCGTGGCGATCCAGGCCGCCTCGCTTTCCGAATAGCCCTGCGCGTTGATGATGAGCGGAATCCAGCCGGTGAGCAGATAGTTCACCATCAGGACGAGTGCGAAGGCGATCCAGATGGCGAACGTCCGGGCGATCTCGTTAGGCGCCAGCAGTGTCAGGACGCTGCCGCCGCTCCGCTTTTCGCCGTGCCTGAATGCTGGGCTTTCCGGCAAGCCGAGCCAGAGCAGGGCGGCGATCAAAAGCGGCAGGACGCCACCGGTCAGGAAAACTTCGCGCCAGCCATAGCCCATCTTGAACAGGATCGCCGCGGTCGCGCCTGCCAGCGTCCCGCCGAATGTGATGCCGATGCCGATCAGGCTGGTCGCCGTGGCGAGCAGCTTGCGTGGCGCCATTTCGCCGGCCAGCGCCAGTGCGTTGGGCAACACCGCGCCGATGCCGATGCCGATCAGGAAACGCAGGGCGACGAGCTGGATGATGCTGGAGGCCATTGCCGCGATCAGCGAGATGGCGCCATAGGCCAGGCAGGATCCGATGATGATTGTGCGCCGCCCGAAGCGGTCGCCGAGCGGCGCGAGGAACATCGCGCCGAGCAGGACCCCGAAGAGGCTGGCGCTCAGCAACGGGCCGATGTCCGCGCGCGTGATGCCGAACGTCGAGACGATATTGGGCGCGGCCATGTTGGCGGCCTGCAGGTCGAAGCCTTCGACCACGAGCGAGAGCAACACGAGCAGGAAACCGAGCCAGCTCCGTCCCGCCGATATCGTGCCGGCTCCGCCTGCCTGGTTGTCGGCCATGTGCTCCCCTCCCATCGGCCACGCGCGGCCCGCGCTCCTTAGAGCCGCGCTAGGCGGGGTGAGGCAAGCGGGAAATCGGGTTCGTTCCGCCCTGTGGCGAAGGACGCTATTCGGCGGACCGCTCCGTTCGCACCCATTCGCTCTGCGTGCCGCGCACCAGCTTAAGATACACCGGCAGCTTCCAGAGCAGGTAGAGCGGAATGCGCAGCAGCGTCGCGCCGCCGATCGCGATGCGGCCTTCGCGCGACCATGCCATGCCGAGCGCAAGCGTCGCCAGTGCCATTGCGATGAAGAGTATGGCCGCCGGCAGCCATGAACTGCCCAGCAGCGCAAGCACGACGACCACGCTCAGCAGCGCGATGCCGAGCATCATCAGCAGGGCGAGCGGCGGCACGGCGAGGCTCAGCCCCTGCCAGATCAGGCCCCAGCGCCGGCGCGCTAGTCCTTCGCCGACCAGCGGCAAGGTGACGCGCGTCGCTGTCTGGAGATAGCCGTGCTCCCAGCGTGTTCGCTGCGTGCGGGTCGCATCCTGCGCAGCCGGGCTGCTCCACGTCCTGGCGCGTTCCAGGAACAGCGGGGGATGACCGGCCCGGGCGAAGTCGATGCCGAGCACCAGGTCCTCGACGAGATGGCTCGTCGCCAGCGGTGCATCCTTGAACAGGGCCCAGGGGAAGGCCATGCCGGTGCCGCCAAGAATGGCGGGCGCACCGATCCTGGCCGCGCCGCGCTGGCGCACCAGGTTCTTGATGAGGAAAGCGAAGTTGGAAATCTGCACCATCGCCGCGTCGCCGGGCCGCGATCGCATCAGGTAGCAGCTCTGAACCGGCCGGGTCTTTGCGGCGCACGTTTCGGCGAGCTGTGCCAGGCTGTCGCCTTCGAGCTCGCAGTCCGCGTCCAGCACGATCACCACATCCGGCGGATCCTGAGCCAGCCAATCGCGGCCGAAGGCGAGGGCATGCCCCTTGCCGCGGAGCCTCGCGTCATGCCGTTCGATCACTGTTGCGCCCGCAGCATGCGCAACCGATGCCGTGTCGTCGGAGCAATTGTCGGCGACGACCACCAGCCGGACCTTGTCGCCGAGTTGCGGCAGCAGCGGTTCGATGAAGCGGGCAATGCTGGACGCCTCGTTATGCGCCGGCATGATGATCGCGACCTTGCGAGTCAGCGGCGGGGTCGGGAGCCCCGTGCGGCTCGCACCGAACGTACCGGCCAGCAATTCCGCGAGGAACACGAGCAGCAGGAATGCCGGGGGCAGGGCGATGCACCAGGCAATGAAGGTCAGTAAGCCGTGCATATCCGCCATTCGATCAGCATGTGTCGCTTATGAAAAAGGGGCCGCCTGCGCGGCAGCCCCTCTCCGGTTGGGCAAATGCCCGATCTGTTGTCCTTACTTGGCAGCTGGCGCAGCACCCGCAGCGGCGGGGGCCTTCGGCGGCTCGTAACCGGCCTGATACACGATCTTGGCCTTGGCCTTGGCTTCCTTCAGCCGTTCCTCGCCGATCTTGTTCAGTTCCTCGCGGCGAATGGCCTGGGTGGCAAGCGGCCGGGCCTGATCGGCCGGCACGACCACCGGCTCGCTGCCGGTGATCACACTGGCGACGATTTTGCCGCTGTTGGGCACGATGAAGGGTTCGCCAGGCGGCAGCGCCTTGATGCGGGCCATGACTTCCGGCGGCACGCCGGCGGAGTCCATCGTGTTGCCGCCGCGCTGGAACTTGATGCCCTGCTTGTTCAGCCAGGCCGCGATGTCCGCCATGCTGTGCAGGTCCGTCAGCGGCTGCAGCGTCTTGGCATCGGCCGGCGGATCGAACACGATCTGGTCGAGCTTGTAGCGGGTGCGGTCACCGAAGAGCGTCGGGTGAGAGGTGATATATTGGTCGACCTTGGCGGCGTCGGGCACCGCGACGGTATCGAATGCCTTCTTGCCATACATGCTGACGAGGAGCTGCTCTTTCATGCGGCGCTCCTGGTTGATGTAGGTCGGGTCGCGGTCCAGTCCGGAATCCTTCGCGGCCTGCGCCAGCAGACGGCGCTCGACCATGCGCTGGAGCACCTCGGCGCGGATGCGCGTCTTGTCGGCATTGGCCGGAACGTTCAGCTCGGCGAGCTCATTGTTGAGCTCGTTCGAGGTGATCTCCTCGCCGTTGACGACCGCCACGACCTGGCCCTCGGCCTTTTTCTGGCAACCGGCCAGAGCCAGGGAAAGCGACGTGAGCGCGATCAGGGAAACGCTCGTCAGTCTGGACATGAATTCTCTCCGGAAAATATGTTGAATCGAAGGGGGTCAAATATGGGTGAAAGATGGCGGACAGATGCTGCGAAGTTCTGCAGGCGCGCGCGACGTGGCGTACTCTGAGAAACCGAGCATGAAATGGGCTGGCATCAAGATCAGGCTTTCCCGGCGTCGTCCGTTGTTACTGCAAGGGCTCGGCATGAACGATGAGCTCCCCTTCTCATTCATGCTCGCTCCCCAGCCGACGGACAGACTTTATGCGCGACCTTGTACAGTGCGCCCTTGGCTGAAACAAGCCTTCGGCGGCGCGAAGCGCACCGCTTTCCGGCTTGTTCTGCTGCGAATAGGCATGTGCGGTTAAGATTGCGTGGATGATCTGTCTGGCGGCCGTTCAACGTATTGCGTTGCTTGGCTTTTGGTTCCACTCGATCGCCGCCTCGCGAGCTGCCTGATAGGCGTTCACCGCGCCGGCATGACGCGCGGCGCAGTCGGCATAAGCCAGGGCCGTCTGGGCGTCTGCCAGCGCCAGTTCAGCGATCGCCGGGCTGCGCAGTGGTCCCAGCGGCGGGCAGGGTGCAGTCAATGCGGCCGGCAGCGCCGGCGGCACAGGCGCCAGTCGCACGGGCGCGGTTGATGGCGTCGAGCAGGCCGGGAGAAAGACCAAGAGCGGGATCGGACAGGCGCGGATCATGGGCGGCTTCCTTGAGGATGATCGGTGGCAGGGTTGCGCCGGCGCGGGAGAGGGACTGGCGGGCCGTTTCATAGTCGCCCTCGATGCCGGCGATCGATGTGGCGAGCCGCTGTTCGCTCCCGCGCAGTTCGGCGCGGACCTGACCCAGCAGCTTCGCGTCGCGGGCATCGCGGTCGGCTATGGCGCGGTGGTAGCCCCGATGATCGGTCCACAGGATCGCTGCGGCAAGCGCGAGAACGGCGGCGGCATAGGGCAGCATGCGGAGCAAGGCTGGCGGCATCATCGCTCTCCTTTGGTCGGCACCAGCGTCGCGATGACGCCGGCGATCACGGCCAGCCAGCTGAACGGCGAGGGCAGGGCCGATCCGCCGATGATCGCCGCGCCGATGCCGGCCCAGCTGCTGCGCTCCTGCAGGCGTCCCTTCAGATAGCCGAGCAATCTCACGGCACGACCTCCAGATCATGATCGCCCGATTGCCACATCGCGAGCCGCGTCGCGCGGGACAGGATGATGCAGCCATGGCTGGCGCTGCCCGGATGGCGGATGCTGTCGCCGTGGATTCGGAAGGCGCCCCGGCCGGTTGCATCGTGCCGGTCATCGCCCGGTGTGGTGTCGGCGGCATGCAGGACGATCGTTCGCGGCCCGACATTGGGACTGTCTTCGATGGCAACCATCCGCCAGCGCCCCGCGGGAATGGGGCCGATGCCCGGCGCAGCTTGCGCGGCGGCATTGTTCTTGCCCCATTCACGGCCGCTATAGCCGCGCGCCTGGTGGCGGCCGTCGCGAAACAATTCGCCCGTCGATTGTTTGTAGGTCCACATGACCTCAATTGCTCAGCAGATAGCCGTTTGCGTTCATGACCGGCTCGATCGGGATCGTCCGGTCGTAATCCGCGCCGGAATAGACGCCGTGGATCATGCGGTTGTCGTCATAGCCGGCGCCATAGAGGTTGCGGATATAGACCGGCGCACCGGGCGCCGAATGAAGCGTGAAGTCGATGCTATGACCGTCTGCACCGATCGCCCAGCTATCGACCTGCAGCAGCGTTCCGAAGCTCGACGAGGTCGAGAAATCCCATCCCCGGAACCGGTTACCCGGTTGCGTCGGATAGACGCCACTGCCGCCGGCGTTGGTATTGAACGTCACGTCTGACAGCGAAGTGGCGCCGTTCATGGCGACCTGCACGTTGATGACCGCACCGCTGCGGGTCGCGCTGGTCGGCGACGGCCCGCGCCCGCTGTGCACGCTCAGGCCAAGAATGTGCTTCATCGCCGACCAGGCGCCGCGTTCGTTGAGGCGTTCCCAACCGCCGGCTGCAGCGCTGGTCGGATGGTAGGCGTCGCCATAGAGCAGGCCATTATGATGCTCGCCCGTGTGGATATTGGCGTCGGAGCCTCCGCCCTCGGTGGTCAGCGCATATTGGAGTTTGCGCATCTGGTCGCGCAGGCTGTCGAACTCGGCCTGATTGCTCCCGCCGGCCGGTGTGGTCGAGCCGAAGCGGCCCATATGGGCCACGATGATCGGCAGATCGGCCTTGCCGGCATAAGTCCGGATCGGTGCAACGATCCCGGTCATGAACGTATTTGCATAGGCCGCGATATTGGCGTTGGCCACCGACAGGATGGCATCTGTATCCCCTTGCCCCTGATCCCAGATCATCCCCTCGATCACGCCTTTTCGGGTCGCCAGAGCCGCCATGAAGGCCGTCCATCCGGAACTGCCGCTCTTGAGACCGTCAATGGCCGTGCCCGGCACGCCATAGGCTTCGAAGATGATCGGCGCGCCCGCGATCTGCTGTCCGGCATTCGTGAAGGCAAAGGCGGCGAGATTGCCCGCCCCGATATAGGGATCAGCGCCGTTGACCATGTAGCCGGACGCATAACCGGCATTGTCGTTGTAAGACGCCACCGGAGCGGCACCCTTGGGAAGCGAGCCCACTGTGTAGCTGCCGAACCCGCCGCGGCCAACCGACGTACTCTGTCCGTAGGAAATGATGCGATAACCGACGATCGTCGGTTGCGACAACGTGGTGTGCCGCAGGCCGCTTCCGTCGAGATAGCCATGCTCGACGATGTAAGGCCCGCCGAGCGGCAGATCCTCGGCGATGCTGTAATTGCCGGCGCCCGCTGTTGCGGGGACGGTCTTCCAGCCATTGGCGTCTTCCCCGCTGCGCGTGCCGAGGATCGGCCCGGCATCGGGATCGGCCGCGTCCAGCAAGCGGCTGATCCATGAGACCGGCGCGCCGCTATAGAAGCCTGCGTAGCTTACCGTCCCGACGCTCGCGCCCGTGCCAGAATAGGCCTTGCGTCCGACCGCGCCGTCGATGCTCGCGCACTGGATATCGAGCGCGCGGCAGGAGATGGCGTTGAGCACTGGCCAGCGATAGGTGTTCTGCGTCGCACCGACCTTGCCCTGCCGGTTGCCCGCGCTGATCAGGCTCGTGACATCCCATGAATCCCAAGGCGGAGAGAAGGTGCCGGCCGGAAATAGGGCCTTGCCGTCGACCCAGATTTTCAGTCTGTTCGACTTCATCTGAACGCGGAGTTGTCCGCTGGTCAGGAAGGTGACGTTGCCGCCTCCGCCCGTACCGCGCAAATCTACGAAGTATTTCGTGCCAGCGTTTGATCCGGAGACATAGGCCGTCAGAACCAGGCGGTGATTGTCGGCATCGGCCGCGATGTCGATGTAGTTGTTCGCGTCCTTGCACCAGACTTGATAGCTTTGGCGATCACCTACCCAGGGGGTGCCACTGGCATCAGTGCCGCCCGTCTCATAATCGAAGATAACATCAAAGTCCGACCAGTTGCTGCCGCCAAACTGGATCGGTGCCGCGCTGCCGTAGAGCTGGTTCTGGTGGATCTTGCCGTTGTCCGTGCTCCATTGAGACAGCGCGCCGGACCAATGCGCGCGGCTGGTCATCGCATTGACGCCTGCTGGAGAACTGAAGTCGTCGGCCAGGTCGAAATATTCGGCGCCGACCGATGGTGAGGTCGGCGTGGGTGTCGGAGTTGGCGTGGGCGTTGGCGTTGGCGTCCCGCCCAGGATCGCGCGGTGCCGCGAGGAGCCGAAGCCGTATCCGTGGATCATGCGAGGCCCACGAGGTTGGCCGCCGTCGTGCCGCTGGCACGCACATATTGCAGTCGCACGTCGAGAATCTGGCCGCTGGCAAGGTTCTTGAATGTGACGTCGGCGCTGCTGCCGGCGGCGCGGCCCACGAGATCGCCGCCGGTGCCGACATAGATGGCCTTGGGCAGCGGATCGATCTCGTTGGTTGCATGGGGCGTCACCGCGAAAGCCATGCGGGCCGGATCGGCGAGGCCATTCACATTTTCGAATCTGTCGGACATGGGCTGACGCCTCCCTGGCTGCTTGCGGCCGGAGCGCCGCCGACAAGCCTAGGCCAAGGAAGGCAGGAAATAGGACAGGCTATACTAGTCCATTTCGGACTTCATTTCGGAGGGGCGGGCGTCTTGTCCGTGAACAGGCAGATATCCGCGATCACGCAGCGCCAGCATTCCGGTCTGCGCGCCTTGCAGACATATCGGCCATGCAGGATCAGCCAGTGATGAGCGTCGCGCCTGAACGGCTGCGGCACGCGCTTCTCGAGGCCCTTCTCGACAACCACAACATTCTTTCCCGGCGCCAGTCCCGTCCGGTTGGCGACGCGGAAGATATGCGTGTCGACCGCGAACGTCTCTTCCCCGAACGCGGTATTGAGCACGACATTCGCCGTCTTGCGCCCGACGCCCGGCAGCTGCGTCAGCACATCCCGGTCGCGCGGCACCTGCCCGTCATGATCGCGGACCAGCATCTCGGAGAGCGCGATCACATTCTTGGCCTTGGTGTTGAACAGGCCGATGGTCTTGATGTGCTCCTTGAGCTTCGCTTCGCCCAGCGCGACCATCTGCGCCGGCGTCTTGACCGTCTCGAAGAGCGCCCGCGTCGCCTTGTTGACGCCGACGTCCGTCGCCTGCGCAGAGAGCGTCACCGCGACCAGCAGCTGATAGTCGTTGCCATATTCGAGCTCGGTCTTCGGTGCGGGATTGCCCTCGGCCAGCCGCGAGAACAGCTCGAAGATCTGCTCGCGGTTGAGCTGCCTCGCGGCCATGCCCTAGAGCCCCAGCACGTCCGCCATGCTGTATCGCCCCGGCGCGCGGCCGAGCAGCCATTGCGCGCCCTTGATCGCTC
This sequence comes from Sphingobium sp., assembly GCA_017745115.1. The sequence continues at coordinate 24,920 of JAGIAA010000017.1, read as the reverse complement.
CCTTGGCGAAGATTGTGCGGTTCTCCGCGCGATGACCGAGCTCGATGCGTTCGCCCTCGCTGGCCAGGATGACCATATGGTCGCCCGCGACCGATCCGCCGCGCAGCGCCGCAAAGCCGATATCGCCGGCCTTGCGGGCGCCGGTCATGCCGTCGCGGCCGCGCGCGCTGTGATGGGCGAGCGTGATGTTCCGTCCGGCCGCCGCGGCTTCGCCGAGCAGTATTGCCGTGCCGGAGGGCGCGTCGACCTTATGCTTGTGGTGCATCTCGAGAATCTCGATGTCCCAGTCGTCGCCCAGCCGCTGCGCCGCCTCGCGCACCAGCGCCGCGAGCAGGTTGACGCCGAGCGAGGTATTCCCGGTCTGCAGCACCGCAATCGACTTCGCCGCCTCGTCGATCGCTTCGTGATGCGCGGCGGCGAGGCCCGTGGTTCCGATCAGCAGCGGCTTTCCGGCGGCAATGCATGCGGCGAGATTGGCCTTGAGCGCAGCCGGCACGGAAAAGTCGATGAGGATATCGGCGGTCTGGGCCAGCTCGGCCGCGTCAGTCGTGATCGCGGCGTTCTGGGCACCGATGGTGCCGCCCGCTGCTCCGTCCGTGCCGCCGGCGACGTCGAGTCCCGCCTCGGCGGCCGCCTGCGCGATCGCCTGGCCCATGCGCCCGCGCGCTCCGAAGATTCCGATCGACGTCATGGCCCTTGCGTCCCCTTGGCTCTGGCTGTCACAGAGCGCCGATGCCAGACTCGCGCGGACTTGTCATCCTGACTGGCGCCGGAATTTCGGCGGAGAGCGGACTCGAGACATTTCGCTCGGGCGACGGCCTATGGGCGCAACATCGAATCGAGGATGTCTGCACGCCCCAGGCACTCGCACACGACCCGCAGCTGGTGCACGGCTTTTACGATGCACGCCGCGCCGCGCTTGCTGCGGTGAGGCCCAACCCCGCCCATGAAGCGCTCGCCCGGCTGGACGCCGCTTGGCCAGGCGAACTGCTCATCGTCACCCAGAATGTCGACGATCTCCATGAGCGCGCCGGGGCAAAGCGCCTGCTGCATATGCACGGCCAGCTGAACTCGGCCCTCTGCGCCCATTGCGGCGACCAGTCCCCCTGGCAGGGCGATATGCCCGTCGGCGCGGCCTGCAACGCCTGTGGCGCGCCCGCGCTGCGCCCCGACATCGTCTTCTTCGGCGAAATTCCGTACGACATGGACCGGATCGAGACTGCGCTCTCCCGGGCCGATCTCTTCGTCTCCATCGGCACGTCAGGCGCGGTCTATCCCGCCGCCGGTTTCGTGCGCATGGCGCGAGCCCATGGTGCCCGGACGCTGGAACTCAACCTCGAGCCTTCCGAAGGCAGCGCCTGGTTCGACGAATGCCGTCACGGTCCTGCGAGCCGCCTCGTGCCGGCCTGGATCGACGAACTGCTGGCTTGAACAGGACCCGTCCGCCTGCCACATCGCGGCAATGACAACCGATAATCCCCCGATGCGCGCCGCGATGATCCCGGTGACGGCTTTCGAACAGAACTGCTCGCTCATCTGGTGCACGAAGACGATGCTGGGCGCGCTGGTGGATCCCGGCGGGGACTTGCCGCGCCTCAAGAAGGCGGTCGAACAGCACGGCGTGACGCTCGAGAAGATCCTCGTGACGCACGGCCATATCGACCATTGCGGCCAGGCCGGCATCCTGGCGCAGGAGCTTGGTCTGCCGATCGAGGGGCCGCATGAGGACGACCGGTTCTGGATCGAGAAGCTGGAGGAGGACGGCCGCAAATGGGGCCTGTCCGGCTCGCCTTTCGAGCCCGACCGCTGGCTTGTCGATGGCGACACGGTGACGGTCGGCGAACTCACCCTCGACGTGATCCATTGCCCGGGCCACACGCCCGGCCACGTCGTTTTCCATCATCCTGCCTCCAAGCTCGCAATGGTCGGGGACGTGCTGTTCCAGGGCTCGATCGGCCGCACGGATTTTCCGCGCGGCAATCATGAGGATTTGATCGCCTCGATCACCAAAAAGCTCTGGCCGCTGGGCGGCGACACGATTTTCGTGCCCGGCCATGGTCAGCCGAGCAGCTTCGCGCATGAGCGGGCGACCAATCCCTATGTCGCCGATCAGGTTACCGGTCTGGCCCATAGCGAATAACGGATTTGTCCCGCTTTTTCCGCGATGAATCCGGTTGCGCCCGTGCAAAAAAACGCTATAGGCGCACACTCTCGCAAATGCCCCGGCCGCGCTGGCTGCGGCCCCTCGTGGCCGTCTATGTGTAGCGCAACGGCCAAGGCAGGCGATAAGGCTTTGAAACTTTGATGAATTGAACAGGTGCCCGCATGGCTGTCCCTAAGAGAAAAACTTCGCCGTCCAAGCGCGGCATGCGCCGTAGCCATGACAAGCTGGCTGTCGAAGCATTTCAGGAATGCTCGAACTGCGGCGAACTGAAGCGTCCTCACAATCTCTGCCCGTCCTGCGGGCACTATAACGGCCGCGAAGTCGTCGCCATCGGCGCCTGAGTCCCGGAACGGGGGGTAAAGCAGTGACTGCACCGCGGATCGCGATTGATGCGATGGGCGGTGACGAAGGCGTGCGCGTCATGGTCGCGGGCGTCGCACTGGCACGCCGGCGCCACCCTGCGCTCACTTATGCGCTGTACGGCGATGAGGCGCAGATCCGCGATGCGCTGAAGAATCACCCCAATCTCTCGGCCGTGGCCGAGATCATTCATACCGACTTGGTCGTCGCGGCGACCGACAAGCCCAGCCAGGCCCTGCGCCAGTCGCGCGGCAGCTCTATGGGGCTTGCCATCCAGGCCGTGAAGGACGGCACCGCTGGCGCCGCCGTCTCGGCGGGCAATACGGGCGCGCTCATGGCCATGTCCAAGCTTGCGCTGCGTACGCTTCCCGGTATCGACCGGCCCGCACTGGCGGCACTGCTGCCGACGCTCGGCGACAATGATGCCGTCATGCTCGATCTCGGTGCGAACACCGAATGCGAGGCGCACAACCTCGTGCAATTCGCCGTGATGGGCGCCGCTTATGCGCGCACCCTGCTCGACCTCGCCAAGCCGCGCGTGCGGCTGCTCAACATCGGCACCGAGGAACTCAAGGGTACGGACGAGATTCGCGATGCTGCGGCCGTCCTGCGCAGCACGACCGCGCTGCCGCTGCGCTTCGATGGCTTCATCGAGGGCGACAAGATCGGTTATGGCGAGGCCGACGTGATCGTCGCCGAGGGCTTTGCTGGCAATGTGGCGCTCAAGACAGCCGAGGGAACGGCGCGTTTCGTGACCGACGTGCTGCGCCGCGCCTTCACGAGTTCGCTGCGCTCGAAGCTCGGCTTCCTGATCTCGAAGCCGGCCATGCACCTGCTCAAGCACCATCTCGACCCGAACAATCACAACGGTGCGGTCTTCCTCGGTCTCAATGGCATCGTCGTGAAGAGTCACGGCGGCGCCGACGAGAAAGGCATTGCCAACGCCATTCATGTTGCGGCACGGCTGGTCGAGGATGATCTTTCGGCCCGCATTGCCGAAGACCTGGCCTGCATGGGGGCCGTAGGACGCGAGGAATTGGCCGCCAAATGACGCTTCGCTCCGTGATTCTCGGCACGGGCTCGGCCCTGCCGCGGCGCCGCATGACCAACGCCGAGCTTGCGACCATGGTGGACACGAGCGACGAGTGGATCGTCGGCCGCACGGGGATCCGGGAGCGCTACATAGCGGGCGAGGGCGAGACGACGGCGACGCTCGCGACCGACGCGGCGCGCCGCGCGCTCGACATGGCCGGCATGGCGGCAAGCGATATCGACCTGATCATTCTTGCGACGGCCACGCCGGACCAGACATTCCCGGCCAGCGCCACGACCGTGCAGGCCGCGCTCGGCATCGACGATTGCATTGCCTTCGATGTCGCCGCCGTCTGTTCAGGCTTCCTCTACGGTGTGACGGTTGCGGACAACATGTTGCGCGGCGGCGCGGCGAAGACGGCCCTGGTCATCGGCGCCGAGACCTTCAGCCGCATCCTCGATTGGGAGGACCGCACGACCTGCGTCCTGTTCGGCGACGGTGCCGGCGCCATCGTGCTGCGTGCCGAAGAGAGCGATGAAGCCTCCGGCCGCGGCATTCTCGCCAGCCGGCTCCATGCCGATGGACGCTACAACAATCTGCTCAATGTCGATGGCGGGCCTTCGACCACCGGCACGGTCGGCAAGGTGCGCATGAAGGGGCAGGATGTGTTCCGTCATGCCGTCGTCAATCTCGCCGCCGTAATGGGCGAGGTGCTGGAGGCATCGGGTATTGCCTCCGACGACGTGGATTGGGTCGTGCCGCATCAAGCCAATGCCCGCATCCTCGATGCCACGGCCCGCAAGCTCGGGCTGGCGCCCGAGCGAATCGTGGTGACTGTGGATCGTCATGCCAACACGTCGGCGGCTTCGGTCCCGCTCGCGCTGGATACGGCTGTTCGGGATGGGCGGATTCAGCCCGGTCACATCGTCATATTGGAAGCAATGGGCGGCGGGTTCACTTGGGGTGCCTCCATCCTTAGATACTGACCGGAAAGCAGACACTTATATTTTTCGCCCCGGTTCAGTGCTAAAGATGGTTCCTCGAGGGAACGCGAGCGATGTTGCAAAGGCTGAGAATCTGCCGCAGACACGGCTGGTCGGACTGGCGGGGGGCCAAAGGTTCGACCCTGGGCATTTGGGGGCAAAATGAGCTCGGATGAAACATTGACACGCGCGGATATCGCGGAACTTCTGAACAAGCAGGTTGGGCTGTCGCGCGCTGAATCGGCCGAACTGGTCGAGCAGGTGCTCGATCTGGTGACCGATGCACTGACGACTGGCCAGAATGTGAAAATCTCTGGTTTCGGAACGTTCGTGCTGCGCGACAAGAACGAACGTATCGGCCGCAATCCCAAGACAGGGATCGAGGTGCCGATCACGCCGCGACGGGTTTTGACCTTCCGGCCAAGCCAGTCGTTGCGGGAGCGCGTCTCAGGTAACTGAGCGGGCCGGTTGACCGTTGCGGCGCAACCGGTGCACTATGAGGCATGGACAAAGCTGACGGCGCGTTTCTGACCATTGGCGAGTTGGCCGAAGAACTCGGCGTTGCGCAGCATATCCTGCGCTATTGGGAAAGCCGCTTTCCGCAGCTTAAGCCCCTCCAGCGTTCAGGGAATCGCCGCTACTATCGGCCCGGTGACGTGCTCGTCGCCAAGCGAATCAATCAATTGCTCAACGAGCAGGGCTTCACGGTGCGTGGGGCGCAGCGCGTATTGGACGGCAAGAGCGAGCCTGAGCCGGCCGAGCCTGCTCCGCCGTTGGCGCCGCAAGCTGCCGCCCCGGCTTTTGCCGGTGACCGCTCGGCACAGCCCGAACTGGCGCTGGGCGGTGAGCGGCGGCCGGCATTCGGCGCTGCGAGCCAGATCGACGGTCCGGATATCGCGCTGCTCATCGCGCGGCTGACGGTCATTCGCGAAAATCTGAAAGAAGCGATCAACGCTGATTGAGATCGACGGGCATTCAGACGATGAGCTGACGAAAACCCGCCATTTGCAGGCCCTCAGAGCTGAATGTCGGTCCTGAAGTCGATCGGACAAATCTGAAGCGTCATGGCGAGCGACGAAGTCGCGCGGCAATCCAGGCCGATCTTGCTCGCCCTGGATTGCTTCGCACGGCTCGCAATGACGGGCGGTTCAACATGGGTGGATCAGCCTCTAAAACTGTTCCGGCCCCAGCGCCGGATCAAGATCGCGGGGCCGGATGAATTGGCGCAGCTGTCCGGCACTCCCCTTGGCGAAGTCCCGCCAATGGTCGATCGGAAAATCCAATATGGCGATGGCCGCCGTCGGGAATTTCTCGGCGACATCGTCGCGCAAGGCTGATTCGTCCTCATCGGCAACATGCCCGAGCACGAAATCCGCAAGTCCGGGATTATGTCCGATCAGCAGGAGCGTGTCGGTTGTATCGTCGGCTTCTGAAATCACATCGGCAAGGGTCGCCGCCGACGCGAGATAGACGCGCTGGTCCCATGCCGGCTCCGGATGGGTGCCGTAGCTCTCCATGAACGTTCCGAGCGTGTCCTTCACCCGGGCGGCGGGCGAGGCGACGATCGCGTCGAACGTCAGCGCTTCCCGCCTGGCCCATTGGCCCATGAGTGCCGCCGCCCGCTCGCCGCGGCCATTGAGTGGCCGGTCGAAGTCGCGCTGCGTGATGTCGCTCCAGTCCGATTTGGCATGGCGCAGCAGGATGACCGTCTTCATGACTCTCCATCGACTCCCGGACCCTGTGCCGGCTCGTGAGAGTCTAAACCGATTTGGGTTTCCGAACCAAGACGGCTGCGCACGCGGGCGATCGCTTCATCGAGCGGCACGCGACGGATCGGCGTGTCGGGCGGGAAGGCGCTGAGCAGCCGGCTCGGCATGGCGGCCGATAGGATGACGAACTGCCCCGCATCGTCCGCCCGGCGGATCAGCCGCCCGAAGGCCTGCGCGAGTCGGGCGCGGACATGGCGGTCGTCGAAGTCGGTCGGCGCGCCGCTTGCCTGCCTGCGGGCCGCGTGCAGCACCGAAGGCTTCGCCCAGGGCACGCCTTCCATCACGACAAGCCGCAGCGATTCGCCGGGCACGTCGATGCCGTCGCGCAGGGCATCGGTGCCGAGCAGCGAGGCGCGCGGATCGTCGCGGAACATGTCGATCAGTGTCGCGGGGTCGAGCGGATCGACATGCTGGGCGTAAAGCGGCAGCCCCATCTGCGCGAGCCGGTCGGCGATGCGCGCCTGCACCGAGCGGAGACGCCGGATCGCCGTGAACAGCCCCAGCGTGCCGCCATTCGCCGCTTCGATCAGCCGCGCATAGGCGCCGGCCAGCGCCGCGAGATCGCCGCGCTTCACATCCGTCACGATCAGCACTTCGGACTGGCGTCCATAATCGAACGGGCTCGCGACATCGAAGACGCGCGGCGCGCCTTCCATATGCGCAGCGCCCGTACGCGCGACCGCCGTGTCCCAGTCGCCGCCGGCGCGCAGCGTCGCCGATGTGACCAGCACGCCGTGCGCCGGCTTCAGCACCGTCTGCGCGAGCGGTCGCGTCGGGTCGAGCCAGTGGCGATGCAGGCCGATGTCATATTCGCGGCCCTCGACGCGATCCACAGCGAGCCAGTCGACGAAGTCGGGGTCGGCCGGTCCCCCGATGCGCAGCAGCAGCGCGATCCAACTCATCAGCAGGTCGCAGCGCCAGCCGAGCGCGGAGATCGCACCGTCGATGCGCGCGCGCGCCGGCCCATCGAGCCAGTCCGGCGCCAGTTCGATCACGGCGACTAGCCGCTTGCCGAGCCGCTGTAGCGGCGCCAGCAGCGCCTCCAGCGCCCGCGCCGCCTCGGTCGCCGCGTCGATCAGCGGCCCGTCCGCCTCGGTCAGGTCGATCTCCAGGCCATAGCCCGGATCGGTGTCCTTGCCGTCGCGCTCGGCGCGCGCATAGACGGTGTCGCGCACGGCGGAGAGCAGCTTCTCGACGGAGCCATGCGGGGCGCGGTCGATGATGCGCTTCAGCCATTCATCTGCCGGAAGCGCCCGCGCTGCCTCGCACGCCGCGTCGATCGCTTCCGCGCCTTCCGCGTCATAGCTGGAGACGTCCATGAGCCGCGCCGCAAGCCCGCGGCGGCGGCCCTTGCGGCTGGCACTCTCCGGCCCGATCACCCAGCGCCGCAGCTCGATCGCTTCGCGGCCGGTCAGCGCCGCGCCGAAGGTCGCGTCGGCGGCGTCGAAGAGATGATGGCCTTCGTCGAACACGAGACGCGAGAGCGCGCCATGGCCCTCTCGCCCGCGCGCGGCGGAGATCATCACCAGCGCATGGTTGGCGATCACGATGTCGGCATGTTCGCTCGCCCGCGCCGCGCGCTCGATGAAGCAGCTGCGGAAATGCGGGCAACCGGCATAGACGCATTCGCCGCGCCGGTCGGTCAGCGCGGTCGCGCCCGCGCGCCGGAACAGGGCAGGGAGCCAGCCCGGCATGTCGCCGCCGACCATGTCGCCATCGCGTGAATAGCCTGCCCAGCGCGACACGAACTGCGCCAGCACCGCCGCGCGGCCCGCGAAGCCGCCTTGCAGCGCATCCTCGAGATTGAGCAGGCAGAGATAATTTTCCCGCCCCTTGCGGATGACGACATGGCGGCGGAAGTCGGCGTCGCTCGGATAATGGCGGCGCGTCTCGCGATCCAGTTGCCGCTGCAGCGCCTTGGTGTAGGTCGAGACCCAGACGGTGCCGCCCGCCTCTTCGGCCCAGAGCGTCGCCGGCGCGAGATAGCCGAGCGTCTTGCCGATCCCCGTGCCCGCCTCGGCCAGCACGACATTGGGTTCGCGGTTCGTCGGGCGCGGGTCGAATATCTTGGCGGTCTCGCGCGCGAATTCGCGCTGGCCTTCACGTTTCTCCGCGCCGGTGCCGGTCAGTTCGGCGAGGCGGTCGAGCACAGCCTCCTCGGGCAGCACGATGGTGCGCGGCGGCTGGCGCGGCGGTTCTTCCTCCCATTGCGGCAGGCGGCTGAACAGCCAGCGCTCGGCCTGTTCGGGCTGGGCGATCCGCCCCTGCAGCAGCGGCGCCCAATTCCAGCGCAGCCGCTCAAGCTGGCGCAGCGCCGTCCACGCGCCCTCGCGCTCGGCCCAGTCGCCGCGGCCGCACCAGTCCAGCATTTCGGCCGCAATGGTCGCGATGCCGCGCACCGCCTCTTCGTCGTTCGACGGCGGCACCAGCCCCATCGCCCGCGACAGCCCCGCCACCGTGGGCACGGCGAATTGCGCCGGGAAGAGAAAGGCGAACAGCTCGAGCAGATCGAGCCCATGCAAATCCGGATTGCCCAGCCGCGCACCGATCAGCGGCGCATTGACGAGCAGCAAAGGCGTAATTGCCGCAAGGCTCAGCGCCTCGCCGCGCTGGAGCACGGACAGCGTGCCATCCGCGCGCGCCAGCCAGATCCCGGCATGAGTCGCGTGCAACGCTGACGGCAGTGAGGGGAGGGCCATGACCCTCCCTTAGCGGGCTTTATCGGGAACTGGAACAGGCCGTGAACGGCCCGCCAGGAAAAGCGCTGCCCGCCACCAAGTCAGGGAACTGGCATGCGGGCGGCGGCTGTGGTCAATATTTGGCGCGGAGCGTCACGAACATGCTGCGCCCCGGCTCAGGAAAGCCATCGGTCAGCTGATAGAGCTCGTCGAATGCATTGCGCAAACCCGCGCCGATCGTGAACCGGTTGGCGATCTCATAGTCGATCGTGAGGTTGGCCAGCACATAGTTGCCGGTCTTGTAATAGACCGGAACGTCTGCATTGGCCGTCGCCGGCGTTACCGTGATGCGCTTGCCCGCGAACTCCACGCTCGGCGAGAGCGAGAGCCCGCCGACCGGCTTCCAGGTCGCATAGACGATGCCCTTGTTCTCCGGCACGTCCGTCAACTGGAACTGGCGGATGAAGCCCCCAGTCGGTGCCGAGCCGACGTCGAACTTGCGCGTGATATGGCTATAGTTGCCGCCCAGCTGCAGCACCGGCGTCACCTGCGCATCGACCGAAATCTCGGCGCCGTAATAGTCCGCCGAGCCGATGTTGGTGCGCTGGTTGCGGTTGCTCGCGAGGCGCACGGAGACGAGTGCGTCATTGAGCCAGCTGTAGAACAGTGCGCCGGTTACGCGCAGCGGCCCGATCTGCTTGCTGCCGCCGATCTCAGCGTTGGTCGCGCGCTCGGGCAACAGCTCCGGATTGGGCTCAGCCGTACCGAACTGGCTGGAGAAGCGCTCGAACAGCGTCGGGAAGCGCACCCGCGATGACAGGCTGACATGCGCCTGAGCATTGCCCGCGCTCCAGTCGAGCCGGCCCTGGCCGTTCCAGCCGGCCGCATTGCGCAGCGGGAAGCTGAACAGGCCCTGGGTCGCATTCCATTCCTCGGCGCGGTCGAGGTCGCGCCATTCGAAGGACGTTCCCAGCGTCAGCTTGAGCGCCGGCGTGACGTCGAGCTTGTTCTCGACCGCGATGCTCCAGTTGCGCTCGGCGCTGACCTGCAAGGGCTCGGGCGTGCTGGTGGAAAGACCGGGACGGCTGGTCTGCGTCTCCTTGTGCTCGTCGTGCCGGTAGTGGAACGCAACCGCGAGCGTATCGCCGGGCGTCAGATCCGCTGCCAGTTCGGCCGAGCCGCCATAAGCGGTGTCGGCATAGGGGCTGTTGAAGGCGCGGGGCAGCGTCTGGCTGCTTTGGTTGCGATTATCCCAGCTGTTGAGCAGATTGTCGTAGTTGCTATAGAAAGCACGCGTCTTGAGCGTCGCCTTGCCCAGCTTGGTGCTGGAGAGGAAGTAATAGCTCTCGATATTCCAGTAGGGCCACGACCAGTTGCGCGTCGAGGCGTTGCTGGTGTCGCTGACGTGCAGCGGCGCATTCTTGCTGCCTTCCTGGCGGGTGTAGCTGATCGAATATTCGTCGGTGGCATTGGGCGTGATGCCTGCCTTGACGTTGACGCGCCAATCCTCGGCCCGCGAGAAGTCGCGTGCGCCGCCATCCTCGTTGGCCGGGGCCTTTACGACGAAGTCGCCCGGCAGCGTCCAATGGTCGGTGAAGTTTCGCGCATAGCTCGCCTGCGCATACCAACGGTCCTGCCGCGTGCCGACCAGCGCGAAGATCGTGTGGTTGGCATAATCGAGATCGCGGTCGAAGCCGATCGTGCCGCGCACTTCGGCCTCCAGTTCCTTGGTCGGCTTGCGCGTCACGAGGTTGACCGCGCCGCCCATCGCGCCCGGCCCGTCGAGCACGGAGGCATAGCCTTTGGCGACCTGGATCTCGGCGACGTCGGGCGTCAGGAAGCGGCCGAAGTCGAGCCGGTTGTCGGCAGGCAGATAGACGCGGATGCCGTCGATGGAGAGCGGCACCTGGAAGCGGTCGAAGCCGCGCACGAAAAGCAGGCGTTCGTTGCGCGAACCGCCACTATTGCCGGCCGTGACGCCAGGGATGAGGTTGGCTGCGTCATCCAGTGTAACGCGGTTGAAGGTGAGGATCGCATCCTGTCCGATGCTGCTGTCGCCGATCGCCACGCCCTGGCCGGCACGTCCGGTGACGATGATCTTGCCCAGACGGAAGTTGCTATCGCTCTGCTCGGTCTCTGCGGGGGCGGGCTGCGCGAGCGCTGCCCAGGGCTGACAGGCGAGAGCGCAGGCGGCGCTCAGCAAACGGAACTTCACGATTTTTCCCCTTTTTTCGTTGCTTGGGTCGAAAGACGGGGCCGTATATGGAAAAATATAGCGCATTGTATATAGCCAAATACAACGATTGATGCGAAGGCGTTGCCATGAAGACACTCCTTGCCCCATTCCTGGCTCTGACGGCCCTCGCCGTTTCTGTTCCCGCCGTCGCCCAGGCTCCGGCGCCCACCCCCGCCAAGACCTGCACCGGCGCCATGCCCGCTCTCCCCCCAGAGCTGGCGGCCTGGTCCAACAGGGCGAAATTGACCGCTGCAGTCGACCCTGCCGGCCTCGGCGCAGCGCGCATTGCGCCCGGCAAGGCCATCGATGCGCGACTCTCGTCGGGCACGAAGGTGCACTTCGGCGATGGACCAAGCCGCGCAAAGGATGTCGGCGACAATGCCGGCATGTTCGCCTTCAGCGTCGACCAGCCCGGCACATATCGCGTGGCGTTGGGCTCGGGCGGCTGGGTCGACGTGCTGGAAGGCGGAAAGGCGGTCGAGTCCTCAGCGCACGGTCACGGTCTGGAATGCTCGGGGATCGTCAAGATGGTCGACTTCCCGCTCAAGGCCGGCGAGCATGTTCTCCAGGTCGAGGGCAGCAAGGAAGCGACGGTGGGCATCCTGATCGCACGGCTGCCTTGATCGGGGTGCGGCTTAGCCGCGGCGGCCGAAGCCCCCGACGGCGACGCGGCTGAAGGTGCGCGCGCCGAGCGTGGTGCGTCCGTTATGGATCGGCGCCATGGCGAGGCTGACGCCGCTCATGCCTTCGCCGTCGAAGCTGGATGCGCGAGCCACCATGAGGCGCTCGTAGAGCGGGCCGTCGCTCAGCGGAAAGAGGAACTTGATGCCCATGCGGTCGATTTCGGCCCAGCGGCACACCGCAAACAGTGTCTGGCCCATATATTCGATCTGGAAGCGTGTGCCTTCAGGAACAGAATGGCCGGTGACTTGGGCGCCACCTTCCGTCAAGTCGACGATGGATGCATCGCAGGCTTCCAGGACAGTCACGACTGTCACGGGAATTTCAACTTCGATGCGCTTCTGCTGACGTTCGACTTGCATTGTTCTTATTCCCCCGATCTTGTTGGCGACATTGACCCCTATAACGGTCGCTCACTCATACTTTTGCATGAACTGGTAAATTTTCGGGAAACCACGCATCGCAGCCTTTCGGGAAGGCTATTTTCTGGCTGTTATGTGAGCGTTTCCGGGGGTACAGGCTCCGCCCATGAGCAAGACCGACGTATCAGACGAGCTGCGCGCGGCGGCGCGCGTTTCCAAGGCATGGCCCTATGAGGAAGCGCGCAAGCTGATCAAACGCTATCCGGACGGCAAGTCCGGCGCACCCGTGCTGTTCGAGACCGGCTATGGTCCTTCGGGCCTGCCGCACATCGGCACGTTCAATGAAGTGCAGCGCACGACCATGGTGCGCCATGCCTATGAAGAGATGACCGGCGCCGCGACGCGGCTGGTGGCGTTCAGCGACGACATGGACGGTCTGCGCAAGGTGCCGGACAATGTGCCCAACCAGGGGCTGCTCGCAGCGCATCTGGGCAAGCCGCTGACGCAGGTGCCCGATCCGTTCGGCAAGTATGAGAGCTTCGCGCATCACAACAATGCGATGCTGCGCGCCTTCCTCGATCGCTACGGCTTCGAATATGAGTTCATGTCGTCGACGGAGATGTACCGCGGCGGCCATTTCGACGACGCTTTGCGCCTCGTTCTGCGCCATTACGACGCCATTATGGGGATCATGCTGCCCACGTTGCGCGCCGAGCGTCAGAAGAGCTATTCTCCGATCCTTCCCATCAGCCAAAAGACTGGAATCGTTCTGCAAGTTCCGGTCGAGGTTGTTGAGGCCGAAACCGGCACCGTCCGCTTCGAAGATCATGGCGATGTCGTCGAGCAATCGATCCTCTCCGGCGGCGCCAAGCTGCAGTGGAAGGTCGATTGGGCCATGCGCTGGGTCGCGCTCGGCGTCGACTACGAGATGGCCGGCAAGGACCTCATCGACAGCGTCACCCAGTCCTCGAAGATCGCCCGCGCGCTCGGCGGCAAGCCGCCCGAAGGCTTCAACTACGAGATGTTCCTCGACGAAAAAGGCGAGAAAATCTCCAAGTCCAAGGGCAACGGCCTCTCCATCGAGCAATGGCTGACGTACGGCACGGAAGAGAGCCTGGCCTTCTACATCTATCGCGAGCCCAAGGCGGCCAAGCAGCTGCACATCGGCGTGATCCCGCGTGCGGTCGACGATTACGAGCAGTTCCGAGGAAGCTACGCGACTCAGGCCGTCGACAAGCAACTCGGCAATCCGGTGCATCACGTCCATGGCGGCGCTGTGCCGCAGGACGGTCTGCCCGTGACGTTCGGCCTGCTTCTCAATCTCGTCGGCGTGATGGGACCCGATGCTACCGAGACGCAGGTCTGGGCCTATCTGCGCAATTACGTGCCGGACGCCTCGCCTGAAAACCATCCGCGTCTGGCGGGGCTCGTGCGCAATGCGCTCGCCTATAATCGCGACTTCATCGCGCCGACGCTCAAGCGCCGCCCGCCGGAGAGCAACGAAGCGATGGCGCTGCGAGAACTCGATGCGCAGCTTGCGGCGCTATCGGACGACGCGACCGCCGAAGACATCCAGAACATCGTCTACGAGATCGGCAAGGATCCGCATTACGGGTTCGAGCAGCTGCGTGACTGGTTCAAGGCGCTCTACGAAACATTGCTGGGTGCCGAGCAAGGCCCGCGCATGGGCAGCTTCGTGGCGCTCTACGGCATCGAGAACAGCCGCAAGCTGATCGCGCAGGCGCTGGACATGGCGGCGGCCTGATCAGCTCTCCTTGGCGGCGGTCTCGGTTTGCGCCGAGCGGATCGCGTCGACCAGTTCGACTATTTCACGAAACAGCCGGTCGCGTGCCAGGCTAGGCAGGAAGTCGCGCATCGCGTCCATGGCTGCGCTCCTGTCCCCGCGCATGGCCGCAACAGCTGCGTCTGCGAGGACCATTTCGTCCGGGCTCAAGACCATGCAGCAGGGACGGCGCAGCGCGAACGTGTCGGGCCAATGGCACCATATGGCGGCGGTAAGCGCTTGCTGGGCACGCGCGGCGCGCATGCTGCGCAGACGGACGGCAAGGTCGGGAAGGGGGTCGCGGCCCGCGCGCCCGAAGAGGAGCGAAAGCCGCGTTCCCATCACGACATGCATGGCGATCAGCGAATGTTCGCGCAAATCTCTGAGTGCAAATGTTCGATCGAGATCAGCTGACATGAGGCGCTCCTTCCGGCGAATCCCTGCTGTCAGATCAGTTTATGTTAATGAGAATGAATTGCAATAAAGAAATATGTGTTCGCCCGGCAGAGGGAATCCGCCGGGCGAAAAATGCGGTACCGTTATAGAGAAGTTGCCAGCTTCGGTTCAGAAAGCCCGGTGGACGACGTCAAGTACGCGGCCGGTGTGCAAATTCACGAGCACGGCGTCATGGCGGACCTTGAGCCAGCGATTGCCGCCGCCGGCTTTCGCCAGGCGATATTGCCTGGGATGCTTGATCACGTCCTGCCTGGCGATGAAGCCGGGCTCGAGCCGCGAACCGATGGCCAGGCGCTGCACGGCCGGGCGATGCCAGCCGGGGCCACGATGATCGCCGCGGTCGACCACGACGACTTTTGTGTCGTGACGATCGAAGGAACCGGGCTGTGCCATGGCCGCCGAGGGAAGGATCGTGGCGGCGGCAATAGCGGCGATGACAAACTTGTTCATGTGTCGTCTCCTTAAAGTCATGTCGGGCGGCGCGGCGGCCGGTGGGGGAGGGAGCGTGGCCTTGGAACCGTGCTCGCCCGACAAGAGACGTTATGGAGGCACGGCGCTGAACGACGCGGGAACGCAGTCGTCAGAAATCAGTCATGAGTGTCGCAAATTGTAGCGGAAACGGCGGCGCTCAGGGGATTGGCGTCGAGCTCCATGGGCGCTCGCGAAACCAATGCGTCAGCACATATTTGACGCCCTTCACCACCGGCAGCGCGGCATGGACCGTCTCGCCATTGGGGCTGCCGTCGGCGCGCATGTTGTTCCAGATGAGCAGTGTGCCGCGCCGTGGCGGCACCTTGAGGCCCAGGCGGGGGAATTCCGTTTCGCCGCCTGCTTCCACATCGCAGAGATAGACCATCGTCGTCCAGACGCGTTGCCCGCCGCAGGCACGCATCACCGGCCAATAATGAACCCTGGGCGGGAAATAGTCGCAGTGGACGCGATATTCCTGGCCAGGATGGTAGCGCTGGCCCTGCAGCAATTCGCCCCAGCTGGGATCGATGCCCATCAGCGTGTCGATCCGCTTGGTGACGGTCGCAACGAGCGGATCCTCGATCCGCATGTTGCAGCTCCAGCTCGTGCGATAGTCGCTGTTGGCGCTGCCGGAGAAGAGCTTGGACGGTGCCGCCTCGGCATCGATCAACTCCATCATTTTGGTGCATTCCTGAGGACTCATCAGGCCATGGCGCAGGAACAGCTCCGCTTTGTCGGTCGGCACGCGGCTCACCATCGGATTGCGCGCGAGGCGCGTCCGCACGGCCTCGCCGATCGCCGCACGCACGGGCGACGCGATTTCCGGATCGTCAGGGAGTGTCTCGCTCATGGAAGGCGCGTCCTGCCATCGCGCGCGAAAGGGAGCAAGAGGGGCGAGCGGCCACTCGCGATCCAGCAAAAAGGGCTGGCCGGGTAGGAAAACCGCGGCCAGCCCAGATATTCCTGAGGGGGACTTTCAGGAATGTTCGACACTTCGGTGAGCTGCACTCACCAAAAGAAGTCGTAGATCACGTCGACGACGTAGCCATCGCGAATGTCGATCAGCAGGGCATCGTCATAGTAGCGCACCCAGCGGAGCGTTCCGTAGACCGGCGGGAGGCGATAGGTCCAAGGATCGTCGATCCAGTAGTCCGACCCAAACAGGATGCTGTCGAGGTAGATGCCGATCGAAAAGCGCGAATAGCTCCGATTCCAGCCATAGGGCGCCCGATAGCTCGGCAGGCGGAAAATGCTGCGGTGGGAATTGCGCCAGTCGCGCCAGTCGTAGCGGCGGTCATTGCGCCAGCCATTATTGTCCCAGCGCCGCATGCCGTCCCAGCGATTGGCAACCGGCGGGCGAACGCCCGGGCGGCCGTTGTTCCAATTGCCGCGATTGTCGTTGCCGCGCCAATTGTTGTCGCGCCCGTCGCGGTCGCGATTCCAATTATTGTCGCGGTCGCGGTTGCCGTTCCAGTTGTTGTCGCGGTCGTTGCGGTCGCGATTGCCGTTCCAGTTGTTATCACGGCCATCGCGGTCGCGATTCCAGTTGCCGTTGCGGCCGTCGTTGTTGTCGCGATCGCGTCCGCCGTTGGCCTGCCAGTTGCCCTGGTTGCGACCGCGGTCTGGTGCCGCATTGTTGCGATCGGCAGCAGGCCGGGGCGGCGTGACGCCGCGCTGGCCATACCATTGCTGGCTGTCCGGGCGGGGCTGATCGTTGCCGCTCCGCTGGAAACGTGGATTGTTCGCTGCTGATGGCGCAACTGCCGGCGGAGCGCTCATGACGGGGGCGGGGGCAGGGGAAGGCACCGGTGCTTGGCGAGCTTCGCCGCCACGCCAGCCACCCTCACGGCCGCCGCCATTGTCACCGCCACGGTTGACGCGGCTTTCGCCGCCGCCGCCGCGGTTTTCATGTTGTGCGCGCTCGCGGCGGCTGTCGTCGTCGCGCTGCGCAACTGCCGGTGCCGCGATGGCAACCAGCGAAGCGGTCAGCAGACCCGCCTTGATGATAGACTTCATAGACATTTTGATCCTCATCCGGCGACCCAGCGCCGGCTTCAGAAACCTGACTATCGCAACCGGGCTGTCAGCACTCTGAATGGTACTTTCAGCAACCCGAAAGGTTTCGGCGCGGGCTTACTTGGCGCTACCCTTGCCTGGTGCGCTCATGCCGGGCACGTGGCGTGCGGCCTCTGCGGCGGAAATGCCCGGTGCCGGCGCGGCTGCAACACGTTCGTCGCCACGCATGATCCGCGCCGCCTGTTTGATGGCTTCGCGGATACGCGGATAGGTGCCGCAGCGGCAGATATTCGTCATCGCCGCGTCGATATCGGCGTCGCTCGGATCGCGATTGCGGCGGAGCAGGGCGGAGGCAGTCATGATCATGCCGGACTGGCAATAGCCGCATTGAGGCACGTTCTGTGCTGCCCACGCTTCCTGCACCGGATGGCTCCGGTCAGGAGAGAGACCTTCGATCGTTGTCACGAACCGGCCCTCGACCGCCGCGATCGTCACCTGGCAGCTGCGGATTGCCATGCCGTCGATGTCGACCGTGCAGGCGCCGCAATCGCCGGTGCCACAGCCATATTTGGTGCCGGTCAGGTTGGACGCGTCGCGCAGCGCCCAGAGCAAGGGCGTTTGCGGGTCCATATGATATTGAACCGGCCGGTCATTGACTGTGAACTTGGTCATGTCGGGCTGTTCTTGCGGCCGCATGGGGAGGGATGCAAGCCCGAGCTGGGCAACTGAGCGTGTGACCATGCCAGGTCCTCCTACTAATGGACGAACCGACGTCTGTCAGCTTAACGCTTCGTAAGCTGCGTTTGGCTTATTCTGGCCGTCTAATGAGGCTCGCAACAATAACAAACTGGGCTTATGGGCTCACTGTCGCACTGACCCTGGCGTCAGGAGCTACGATGCTGCTGGCGTCCGGTGCTCAGGATGCTGAACGCGCCGCCGTCGACCAGCGCTATCGCCTCGATCAGGCCACATCGGCACTTGATACCGACATCCTCACGCTCACTGAATTGGCGCGAACCTTCGTCATCACCGGCGATGCCGCCCATCTAGAGCTCTACGCACACGAGGTAAAGGCGCTTGGCTCGGTCGAGACGCGTCTCGCGCATGCTCGCGACGTTGGCGCCGCGCCCGACGAGCTGCAATCGCTCAAGCAAGCGATCCATTGGGCCGACGCTCTCCACGATGAGCAACGCGAAGCGATCGACGCGCGCCGGAATGGTGACGCGCATCGCGCCAATGCGATCCTGTTTGGCCCGGAATATGAACGCGAGATCGACCGGGTCGTGTCGCTCGTTGAGCGCTTCCAATATCGTCTCGACCAGCGCACGACCAATGAGGTCAGGGCGGCGAGCGTCACCGCCAGGCTCTGGAAGTCGGCATCGGAAGCCATGTTGGGCGCGACGGCCCTGTTGTTCATCTGTGTCCTGTTCTTCGTGTTCAGGCAAAGAGTGCTGCGGCCTGTCGTGCGGCTGAGCGATGTGGTGACGCGTCTTGCGGCACAGGATTATGCCGTCGAGCCGCCCAACCTGCAGCAGATCGACGAAATCGGCGACATGGCGCACGCCGTGCGCATCTTCCGCGAGACCGGCATCGCACGTCAGAAGCTCGAAGCTGAGCGCGATGCCGACCGTGCGATGCGTGATCTGATCTCCCGGATGACCCAGCGCATGCACGGCTGCGAAACGCTGCTGGACTTCGAGGAGGTCATCAAGCGCTTCGTCCCCGAGATCGCGCCGACGCTCGCCGGTCGGCTCTATTTGTTCGACGCCGAGCGCAACAAGCTCGTGGAGACGTGCAACTGGAGCGCGCCGCGCTATTCGCGGACGAGCTTCTCGCCGCTGTCCTGTTGGGCACTGCGGCGCGGTTCGACACACCGGCCTGCGGGCGAGAGCATCGACGTGCCGTGCGATCATCTGGGGCTGGGCGATGCCTCGCCGATCGATGCGATCTGCATGCCTCTCACTGCTCATCGCGAGGCCATCGGCCTGCTTTATTTCGAGCCGCGTGAGGACACCGGCCAGGATCTCGCCACGCCGGACAATGTCTTGCAGATGCTGGCGGAAAATATCGCTCTCTCGATCGCGAACCTGCGCCTGCGTGAGCGTCTGCGCAATCTGGCCATGGCGGATGCGCTGACGGGCCTGGCCAATCGTCGCCAGCTCGATGCCGTGCTTGAAGCGCAGCTTGCCGATGCCGAGCGGCAAGACCAGCCATTCTCCTGTCTCATGATCGACGTCGATCATTTCAAGCGGTTCAACGACGATTATGGCCATGATGCCGGCGACGCGGTGCTGCGCGCCGTCGGCAATACGCTCCGCGCCGCGACGCGGGAAAATGGCCTGGCCTTCCGCTACGGCGGGGAAGAATTCACACTGCTTATGCCTGGCCTCGACTCAGCGCGGGCCCGCGCGCGCGCCGAGGATCTGCGCAGCCGCATCGAGGATCTGCGCGTGATACATGAGGGCAGAGAAGTCGGTGTGGTCACCGTATCGATCGGGCTTGCTTCCACGCCCGATCACTGCCTCGCCGCACGGGTTGTGCAGGCCGCCGATGCCGCGCTGCTGCGAGCAAAGGCCAATGGCCGCAATCGCGTCGAAATGGCCGTAATGCGGCGGCCGCAACGCGTGGCCTGACGCGCCGCTAGGGCGTGGTCACGCCTGCATAGCCATCCGTCGCGCGGATCAGCCGATCCATGATGCCCGGCTCGGAATAAGCGTGGCCGGCATTTTCGACGAGGTGGAAATCCGCCTCCGGCCAGGCCTTGTGCAGATCCCAGGCCGTGCGGACCGGGCAGGCCATGTCGTAGCGCCCCTGCACGATTGTGCCTGGAATGGGGCGCAGCTTGCCTGCGTCGCGGATCAGCTCATCCTCCTCCAGCCAGCCCTTGTGCACGAAATAGTGATTTTCGATGCGGGCGAAGGCGAGAGCGAAATGTGGGTCGCCGAAATGATCGTTTTCAGGATCAGGGAGCAGCGTGATGGTGCGCCCCTCCCAGAGTGACCAGGCTTGCGCGGCCTGCAACCTCGTCGCCTCGTCATCGCCGGTCAGGCGTTTGCGATAGGCAGCCGCAATGTTGCCCCGCTCGCCGGGCGGGATCGGTGCGATGAAATCCTCCCATTTGTCGGGATGAACTTCGGAGGCGCCGAACTGATAATACCAGTCGAGCTCAGACTGCCGCACGGTGAAGATGCCGCGCAGCACCAGCTCGCTGACATGCTCGGGATGGGTCTCTGCATAAGCCAGCGCCAGCGCCGAGCCCCAGCTGCCGCCGAAGACGAGCCATTTGTCCACGCCCGCAAGCGCGCGCAGCCGCTCGATATCGGCCACGAGATGCCATGTCGTGTTGGCGTCCAGATTGGCATGCGGGGTCGACTGGCCGCAGCCGCGTTGATCGAAGAGCAGCACGTCATAGGCCTGCGGATGAAACAGGCTGCGATGCTTGGGCGATATCGTTCCGCCCGGTCCCCCGTGGAGGAAGACGGCGGGCTTGGCGCCCGGTGTGCCGCAGCGCTCATAATAGATGCTGTGCCCGTCGCCGACATCGAGCATGCCGGTCTCATAGGGCTCGATGGGCGGATAAAGCGTGCGTAGGTCAGTCATGCGACCGTTCTGCCGTCTGGGAGCAGGCCGGTCCAGTGCTCAGCGCAGCCAGAACCGAAGGACCGCGGCGACCAGCCCGAGCGCCGCGACACTCGCCGCCCAGATGCCGATGAACCAGCCCAAGCGGGAGAGCGCCAAGCGAACTGGGGGCAGCCGCATCAATGATAGCCCTCGCCGACTTTGCCGCGGAACACCCAATAGGCCCAGCCGGTATAGGCGAGGATGATCGGCAGCATGATCACTGCGCCGATCAGCATGAAGACCTGGCTTCGCTCGGGCGCGGCAGCCTGCCAGATGGTGACGCGCGCGGGGATCACGTCCGGCCAGATCGAAACGCCGAGCCCGACGATGCACAGGCCGAACAGGCCGAGCGTCCAGAAGAAGGGTGCAGCTTCCTGCTTCTTCGCGAGGCTGCGGTAGAACATCGCCGTGACGAACAGCGTGGCGATCGGGACCGGCGCGGTTGCGAGAAGGCCGGGATAGGTGATCCAGCGGCGATAATATTGCGTCTCCAGCCCCAGCGTCATGAGGCTGACGAGGCCAATGACGGCGAGCAACAGCCAACCCAGCCGCCATGCATGACGGGCCGCGCGCTCTTGCAAAGCGCCCTCGGTCTTCCAGTTGAGCCAGCAGGCGCCGAGCAAGCTGT
This sequence comes from Sphingobium sp., assembly GCA_017745115.1. The sequence goes on along the minus strand of JAGIAA010000017.1, from coordinate 3,679 downwards.
AGCCAACGACCAGGCCCACGCCGCACAGCAGGCTGAAGGGCGAGAACCAGTCCCACCAGCCGCCGGCATAAGCTCGGCCTTCGACGTTGATCCCTTGAAGCAGCGCACCGAGCGTGATTCCCTGGGCGAGCGCGGCACAGGCCGATCCGGCGGTGAAGGCGAGATCCCAGGCGGCGCGGTGGGCCGGATCTCGCCAGCGGAATTCGAAAGCGACGCCGCGCAGCACCAGGCCGAGCAGCATTGCGGTCAACGGCGCATAAAGCGCGGGCAGGACGATGGCATAGGCAAGGGGGAAGGCTGCAAGCAGCCCGCCGCCGCCCATGACGAGCCAGGTCTCGTTGCCGTCCCAGACCGGCGCGATGCTGTTCATCGCCTGGTCGCGGTCGGGGCCCGGCTTGAAGGTCGGGAAGAGAATGCCGATGCCGAGGTCGAAGCCGTCCATGATGACGTAGGCGATGATGGCGAAACCGATGATACCGGCCCAGATGATTGTCAGGTCGATCATTTCGGATCTCCCTCCAGCACGGCGAGCGCAGGCGTGACGCCCGCGCTCCGGATCGGCGCGTCGCCCAGACCTCCCTCGCCGGCCTGGGGCGGCTTGCCCATGAGCTTGAGCAGATAGCCGATGCCCATGCCGAACACGACGAAATAGGTCAGCGCGAAGGCGGCGAGCGATGCGGCGACGGCCGGTGCGTCGAGCGGCGAAACGCTGTGCTCGGTGCGCAGGAGGCCATAGACTGTGAAGGGCTGGCGGCCGACTTCCGTCGTCACCCAACCGGCGATGACCGCGACGAAGCCGGCAGGTCCCATGACGAGCGCTGCGCGGTGGAGCATTGGCCAGTCATAGAGCTTGCCGCGCAACCGGGCCGCGAGGCTCCACAGTCCCAGACCGAACATCGCGAAGCCAAGACCGACCATGATGCGGAAGGACCAGAAGACGATCCAGACAGGCGGCTCATTCTCGTCGGGGATCGTGTCGAGGCCTGCCAGCGGCGCGTTGGGATCGTGCTTGAGGATCAGCGACGATGCCTTGGGGATCTCGACCGCATAGTCGATGCGTTTTTCGGCGCCGTTGGGGATGCCGAAGAGGATCAAAGGCGCGCCGTCTGGATGGCTCTGATAGTGGCCCTCCATGGCCATGACCTTGGCTGGCTGGTGTTCAAGCGTGTTGAGGCCGTGCTGGTCTCCCGCGAAAATCTGGATTGGAGCGACGAGCGCCGCCATCCACATCGCCATCGAGAACATCTTGCGCGCCCCCGGATTACTTCTGTCCCGGAGCAGGTGGAAGGCGCCGACACCGCCAACCGCAAAGGCCGTGGTCAGGTAGGCACCGAGGACCGTATGGACGAGGCGGTACGGAAAGCTGGGATTGAAGATGATCGTCGCCCAACTGGGGCCAGGCATGAACTGCCCGTTCGCGGCGATCTCATAGCCGACCGGCGTCTGCATCCAGCTGTTCGCGGATAGAATCCAGAAAGCCGAGAACATCGTACCCACCGCGACGGCTAGCGTGGCGACAAAGTGGAGGCCCTTGCCGACCCGGTTGATGCCGAACAGCATGACCCCGAGGAAGCCGGCTTCGAGGAAGAAGGCGGTCAGGACCTCATAGGCCATCAGCGGCCCGATGACTGGCCCCGCCTTGTCCGAAAAGACCGACCAGTTGGTGCCGAACTGGTAGGACATGACGATGCCCGAGACGACGCCCATCGCAAAGGCGATGGCGAAGATTTTCAGCCAGTAGCGGTAGAGATTGGCATAGACGCCGCGTCCCGTACGCAGCCAGAGCCCCTCCAGCACCGCAAGATAGCTCGCAAGGCCGATGGTGAAGGCAGGCAGCAGGAAATGGAAGCTCACCACGAAAGCGAACTGGGCGCGGGCTAGAATGAGCGCGGTCATCGTAGGACCTCTTCTGTCGCATTTGCTGGAGCATGGTCCGGCTGTGAGGGCGGATCAGGCTCGCGGATTTGACGTTCCGCATTTCAAAGCGACCGGCTTTCGGCCGACCTCGGGAAATGCTCCAGCAGCGCCGCCCCGATAGACCAGGGCGACGGCGATGACAAAGGCAAAAAATGGCCTTGAGCGGACTGACGCTCAGTCGCGCCAGCTCGGGTCGATCTTATCGATCACGCGGGTCAGTGCCGCAAACTCGGTGGTGCCGAAGCCGCCGGGCGGGATTGCGCCCATCATGTCGCCCTGGTGGACGTCGATCACGGACTGCGGGATGCTGAGCGGTGTGCCGGCCTGGCGGGTGGCGATCTGGATCTGGCAGGCGCGCTCCAGCATGAAGTAGCGGAAGAAAGCTTCCGGCACCGTCTCGCCCATCACGAGCAGGCCGTGGTTGCGCAGGATCATCATGCGCTTGTCGCCTAGATCCTCGAGGAAGCGCGGACCTTCGCTCTCGTTGATCGTGACACCCTCGAAGTCGTGATAGGCGACCTGGCCGATGAAGAAGCCGGCATAGAAGCTGGTGGGCGTCAGCCCCTCCTGCGTCGAGGCGACGGCCATGCCCGCCGTGGTGTGCGTGTGCATGATGCAATGCGCGTCGGGGAGGTGACTGTGGAACAGGCTGTGCTGAACGAACCCGGCGCGATTGACCGGGTAGTTGCTGTCGGTCAGCTTGTTGCCGTTGATATCGATCTTCAGGAGATTGGAGGCTGTCACCTCCGAATACATGAGGCCGAAGGGATTGATGAGGAATGCCTCGTCCTCGCCCGGCACACGCAGTGAGATATGCGTGTAGATGAGTTCGTCCCAGCCATAATGAGCGAAGATGCGGTAGCAGGCGGCAAGCTGCTGGCGCGCCTGCCACTCGGCGTCCGTCATCGGGCTCTTCTTGAAGGCTGTAGCCATGGCGTGAATCTCCTAAGTCTCTTTGGCCGGGATCATGCGCCGGGCGCGTGCAAAAGTCGAGTATAGTACGGAAGTGCCGGGCTTTAGCGCTTTTCCGCTCTTGATCGATTAACCTCTGTCTGTTAGTGGCGCGCCGGTTACGCCGCGATGGGATTCGTCGCGGCGCATATTGTTTTTGGTGCGCCGCGCGTCCGGATCGCGTGGAACCAGCTTAGAATTGGAGACTGACGGGCTTATGCAAATCATCGTTCGCGATAACAATGTCGACCAGGCGCTGCGGGCGCTCAAGAAGAAGCTGCAGCGTGAAGGCGTCTATCGCGAGATGAAGCTCCGTCGTCACTACGAGAAGCCGTCCGAGAAGCGGGCGCGCGAGAAGGCGGCAGCCGTCCGCCGTGCCCGCAAGCTCGAGCGCAAGCGCGCCGAGCGCGACGGCGCACGCTAAAATCCAATAAAATCAAGCGGCCGGCCGTGGTGCGGCTGGCCCGATAAGAGGGGTCAGCCCATGTCGGTCACCGCGGTTCCGTTGCATCCCATCAAGAAGGGATCGGTCGGCCGGCTGTGGTTCGGCGTGGCGGTTGTGGCTGCTGCGTCGGCTTTGCTCACTTGGAATGGCCTGCGCCCGTTCGGCCATAGTGACATTGCCGACAAGGACGGCAAATTCCACCGGATCAGCTACCAGATCATCGATGCGGGCACGGGCGAGAAGCCCGGCCGGGACGATTTCGCGCAGGTCTCCTACAAGGGCATGCTCCCGAACGGCACCAAGTTCGACGAATCATCGCAGCCCGTGGTTCTCGACCTGGGCGGCCAGACCCCGGGTGCGACGATG
>JAGIAA010000016.1 GCA_017745115.1 Sphingobium sp. | reverse complement strand
GGTCTCGACCGTCGCTTCGGGCAACACAGCGCCCTATGTCGGGCCGAACGACCTCACTATGATGTACTCGGTGGTCGATATCGCTGGACTCAACGCCATCTCGCGAAAGGTCATCGGCAATGCGGCCCATGCCGCCGCCGGCATAGACTTCGAAGCCGACCTCGCCCGCATCATTCTTGACGATCCGCACGGCGGCGTCGTGCCAGCGCAGCGCGGTGCGATCCTCGGCCGATGCAATGACGGCGATCTTGAATTTGCGCGGCAGGTAGCTGAACTCCGGCATGAAGTTCGTCATCTGGCGGATCAGCTCGGCCCAGGGGCGCGGGTCCATGATCTCGTCGGCCGCCGCGCCGGCATATTGATCCGCCGAAACGTTGCGGATGCTTTCGCCGCTGGTCTGGATGGCGTGCATCTCGACCGACGCCAGCTCGGCGAGAATATCCGCCGCTTCTTCCAGCTTGATCCAGTTGTACTGGATGTTCTGGCGCGTGGTGATGTGCCCATAGCCGCGGTCATAGACCCGCGAGATGTGCGCGAGCTTGCGCATCTGGCGCGAGTTCAGCGTGCCATAGGGAATGGCGACGCGCAGCATATAGGCATGCAGCTGGAGGTAGAGCCCGTTCTTGAGCCGCAGCGGCTTGAACTGGTCGTCGGTCAGCTTGCCAGCCATGCGGCGGTTCGCCTGGTCGCGGAATTCCTCGACGCGGGTATCGACCATCGCCTGGTCATATTGGTCATAGCGGTACATGGCTTAAATCACCCAGCTTCCGGCGTCGGGTTCGGCCGGTTTCAATGTCAGGTCGGGGCGGACGGTCGGGCCGAGGGCACGAACACGGTCCTTGATGTGCAACGGGCGGACGTTGCGCACGGCATCCCGCTCTGCTTCGAGCGAATAGCCGCCGTTGACGCGGCAGGCAGCGGTCTCGCGCGCTAGGATGCCCTCGCCATCGTCGCCGACATCGACGGCATCCTCGACATGGATCGACCAGTCCCGGCCCGTCCACCAGATGACCGCGCCCGTTCGCAAATCGTTGCCCGTCAAAATTCTCATCCCTGCGCCTCCAGCGCCAATTGTTCGAGCGCGGTGTCGTTCCGCGCGGTTACGTCGCCGATAATGATCAAGGCGGGGCTCTTCACCGCTTCGCGTGTCACCAGCGCGGGCAGTCCCGCCAGCGGCGCACGCAGCACGCGCATGGCCGCGCGATTGGCATTTTCGACCACCGCCACCGAGACGTCCGGCGCGAGACCGTCTGCCATTAGCTTTTCGGCGATCTGCGGCGCGGTTTTGACGCCCATGTAGATCACCAGCGTGCGGCCCTTGCCGGCAAGACCGGCCCAGTCCTGCTCAGAGAGCCCCTTGCACTGGCCCGCGACGAACGTGACGATGCTGGCATTGTCGCGGTGAGTCAGCGGGATTTGCGCGGCCGCTGCTGCGCCGATCGCGGCGCTGATGCCGGGCACGATCTCGACCGCAACGCCCGCCGCGCGGCACGCTTCGGCTTCCTCGCCGCCGCGGCCGAAAATCAGGGGATCGCCGCCCTTGAGACGCACCACATCACGTCCGGCCAGGGCTTCGCGCACCAGCAGCGCGTTGATCGCGTCCTGCGGCATGGTGTGGTTGGCCCGGCTCTTGGCAACCGAGACCAGTTCGGCGTCGGGACGAGCGAGCGCGAGAATGGCCCGATCGACCAGCCCGTCATGCACGATCAGCCCAGCGCGCTCGATCAGCCGCGCGGCGCGCAGCGTCAGCAAGTCCGGGTCGCCGGGGCCCGCGCCGACGAGATAGACCGTTCCGGCCGAAAAGGACTCAGCATGCGCCATGAAGCGCTAGATGCTCATGCGCCCTCCGAACCGCAAATCAGGCTTACTTTAGGCGCGCTAAGCCAAACTTGGGCGGCCCGGAATCGGCGCGTTCCCGTGTCTCGACGCCAAAAAGCAACATATCGGCCCGGATCCATTGACCCCGTTAACCTAGCCGCCGACTGCAGGCCACCCCTCACTCCCCTGGAGACCCTGATGCGTTTTGCCGCTTTTGCCGGAAGTGTTTGTGCTGCCTGTCTTCTGTCTGCTTGTGGCGGTGGCGGCACCCAGAGCGTAAGTTCGACGCCCGCCCCGACGGCCACGCCCACCTCGACGCCGACGCCGACGCCCACACCCACGCCCACGCCCACCGGCGGGGCTAACGCGACCCTAACCAACCTGCAGTTCAGCCAGTCATTCGAAGCTCTGGGCGCCGTCAACCGCTTCACCGCGGCCGCCGGCACCGGCGTAACGAGCAATCGTCAGCCCCAGACCAACGGCTCCGTCCAGGTTCGCTATGATGCAGCGACCGGATCCTACACGATCACCAACGGCCAGCTCCCCGACACCAGCTTTACGTCGGCCGACCGCAGCGCGACGGATTCGACCCCGATCATCTCGACCTACGGCAAGACGAGCGGCACCAGGACCGACAACCTTGCCCTGTTCAACCCGGGGCCCGGCAACACCAAACTGGCGCTCACTTATGCCTCTTATGGCGGCTGGCAATCGACCAACACGACCGGCACGTCGACGGATGTCGCGACGACCTTCTTCGTCTACGGAATCAAGACGGCACCGAGCGACCTGCCGACCAGCGGCGTAGCGAGCTACAAGACGACGCTCGATGGCGTGTTTGCCGGCAATAGCGGTGTCTACACGCTGAGCGGCGCCAGTGCGATCGTCGCGGATTTCGGCGCCGGCACCATCGATTTCAGCATGACTCCCGTCGGCCGCAACATTCTCGACGGCACATCCAAGGACTTCGGCGCGATGCTCGGATCGGGCACGATCGGCAGCGGCACAAGCGCCTTTAACGGCACGTCCGACGCGGCGTCGATGAACGGCTATTCCGCAACGCTGCAAGGCCAGTTCTTCGGTCCTCAGGCCGCCGAAGTGGGATCGACCTTCCTGCTCACGGGCGCGGATGGCCAGGGCAGCGGCGTGATTGTCGGCAAGAAGAACTGACGCGACGGAGATCGAGGCGTCAGCTTCCCGACGCTTCGATGATCTCGCGCAGATAGCGCATATGCTCGCGAAAGGCCGCGAGACCCGCTTTGCTGATGGCGATGCGGGTTCGCGGCTTTTTCCCGACAAAGTCCTTGTCGATGCTGAGATAGCCTGCATTTTCGAGTGTCGAGAGATGGGTCGAGAGATTGCCGTCCGTGGCCGCGACCAGCGCCTTCAGCCGGTTGAAATCGATCGGGCCATCCTCGCGCGCCGCACTGAGCGCGGCCATGATCTTGAGGCGGAGCGCCTGGTGGATGAGGTCGTTGGGCTGCGGAGAGTCCGGGTTCATTACGGCTTCCGCATCCACAGCGCTCCCGCCAGCAGCCCGCCGCCGCCCGCTGCCGCGACCCAGAAGGCGATCGCCTGCGGCATCAGGATGAGGCCGAGCGCCGTGACCGTGAAGACGCCGCCGCCGATCCAGAGGTAGCGCGAGGCCCCCGTCGCGCCGACCAGCACATAGACATAGGCGAGGAACAAGGCGGGGAAGGCGAGGGCGGGGACCATGTCTTTGGGCTGGAAGAGCAGGAAGGTCGACGCGCCAAACGCCATCGATGCCCCGATCGTCCACAGCATGCGTGCCGCCGGCATGACCCGCGCCGCCAGATCGCCTGCCACCGGACGCGCCCCGCGAAAGCTGAGTGCAAAGCTGCCGAACACGCCGATGAAGGCCAGCGGCACCCAGAACAAGGGCCAGCTCTCCGGCGGCGTCAGGCCGCTCGCAATATATCCCGCCGCCCAGATCACGCCGCTCAGCGCCAGGTGCGGGCTCGCCTGGCTATAGCCCTTCGCGAGCAATGTGCGCCGCTGGACATGACTGACGCTGCGCAGGGCCTCGGCCGCGTTGCTTTCGCTGATCGCCATGGATTCGCCTCCTTCGGTGTCCGCGATATGGATTATGCAAATAACTTTGTCAAACAAAGTTATTTGACGCGAACGTTCTTGCGTTATGCGGACGGCTTGAGAAGCGGAGCGCAGAGGCATAACGTCGCGCCCCATGACAAATCATCTCAAAGCATTCGCATTGACCGGCAGCGCGCTCGCTGCCCTCGCCTTCGCTGCGCCGCTCGCCGCGCAGAAGAAGGCCACCGCCCCCGCACCCGCCGTCACGGCGCCCGCCATCCAGTTCACCGAATGGAAGCTGGGCAACGGCCTCACGATCATCGCCATCCCCGACAAGAAGACGTCCACGGTGATGACCTCGGTCTGGTACGATGTCGGCTCCAAGAACGACCCGGAAGGCCGCTCCGGTTTCGCGCACCTGTTCGAGCATATCTTGAGCCGCAAGACCGAGAATATGCCTTACAACATGATCAACCGCCTGACCGAGGATGTCGGCGGCCAGCGCAATGCCTCGACCGGCGACGACCGCACCAACTATTACGAGATCGTCCCCGCCGAATATCTCGAGACCATGCTCTGGACGCATGCCGAGCGCATGGCCCGCCCGGTGGTCGACGACGAGGTGTTCGAGCGCGAGCGCTCCATCGTGAAGGAGGAACTGCGCCAGCGCGTGCTCGCCCCGCCCTACGGCATCATGCAGCGTTATCTGCTGGCCGAGAATGCCTATGATGTGCTGCCCGAGCGGCGCACCGGCATCGGCAGCATCGAGCAGCTCGATTCCGCCACGCTCAACGACGCGCGCGGCTTCCACAAGGCCTTCTACGGCCCGGATACCGCGACGCTCATCGTGGCCGGCAATTTCGATCCGGCGAAGCTGAAGGCACTGGTCGACAAATATTTCGCCGCCATTCCCCGCCGCGCCAATCCGATCACGACCGACATCGCCACGCGCGAGACGCGCCGTACTAAGCCGCGCACCGTCAACGGCACCGGTCCCAATGTACCGCTTCCTGCCGTCGGCGCGATCTACCAGCTGCCCCCGGCGGCGGACGCGGACATCGCCGCGCTCACCGTGCTCGATGCCGTCCTCTCCACGGGCGAGAACAGCCGCCTCTATAATGCGCTCGTCCGCACGGGTAAAGCCGTCCAGGTCTCCGAATATTTCGAGAGCAACCAGGAAGGCGGCTTCATGTCGCCCTTCGCGATCCTCAAGGCCGGCACGCCGCTCCCCGAGGTCGCCGATATCATCGCCGCCGAGATGGACCGCGTCATCAAGAGCGGCATCACCCCAGCAGAGCTGACCGAAGCCAAGAACCAGATCCTCGCCGCGGCGCTCGTCAGCCGCGAGACCGCCTCGGGCCGCGCCTTCGAGCTCGGCGAGGCGCTCGTCTCCGTCGGCGATGCCCATGCCGCCGACCGCAAGCTCCAGGCTGTCACCAAGGTCACCGTCGCCGACGTCCAGCGCGTCGCGAAGACGTGGCTTGACCCGCGGAGCGTCGTGCAGTTCACCTACACGCAGGGCTCCGGCGACCGCTCGACCTGGGCGAATCCCGCGCCCATGCCGCGCTTCAACTCCATCCCGCCAGCCACCGGCGAGCCGGCGAAGCTGAACGCGGAGGCGCAGCGCCAGGCGCCCCCGCCTCCCACCGCCGCACCCGCCATAGCGCAGCCCAGGATCGTCGAGAGCAAGCTGCCCAATGGGGTCAAGCTCGTGGCCGCGCAGACCGGCGACGTGCCGCTCGCCACCATGAGCGTAGTCATGCCCGGCGGCACCGCGACCGATCCGGCGGGCAAGGCCGGTCTCGTCGGCTTCGCGGCGGCTGTCGCCAACAAGGGCACGCCGACGCGTACCGCCGAGCAGATCGCCGCCAAGCTCGAGAGCCTCGGCGCCTCGATGGGCGCGGCCCCGTCGCCCGACGGCGTGGTGTTCAGCGTGACCGCGCCGGTCGCCAATCTGGAGCAGGCGGGTGCGGTGCTGGCCGACGTGATCCGCAACGCCTCCTATCCCGACGCCGAGCTCGAGCGCGAACGCTCGCGCACCATCGACTCGCTCAAGGTCGCGCTCAAGGACCCGGGCACGCTCGCCGGCATGGCCGCCTCGCGCGTCTTCTATGGCGATGCGGCCTATGGCTCGGTCGCGACGCTCCAGACGATCCCGGCGATCACGCGCGCCGACCTGCTCGCCTGGCGCGCATCGCATTGGCATCCGTCGACCGCTTCGGTCATCGTCAGCGGCGGCATTGCCCCCGCCCAGGCCCAGCAGATGGTCGGCAAGCTGTTCGGCGACTGGAAGAGCAATGTCGCCGCAGCACCGCCCGTGACCAGCCCTGCAGGCCCAGCGTCCGCGCCGCGCACGGTGGTGATCGATCTGCCCGAGGCCGGGCAGGCTGCCGTCTATGTCGGCGTGCGCGGTGCGCCGCGTGCCGGAGCGGATTATTATTCGCTCGTGCTCGCCAACAGCGTGCTCGGTGTCGGCTCCAATGGCCGCCTGTTCGAGGAAGTGCGCACCAAGCGGGGCCTGAGCTACGGCGCCTATAGCGCGCTGCCCTCGCGCGCCGACGCGCCGGTGCTCAATGCCACCGCGCAGACGCAAAACAGCACCGCCGACGAGGTCGTGCAGGTCATGCTCGACCAGTTCGGCGCGCTCGGCACCAATCCCGCGGCGGAGGATGCGCTGCAGAAGCGCCGCCTCTATCTCGACGGTGCCCTCGCGCGCCAGATCGAGACCAGCAACGGCTTCAACACGCTGGTTGCGGGGCTGCTGCTGCAGGGCCTGCCGCCGAGCGAGTCCGAGAAGCTCCCGGCGCGCTATGCCGCGGTCACGACCGGCGCCACGACGGACGTCGCCAAGCGCTACGCCGCGCCGCAGGGTGCATCGGTGGTGGTGGTCGGCAAGGCGGCCGACTTCATCGACGATCTCCGGAAGATCCGCCCTGACGTCGTGGTGATCCCCGCCGCCAAGCTCGATCTGTCGCGCGGAGCCCTGTTGGCGCCCTGACGGCAAGCTCGGACGGTTCAAGCATTTGGACTATTTGACAGAATCTGGCTGATGCTAAGATGACCCCGGGCGCTGAACGGGAAGCGGCGCCCTGACCGGGGTGGGAATGACGGATCAGGTTTTGTTGCTGCTCGCAGATGACGAGTTGCTCGTGCGGCTGGTTATGCAGGAGACGCTGGAGGAGGGCGGGTTTGCCGTTCTCCAGGCCGTCAATGGCAGCACCGCCATGGCGATGCTGGAAAAGCGGCACCGCGACATCGCCGCGGTCATCACCGATATCCGGCTCGGCAGCGGACCGGATGGGTGGGCCTTGGCGCATCGCGCGCGTGAACTGAACGCGTCGGTCGCGGTCATCTATGTCACCGGCGACAGCGCGGCGGATTGGCCGGCAAACGGCGTGCCGAAGAGCGTGGTGCTTCAAAAGCCTTTTGCCGGCGCTCAGCTGGTGACGGCCGTCGCCACGCTGCTTAACCAGACGGGCGGCGACGCGGTCTCCTGAAGAAATCCGGGGGGAGCCGACTGACCACACATCAGTCGAAATGAGGGGCCGCCGGACACTCCCACATCCGGCGGCCCGCTCTTCGTCCAACCCTCTCCCCTGCATCGCTCAGGCCGGCAATCCAATGGCGAAGTCCCCACCGCCAGGAGCGGCGCGGCGAGCAAGGCACGCGGGAGAACGGCGTGAAGCTACACCTTGGCGACCGGCACCGAAAGGCCGACTGATCCAGATTAGTCAGATAATCCCGGATTTTCGGACCCAGGCCCGGCATAGGCGCCGCAGCCGCCGCGCGTCCCACACCGCGGCGGCGGGCCGTCGGAACTCCACCTGTGCCGGCGGCCCAAACGTTCAGTGTTCGAGGTAATCTCGCAGGCCGTGGAGGAAGGCGTCGATCCGCGGCCGCAGCGCGTCGAGCGGTTCGGCCTGGGTGCCGGCATCCTCGACCGCCCTGCGCAGCGCAGATAGCGTCCGCCGATCGGCGAAGGAGAGGTCGAGCCGCCCGGCCGTAGCCAGCAGCGACAGGATGCGGTGCGCGGTTAAGAGCCCGCTGAAGGCCTCGGCCATCGGCCCGATCAGCGACCTGTCAGCCATCCAGCTCCGGCCCCCGAACAGCGCCTGGGTCGCCCGCTGTCCGGCGCCCAGACAGTCGAAATTGACGCAGCCCTGGAAGCCCCGTTCGGCGCGCTCGGCATGAATGGTGCACGCGCCGCATGCGTCGAGATGAGGGCAGGGCTCGCCCGCCGCCTTGTCGATCGCGAACAGGGCCGAGCGGTCGAAGGCCAGCGCGACGCAGCACAAAGCCGCGCAATTCGCGCAGTCCGCGCGAAGGTCGATTGTCGTCATGATGGATTTCCCCACCGCAGGATGGACCACGCGCGTCACAACGACGGCGCTCATCGGTCTGCGGCAAGGAAAATTTCCCGGCCGCGGTCAGGCGCGGCGAAGTGAGGACGGTCTAAGGGATGGGCGGGGGAATGTCCATGGGTTGGTGCCACCACGTCGGGAGGTGCTGACGGATGCGATGTATTAGCCGGGCCACCGATATGGTGCGAAAAATGCTTGCGGCAGCAGCCTGGCAAGAACGAGGAGAAGCCGAACTCGCTTCGAGGGACGACATGTCATCTATTTCGAGAATCGCCAGGCGCATTGTCCGGCCAAGCACTGTGGGCTCGCTGATTGTGCTGTCGGCTTGCCTCCTCGCCGGTTGCAGCAGGAAGGAGGCGGCGTGCGAGCGGGCCGTCATGGCCAAACTCAAAAATCCAGATTCTTATCGAACGATCAGCATCAAAGAAGAATATGGCGAGGGCAACGCGTTCAACGATTATATCGTCAAATATTCATACAAAAAGGGAGGCGCGCTCGTTTCCGGCGAGCAATACTATCAGTACGATAACAATGACGAAAAGGCGTATACCGATATTCCTGAACCTCAGTTTTGAAGTAGTCTTCACCCATAACCCTCAAGCCGCGCTGGCGCTCGCCCCCGACGGCACAGTCTGTCGCAGCCCCGTCCCGATCAGCGCTCTTGGCTGATCGAACGCCGCCGAGACGACCGGATAGGCGCAGGCGTCGGCGGTGTAGCTGCCGCCCGGGCGGTGGTTGCCGGAATAGCCGGTGCCGCCCATCGGCGCCGAGACCGGCGTCGCCGTCGTCGGGCGGTTCCAGTTGACGATGCCGCTTTTGCTCATCGCCAGGAAATAATCGAAATGCTCGGGCCCGCCGCCGATCAGGGCCGTGCAGAGGCCGTAGCGCGTGTCGTTGGCGATGCCGATCGCGGTCTCGAAATCCGCGACACGGACGATCTGCAACAGGGGCCCGAAATATTCGACGTCGGGCGGGCGGTCCTTCATGTCGGTCAAGTCGATGATGCCGGGCGTCACGAACGGCAGATTCTCGATCGGGCGCTTCATGTGGCGGATCGGCCGGCCGCCGTTGCTCATCAGGTAGAGGAAGCCGTCGGTCAGGCAGTCCGCCGCGTCCATGTCGATGAGCGGGCCCATATAGGGCGCGTCCTCGGCATGGGGGTGATCGATCAGCAGCTGGTCGGTGAGCCGGACGACCTCGCCGATCAGCGTGTCGGCGATGGCGTCGCGCACGATGAGGCGCCGGGCAGCGAGGCAGTTTTGACCGCTCGAGGCAAAGGCCGACTGGACGATCAGCACGGCGGCGCTGGCGATGTCGGCGACATCCCAGACGACGATGGCGTTGTTGCCGCCCATGTTGAGCGAAAGCAGCTTTTCCGGATGTCCCGCGAGCGCGCGGGAGATGGCGATGCCCGTCATGGTCGAGCCGGTGAAGAGCACGCCGTCGATCCGGTCGTCGGCGGCCAGCGCGGCGCCGGTCTCCGGCCCGCCGATCACGCAGCGCACGAGATCCTCGGGGATGCCGGCGCCGTGCATGAGATCGACCAGGCACTGGCCGACCACCGGGGTCTTCTCGGACGGCTTGAACAGCACGCCATTGCCGGCGATCAGCGCGGCGACGATCTGGTCGGTCGGGATTCTCGCTGGCGTGCAGGCGGGACCGATCACGGCCATGATGCCCAGCGGCAGGTGGCGCAGCGTCTGGCGCGCGCCCATGGCGCCTTCGAGACGCCGCGATCCGGCCCGCTCGGAGACCGCCATCACCGCTTGGTCGACCGACATGGTCAGCGCGTGGATTTCCGCCCGCGTGTCCCAGAGCGGCCGGCCCGTCTCGCGCGAGATCAGGTCGGCGAACTTTTCCTCATTGTCGCGGACATGATGCGCGAAGCGGCGGACGGTCTCGATACGGTTGATCAGCGGCAGCTTCGCCCAGGCTGGGGCAGCACGCTCTACGCAGGCGATTTCGTCTGCAATATCACTGACCTGGCCCTCCCAGAGGAGCGCGCCGGTGGCAGGCTCATAGGATGCGAGCATGGACGACATGGGGCCGGTTTAGCGCGAACATGTCGACACATGGTTACCATCGGCGAAATCATGGGTGCGTGATGAACGCGGCGAGCTCCGCCAACGCCGATCCAAGGCTGCCTGCGCTGCTCGACAAACGACCAACCTCCTCGCCGATCGTATCGCGCTGACGCATTGCTACGTCCCGCTCATCCGCCACGGCACGCCTGGCAATATCTGAGCGTGCCCGGCTTACGCGCTCCGCGAGCTGCGGAGGGCATCGGTTTTCCTGGAGACACCCCACATTCATCGCCCCGTCCGGGCATACGAATCCCGCATTTGCGTATTTTTATTGTCTGACAAAAGTTTTTTATTGTCTGACAAAAGTTGACGCATCAACCATTCGGATATAACATCAGATCATATACGATATGAAAAGTACCGTAAAAAAGGAGGGGATTGGATGCGCAAGGAATATCTCTTTACGCGTAGCGTTTCGGTCGCTGCGCTGGCTTTTTCGCTCACGCTGGGAACGGCCGCCAACGCCCAGACCAAAGGCGCTGCGGGTGACACGCCAGCGCGCGCGCAGGTCGAGGAGGATCGTCCCGCGATCGCCGCGCCGGTAAGCGACAAGGTTGCCGAAGAAATCATCGTTACGGGTACCGCGATCCGTGGGGTCGCGCCGGTGGGCTCGAACCTGGTATCTGTAGGCGTCGCGACGATCGAGAAGACCGCGCCGGTCAATCTGTCGCAGTTGGTGAATACCGTTCCGTCGATTTCGACCTCGGGCTCGATTGCGCAGGCCGAAAACGCCTTTTCCTATTACTCGCCGCAGATCCACAGTCTCGCGGGTTCGTCATCGAATACCACCCTCGTTATCGTGGACGGTCTGCGTCTGCCCGGCGGTGGCCAGCAGTTCAATCAGACCGATCCCAACATCATCCCGGTCAGCGCGATCCAGCGGGTTGAAGTGCTCGCGGACGGCGCGTCCACGGCCTATGGTTCGGACGCCGTCGCCGGCGTGGTGAACTACGTCACGCGCCGTACCTTCGATGGCTTCGAGGCGAACATCCAGCACGGCTTCGGCGACAAATACAGCAACACTGCGCTCAGCATGATCTGGGGCAAGACCTGGGCCACCGGCGGCGTGTATATCGCGGGTTCGCTCAGCGAGCAGAATATCCTCTACAATCGCGACCGCCCATTCACCAGCCTGGGCGACTATCGGGCGCTTGGCGGTTCGAACAATCTGAGCTTCACCTGCCCCGCCGCGACGATCACTGTGCAACAGCAGGGCGGTGCGGCCAACTCCGGAATCGCCAATCAGGTCTTCCTTGGCCCCAACGCCACGACGCCGGTGGCCAACACAGGTGCCAACGCGCCGTGCAATAATTCGGTGTACTCTGTGATGGTGCCCGGTCAGGGGCGCGGCAATGTGTACATGAAGGTCACCAACGACTTCGGCGACAAGCTGTCGATGCAGGCGATGCTGAACTACAACCGCCAGCGGACCCACTCACCGGGCGGCCCGGGCACGATCAATGCCCTGGCGTATGGCGCGGGCGCTACCGGAGGCACCACGAACCGCTTCCCGGACCAGTATAACCCGTTCTTCGTTGCGCCGGCCGGTGCCCCAACGACAACCATCGAGAATGTCAACGTCCTCGCTTTGCGGCCTGACAGCAACTATGGCGACAACCGGACGCAGTCGGACGTGATCTATGGCTCGTTCGTCGCCAACTATAAGCTGAGCAACACCTGGTCGGTGACGTTCAGCGACGCCGCTGGCTGGAACCGTTCTTCGACCGACAATATCAACACCTTTTGTGGCGCCTGCGCCGCGCTTGCGTTGAACGGTACGACCCAGAACGGCAATGTCCTGGCGTCCGACGTCGCCGGTCAGAACGTCATTGCGCTCAATCTGCCGCTGACGACCGCGAACGCGATCGATGTGTGGCGTCCGCTCAACGATCCGACGAACCGCACGTCAGCGGCGGTGCAGCGTTCGCTTTATTCGAACAACTCCGGCAATACGAACCTCAACCAGTTCAACATGGTCAAGCTCGACTTGCAAGGCTCGGCCCTGTCACTGCCAGGTGGCGACGTCAAAGTCGCCATTGGCGGCGAATATTTCTGGCAGGACCAGCAACAGAAATTCATCGGCGCCAACAACACAGGCCCGACGACGACCGGCTCCGGCTATCGCGTCTATAACTATCATCGCAACATCAAGTCCTTCTATGGCGAACTCTACGTACCGCTCGTCAGTCCGGAGATGGAAATCCCGCTCATCTACAAGTTGGAGGTTTCTATTGCCGGTCGCTACGATAAATTCAGCGATGTCGGCGACACGACGAACCCGAAATTTGCGGCGAATTGGGAAATCGTCCCTGGCTTGAAGATTCGCGGCAACTGGGCGAAGGCGTTCGTGGCGCCGCCGATCGGTGTGATCGGCGACCCGACCCAGGGCTATCTTTACGCTTCTGGCTCGGTCGGCCCGACGGGTTCGCTGAACGTGCCAGTCGACAATTTCCCGGATGTGGTGAACGTACCGGGCGCCCGGATCATCGGTGCCAACGGCAACGTATCGAACACGCCCTGCACCACCGCGAACTTGGCGGGCCTCACCAATGCGCGATGCCAGATTGGCAGCGGCACCGCAGCGAACGGCAATGCCGTCGGTGCGATGCGGCGTCAGCTCGGTGGCGGCTTCACTGGCGAAGTGCCGCAAAAGGGCAAGAGCTGGTCGGTTGGTGTCGACCTGGCGCCGCGCTTCCTGCCCGGGTTCACTGCGGCGGTTACCTTCTTCCACAACACCTTCATCGGTGGTGTGAGCTCGCCTAGCCCGGCCGCAATCGTCAGTGCCGCCGGTCTCCGCAAGTTGCTGACGCTCTGCACGACCCCGACCGGCTGTTCGCCGGCGCAGATCAATACGTTCGCGAACATCGACAATGGCGCGACGATCGGAGGCACCGTGCCGCTGGTCACGGCGTACATGATCGACCAGTCAACGCGGAACGCGCTCGATCTCAACCTTGAGGGCATCGATGGATCGTTCAGCTACCGCACGCCCAAGACCGGCCTGGGTCGTTTTTCGGTGGGTACCGCGTTCACCTGGTTCACCAAGTTCCGCCAGAGCTTTACCGGCAGCCCGGATTTCTCGATCCTGAACACCTCAGGCTTCAATACGACCTTCCCATCGGTCGCGTTCAAGAACCGCGCCCAGTTTGGTTGGGAGATGGGCGGTTTCTCGGCGGACCTGTTCTGGAACTACACCGGTCCGTACCTGAACTGGGGAACGCCGGTCACGCCGATCGTCAACGACGCTAATGGCAACCCCGCCAGCGGCGGCGACCGAGTGAGTCCGAACCACACCTTCGATCTTCACCTGCAGTACGAAGTGGGTGGAAACGGCCTCTTCAGTGGCTGGCAGGTCTATCTTGACGCTCAGAACCTGTTCGACAAGAATCCGCCATTCTACAACGGCAACGTCGGCGGCATCACCGGGGCCGGCTTCGGCTACAACGCCTTCGTGTCCAATCCGCTGGGTCGGATCATGTCGGTCGGCCTGCGGGTCAAGTACTGAGCCTCCGAGGGTGCCGGCCCGTGACCGTGTCGCGGGCCGGCACCCTCGGAACAGCAAATGCATAGACGTGCAGATGTCCCCGCTTACCACGGCCGTTGGCCCGCGGGGAGCGCGCGATCTGCGCCCGCATGGCGCGGGTGGACACTCAGCGCATTTTCCATACGGAGTCGTCCCTTTTCATTGGCAACACTGTTCCAGTGCTCGGTGATGCGAAGGGGCGGACGGCGTTCGCGAACTTCTTGGTTCACTCGCGTCGCTGGGAGGTAAGGTCAATCAGCGACACTCTCCTAATACTGCCGCCCCTCGATCGCTATCGAGGGGCGGTCCTTTGTCGTAGGGCATATCGGTCGGTCCGCGGCTTTGGGCGATCTTTCCCATAGCAGGCGGTGGAGCGGGGGGATCCGAGGCTCCCCTATTGCCGAGCGCCGGATTCGACCGTGTAGCCGTGCAGTCCCTGGGGATAAGGATTGACCGCGACGCGCGTACCCATTTGCCCTACGGGACCGCCGAAGCTGGCGCGATGCCAACGTCCCTGCGCGGCCGTGATCACGTCGCCAGGGGAAGCCGTGAACACCGGCACGCCTTCGACCTGCAGCGTGACATTGCCTTCCATCACGAACCAGAATTCGTCGTAGCCGACGTGGAAATGGCCGAGATTCGAAGCCGGAGGTGTTTCGGTGCCGGGCCCGCGAATGTTGTTCACGAACATGTGCTGCGATGAAATGAACGCGGTGGCGCGCCCGGAGCCCCCGACGACATCCTTGTAATAGTCGAGATAGGGGCGGTTCATGGGGTCGTAGCTGCCGGGGCCGCCCGTCGCGAGCCGTTCCTCATAGACGAACCCGTTCACCGGCTTCGGCCTGCTCTTCGTCGTTTCGACGGGGTAGAGCGGCATGTCGCCCGCAGCATGGATCTCGAGATAAAGTGCGGGCTGGTCGCCCACTGACTGGAGCGTAAATGGGACGCGGAACGGCACGTCGATCTCAAAGCCCTTGCGCGCGACGAACGGTTCCTGTCCTTGGATCGCTACCTTTAGTTCGCCGCCCCACACGATGATTCCGGTACGATTGTCCGAATATGCGAGCTCGGGGGTGGTTTGGCCCGAGGCGAGCTGATGCCAGTCGGCAACGATGTCCTTGTTGCGCACGATAGGCTGTGTCCAGCTCGGCTTCCCCTTATGCATCGCGAGCACGTCTGCCAATTTCCACCATGGCCGGTTCGGCGCGATATAGCCCGCAGCAGGAGTCTTCTTGGGCGCCCAGACGCGCATCGGCGGGGGCGGCGGCGTGAAGCGGCGCTGCGGCGCGGCACCTGGATCTCCCGGCGCGACGGCGCCGGTTGGCTGTTCGGCCGCCATCGCCATCGGCGACGCCGCAAGGGTTAGAACTGAAATCGTCACCCGCAATGCTGCAAATTTCATCGCACCTCTCCGCTACCTCTAAGTGGGTTTAGCATCATATATGATATGATTGGGCCACTTTGGTCAAACTGTTATACGGACTCGAATCGCGTTATTTGTCGGGTTAGAATCATAGGAAAGGGTGCTGGATGCTGCTGCGGACTGCCATCGAAATTCTCGCCGCGGCGGCGGTATCGCCTGGAGCGCCGCTGCAGGACTGTCGCGCCATTGCTGATCCGCGTGACCGCCTGGCGTGCTACGACGCGCGCGATGGGACGGCCGTGCCATCTAGCCCTCCGTCGCCCCCAGCGTCGGCTCCGACCGTGCCGGTGCCGCCGGTGGCGATCGGTACCGCCCCCGCGGCGCAGCGGGCTCCCGCACCGGCGCCCACCCGCCCAGCGACCGACGCCGAAATCGTTCGCGCGACGCCGACCGGCCAGGTCGCCTCGATTACGCCGTTGAGCCACGGGCTGTATCGCATCCAGCTCGATGATGGCCGCCAGTTCGACACGACCTCGAATGTAAGTGCACCGCCCCAGGTGGGAGAAGCCGTATCGCTTCGCCGAACGGCGATCGGAACGACCTTCATGAATGTTCGCGGGCGCTCGCCGATTACGGTACGGCTGCTGCGGCAGTACCGCTGAACTCGAGCGAACCGTCAGCTTCGATCGGCTGGCGCGGGTCCACGATCGCCCAGGCGACGGTTCCCAGGATCACGATGGTGGCGCCCGTTCCGAAAGCCGCGATCCAGCCGAAGTGGGCGGCGAGCCAGGGCGTCAGTGAGGCCGTGAGCGCACCGCCGATCTGGCACCCGGTGTTCATCAGCCCGGAAACGACGCCGGTGTGTCGACCGGCGATGTCGGCGGTCACCGACCAGAACGAGCTTTGCGACAGATACATGGCGCCCCCGCCCAGCGCGAGCGTGATCACGGCGAGCGGCGGGCTGTCGACGCGCGAGCCGATGATCAGGAAGATCCCGGTGAGCAGGAACGAGGCCATCGCCAGCCCGCACCGTCCCCAATAGGCACCGAAGCGGCGCGATATGGCGTCGTTGAGGACGCCGCCCAACAGGCACCCTGCGGTCATGGCGAGGAACGGCGCCATGCCATAGATTGCGCTCGACTTGAGATCGAGCCCGCGCGCCTCGGCAAGGTAGATGAAGAACCAGCTGAAGAAGATCCAGACGACATAGCCGAAAGCAAAATAGCTGAGGAACAGACCCCAGACGCTGCGGCTTGCGAGAATTAGCCCCCAAGGAATCGTCGCGCGATCGTTCTTCGCCGGAACCAGCCCCGATTCGATGTAAGCGAGTTCGGCGGAATCGACTGAGGGGTGATCCTGCGGCCGGTCGCGTGCGATCCAGAGCCAGATTGCCGCCGCCACTATCCCGATCGCTGCGCACACATAGAAGGATGCGCGCCAGCCCCCCCATGCGATGACCGCGGTCACCAGCGGCGGGGTGATGCCCGATCCTGCGCCGACGCCGGCGAAGATCAGGCCATTGGCTTTGCCACGTTCGCGGGCTGGGATCCAGCGCGAGATGAATTGATTGCCCGCCGGATATACGGCCGCCTCGGCCAGGCCGAGCGCGAAGCGGACCAACGCGAGCAGCAGGAGCGCAGCCGACGCCTGCGGAGGGACCAGCGCTGTTGCGATGCTGAGGATACCCCAGGCGACGAGCGCACCGGTCAGAAGCTTGCGTGGGCCGACGCGGCCGGCGAGCCAGCCAGCGGGAACCTGAAAGGCCGCATAGCCTAGCAGGAAGGCGCTGAACACCCAGCCCAGATGAACCTGGTCGATCCCATATTCCTGGCGCATCTGCACGCCTGCGACCGAAATATTGGTGCGATCGAGAAACGCGATCGCGCTGATCACGAACAGCATGAACACGAGTCGGAATCGGACCATCGAGCGCCTGTGCGTTGCCATCGTGCCTCTCCTGTACTTATGTCCTCAGGGACATAATATCCTATATGATTCTCGAATAAGCACGTTATATAGGCGGAGTAAAGGCCGCCGGAAAAGGGTGCGGCTGAGGGGAGAGGCCATGGCGTTTTCCATCCGCAACGCGGCTCGAGCAGTCGCGGCCGCGACAATCGTCTTCGGGCTTCCCGCCGTCGCCGGACCGCTCGCCGACAAGGTCGGTCACACGGATCCCACTAAATATCGCGACCTCTCGGCGGTGCATGCCGGGGCGGGCAAAATGGCGTTCGAGCAGCTTCTCGGAGCGGACGCGCTCAGCACCAATCTGATCTTCGTGCATCGCGGCGTGATCCAGCCGAAGAGCGGGATCGGTCAGCATTTCCACAACCAGTGCGAGGAAATGTTCGTCATTCTCGACGGCGAGGCGCAATTCACCATCGACGGACGGACGTCGACGCTCACGGGGCCGGCCGCGGTGCCCGACCGTGCAGGGCATGCGCATGCGATCTACAATCCCGGCGACCGGCCGCTGCAGTGGCTCAACATCAATGTCGGCCTGACCAAGGATTATGACAATTTCGATCTGGGCGACACGCGCGTAGGCGCGCCGCTCGACGCTGTGCCGCAGTTCATCAGCGCCCGGCTCGACCGGGCGTTGCTGCGCCCCGTGCAGGCGATGGATGGCGGGCAGGGGACGGTGATGTACCGCCGCGCGCTCGGTCCGACGGTGTTCTCCACCACGTGGAGCTTCATCGATCACCTGCTGATGCCGCCGGGAACCACGGTCGGGACCGCAGGCAAGCCGGGCATGAGCGAGGTCTATTATGTCGTCGGCGGCGAAGGCGAGATCACCGTCGCCGGTGAGACCGTCCATATCCGCGAAGGCGACGCCATCCCAGTCGACGTGGGCCAGCTGCGCGCAGTCAAGCAGGTTGGCGTCGCGCCGCTCGAATTCATGGTCATCGGTGTCGCCAAGGACTTCGCCGCCAAGGCAGCCTTTGCCGCGGCGGCGACGCGGCGACCGCGTTGATCACATTTCCAAGGAAGGATCGATGATGCGATCGAGTTGGATCGTCGTGGCGTTGCTGACAACTGCGCCGCTGTCCGTTGCCCATGCCCAGACTGCTGAGACCCGCGTTGAGCGGCTCGATCCAGCGCTTGACGCACTTATCGCCCCAGGAGCGCCGATCGAGCGCGTTGCGACCGGTTTCTCGTTCACCGAAGGCCCGATGTGGAAGGACGGCCGGCTATGGTTCTCCGACGTGAGCGGCGACAAGCTGCGCGCTGTCGATGCCGCCGGCAAGGTCGAGGAGCTGCTCGCCAATTCGGGCGGGTTGCCCAACCCGCCGGCCGGGGCGAACATCGGATCGAACGGAATGGTGCCGGACAAGGATGGCACCGTGCTGATGGCGCAGATGGGCGCACGGCGGATCGCGCGCGTGGATGCGCAGCACAAGGTCACGCCATTCCTCAGCGATCTGAACGGCAAGCGACTGAACAGTCCCAATGACCTGGTGTTCGCGTCGGACGGGTCCCTGTGGTTCACTGATCCGCCATTTGGTCTGTTCAACGGCATGGACAAGGACCCGGCCAAGCAACTGCCGTACAATGGCGTGTTCCGCTACGCCAACGGCAAGCTTGCGGCGGTGATCACCGATCTCAAGCTGCCAAACGGCATCGGCTTCTCGCCGGACTCCAAGATCCTGTACGTTAGCGATTATGGGCAGAACACGGTCTTCGCCTATGACGTCGCTGCAGGCGGCGCACTCTCGAACAAGCGCACGCTGGCCGCCTTTCCGCCCGGGGGTGATGGCGGGGCGGACGGGCTCAAGGTTGATACGGCGGGCAATGTCTGGGCGACCGGTCCGGGCGGCATCCGCATTGTCTCACCTGCAGGCAAGGTGCTCGGTCAGATCAAGCTGCCTGAAGTGGCCGCCAACCTGGCGTTCGCGGGGGACGGACATACGCTCTACATCACGGCTTCGACCAGCGTGTACCGGCTGCACACCAAGGTTGCGGGGATATTGCCCCGATATTCCAAGTGAGCCGGAGCATGCCGCTCGTGATCGCGCCCAGCGCCAGTATGGGCTGGCCCGCCGACCGGCCGGGAGAGATCCAATGAAGTACCCTCGTCTCATCGCAGCCGCGTTCCTGGGCGCGGTCTGCTTTTGGCACGTCCAGGCCGCCACGCCCCCGCAGCCGCTCCCGCCAGTGCGAATCGTGCTGTTCGCCGGGCCCAAGGAGCATGGCGCGCCCGGACGTCACGAATATGAGAAGGACTTGCGCGAACTGGCGTGGCTGCTCGAGCATAGCGGCGCCGGGCGCCAGGTGAAGGCCGAGGTTGTGGTAGGCCAGAAACCGCGCGACATCGCGTCGCTCGAGACCGCCGACGCGATCGTGATCGACGGCAATGGCGACTGGCTGAAACGTGAGACCGGCGCGCTGTTTCCGCCGTTCGCGGAAACCGATGGTCTCAACTACGACAAGGATACGACAGCGGCGCTCACGGCCTTCGACGCGCTGCTCAAGCGGAAGAAGACCGGGCTCGTGGTGTATCACTACACGATGTTCGTTGATAACCGCGCGGGTCGCATCTGGCTCGGAAACTGGCTCGGCGGTGTGTGGATTCCCTATATCTCGCAAAACCCGGTCGACACCTGGGCGATCAAGCCGCTTCCGGTGAAGCACCCGATCCTCAACGGGGTGAAACCCTGGACTCCGCGCGAGGAAATGTATTCGCACTATTTCCTGATCGACAACGCCGGGCGCACCGAGTTGCTGACCGCCAAGCCGTCCAAGCCCGAGAACGGCATCGGCGGTCCGGTCGCCTGGGCCTATAACCGGCCGGACGGCGGTCGCTCGGTGGTGTGGGGCGGCAACGACTTCCACGATAACATGCACCTCTATCCGCAGCAGCGCCGGTTCCTGGTCAACGGGATATTGTGGGCAGCAGGTGTCGACGTTCCGCGTGGCGGCGCGAACGACCAGATGCCGCCGGAGTATTGAGGATGCAGATTCGGACAATCGCGATTGCGTTGGCGGCTTTGGGGCTCGCACCACCGGCATCGGCACAGGACGGCTTCTTCACACGCGAGCAGGTGATCCGCTATACGCCCGCCTGGACCGGCGAGCGCTTCCCGGACGGGCGTCCGAAAGTACCCGACGACATCCTCGAGCGGATGCGCGACGTGACGCTCGAGGAAGCCTGGGCGACGCTGCGCGATGCCGGGTTCAACCATCAATATGAAGATGGCTGGCTGTCGATCTTCCCCGACAAGGTGCTTGTCGGCCGCGCCTTGACATCGCAGTGGCTTCCCGGCCGGCCCGACATCCAGGCGCTGCTTGAAAAGCAGGGCGTGGCGGACAAGCGCCAGGGCGCGATGAATGCCTGGCCTGTCGACATGCTTCAGAAGGGCGACGTCTATGTCAGCGACCATTTTGGACTGAAGCAGGACGGACCGTCGATCGGCGACAATGTCGGCAATGCAATCTATGCCCGCAGCGGCAACGGCGTGGTCTACGACGGGGCAGTTCGCGACATAAACGGGCTCAAGGAATTGCCCAATTTTGTCTCGTTCGTACGCGCCTACGATCCCTCGCACCACTTCGGCGCTTTGGCGACCGGCGCGCGGCTCAACTCGACGATGGTCGGCATCAACCTGCCGATCCGCATCGGCCAGGCGACGGCAATGCCCGGTGACGTCGTGCTCGGCCGCGACGGCGGCGTGCTGTTCATCCCGCCCCAGCTCGCCGAGAAGGTCGTGCGCCTGTCCGAGAACACGCGGCTGCGCGACATGTTTGGCCACCAGCGGCTGCGCGAAGGCAAATACACTGCCGGCCAGATCGATGCACGCTGGACTGACCCGATCGAGGCCGACTTCTTCGAATGGCTCAAGGCCAACCAGGACCATCTGCCGGTCAAGCCCTCCGCCGTGAAGGCGATGATCCGCAACCATGAGGCGGGTATCCCCTACGAAGGATAGCGCGCCATTTTCACAAAAGGGAAACCGACATGCACTTCCGTCTCGCCACTGCCGTCGTCCTCAGTCTTGGCTTCGCCACGGCCGCCCTTGCCGCCACGCCGGCCGAGGTGGTGGCGCGCCATGTCGAGAGCATGAAGGCCGGCAATCTGCAGCCGATCATGAACGATTATGCTGCGGACACAGTTGTCGTCACGCCGGAGGGCCTCGTCCCGGGTCAGATGCCGTCCAAGGGGCCGGGCATTTATTCGGGCCGTGCACAGGCGCAGCGCGTGTTCGCGACGTTGACCGACAAGGATCATCATCCCGGCATCAAGGCAATGGAAACGAGGATCGAGCCGGCCGGTCCCGATAGTGCTATCCTGCACTGGGTTCAGTTCAAGGGTACCCCGCAGCAGGTGTCCGGCAAGGACGCCTTCATCGTGCGCAATGACAAGATCGTGTTTCAGGCGATCTTCGTCGACAAATAAGCAAACAAAGCCCTGTCATCCGGGCGCTCCCCGCTCTTGCAGCGCAGGGAGCGCCCGCATTCACGTCAGGGATGTGGAGTCGGCGTCGGCTTGGCAGCCGGGGTCGTGAAATTCGACGCCAGATAGGCGACCACCGTCTCCTGTTCGTCCGGATCGAGGTCCGCGCCGCGGTCGATCATCGCTTGTACGGTTTTTGCCCAGTCCAGCGCCGGTTTGCGTACGCCGAAAACCTGGCTCGTGTTGTGGCAGGAACTGCAGCGTTCGCCGATCAGCGTGAGCCCGGGGCCGGGTGGGGGCGGGGGAGGCGAATTCGATTGCTGCGCGAACACACTCGCGTCCAAGCCTGCTATGAGCGTCAGCGTGAAAATTCCAATTTTCATCTTGCCTGACATCGCCGCCTCACTCGATCCCGAACGCGACCACTTCGTCGGACGTTGCCATCTGCGAGAATCCTCCGGTCGCGACGGCCGCGACGATCTGCCGGCCGTCCTTGGTCCGATAGGTCATCGGGGTGCCGTAGTTCGAAGCGGGCAGCTTGGCCTTCCACAGCAGCGCGCCGGTCCTGGTATTGAAGGCGCGTAGCGTCGAATCCCGGGTTGCGCCGATGAATGTCAGCCCGCTGGCGGTGGTGATCGGGCCACCCGCGCTGATCACGCCGGCATTGGCGAACGCGGGCTCCGGATTGTCCCCCAGCACCTTGCGCCAAGCGATGTCGCCCGTGTTGACGTCGACTGCGACAAGTTCGCCCCAAGGCCCCTTCTGGCACGGGCTGCCCGAGTTGGGATCGAGGAAATAGCGATAGCCGCCCTTCATCCCCCAACTGCCGTCGGACTGCGGTTCGAGCTGTTGCGGGCTCGCGACATTGTTGATGTTGATCACATAGAGCCCGGTCTGCGGATCGAAGGCACCGCCGCCCCAGTCGGCGCCGCCCCAACTGCTGGGGAAGGAGGCTATCGAGCTGTCGGCGCGCAGCGGCTGGAACATCTTGCTAGGCACGACATTCCAGTCCTTGACCAGCTTCTCGCATGTAGCGCGATAGGCCGGCGGGCCGTCCGCAAGCTCGCCTTCGGCATAGCTCAGCCGGCCGAGCGGGGCAGGTTTTGCGGGCATCGGCTGGGTGGGCCAAGGCTGTTCGCCTGGCACGTCGGTGTCGGTCGGCACCGGCACTTCCTTGACCTCGTAGATCGGCTTGCCGGTAACGCGATCGAGCATGAACATGATGGCCATCTTGTTCATTATGGCGATCGCCGGAATGATCTTCCCATTGCGCTTGACGTCGATCAGGGTCGCGACCGGGAGGTCGACGTCCCAAATGTCGTGATGAATGGTCTGGAAATGCCAGAGATATTTGCCGGTCCGCGCGTCCACGGCGATAATCGAGTTGCCGTAAAGGTTCTTGCCCTTGCGGTCGGCGCCCCAACGGTCGAACGTCGGGGCGCCAATTGGCAGATAGGCAATGCCGCGTTTTTCGTCGACGACCACGAAGGTCCAGACGTTCATGCCCGAGCGGCCCTTCCAGCTTTCGCCTTCCCAGGTCCCGAAGTTCTTCTCGCCAGGTTGCGGGATGGTGTGAAAGGTCCACACCAGCTTACCTGTCACCGCATCCCAGGCGCGAACGTCGCCTGAGGCGCCCTTGACCGGATTCTCTTGCACGCGCGATCCCGTGATGATCAGATTCCGATATATTGCCGGCGGGCTGCTCATGCCGAACTGCGCGCGGGCCAATCCGTTCAGCACTTCAGTGGTCTTCATGTTGATCGCACCGTCCGTGCCGAATCCTGCCGCCGGTTTGCCGGTCTTGGCGTCGATCGCGTAGAGTTTGCCGGTCCGGCCGCCAAAGACGACCCGGGCGGGCACTTTCCCGGTCCCGGGCCAGTAGGCGACACCGCGTGTCGAGGGCTGATCATTGTCGGGAAGATCGAACGCCCAGAGCTCGTGGCCGTTGGCGGCGTCGAGGGCAACGACGCGGCGATAGGGTGTCGCGAGATACATGACGCCGTCCACGACCAGCGGAGTCGCTTCCGAAGCTGAGAAGCCAGTTCGCAAGCGCAAGGGAGCCCCGTCCGGAATGGGAATGTTTTCGCCGGTGGTTCCGGTCGGGCGCATATGGTACGACCAGATTTTGCGAAGCTGGCCCACATTCTGTGTGTTGATCGCGGTCAACGGAGAATGGCGGGCGTGGCTCTCGTCTCGCCCGTAGCTGCTCCAATCGGCCGCGGATTGTGCGGAAAGCGACTGGCCCGTCAATGCGGACACAGCGACGATTCCCCTAAGGACACGTGATTTACGCAAACATGAGACTAGGGTTTTCAAGCGATCTCTCCTGTCGTCGGGCAACCCCATGCGCTCCAATCGCAGCACAGATTGTCCCCTCGACTGGAGGATGCTAGCAAGCTGCAGAATCATATACAATATGATCTGAACGTTAAATCGCCGGACTTTAGAGTTGAGTGGAAGGAGAAGAACGGATGCCGAAACAGCCCCTGGCCGGCCTGCGGGTGCTCGATATATCGCAGGTCATGGCGGGCCCGTTCTGCTGCATGCTGCTGGGCGACATGGGTGCAGACGTCATAAAGATCGAGGCGCCGCATACCGGCGATTCGACGCGCCACTCGATGGGCTTCCGGCTGAAAGGCGAAGACAGCCCTGGTTTCCTCGCGCTCAATCGGAACAAGCGCAGCATCACGCTCGACCTGAAATCCGATGCAGACAGAGAGGTGCTGTATGCGCTGGTGCGGACGGCCGACATATTGGTCGAGAATGGGCGACCCGGCGTCGCGAAGCGGCTGGGTATGGATTACGAGACGCTGTCGGCGATCAATCCTCGTCTCATCTACGCCAGCATTTCGGGGTTTGGCCAGACCGGGCCCTGGGCGCAACGCCCGGGCTTCGACCTGATCGCGCAGGCCATGTCGGGGGTCCTGAGTTCGAACGGCTTCCCCGGTATGGAGCCGGCCAAGAATTCGATCTCCATTGCGGACCTCGGCGCGGGACTCTTCTCAGTCTATGCGATCCTGAGCGCGGTCATCGGCCGCGAGTCCTCAGGCGAGGGCCAGTATATCGATGCGTCGCTGCTTGAAGCAGCAATGGGACTGTCGATCTGGGAGGTGACTGAATTGTGGGGCACCGGCAAGCCACCGATGCCGATCGGATCGGCCAACCGCATGTCCGTGCCCTATCAGGCGGTCCAGGCATCCGATGGTTGGTTCGTCATCGGCGCCGCGAACCAGGGGCTCTGGTTGACCTTCATCGACGTGATCGGCCGGCCCGAACTGCAGCAGGATCCGCGCTACGAAACCAATGCCAAACGCGTCGTCCACCGCCAGGAGCTCATCGATGATATGGCGCCGACATTCCGCACGCGGACAAAGCAGGAGTGGATCGACACGTTCCTCGAAGCCGGCGTGCCTGCGGCTCCGATCCTCGACTATGGCGAGGCGATAACGAGCGAACAGGCGGTCGCGCGGGAGATGGTGATGCAGGTCAAGCATCCGGTCGAAGGGGAGTTCAAGGCGCTCGGCTTTCCCGTCAAAATGCGCGGCACACCGCAGGTGGTTCGATTGCCCCCGCCGTTGATCAACGAACATGGGGATGAAATTCGCCGTGAATTGATCGAGAAGGGGCTACTTGAACCCGCGCAGGAGGCAGCCAAGTGAGTTCTGGCCGGATCGAAGTCGAACGCGACGGTTCGGCGGCGCATGTCTGGTTCAACAATCCGGGCGCACATAATGCGCTGACGAGCGAAATGTGGCTCGACCTGCGCGATGCGGCGCGCGCGATTGCGAAGGATCCGGCAATTCGCGTCGCAACGTTCCGCGGACGCGGTGGCAAGGCGTTTATCGCGGGCACCGATATTGCGAAGTTCGCGGACTATACGACGGGCGAACAGGGCGTCGATTACGAGCGTGGCATCGACGAATGCATGGGAGCGGTCGATGCGATCCCCTGCACCACGATTGCGATCGTCGAGGGTTGGGCAGTCGGCGGTGGGCTCAACATCGCTTCGGCCTGCGACTTTCGCATCGCGACGCCGGATGCGAAATTCGGCTCGCCGATCGGGCGCACGATCGGTAACTGCCTGTCGGCAGCAAGCCTCGCGCGGATCGGCGGGGCCGTCGGGAGCCAATTCGCCAAGCGCATGGTGCTGCTCGGCGAGTTCCTGACGGCCGATCAACTGCTGGCGTCCGGATTCCTGCTCAAGATTCTTGAGCGCGACGCGCTCGATGCCGAGGTCGCGGCGCTGTGCACCCGCGCTGCGGAAAATGCGCCGCTGACCACCCGTGCGACCAAGGAAACGATCCGACGGATGGCTTTCGGAGACTTGCCGGACGTCGAGGATCTTATCGCCCAGATCTATGGCAGCGCAGATTTCCGGCGGGGCGTGGCCGACTTTCTCGCCAAGACCAAGCGCGTCCCGGAGTGGTCCGGCGATTGACCGCAGCCGCGATCAGCCGCCCGGTTTTGCCGCCACGATTTTGATGCCCGCCATCAGCGCTGGGTTCGCGGGTAGCGCGACTTGCCCCGCAGGAAAACCGTTGGCCTGAAAGACATAGGCCTCGATGTCGGCGACAGTTCGTGCCGGAAGGCTGTCGGGCGCATTTTGCGGCATCGTCGTCTTGACGCGCGTGAACAGATCGCCGGCCGTGGTGCTGTTCCAATTGTTGAGGAAAGTTGCGCCGGTCAGGGCCGGAGCCGCGTCGATGCCGGACAGCGATTCCCCGTGGCATGCCGCGCAGTTTGCCGCATAGGCAGCCTTCCCTCGCGCCGCCTGTTCTTCGGTATAGGCGCCCGTCCACACCGACTTTTCCGTGCTTTGCGCTCTGACAACTACGGCGCTGCCACAAATCGCGCCGACGGCGATAAACAGACAAATGCCGAGGGTTGGCCTGAACTTATGCATCATGCTGCTCCTGGGAGCCGGAACGCGACCAGCTCCGCGCTATAGTTGCCACCCCCAATTGCTACGACAATATATTGCCTCCCACGAAGACCATAGGTCATCGGCGAGCCACTTTGCGGTGCCGGCATATAGACGGCCCCTTTCTCTTCGCCTGTCGTCTTGTCGTACGCGCGCAGCATCGCGCCGCGCGTACCGTACTCGTTCGTGTAGAAGCCGGCTTCGCCGCAGATTACCAGCGTCTTGGTGACCAGCGGGCCAAGATTGCCCGCTCGCCCGGTGCGCGGAATCTTCAGGCCCTTGAGCGCAGGGTGGTTGCGTATGTTGTCGGGCGTTTCGCCATGGGCCACCTGCCATTTAAGATCACCCTTGGTGAGATCGATCGCGGTGATGCGGCCATAGGGCGGCTTGAGAAGCGGAAGCCCGTCGATCATGAGGAGCCCGGGCGAAAGCACGCCCCCTGGCCCCCCTGCAGGCCCGCTACGTTGCGCTGCGGGTGGCAACCCCCGTGGCATCGAAGAATCGTTCGGTCCGGGGGCGCTCGGGCCCTCGGCTCCCATCGCCACCTGGGCGCGAACCGTAGCCCCTGCGATACCGTGCACCTGTGGGAATTCGGAGACTTTGGTGTTTTCGTTCGGGATAATGCCAATCACGGACGGTTGCGACTTGGAATAGACATAGACGGTGTGCGTCTCGGGATCGTAGCAGCCGCCGGGCCAATTGGTCCCCCCCTGGATTCCAGGGTTCGAGATCGTACCCCAGCGGCCCGGCTTGCTCACCACGGGAGGCGTGAACAGCGGTCCAATCTTGTAGTTCTTGACGAGCTCGACAGCCTTGGCACGCAACTCCGGAGTGAAATCGATCAAGTCGTCGATCGAAACGCCCTGGCTGTCATAGGCGGGCGGTTTGGACGGCACAGGCTGCGTCCGTGCGTACCATTCGCCGGGAACGTCGCCAGCCTCGACCGGGCGCTCGACGATCGGCCAGATCGGCTTTCCGGTCTCGCGATTGAGCACATAGAGAAAGGCCTGTTTGGTCGGTTGGGCGAGCGCCTTGACGATTTCCCCGTTCACCGGAATGTCGCAAAGGATGGGCGCGCACGGAACATCGCGATCCCACAGGCCGTGATGCACGAACTGATAGTGCCATTTGCGGATGCCGGTTTCGAGGTCGAGCGCTACCAGCGATTCGCCGAACAATGCATTGCCACGGCGAAAGATGCCGACCTCGTCGCCGGTCGGCAACTCGACTGGCACATAGACCAGGCCGAGCTCTTCGTCGGCGGACATTTCAGCCCAGGAACCGCCGTTTCCAGCCTCGTCTGCATCGCCTTCCAGCCAAGTGTCGTACCCGAATTCGCCCTTGCGCGGGATGGTGTGAAAGATCCATTTGCGCTTGCCCGTCCGAACGTCGAACCCGCGGACATAGCCTTTCACATTCTTCCGAACCGCTGGCACATCGCCGGCAGTGTGCGCCGCGCCGACAACGACGGTATCGCGAGCGACGAGCGGCGTTGCGTGGAGGCCGACGTCAGCGGTGTCGGGGTCGAGTTCCTGATCGAAGTCGTGCTTGAGGTCGACGAGTCCGTTGGTGCCGAACTCGGGGTCGGGAATACCCGTGGCGGCATCGAGCGAAACGAGCTGATAACCGATTGTGACGTACAGGATCCGCTCGCGCGTCCCGTCGGTCCAATAGGATGCCCCATGACCGGAAAGCTGGCGCGGCGAATTGGCGGCGCGCTTTCCTTCGTCGACGCGGTGCATCCACAGGAGCTCGCCGGTCGCGGCATCAAGTGCGATGCAGTCGCGGCGCGAACCCGCCGTCAGGAACAGCCGTCCCTTGATCAGCAGCGGCGTGGCTTCGAACTGATACTCCTTTCGGGCACCGAGCGCGTCGGTCTTGAAACTCCATGCGATTTCGAGATCGTTGAAGTTCGCCGCATTGATCTGGTCGAGCGGTGAGTAGCGCGTGCTGGCCTTATCGGCGGCATAGTGTCGCCATTCCGTATCGGGCAGACGAGCTTGCCCCTGGGGCAAGGCTGCGGCCCTGACTTTGCTCGACAGTGCGAATAGCGCAAAAGTCGCTGCGGTGCCTTCGAGCAGCCTGCGGCGTGAGAATTGAACCATCGCGCCGTGCCCTTTCCGTTCAAATGAGGTTGGAGGTGCCAAGGCTTCACCAGCTGACGGCGATGTATTTGGCTTCGCAATATTCGAGCAGGCCATGGTGAGAACCTTCCCGGCCAAGACCGCTTTGCTTGACGCCGCCGAACGGCGCGGCCGCGTCGGAGACCAGTCCGCGATTCACGGCGACCATGCCGCATTCGATGCGGTCGGCGATCTGCAGCGCCTTTTTGAGATCTTCCGAATAGACATAGGCCGCCAAGCCATATTCGGTTGCATTGGCCAGCCTGATGGCGTCCTCCGGGTTGTCGAAAGGAATGACGGCGGCAACCGGCCCGAACACTTCGGTCGCGAGAATCTCGGATCCCGGCTGGACGTTGCCGATCACCGACGGCGGGAAGAAGAAACCCTTGCCTTCGAGCGCTTCCCCGCCGAGCCGCAAGTCGGCACCGCGCGACAGCGCGTCATCGACAAGCCTTTCGATCTTCTCGATCGACTTCCGATTGATCATGGCGCCGCATTGTGTCGTCGCATCGATCCCCGCGCCGACCTTGAGCGCGGCCATCTTCTCGGTAAGCTTTTCGACGAACCGGTCGTGGATACCGCGCTGGACGTAGAAGCGGTTCGCTGCCGTGCAGGCTTCGCCGGCGTTGCGCATCTTGGCAATCATGGCGCCTTCGATCGCCGCGTCGAGGTCGGCGTCGTCGAACACGAGGAACGGTGCATTCCCGCCAAGTTCCATCGAAGAACTGACCACCGTGTTCGCGGCTTCGCGAAGCAGGATGCGTCCCACCTCCGTCGACCCGGTGAACGACAATTTGCGCACACGCGGGTCATGGAGGATGGCGCTGCAGACCCGCGCCGGCGCGCTGGTATTGATGACATTGATCGCTCCGGCCGGCACTCCGGCGCTGCGCATGATCTCCGCTATCGCCAGCGCGGTAAGGGGGGTTTCCTCCGATGGCTTCAGAATGCAGGTGCAGCCCGCCGCCAGCGCCGGCGCGATCTTGCGGGTCGCCATCGCCGCTGGGAAGTTCCACGGCGTGATCAGCAGTGAAACGCCGATCGGCTGATACTGCACGAGGATACGATTGTCGCCCGAAGGAGAGATCGCCATCTCGCCGTTAATGCGGACCGCTTCCTCGGCGTACCAGCGGAAGAATTCTGCGGCATAGGCGACCTCGCCGCGCGCATCGGAGAGTGCCTTGCCGTTCTCGAGCGAGATCAATTGCGCGAGCCATTCCTTGCGCTCCATCATGGCATCAAAGCACGCGAGCAGGATTTCCGCGCGCCGGCGCGGCGCAGTGGCGGCCCAGGCTGGCGCCGCGAGCGCCGCCGCATCCACCGCGGCAATGGCTTCGTCGACATCGCAGTCGGCGACGGCGGTCAGGATGTCACCCGTGGATGGATCGACGATTTCGATACGCTTGCCGCTGTTCGATGCGGCCCACCGATCTCCGATCAGGAGGTCGGTCGGGATCGCGAAAACAGGGGTTCCTTCGTCAGCAATGCGCGGTGCGTAGTGGCTGATACTCATGGTCACAGCGGGTCCGTTGTTCAGATGGCGGTAAGTGACGCGCGGTCGCCGGTGAACGCGGCGCGCGTGATTGCCTGCATGGCAGCGAGATCCAGCGGGCGCGGGTTGTTCTTGATCAGGCGCGCCGCATTCAGCGAATATTCGGCGACATGGTCCTGCTGCTCCACACGCAGGCCGAGCGCGGCGAGCGTCGGTGGGATTCCGATGCGGTCGAGCAGGTCGGCCACTGCGTCGATGAACGCTTGCCCACGCTGATCGACATTCTGGTCGGCGGAGATTCCGATCGCGTCGGCGAGTTCGGCGAAGGTCTCCGGGCACGCCGGACGATTGAACTGCATGACGTACGGGAGAAGCGTTGCGACGCCTGCGCCGTGCGCCGTGTGCGTCAGATTGCCGACCGGATATTGCAGCGCGTGCGCGGCCGCCGTTCCGGCGGTGCCGAATGCGCACCCCGCTGCGAGGGCGGCAAGCATGACGCCCTCGCGCGCTTCGGCGTCGTTGCCGTCGCGAAACGCCCGCTCGAGATATTTGAACAGGTTCGTCACGGCGAGCTTCGCGAAATGATCGGAGAGCACGTTCTTGCCGACAAACACGTGTTGCTCGCTCATCAGCGCGTCCATGGGGCGTGCGAGCGTCGTGAAGGCTTCGACGGCATGCGTGAGCGCATCGGCGCCGGAGACGGCTGTGAGCGACGGCGGGCAGCTGACCGTCAGCTCGGGATCGCAGATCGCGATTTGCGGGATCAGATACGGGCTTGCGATGCCGATCTTGGCTCCGCGTTCTTCATCGGAAATTACCGCCACCGGGGTCACCTCCGACCCGGTTCCCGAAGTGGTCGGGATCGCGATCAGGGGAAGGATGGGGCCTGGTACCGCGAATTCGCCATAATAGTCGCGCGCGCTTCCGCCGTGCGTAAGCAGCACCGCGATCACTTTCGCCATGTCCATTGAACTGCCGCCACCGACACCGATGACTGCGTCGAATACGGTCCCAGAGAGGTCGGCGATGCAGCTCTCGATCGACGCGAGCGGCAGATCCGGGATCGTCCCGTCAAACACCTGTGTTTCGACATCATGCGCTGCGAGGTCGGCGAGCATTGCCGCGAATTCGGGCTGAGACGCCTGCCGCTGATCGGTGCACACCAGCACCCGCTGCGCAATACGGTGCGTGATCGATCCCAGGGCGGCGCGTTGCCCCGGTCCGAACAGGATCGTGCGAGGAAGGCGCAGCGCGCCGAACATATTGATGAATTCACTCACTTGGTTTTGCTTTGCTATTCATTGAAATGGACCGGGGTATCCAGCGGAGCGCGGCC
The DNA here is from genome assembly GCA_017745115.1 of Sphingobium sp. The sequence continues at coordinate 21,670 of JAGIAA010000016.1, read as the reverse complement.
GGGCTGGACGCGGCGGTAGGGGACGACACGGCGTCATGCGGAGAGTTCCTCCTCATCTCGATAGAAGCGGCGCGACGCATCGACTGTGAGCGCCAGCAGACCGGCGGCGATGGCCAGACCGGCGATGACCGCGAATGCCGAGGTCCACCCGAAGCGCGACGCCAGCCAGGCGGTGAGGGCGACGGCGATTGCCGCGCCGAGATTACCCAGCGTATTCATCACGGCCGAGACCGAGCCGGCGAACTCGCCTCCGACGTCGAGCGTAATTGCCCAGGACACGCCAACGGTGAGTTCGAGAGCAAAGAGCGCGAGCGAGAACCAGGCGATGCTGATGATCGGGTCCGCGCTGAACGCCGCGAGCAGCACGGCGACTGCCGACGTCCAGAACCCGACTACAAGGACGAGCCGGCGCGCCAACTTCACGTTGCCGGTGCGCTTGAGCAACGAGTCCGAGACCAACCCGCCCGAGATGTCGCCGAGCAGGCCGGCGAAGAACGGCACGCTCGCGAACAGACCCATGCTGGCAAGCTCGATGCCGCGCGCCGCGTTGAGATATTTGGGAAACCAGCTGAGGAAGGTGCCGATGTCATAAGCGTAGCAAAAATACATCGCGCCCAGCAGCCACATCTGCGGCTTCGACAATATCTGCTTCCACGGAACGCGGCGCTTGCCGGACTTGAATGCGCCCAGGGCGCCGGCAATCTGCGACCGTTCCGCGTCGTTGGTCGCGCGATGTTCGCCGGGCGAATTGCGGTAATATGCATACCAGGCGATCGCCCACACGATCCCGACGACCGCGAAGATCAGGAATGGCAGTCGCCACCCGAGCGATGACGCGCCGATCAGCGCAACCACCAGGACGGGGGTGACCGTTGCAGCGGAACGCGAGCCCGCATGGGTTGCACCTTGCGCGATGGCGCGTTCGGACGGCAGCATCCAGCGCGAAAGTGCACGGTTGGAGATCGGGAAGGACCCGGCTTCCCCCATCCCGATGAGAAAAAGGGCGACGCCCATCGAGGCGGCTGACCAGGACAAGGTCGTCAGCGCCGTGAAGCCGGACCACCAGATCACCACGCAGGTCAGTGCGAGGCGCGGGCCAACCCGGTCGCCGAACCAACCCCCGGGAATCTGGAACAATGCATAGGCGATGCTGTAGCAAAACAGCACCCAGCCCATGGTGACGGTGTCGAAACCGAACTCGCGCTCGATGAACGGCGTCGCGACCGAGAGCAGGACGCGGTCGAGATAGGTTATGAAATAGGCGGCGATCACGAATGCAAGCACCGCATAGCGGATGCGCGTGGCCCGTGCGGGAGCGACGGCAGGATGCGGCACGGGCTCGGTGGTCACTTGGCAGGTCCGGAGCATGCGCCCGCGGGGCGGCCGACACAGGTCTGCCAGATCGTCGACACCTTGCGGCCGGCGACGAACACTGTGTTAATCATGCGCGTGTTGCGAATGTCCGCGAGCGGGTTGCGGTCAAGGACGAGCAGGTCTGCCCATTTGCCCTTGACGATCGTCCCGGCCTCGTTGGCCGGCAGAAACTTGGCGTTGGTTCCGGTGGCCGCGGTGATCGCCTGTAGCGGGGTCAGTCCCGCCTGCACCATCAACTCCAGCTCCCAATGCGCGAAATAGCCTGGAAATCTGGCGGACGGGCCGCTGTCGGTCCCCATGCCATAGCTGACGCCGTTCCTTGCTTCGGTCGCGAGATTAGCCATCGCGTTGCGGAGCGCCTCCGGGTACTTCGGAAAATTGGGCGCCGTTGCCAGGCGCTTCTGGCGTTCCGGCGCCTTGAGCGCTGCAATCGTTTCGGGCGCCACGCCGCGATAGAAGAAGGGGTCGTCGACGAACGGCAGCAGCTGATAAGTGAAGGACGCCTCGCGGCTGAGGGTCGAGGCGAGCTGCCACGTCCCCCGCGCCTTCATCGATTGCGCGAGCGTCGGATCGGCACGCCGGTCGCGAACCTGGTGCATGAACGCGTCCACGCCTTCCCGCGTAAGTTCGGCGGCATTGTCGTAGTAAAAAATATGCGCCGCCGTCTTCTTTCCGGCCTTGTGCGCCGCATCGATTACGGATGCGCTGATCGAATAGGGCATGCGTTCGCTGAGCGAGCCGAATTCGTCGTCCATCCAGAGCTTGATGAAGTCGTCGCCCTTGGACGCTTCGCGCGCCACCATCTCAGCGGCTTCAGCCGGTGTCGCGACCGACTGTTCAAGCCCGACCACGCCGCCGTAGCTTCCCTTGAAGACGACGCCGCGTCCCGCCGTGTAGACGCGCGCCTCGTCGCCCGGGCCGTTTCGATGCTGATCGGCGATGACATCGTGGATTTCGTCGCCGTCGGTGCCAAGCGTGTAGACCGATGTTACGCCATAGGCGGCATAGAGTCTCAGTTGCCGCTCGACGTTTTGCCTGTTGTAATATTTGGGAAAATTCTGGTCGATGCCATCGACCAGTCCCAAGTGGACGTGGCTGTCGATGATGCCCGGCATTACGAATTTACCGCGCAGGTTCTGCGGGGTCGCGCCTGTCGGCACCTTCAGCTTTTTGGAAGGCCCCACCCAAGAGATGCGGCCATCGACGATGATCAACGACTGATCGGAAGCAGGAGGAGCGCCCGTCCCATCGATCAGCGTGAAATGCTGTAGCACGATGGTTCGCGCCAAGGGGGGACTCGCCGCTGTCGCAAATGCCAGTGATGCCACGCCGAAAAATGCCCGAAGGGCGCATCGATTGAGCTGAGCAAGCCGCACAGACTGCCTCTCCATTTCATATCATATATGATTTGGTACGGCCGGGAATATGGCGTGTCAAGCGCGCGGCACGCGAATTACTCCGTCAAATATCGGTAGCTTCGAAATCGCTTGCCAGAACGTCGTCCATGCGCTGCTGGGAACGTTCCAGATGAAGGCGAACCGCCCTTTCTGCGGCGTCCGGATCATGTGCAACCAGCGCGTCTATGATCAGGCGGTGTTCTGCAGCGGCTTCGTGCGGCGCGTTCGTGCGATAAAGCGCGCGAAAGATGTGAATGTGCGCATGCAATCGCTCGATGGTGTCCGCGATCAGGCGATTTCCGCTGCCCTCCGCGATCAGGCGGTGTAGCGTCGCGTCGCTTTCCGCGAAGCGCGAAAAGGCATGCGCGTCGCCGGATTCGACGCCGGACATGTCCCGGTCGATTTCCTGGAGGATTGCGATCGCGTCATCCGTCATGGCTTCGGCTGCACGTGCAGCCGCATAGGGCTCGATCAACTGCCGCAGCATATACAGATCACGCACTTCCTTGCGCGACATTTGCGGGCTCGCTCGGTATCCCACGTTCGTCATTTTGGAGACGAGCTTCTCGGCTTCGAGCTGGCTCAGCGCTTCGCGAACCGGCGTCTGGGAGATGCCTAGCTGGCGCGCAATCGTGTCGATCGCGATACGTTCGCCAGGCGCGATCTCGAGGCTCATGAGCTTCGTCAGCAGATGCTCATAGGCGTGCGCCACCATCGTCTGCCCCTTCGAAGGGCGAGGTCGTACGGCGGGCGTAGGGTCATATTGAGTCAAGGGGAGATACCATTTCAGTGATTTCGGTATACTATACGATCTTTTGGCGTGAGTGAAAGCTGCGTCGGCCGATCAGGCCAGACCCGCGCCGCGACGGGGCTGGAGCGGAAGATTTCACGGAGGCCTCCGCGGGGGCGAACATCCATGCGGGTCGCCTTCCGGGTCATGAGGCGCCCGGATCAAACGCAAACAGACATCCAGCACGCGCCTGACCCTTGACCCTATAGCGCGTCCGTCCGCCGCGACCTGCTCAATAAGGGCGTAGCGCCCGCCCATGCGCCGCGCCCATCTCGCGCACCGCCGCGACCTTGTCGTGCAGCGGCTGCCAGTCGTCCCGCTCCGCAATCGCCGCCCAGATCGCCTCGACCTCGTCGATGTGCATCGAGCATGGCGTCTTGCTGGACCAGTAGGCATGATCGAGGGCGCCGGTCGTGGGTGTGAGCGCGGCCATCGCCAGCCGCACCTTGTTCCATGCCTCGCCGGAATAGGCGTCGGCCGGAAGCATCCCCCGCCGCACGTCGAGGAAGAAGCGGTCGATGAGCATCTCGCCACTACGCAAGGCGATGACGGCCGCCTCCACGAAGCCGCGCGCCGTGACCTCGTCGGGCGCATCGTAGCCCGCACGCCACAGGAAGCGGGCGATCAGCCGCTCTTCATAGATCGCCGGGAAGCGCCGCAGGATCTCGACCAGCGCGTCGATCTCGGCCAGACCCTGCAGGCTGTGGGCGAGCTGCGCCACGTCCCAGTGGATCGCCTCGGCCTGCCGCGCGAAGCTGTAGAGGCCCGTCTGGTCGAAATAGGCCGCGGTGAATCCGGGGCTCCAATAGGGCGTGAATCGCCACGGTCCGTAGTCGAAACTCTCCCCGGTGATGGCGATATTGTCGCTGTTGAGCACGCCATGGACGAATCCGGCGACCATATAGGACGCCGCGAGATCCGCCGTGCGCAAAACGACGGCCTCCAGGAGGCTCAAGGCGGCGTTTGAGCCCGGCTTTTCGGCAAGCAGATTGTTGAGGCTGTAGTCCACCAACCGCCCCAGATTCTCGGTCTGCCCCAGCGCGAAAAGCCGCTGAAAACTGCCGATGCGAATGTGTCCGTGGCTGAGCCGCACCAGCACGGCCGAGCGCGTCGGCGATGGCTCGTCCCCGCGCACCAGCTGCTCCCCGGTTTCGATCAGCGAGAAAGTCCTGCTGGTGGTCACCCCCAGCGCCTCCAGCATTTCCGTCGCCAGAATCTCCCGCAAGCCCCCCTTCAGCGTCAGCCGCCCGTCCGCCGTTCGGCTCCACGGCGTCAGCCCCGATCCCTTGGTGCCGAGGTCCAGCAGGCGCCCGCCCGCTTCCCGCGATTCCCGCAATTGCGCGTATGTGAAGCCCCGCCCGTCACCGAGGTCCGCATTGTACACGCGGAACTGGTGGCCGTGATAGCGCAGCGCCAGCGGCCCGGGCTGCGCGCCGGGCAAGGGCTCGAACCGACCGAAATGCGCGACCCACTCAGTGTCGCTCAGATTGGCGAGACCCACTGTCGCGGCGGCGCGGTCGTTACGAAAGCGCAAGACCGTCTGCGGAAAATCCGCCGGCACAACCGGATCGGCGATGAAATCGGCGATTTCGTCGATGGCCGTCTCCGGCCGGTAATTGTCAGCTTGCAGGCTCATGTTCATGCGGCAATATGGGAGCGGGGGACGGAAAGGAACAAGCTTGGCGGCCTATGAGGACAGATATTGGTGGTCGCATGACAATCTGCGCCTCCATTATCGGGATTATCCCGGGCGCGACGACCGCCCGCCGATCCTCTGTATCCCGGGCCTGACACGCAATGTCCGTGATTTCGAGCCCATCGCCGATCGGCTGGCGGGCGAATGGCGCGTCATCTGCGTCGAGCTGCGTGGGCGCGGCGAAAGCGCATACGCCAAGGATCCGATGACCTATGTGCCGCTCGTCTATCTGCAGGATCTGATCGCGCTGCTCGACGAATTGGCGCTACCCAAGTTCGTCGGCATCGGTACGTCGCTGGGCGGCATCATGCTGATGCTGCTGGCTGCAACCCGACCCGGCGTGATGGCAGGCGCGCTCCTCAATGACATCGGGCCTGAAATCACGCCCGCAGGCCTGGAGCGGATCAGGACTCACGTCGGCACCGGCGGGCCGCAGCCCACATGGGTGCATGCGGCGCGCGCGCTCGCCGAAGCGCAGGGCGTCGTCTATCCCAAATGGCGGCTGCAGGACTGGCTGCGGTTCGCCAAGCGGCTGTATCGCCTCAACAGCCAGAAGCGCATGGTGCTCGACTACGACCAGCGCATCGCCGAACCTTTCCGCGTTCCCGGCAGCGAGGTCGGGGTCGATCTCTGGCCGGCGTTCGAAGCCTTGTCAGGCGCGCCGCTGTCGCTGGTGCGCGGCGCCATAAGCGATCTTCTTTCGGCGGAAACTGCCGCGGCCATGAAGGCGAAGGTCCCGTCCATGGATCTCGCGGTGGTGCCGCGTGTCGGGCATGCGCCCACGCTGGAGGAGTCCGAGGCGGCGGCCGCTATCGATCGGTTGCTGGAGCGGGTCTCGGCAGAGGCTCCGGTCGCGTCATGATGGCACGCGCGCGTCAGGATAGCGGACCGCTCTCGATCCTGCAGCTTCACGGCCGCTTCGACGGCAGCGCGAAGGACAAGCGTGTCGTCAAGCTGATGAACCATTGGGGCGGTAAGGCGCGGCACGACCTGCTGATCGCCGAGAGGGGGGCGGATGCTGCCCGCGCCGGCATCGGTGCAGCGGTCCCGGTTCAAGTCCTCGATCAACCCACCTTCGGCCCCGAGGGAGGCCCTGGCCGCTTCATCGCGCTGGCCCAGCTCATGCGCGGATACGACCTGGTGCTGAGCTTCGGTTGGGGCGCCATCGACGGCGTCATTACCCAGCGCCTGTTCGGCTTGCTGATGGGCCTCCCGCCGCTCATCCATCACGAAGACGGCAGTGACCTGACCGCAGTGGGTCCGCTCGGACTGGGCAGTGACATCTACCGCCGTTACTCGCTTTCGGCGGCACGCGCGCTGGTCGTGCCGACCGGCCGCCTCGCCCACATCGCCATCAAGCAGTGGCACGAACCCGCCCGTCATGTGAAGCAGATCCCGGACGGCATCGACGTCGCCGCCTATGCCGGGACGCGCCTCGCCGGCGAAATTCCCGGCCTGGCAGCCGATGGGCGATTGATCGTCGGCGCGAGCGTCGAGGATGCGACACCCCAGATGATCGACCAGCTTCTCCGCGCCGTGTCGGCGCTCAAGGACGGTGTTCGCCTCGTGCTGCTCGACGCGCCCCAGGAGGCGGCGATTCTGGCGAAGCGAGCGGCTGCGCTTGGGATCGGTGACCTCCTGGCTCCCGAAACATTACCGCGGGCGCAGGACTATCTCGCCGCGCTCGACGCGTTCGTCCTGCTTGCCGAAAGCGATCCGGACCCCCGCAAGCTTATCGAGGCGATGTCGGCGGGCCTGCCCATCATCGCGACGGACGCGGGCGACGCCTCGGATATGCTTGCCGCGGGCAATCGGCCCTTTGTCGTTGCGCCCGGCGACGATGCCGCGCTGGCCAGGGCGCTCGCGCGCCTTGCATCGGAAGGACCGTTGCGGGAGAAGCTCGGTCTCGCCAATCAGCGGCGGGCGGGGCAATGCTTTGACGAAAGCACGATGTTTGAATTATATGCGCGCCTCTATGGGGGCGCGGTCGGACGTGAAGGCGCGCTATTGTGAGCGATGATCGCATCGTTGGCGATTTTTTGCGCAACGCCCGGCAAATGTTGCTATGGGGCGCGCTTTGCGCGGGCTGGAGAAGCCTGAGGGGTCGCTACGAAGGAGCTTCGATTGTTCAAGGGCGTTAAGCCGATCGTCTATGGCGGTCGAGAGGTCTGGCCGATCATCGAAGGCGGCAAGGGTGTTGCCGTCTCCAACCATGCGAGTTCCGGCGCCTGGGCAGCTGCGGGCGGCATCGGGACGGTGTCCGCGGTCAACGCCGACAGCTACGACGCCGACGGCAATCTCATTCCCCAGCTCTATTTCGGCAAGACGCGTGCCGCGCGCCATGAAGAGCTGATCGCCTATGCGATCGAAGGCGCCGTGCAGCAGGTGCGCAGGGCCTTCGAGATGGCCGGCGGCAAGGGCGCGATCAACATCAACATTCTCTGGGAGATGGGCGGCGCACAGCGCGTGCTGCAGGGCGTGCTCGAGCGCACCAAGGGCATGATCGCGGGCGTCACCTGCGGCGCCGGCATGCCCTACAAGCTTTCGGAGATCGCAGCCTCGTACAATGTCAGCTACCTTCCGATCGTGAGTTCGGGCCGCGCCTTCCGGGCGCTGTGGAAGCGTGCCTATCACAAGGCGGCCGAGTGGCTGGCGGCAGTGGTCTATGAAGATCCGTGGCTTGCCGGCGGTCATAACGGCCTGTCCAACGCAGAAGACCCGACCAAGCCCGAGGATCCTTATCCGCGCGTCAAGGCGCTTCGCGAGACCATGCGCGAGGGCGGCATCTCGGACGAGGTGCCGATCGTGATGGCAGGCGGCGTCTGGTATCTGCGCGACTGGAATCACTGGATCGACAATCCCGAGCTGGGCGCCATTGCCTTCCAGTTCGGCACGCGTCCCCTCCTGACTCAGGAAAGCCCCATTCCGCAGGAATGGAAGGACAAGCTGACGACCCTCGACGAGGGCGACATCCTGCTCCACCGCTTCTCGCCGACCGGCTTCTACAGCTCGGCGATCCGCAATCCCTTCCTGCGCAGCCTCGAGGCGCGCTCGGAGCGCCAGATCGCTTTCTCGATGGAAGAGGCCGGCGATCACACCTGCCAGCTCGACGTCGGCGTCAAGGGCCGCAATTTCTGGGTTACGCGCAACGACCTGCTGCGTGCACGCGAGTGGGTGCTGCACGGCTTCACCAGTGCGCTCAAGACGCCGGACAACACGCTGGTCTTCGTGACCGACGAGGAACGTGCCGTCATCCGCAAGGACCAGGCCGACTGCATGGGCTGCCTGTCCCACTGCGGCTTCTCGTCGTGGAAGGATCATGACGACTTCTCGACCGGCTATCTCGCCGATCCGCGCAGCTTCTGTATCCAGAAGACGCTCCAGGACGCGGTCCATCACGGCAACATGGACAACAACCTCGTCTTCGCCGGCCACGGCGCCTACAAATTCAAGCAGGATCCCTTTTATTCGAATGGATTCGTGCCGACCGTGAAGCAGCTGGTCGACCGCATCCTGACCGGGGACTGAGCGTCATGATGCGCGCGCCCGATCTTCCCGGTCTTGCGGTGTTGCACTATCGGGCGGCCGACTATGAGGTCGTCCGTCCCGGTCGCTTCGTGCTTTGCGCCGTGAGCGGCGTCGAGATCCCGCTGAGCGAACTCGCTTATTGGAGCGCCGCCCGGCAAGAGGCGTATCGCAGCGCCATCGAATCGACCAAGGCGCTGCTGCCGCAGGGCTGAGCCACGAGCGGCTCCTATTCCCAATTCAGCACGATACGTTATGATGAGCCGCAGTGGACGGGTGGGCCACTTGCGTAATTCGGTCGCGTTCCCAAAGTAGCATTGGGGGGAGGGCTCGCATGCAAATTTTCGACTGGTTGGTCTATCCGGTTAATCTGACCCCTCACGGTTATTGCCTGCTTTGGGCGCCGGGGCTGATCTGGCTCCACGCTGTGTCGGATACTGTCATCGCCCTCGCTTATTTCTCCATTCCGCTCGCGCTCATCTGGTTCGTGAACCAGCGCAAGGATCTGGAGTTCAGATGGGTCTTCCTGCTGTTCGTCTGCTTCATCATGGCTTGCGGCCTCACGCACGTCATGGGTGTACTGACGCTCTGGGTCGCAGCCTATGGACTGGAAGGCGTCATCAAGGTCGCTACGGCGATCCTGTCTGTGGCGACGGCTGCACTGCTCTGGCCGCTGATACCCAAGCTGCTCGCTTTGCCATCGCCGGCGCAGTTGGCGTCCGTGAACCAGCATCTTCAGGGCGAGATCGAGGAAAAGGATCGCATCTATGCCCGGCTGCAGGCGAGCGAAGAGCAGGTTCGCCGGACCAATGCCGAGCTTGAGGCACGCGTAACGGAGCGGACGGCAGATCTCGTCGCCGCCAATGAGCGGCTAACCCAAACGCTCGCCCAGCTGGAAGGGGCGCGGTCGGAACTGGAAGCGACCGTGAAGGAGCGGACCGATGCCCTGACCCAGCGCGACCTGCTGCTCCGGGAAGTCTATCATCGCGTGAAGAACAATCTGCAGATCGTCGACGCCGTCATCCAGATGCAGGCGGATCAGACGCCAGCCAAGCGGGACAAGGCCTTTCTCGAGGCGCTGCGCAGCCGCGTCTACGCCCTTGGCCTGGTCCACCAGCAGCTGATGACCTCGGCCGATCTTCGGACCTTCGATCTCGCGCCCTTCTTGCGCGAACTCACGGAGAACCTCCTGACCGCAGGCGCGACGGGTGAGGTCGAAATGGAGGTAGAAGCGATCCCCTTGTCCGTCGGCCTCGACTTCGCCGTGCCGATGGGCCTTGTGGTCACCGAGCTGCTTACCAATTCGCTCAAGCATGCCTTTCCGGACGGTAAGGGAAAAGTCACCGTCAGCGTCGCGAGGGAGCGGGCGGACGATCCAGAGTCGGAGATTGTTGTGACCGTGACGGACAATGGCAGAGGCGACCGGTCGAGCTCGGAGCCAGCGCATAGGGCGGGCCTGGGCAAGAGGCTGATTCAAGGATTGCTTCGGCAATTGGATGGTCGCATGGTCGTCGACGGGAGAGAAGGACACATGACGCGGATCTTCATTCCGCAACCGAGAACGACATGAACCAGAAGAAACCTTGCGCGCTGATCGTAGAAGACGAGTTCCTGATTGCCGAGGGTTTGCGCGTGCAGTTGCAGGCAATGGGATTGGACGTGTGCGACGTCGCCACGACCGCGGAGGCTGCCGTCGAACTCGCCGAGAAGCACCGGCCGGATCTCGTGCTGATGGATGTGCGCCTGGACGGCGAGAAGGATGGCGTGGACGCTGCGATGGAAATCCATCGCAGCATCAAGACCCCCGTCATTTTCCTGACGGGCTCGCGCGAGGACATGACCATCGCGCGCATCAACGAGGATCACCCCGCCGGCGTGCTGTTCAAGCCGGTGTCGCCGGTGCAGTTGCAGCGCACCATCGAGGGCGTGCTGCGCTGACCGCCACGGGCATTGCGTGCCTTTGCCAACAGTCTAGAGCATCGACCTCGGAACGCGGCTGCATGATGCGCCGCCATTGGGGGTGAAACGGCAGCTCGTGACGGCCCGCTACGACGCGATCATCATCGGTGGTGGCCACAATGGCCTCGTCTGCGCTTTCTATCTGGCGCGCGCAGGCATGAAGGTGCGCGTACTGGAACGGCGGCATGTCGTCGGCGGCGCGGCCGTGACCGAGGAGTTCCATCCGGGCTTTCGCAATTCGACCGCGAGCTACACGGTCAGCCTGCTGCAGCCCAAGGTGATCGCGGATATGAGGCTGCACGATCGCGGCTTCCGCGTCATCGAACGGCCGATTTCCAACTTCCTGCCGTTCCCCGACACCTACCTCAAGCTGGGCGGCGGCATGGGAAGGACGCAGGCCGAGTTCGCCCGTTTCTCGCGAAAGGATGCCGAGGCGTATCCCGCTTATGACACGGCGCTGGAGAAGATCGCCAATGTCTTACGCTACCTTGCGCTCAAGGCGCCGCCCAATGTCGGCGGCGGGCTCGCGGCGCTCGGTGCGTTGGCGAAGCAGGGTTGGCCGCTTGCGAAAATGCCGATCGAGACGCAGCGCGACCTGCTCGATATCTTTACCAAGTCGGCTCGCGATTTTCTCGACGGCTGGTTCGAGGACGAACACGTCAAGTCTGCCTTCGCTTTCGATGCGATCGTTGGCAACTATGCCGGCGTGTCGACGCCGGGCAGCGCATATGTCTTGCTGCACCATGTCTTTGGCGAAGTGAACGGCAAGAAGGGCGCCTGGGGTCACAGCGTCGGCGGCATGGGTACGATCACGCAGGCCATGGCGGCCGCCTGCATCGACGCGGGCGTCGAGATCAGCCTGGAAGCGCCGGTCGCGAAGCTGCTGGTCAAGCCTGCCCCGGCGGAGGCCGGGGGAGGCAAGACGGTCGGCGTCGTGCTGCAGTCGGGCGAGGAAATTGCTGCGCCCGTCGTTGCAGCAAATGTCGGCCCTGCGCTGCTCTATCGCCAGATGGTGGAGGCCTCCGATCTGCCTGCCGACTTCAACAAGCGTATCGCAGGCTACAAGACCGGTTCCGGCACGTTCCGTATGAATGTCGCGCTCTCGGAGTTGCCCGATTTCACCGTTCTGCCGGGCAAGGATGGAGAGCATCACGCCGCCGGCATCATCATCGCGCCGGGCATGGACTATATGGACCGAGCCTATGACGACGCGAAGGTCCATGGCTGGTCGAAGAAACCGATCGTCGAGATCCTGATCCCGTCCACCGTCGACGACAGCCTGGCCCCGCCCGGTGCCCATGTCGCCAGTCTCTTCTGCCAGCAGTTCGCGCCGGAACTGCCCGATGGACAATCATGGGACGATGTGCGCGAGGCCGTCGCCGACCACATCATCGAAACGGTCAACGAGCATGCACCCAATTTCAAGGCGAGCGTCATCGCGCGGCAAATCCACTCGCCGCTCGACCTCGATCGGAAATTCGGCCTCGTTGGGGGCGATATCTTCCATGGGCATATGTCGCTCGACCAGCTCTGGGCGGCGCGCCCGGTGCTTGGCCATGGCGATTATCGCGGCCCCATCAAGGGGCTCTACATGTGCGGATCGGGCACGCATCCGGGCGGCGGCGTGACGGGCGCGCCCGGCCACAATGCGGCGCAGGCGATCCTCAGGGACCGCAGCTTGCTGGGGCGGTTGCTCCGCTGAGATCACGGCAATTGCACATAACCCCGGGGTAACGGGCAGATCTGCTGAATGCCGATCCATCACAAGCGGCCTCCACAGAAAATCGAACTTCGGTTCATGTTTTCGCTGGAGCGTGACGGGCCGGGTCGATAACCCTCGTGCAAACATGATCTTGGGAGAGGGACCAATGCGGATTGGGGTGAGAGCAGGGATGATCGGCGGTCTGGTTTTGGCAGCGCTTTTGTTGCCAGGCATGGCGCCTGCGCAGACCAAGGTGCCCGCACCCATCGCCGTTTATGGCAATCGCACGACTATCGAGCTTGCGCCGGTCCTGTTGGCAGCCGAGCGGAGCGGCACGACGGTCAAGATGGGCGGCGTCACCAACCTCACCGGCGATCCCGGCGCGCCCGGTTATACCAGCGACGGCCTCGCCGATGTCGCGACCAACGCCGAGACCCAGGCGCTGCGCGCCTCGGTCAAAAATCCCAACATCCGGATCGTCATGACGGTAACAGAAGGCCTCTATCGCATGGTCGCCCGCAAGTCGGCGGGGATCAATCAGATCGCCGATCTCAAGGGCAAGCGCATCGCCACCGTTCCGCCGACGTCGTCGGGCTATTTCGTCGCATTGCTGCTCGGCAAGGCAGGGCTCAGCTATGCCGATATCACCCCGGTCGCGGTGACGCCGCTCAGCGAGATGGCCAGGCAGCTCAAGGACGGGAAGGTCGACGCCGTCTCCATCTGGGAGCCGGAGGTGGAGAATGCCGCGCTCGCGCTCGGTCCGGACGCGGTCGAGTTCAGCGGCAAGGGCATCTACCGCGAGCTGTTCAATCTCAACACGACGGCCGAAGCGCTCGCTGATCCCGCGCGCCGCGCGAAGATCGTCGCCTTCGTCCGCGCGATCGTCAAGGCAGCGGCGGACCTTAGGAAGGATCCGAAGCACGCCAAGGAACTGGTCGTCCAGGCGAGCGGCTATTCGGCGGACGTCGTCGAGCGCAGCTGGAAGCACCATGCCTATATCGCGGCGATGCCCGCCGATATGCTGGACGTCCTCGTCGAGGAGGAGAAGTGGCTGGCCACACAGGACAAGCGTCCCGCACGTGGCCGGGCGGAACTGGCGAAGCTGATCGACGTTACGGTGCTTGCGGACGCCCTGAAGGACTGACAAGACCGTCGCTGTCCCAACCTCAAGGAGTCAGTGGCATGGCGCGCATCCTCGTCCTTTATTATTCGAGCTATGGTCATATCGAGACGATGGCGAAGGCCGTTGCCGAGGGCGCGCGCGAGGTCGCTGGCGCCACGGTCGACGTGAAGCGCGTGCCGGAGCTGGTGCCGGAAGAGGTCGCCAAGGCGGCCGGCATGAAGCTCCCGGAGCATCATGAGGCGCCCGCAGCCGCGCCCGCCGACCTCGCCGACTATGACGCGATCATCGTCGGTACGCCGACGCGTTTCGGCAACATGGCCGCCCAGATGCGCAATTTCTGGGACCAGACCGGTGCGCTGTGGGGTAAGGGTGCCTTGATCGGCAAGGTCGGCGCCGCGTTCACCTCGACGGCGAGTCAGCATGGCGGCCAGGAAACCACCATCCAGTCGGTGCACACGACGTTGCTCCACCATGGCATGGTGATTGTCGGCCTGCCTTACAGCTTCCCGGGCAATGTCATCATGAGCGAAGTCAGCGGCGGCACACCCTATGGCGCCTCGACGCTCGCCGGGCCGGACGGCAGCCGCCAGCCGAGCGAGAACGAGCTGGCTGGCGCGCGCTTCCAGGGCAAGCACGTGGCGGAAATCGCGACGAAGCTGGCGGGCTAGGCCAGTGCTCCTGCGAAAGCAGGAGCACTGGGCGCATGTGGCGCTATCTCGCCCTAGGCCCCTGCTTCCGCAGGAGCACTAAGGATTAAACCGGCGTGTTCAGCTTCCTGATGAAGCCGATCAGCCCAGTCTGGCGGCTGCGCTTCAGACGCTCTGCGTGCAGGATGGTCCGCACGTTCTGGAAGCAGGCTTCGACATCGTCGTTGACCAGCACATAGTCGTAGCCGTCCCAGTGCGCGATCTCGCTCTGGGCGCGGGCCATGCGCCGGTCGATGACGTCGGCTGGGTCGGTGGCGCGGGCACGTAGCCGACGGTCGAGCTCCACCATGGACGGCGGCAGGATGAAGACGCGCACGACGTCGCCGCCGGCAATCTGATAGAGCTGCTGCGCACCCTGCCAGTCGATGTCGAAGAGCACGTCATTGCCGCTTGCGAGTACACGGTCCACGGCTGCGCGGGGCGTGCCGTAACGATGATCGAAGACGTGCGCCCATTCGAGAAACTCGTGATTGGCCACCATTTCCTTGAACTTGGGCAGGTCGACGAAATGATAGTCCACGCCATCCTGCTCGCCTGGCCGCATGGGGCGCGTGGTGGCGGAGACCGACATGGTCAGTCCGGGGTCATCCGCGAGCAGCTTGCGTGAAATGGTCGACTTGCCGGCGCCTGAGGGCGAGGAAAGGACGAAGAGGACGCCGCGGCGACGGAAGCCGCTGGCTGAATTTTGGGCAATGACGGTGTCGCTTTCGGCCATGGCCGCTGTTGCACCGAGATGCGCGCTGCGTCAATCGGTGGCGTTGCCGGGCTGCGACGGCGCGCGCGACGATTGCGCTTGGTTCCCGACTATGGAAAAGCTGCGGGAACTCGAACCAAATCCATGGAAGGATCGCCCATGAAAGCCTCGCTTATCATCGCTGCTCTTGCGGGCGCCGCCCTGCTGCTAACCGGCTGTGCGACGGTCAAGGGGCTCGGGCGCGATATCGAATCCGTGGGCAAGGCCGGCGAGGACGCCATCAACAAGTGAGATCAGGCGCAATGCGCGGATCAGTGCTCCGCGCGGGCAGCGTCATCATTCTCGTGATGGCGGCAGTGGCGTTCACGCTGCATGCCATGGGTCGCGTGTGGATCTGTACCTGCGGGCAGGTTCGTCTGTGGGCCGGCGGCGTCAAGACGCCGGACAACAGCCAGCAACTCGCGGACTGGTACAGCTTCAGCCACATCGTCCACGGCATGATCTTCTATGCGCTGTTGCGTTTCGCGCTGCCGAAGCTGGCGGTGCGCTGGCGTTTGCTGCTCGCCGTGATCGTGGAATGCGGCTGGGAGTTGCTCGAAAATTCCCCGATCATCATCGACCGCTATCGCGCGGCGACGATCGCGATCGGCTATACGGGCGATTCCGTCCTCAACAGCATGAGCGACGTCGCGATGATGGCGATCGGCTTCGGATTGGCGCAAAAGCTGCCCTGGAAGGTCACATTAGGGCTCGCGTTGATCATGGAAATCGGCACCTTATTGCTCATTCGCGACAATCTGACGCTGAATGTGCTGATGCTCGCATGGCCGATCGACGCGATCCGCGACTGGCAGGCTGCTCTTTAGGGCTTGGCTGCGGGCACGGACTGGACGACGGCCGTGCCGGGTGTCGCCGCCGCGACGGGCGATCCCGGAGGGCCCCAGCCGAGCAGCGCCTGATTGATCTCGCCGGCGAGGTTCAGGCGGAAGATCATCGCCGTCGCCTGGTTCGAGAGATCCTCGGCCGTCAGGTCGCCGGCAAGCCCGGCAATCTGCGTCGCCTTCTGGCAATATTTGTCGCGCTGCTGCGTCAACGAATATTGGTTGTAAATCTTGGTCATGTGGGTGTCGTAGAGCGCCTGCCACTTCTTCTTGTCGACCAGCTTGAACTGGTCGAGCTCGGTCTGCACGGCAGCCGTGAGCAGCGCCTTATGCACGGTCAGCAGGCGGTTATAATTCGGCACCAGCGAGGTGTAGACCTTGTTGTCGCAGATCAGCGCCGCGACATTGAGCGCGGACCGCAGATGCCAGAGGTCCTCGCCCCGGCTCGCATTGACCAGTTCGGGCGGTACCGGCTCGGGCGGCGGCGCGGGCGGCGGCGGCTCGGCCTCCACATTGGCAGGCAGCGGCACGACAATATTCTCGACCTTGGGCGGTGGGGTCTTGGGACCGCAGCCCGCGATGCCCAGCACGGCGGCAGCCGACAGCAAGCCCACGGAAATCCGCTGGCAGCGCTCTATCGTCATGGCTTTCCCGTCCCCTTCTCTCCGCAGACCCTCTGCCTATGGCACGGCCGGACGGGACAGGAACAGTATCTTTGTGCCCATAGGTCGCGGGCCCTGCGGCGGGGCGGGGCGGAAGGGCGGTAAGGCGAGTCCGGATCGGGCCCGCGAAGATGGCGGGCGGTTCAGGCCCGGACGTGGCGTGCTTCGTCGGCGGCGATCATCTCGTTGAGGATGCGAATGCGCTCGCGCTCCTGCGTCCAGTCATGCTCGGGATGCGCCTTGATCGCATCGAGCAGCGCGCGCAGCTCGTTCTTGCGGTCCGCTATGGTCACGGGGTTCATGTCGGCGGAGCTCCAGCTGAAGGGACTCCCATATCGCGCGAGCCGCCACTGCGTTCCGCCCGATGCGACGAACCGTCGGCGGTCAGGCGTGCGCCTGTTTCCGGGCTTCGTCGGCAATGAGCGTCTCGAGTTCGGCAACGCGCTCGCGCTCGCGCCGCCAGTCTTCCTCGGGGAAGGCGAGCATCTTGTTCCGGAGCGCGTGCAGCTCCTTCACATGGTCTGCGAATTCGGTGGCTTCCATCACGGCTCTCCCGCTGCGTTCGGGGCATGTGGCAGGCGACTCGCTATAGCATGATCGGGCCGTCGCTTCAGTTCAAAACCGGTCGTCGGCCCGCCGCGAGCGTCCGGCAACCAAACGGGTTCCCGCGCGTTCCATGCCTGGAAACCCTGAGAAGAAAGACGGAAAACCCATGCGAATGAGAGCATTTTATGCCCTGGTCATCGGCGCCTCGCTCGTTCTGAGCGCCTGCGCGACCGTCAAGGGCGTGGGCCGCGACATCGAGTCCGTCGGCGAGGCCGGATCGCAGGCGATCGACGCCAAGTAAGCCGACGGCCGGCCAGCTGATATGAGGGGCCGGAGAGCAATCTCCGGCCCTTTTCAGCGGCCGCGCGAGGCTTCCTGGGGACGCCGCGTCATCTCGGCGACGATGACTTCGTGGAGCACGACGACGCGCTCGCCCTCGCGCGTCCAGTCGCGCCAGGGCTCGGTCAGCATCTGCTCGATGAGCGCCCGCTTCTCGCGCCGGTGATCCTCGATGGTGGCATGTTCCATCCCGCACTCTCCTGCCGGTTCTTCTCAGGGTCCGTTCGCCCCCCGATTTGCCCCCGATGCGGGAACGGCGACGGGTGCCTTGCGTTCCGGTTTCATGATATAAATTCGTCGGGCCGAGGCGGTTCGCGGGACGCGCCGTCGACTCCTTTTCCTTCCCGCGAGGAGGACCAACGCATGAGCGACCAGGGCAAGTCCGGCGAGACCCGGGCCAATAGCGGCGTCAAGGACGCCGGCTTCAACGATCCCGACCTGCAGAATGTCGAGCAGGACGACACCGAGAGCCAGGCCCAGACCGTCGCCGATGAGGCGCTGTTCCGCGGCGAGCGGCCGCGCGAAGGCGAGGGCAGCGTCCACGGCGGCCGCCCCGATCCCACCCAGATCCTGCCCGATGACGCGCAGGACGTGGTCGACCACATGATCGACATGGACAATAGCGGCCGCATCGACATGGACGCCTTCGATGGCGAGGACAATATGGACGACGAGGACGGCTCCATCCCCGACTATGGCGGCGAACGCCTCCCCGACGAAGGCGGGGAAGGGTAACTTACTGCGATTAGCGCAATAGCCTTTGAGCCCTCTCCCGCAAGCGGGAGAGGGTTGGGTGAGGGCCTTCTTCTACCGCTCCAAAGCTTCCGCGATTGTCTGCAAAACACCCTCCAGCCCTTCTGCAACTTCATGATTCCAGAAGCGCATGATCCGATAGCCCTGCGCGTCAAGATAATCGGTACGTGCAGCATCCCGCACCTCGGAATGCTGCCCGCCGTCGATCTCGACGATCAAGGATCGCTCCACACACAGGAAGTCGACGACGAAGGGGCCGATTGTAGTTTGCCGCCTGAATTTGAAACCATCGAGCTGGCGATTGCGCAGATGGCGCCAGACGATTTTCTCAGCATCCGTCATTTCCTGACGGAGCCGCGCGGCGTGTGGGCTGATCTGACGGATGATCGTTGGCACTGCGCCAATATGAGAGAAGCAAGACCCTCACCCAACCTCTCCCGCTTGCGGGAGAGGGGCTAAAGGATCCGTTATGGCTCAAGAAAAAAGCCGGCACCGCGCTCTGCGATGCCGGCCATGTCGTCCCCCGAGAGGAATGCGTCCGGGCCGTGTTTCAAGGGGGAGGCGGCCCGGATGCGGGGGGACTTTATCCGTTAGCGGCAGACCACCTGGCCGCGGTCGATCGACTGGCCGATCGCAGCGCCCGCACCGGCGCCGAGCAGCAGGCCGAGCACACTGGAGCGGCCACGGTCGAGGCGGTCGCCGATCGCGCCGCCGAGCACCGCGCCGACGATCAGGCCGGTCGTGCCGTCGCTGCGGCGGCAATAATAGCGGCCATCGTCGCCATAATAGATGCGCGTCTCGCGCGTCACGCGGATCGGCGCATAGCCGCCGCGATAATAGCGGTTCGGCTGGTAATAGCGGCCATAGCGCGGATCCGGATAATTATAGTCGTAGCGATAGACGACGCGCGGCGGCGGCGGGTCATAGCGGTCGCGGATCACGACGACGCGGTCCGGGCCACGGTGGTCATGCTTGTCCCAGCCATTGTGGCGGCCATTGTCGTGGCGGTCCCCACGGTCATCGCGCCAGTCGCCGCGACGGTCCCCACGATCACCCTTGTCATGACGGTCCGCAAAGGCCGGGGTCGCGGTCACGCCGCCCAGCACGGTCGCGCCCAGCGTAAGGGCGGCGAGGCTGTTTCGGAATGCCTTGTACATGTCTCTCACTCCTGATCTTGTCTCTGTCTCATAGTCCCTGCGAGGGAGGAACGGGTGCAATGTGCACTTGGTTTCCTGAACGCCCCGGGAACGCGCGGTTCATCCGCCAGAAAGGCACGGTTTTCCGCCAGTTTTCCGCGGATTTTCCGAGTTCCCGCATCGTCCGGGCAACCTTGCCCTGCGCCCATGCGTTCTTTTTCGGAGACGATAAATCGGGAAAGGAACCGGCCATGCGCAAGATGCTCACCCTCCTGCTGATCGCTGCTATAATGCCGCTCACGGCCTGCGCGACCGTCAAGGGCGCCGGCCAGGATCTCACCTCGGCCAGCGACGCCGTCAACAACGAGATCCACGACCGTAACTGAGGAGAGCAGGCGCCATGACACAGGACCAGGGTCGCACCTCGACTGACAAGACCGAGGATATGGGTGGCCAAACGCATGAGGATGCCGGCTTGGCGAAGGCCTATCAGAAGGCCGCGTCAGGCGATGCGCATCATGAGCGCAAAGGAGGCGGCCCGGATATCGGCGGACGTGATCCGCAATTGACGGTGACGCCGGAAAAGCCGGGTGTGCCGATGAAGGATGTCGCGAAGCCGGATGAGCCGGTGGCGGGCACGACGAAAAACAGCGGCAAATGGTCGGACGCCGAACTCAGCGGGATTGAAAGCGGCGAAACTGGCGAAGAAACGCGAGAGCGCGAGCCACAGCGGGCGACGGCGCCGCAGGTGTCGCCCGTTGCGAAGGAGGATGTCGAGGCAAAGGCAGCGCGGCAGCCATCGCGGTTTACCGATGCGGAATTGAGCGGGCTTGAGCCAGGCGAGACCAGTATGGAGTGAATGGCGGTTGCCGGTCACCCAATTGCGAACATATTGAAAGCATGAAGCCGGACCTACCCGCCGAAGACAAGATCCGCGAGACGGACGGTGCGAGCGAGCGCGGCTACGCCGACCGGAAGCGCGCAAAGATCGAGCGCGGCCTTGAGCAGTCCAAGGATCGCGCAAAGATGATCCCCGCCGAGCAGGTGCTCCGCGACTTCGGCCTTGAACGTTAATTTCACGCCGCAGGCGAAGGATATTCTGATATGGGTTCCCTACTTGATACAAGGGACGAATATACCAAGTTCAAACTTGGCTCAGCTCGGTTCGATTAAGATTCGATCGCGACCGGGTTCATTTGCGATGGTATTCAGAATTATTCCAGCGTTAAACATTTGATCTTCAGGACTAAGGCGGCTGAGGCTTAACCGTGGTCGACCGAATATTCGAGGCGGCGTTGGAGGTGTTATTATAGGTGATTTAGAAGCTGCTAATCTAACCAAAGCGCCAAAGCTTACGCCTATAAATTTGTCGAGATTTTCGATTCCGCTAGAATAGAGGTCTTTCCGATATTCGGAAATAACTGGAATTCCTTCGCGGACATCCCCTGAATATGCAAAAATTTCCAGAGTGTTTAGAGGTGTTTTAATCTGAGCAAATCCATAAACAATATTTAAATTAAACCACCTAAATGGAATAACGATCAAGTTTATGTTGTTAGCTTCGGTTAGAGAATGAGTTGATTCCGTCACTACCACGCTCAGAAAAAGGCAATCTACGTCGGCATCATAAGAGGCAATTCTTATAGGATTTTCATTTTTGCCGATCTCTCGCGCTTCCGGGAGCGCGCGCCCTACCAATTGGTGAAAAAAAGGAAATAAAAACTCCTCATGTGCCTTTCTAACGAAAGCATATCCTTTGTGAGGCCTTCCGAAGCAAAATTGCACCTCGTGTGTGAAAGTGTATCCGGGGCAACCGCTGTTCTCGCTCCTGTGTATGGAAACCTTTCTCGATTTCAGCTTCCTGAAGTCAGATCCATTTGTTCTCATACTGCGATGTATAGGTAGTCCGATAATCAAATCACCATTCGGGCGCTCTCCAGCAGAGAGGATTTGTTTAATAACACCAGATTGTCGGATCAGGAGTAACGACTTTTTCGCCATCTCCTACTCCGCCGCAATCCCCGCCTGCTTGAACATGTCGTCATCGCCGCCGGTCTTATCCGCCTCGGCCGCCGCTTCCGTCCCATCGTTCGCGCGAAGCTTCTTCCTCCGGTCGAAGCTGTCCCAGACCTCGTTCCAGTTGCCGCGCGTCGCCCCCTTCGAGTACTCCGTCGCGCGGGTCTCGAAGAAGTTGGCGTGCTCGACGCCGTTGAGCAGCGGGGTGAGCCAGGGGAGCGGGTGCTCTTCGATCATGTAGATGGGCGAGAAGCCGAGCTGGCCCAGGCGCCAGTCCGCGATGAAGCGGATGTAGCGCTTGATCTCCTTGGCGGTCATGCCGGGCACCGGGCCCTGCTCGAAGGCGAGGTCGATGAACGCGTCCTCGAGC
>JAGIAA010000015.1 GCA_017745115.1 Sphingobium sp. | reverse complement strand
GCCTGCGCCCCGGCTCCATCGCCGACGCGAACGACGAGGCCCAGTTCGCCGAGCTCTACACGCTGGGCGAGCTCACCAAGCGCGCCTGGGCGCAGGACGTGCAGGTGATGATCGAGGGCCCGGGCCATGTGCCCATGCACAAGATCAAGGAGAATATGGACAAGCAGCTGGAAGCGTGCGGCGAGGCGCCCTTCTACACGCTCGGCCCGCTCACCACCGACATCGCGCCCGGCTACGATCACATCACCAGCGGCATCGGCGCCGCGATGATCGGCTGGTACGGCACGGCGATGCTCTGCTACGTCACGCCCAAGGAGCATCTTGGGCTGCCGGACCGCGACGACGTCAAGGTCGGCGTGGTGACCTACAAGCTCGCCGCCCACGCCGCCGACCTTGCCAAGGGGCATCCGGCGGCCAAGGTCCGCGACGACGCGCTGTCACGCGCCCGTTTCGAATTCCGCTGGCGCGACCAGTTCAACCTGTCGCTCGATCCCGACACCGCCGAGCAATATCACGACCAGACGCTCCCGGCCGAGGGCGCGAAGACGGCGCACTTCTGCAGCATGTGCGGCCCGAAATTCTGCTCGATGAAGATCACCCAGGAGGTCCGCGATTTCGCCGCCAAGCAGAACCAAGGCGCCGAAAGCTTCTTGGCTTCATCTCCCCTCCCGCAGGCGGGAGGCCAAACGGAGGCCCGCGACTCCGTTTGGGGGGGAGGGCAATCCGTCGAGGAAGCCGAAGCCGGCATGGCCGAGATGAGCAAGGTCTTCAAGGAGACCGGCTCCGAGCTCTACATGGGCGCAGGCGGCCGCGAACACGACTGAGGGGGGCCATGCCGCGCCTCGCCCATGTCGCTCTGGTCGTCCGCGATTATGACGAGGCGATCGCCTTCTACATAGGCAGGCTCGGCTTCACGCTGGTCGAGGACACATATCAACCCGCGCAGGACAAGCGCTGGGTCACGATCCGTCCGCCCGGCGCATCCGCAGACGCCACGACCATCCTGCTCGCCCGGGCGTCGAGCGAGCATCAGGCGCGCTATGTCGGCGATCAGGCGGGCGGCCGCGTATTCCTGTTCCTCGCGACCGACGATTTCGATCGCGATCATGCCGCCTTCACCGCGGCCGGAGTCGAGTGGATTCGTCCGCCTGCGGTCTATGACTATGGCAAGGTCGCGGTCTTTGCCGATCTCTACGGCAATTTGTGGGATCTCGTGCAGTTCGCATCCCGCTGAAGACGCGCTAGGCTGCGCGGCAATATGCCGCAGCGTGGGGAGGAGGCGCACCATGACCCTCGACGAAGCCCTGGCCCGTCTCGAATCCCTCGGCAGCGAGCGGATGCGCACGCAGTACGCGAAGGACTCCGCCTACAGCCCCGGCGTCACCGGCCCGCAATATGGCGTGAAGCTCGGCGACATCCGCGCGGTCGCCAAGGCGATCAAGACCGATCACCCGCTCGCCCTGCAGCTGTGGGAGACCGGCACTCTCGAGGCCCGCCTGCTCGCCGTCCTGATCATGAAGCCCAAGCTGCTCTCGGCCGACGAGCTGGACCGCCTCGTCCGCTCGAACGAGACGGTGCAGGTCTCGGATTGGCTCAATAGCTACATCGTGAAGGCGCACCCGGAGAAGGAGGCGCTGCGCCTGCGCTGGATGGAGGCGCCCGAGCCGATCGCCGCCCGCGCCGGCTGGAGCCTCACCGCCGAGCGCATCGCCAGGAGCCCCGAGGGAATGGACATCCCCGCGCTGCTAGACCGCATCGAGCACGACATGCCCACCGCGCACCGCCTGCCGCAATGGACGATGAACAACACGCTCGCCGCAATCGGCATCAACCACCCCACGCATCGCGAACGCGCACTGGCCATCGGCGAGAGGCTCGGGGTATATCGGGACTATCCGTGTGCGCCGGGATGCACGTCACCGTTTGCGCCGATTTGGATCGGGGAGATGGTGAAGCGGGCGGGGTGAGGTGCGTCACAAATCAGGATTTGGGTTGAAATGCCTTCAATGCCGCAAAATCATCGGCATTTTGAACGACATTAAATAGAAGTTCTACCCATTTATCAGAGTAAGTGTAATCATTGTGAGCGGAATGATAGTGACAGTAGTCCTTTTTGCAGTCCGCTGGTTGCTTTGCACCACTTCTAGGGCGTGCGCCAAATTTTTTCCACGCAAGTTGATGATGATGGATGGTAAAATCTGCGCCCGTTGCTTGCCTGATCCGTTGCACTACGGCGGAAGGTTTGTATGGCCACAACTCGTCCCCTACAACCTTCTTCGTTAGAATTTTTGATATCTGCGCAGATTCTTTGTTATTATCCGTAAATACAATGTGCGCATCACCCTTTACAGCTTTCTCAAATGTGTAGTTAACCTTAAACTTGTAACTCGGACCTTCATCGCCGGTTTCGCCGACTGCTTGGGAAATTTGCGCGTCAATTGCAGCAATTGTCGGGGTGAGATCATATTTTTGCAGATCAGCTAGTTGATCAATCTGCATTTTACCGAACTGTAGGGAAAGGGCCAGTGTTTGTTCCAGACCTACACTATCTCCAAACAATTTTCGCATTGTCTGATCGAAATTGAGGCAGTTAGCCTGGAACAACGGCCAATACGTTCGTCCAATTGACGATAGTAATTTATGCTCGACGTTGTCTCGTAAAGTTTTCACGGCGATCAGGTTCTTTTTAACATCGCCGGATAAAGGGCAATCTTCCCGATTCAGAATTTGACTTAAAAGAAGGGAGTTGCCTTGGTCGTCCAAGATGGGGACGCCCTTCCGGACGAAATACTCATGTAAGAGATAAGTCCACGCTATTTGGCTAAGAACAGGAAATATTTCGATTTTAAATAGCATGGTTGGGCTATTGAATATCTGCACGGCCGCCATCATTGCTTCGCGTGCACGAAAGAGGCGCTCGTCATCGACGGGAGAGAGGCCGCTCTTTAGGTCGACAAGAGACTTCTCATACCTATAGCGCGCGACATCGTCCTCTGTGGCGGGCTCAATCTCCCAGTTTGCTGATCCAGCGAGCCTGCCCGGGTTTATCGTTGGTGTCCGTCCCGTGTTAATCAGCTGCTGGACGTCTTGATATGTGCCGCCATCGGCGAGCAGCTTCTTCGCGATCCTTTTCTCTGGGGCCGTTAGGGACGGTGTTTTCATTTCGCCACCAACAAGCGACACGCCCATTCTTCATCGGTCCACCTAGTCGCAAAGGTTTCACCGACCTCGAACCAGCTACCATCGTTACCGATACCGTGATTTGCGCCCATGCAAGAGCACTGACACTCGTGCCCCTTTGCGTTCAGACAAGCAGGGGCGCAGGTTTCCTGCTCGCGAAACGGTTGAATGATATATATTTTTCCGAATTTTTTAAGAGCTCGATCAACGAAGTCATTGAACCAGCTCTTGGGAATCTCCCAATATTTCTTGCTCGAAAGCCATACTGGTTGAGTACGTCGCTCATCGCGAAGCCATTCCCGGTTGCTGCCCGCGAACGGTAAGCGAAGCCGGTGTTTTTGACCCCGTTTATTTCGGCGAATGATCACTGGAATGAGTTGTTGGTTCCAGACTCGCAGAAGATCGTCTTCATTGCGCCGCATTTGCTACCCCCGCTATGCTGCACTCAGAATATATTATTTGCGCAATTCACAAAACTGTCGAGGCCGACATTCTCTCTCCCCACCTCCTCATCCGCACCCGCCGCGCCGCCTTCAATCGCGCCATCGCGGACGGTGATGACGCCGCCATCGGCCCGATCCTCGCGCGCGATTGCGTCATGGTCACGGGCACGGACAGCGCCGTCATCGCCGGGCGCAATGCGCAGGTGAAAGTCTGGCAGCGCGAGTTCGCTGCGCCGAACCGCCTCGTCTACGAGCGCCTGCCCGCCACCATCACCGTCTCGCAGGTCGAGCCCATCGCGCTGGAGCAGGGCGAGTGGCGTGGCGTCGAGAAGGGCGGCGACATCCCGGCCGCCTCCGGCGTCTACACCGCCAAGTGGCGCGAGCTCGGCGGGCAATGGGTCATCGAGGCGGAGGTTTTCGTGACGCTCGCCTGAGGCCTTCCTATCCGGGCATGTCGGAGAATTGGGGCATATGGAGTGGCTCCACCCAATCGAGCCGCCGCTTCACGAACATCTCCAGTCCCGGTCTGATCCCGGTCGCGTCGGTCAGGCTGCCGATCTGCACGAAGACCATGCCGGGGAAGCTGCCCAGATTGCTCGTGTAGAGGCGTGATCCACAGGTGGGGCAGAAGTTGCGGTCCAGCGGCTGGCCGGAATCCGCCGTATAGCGATAGGCCGTCGGGTTTCCGCTCAGTAGCGCGAAATCGTCGGCCGGGATGCCGAACCAGGTCGCGGCCTCGCCGCCGCTCGCGCCCTTGCAGTCGAGGCAATGGCAGACCGCGACGAAATCCGGATCTGTATCGAATTCGAAGGTGACCGCGCCGCATGCGCAGCGCCCCTGATGCTTCTTGGCCATGACTCGCCCTCCTGCCTGGATAGGTAATTCTGTTGGAGGCCGGGAACCGGGTCAAGCGCGGCGCCGCCAGATTTCGCTGTCCTACACGCCCCGTTCCATGCCTTGCTTCCGCACATGGACAGATTCATCGCTTTTTCCCTTCGCCGGCCTGGCCGCCGCGCCCCCGCATTGCGGGCACCGGGCGGGGGCGAGGTTTTCTGTTTTCTTAGCGCAACCTTCGCAACCTTCCGCGGCACCGGACGCGGTTCCCGCGCCGGCCTCTGTCCCGCCGTTCCCCCTGCAATCGCCGCACTCTTCTGCTACGCTCACCCCCATGCGCGCCCGCAATCCGCTCTACGTCATGGCCAAGCCGCCGCCGGATGTGCAGGCGCAGATCGTCGCGCTGCCCCGCAACGATCCCGGGCGTGGGCCCGAGCTGCTCCACGTGACCTTGGTCTCGCTGCTGGACCTGCATTATGCGCCGCCCGACGCCTTGCCCGCGACCATTGCCGCGCTCGACAGTTTCGAGGGGACGGCCTTTCCGCTCCGCTTCGACCGCATCGAGAACCGCAAGGCCGTGACGCTCCGCACCCGCGACCCGCTGATCGAGGCGCGCGCCTTCCAGAAGGCGCTGATCAATCATCTGCTGGCCTGCCGCGCGCCGATCATGCTCGGCACCACGCCCGAGCCGCATGTCACGATCAACTACAAGGGCGACCGGCTCAACGCGCAGAAAATGCCGCCGATCGGCTGGCTGGTCGAGGAGATCATCCTCATGGAGAGCATCGTCGGCAAGACCACCCATGTCGAGCATGGCCGCTGGCCGCTGCGCGCACCGGAAGCCTGATCTCCGCGCATGAGGCCGTCTGCCCTGTTCTAACCGGCACCAACGCGCTAAGGGCACCCCATGGCCGATCTCTATCTCAAGGCGCTGGAATCCGAGCGCAAGGCATTGTGGGCAACGTGCCGGCTGAAGGGTCTCGCGCGCCACACGCCCGAGCGCCAGCGGATCGCCCAGATCGATGCGGACATCGCCGCGCACAAGGCGAAGCAGGCCGCGGGCAAATAGCCCGCCTCGCGACCCTTCGCGCGATCGCATGGATCGCGTTCCCGCCTCGTACGTTCTTGGGCTGTGGCGGCCGTCGTGGCGCGGATTTCATCTGCAGATTTGACGAAGCCGACGCGAGAACATATAGGGAACATCAAAAGGAGGCCGGCTGATGCGATTTCCCCTTTTCGATCTCGGTGTCGACGAAGCCCTGCAGGGCGGCGCGTCATGGTCCCCGGGCCGCAACAAGGTCTATGTGATGGCCAAGCCCGCGCCGGAGCTGGCGCGCATGATCCATGGTCTCGACGAATGCGCGCCGCAGCGCCCGGCCGAGCTGCTGCACAGCACCGTCCAGCTCGTCGGCGATCGCAGCTGGCTCACCGACGCGGATCTCGAGGCGGCGTGCCGGCATCTCTCCCGCGTTCGCTATGCGCCCTTCCTCATGCTGTTCGACCGGATCGAGGGCGGCGAGACGATGGCGCTGTCCGGCGGCACCCGCAATTGCGCGGCGCAGGATTTCCGGCTCGCCATTCTCGATGCGTTGTTCGGCCATTTCGAGCGGCTGCCCGTCTATAACTCGCTGCCGCATATGACCCTCGACTATCGTGGCCGCGGCCGTCCCGGGCGCCTGCTGGATCAGCCGATCGCCTGGTTGGTCGAGGAGTTCGCTTTGGTCGAGAGCGTCGAGGGCGAGACCCGCTACATCGAGTGGGGCCGCTGGCGCCTCCGCGAGGATTGAGCGCGTTGCATTGATGGCTTCCCATTGCCGGCCTGCTTCGCCAATATCGCCGGGCAGACCTTTGGGGGGACCGCATGACCGATACGCGATACCGTTTCGCCGCCGAGCTGCTTGCCGCGAGGTGCCGATGAGCAGCTCGCCCATCGAAGCCGCCATCGCCGAGGTAAGGGCCCGGCCCGCCGCTCGCTTCTCCACCGCGCCCGACACGTTCGACCGCGTCCTCGCGCTCCTCGCCTCCGGCTTTCTCGTCCTGGTGCTGGTCGCCCTGTTCAAGGGCCAGGCCGAGTGGCCCCGCGTCCCGCTGCTGATCTGGGCGCATCTGGCGACGATCGTCGTCGCGCTGGTGCTCACGCCGGTCATGCTGCTGCGCCGTCGCGGCGACCGCCAGCATCGGGTCCTCGGCTGGATCTGGGCGATCGCCCTGTTCGGCACGGCCTTCATCAGCCTGTTCGTGAAGGTGATCAATCCCGGCCACTTCTCGTACATCCACCTGCTCTCGATCCTCACGATCGTGCAGGTGCCGCTGATCGTGCTTTATGCGCGGCGACACGACCACAAGCGCCACCGCCGGTCCGTTCGCGGCATGGTCATCGGCGCGCTGCTGATCGCGGGCTTTTTCACCCTGCCTTATGGCCGCCTGATCGGGCACTGGCTGTTCAGCTAGGGCCCTTCGAGGCGGTCAAGCGGTGGCGGGCACCGCGGGCCGGACGATCGTCTTCCAGGCGAAGAACAGGATGATGAGCAGCATCAGGGCCTGGCCTGCCAGCACCGGCGGTTCGGCCCCGGTCGGCGCCAGGGCCTTGAGCTGCGGCACCTTCTGGAAGCTCTGCACGACGAGCACCACCATGTTGAGCCACTGCGCGACCAGCGCCGTGCCGAGATGGATGCGCCGCCACTTGCCCTCGAGCTTGCCGGCATATTGGGCGATGAGCGCGATCGCGAGCAGGACGATCGAGATGACGCCGAAGATGAACGGCGGGCCGCCCTTGAACGGGAACATGAAGCCGGTGACCGACGTCAGTACGGTGAAGTCGATGAAGAGGCCGTGCACGAAGCCGGGCCAGCGGCCGGTGGTGCTGAGCGAACCGTAGAAGATGAGCCCCGCCGCGATGGCGATAAGGCTGATGATGACGTGAAGCACTGTGAATTGCGCGAGCGACAAACCGAGCAGCATGGACCGACTCCCCCAAGTGGAACCGCGCCGATCCTATCGTTTACGATCCGCCTGTCGAGTGTGCACTTTGCGCCCTTCGCGGCGCTCCATGCGGGCGAGTTGCGTCAATCCTTGTGCGGCTTGTTGAAGAGCTGGCGCAGCTCCTCCTTCGCCCGCTCGAGTATCCGCCGCTGCTCGTCGTCGAGGCCGTCCCCCGCGCGGTTGATGTAGAAGGTGAGCATCGACATGGCCGAGCGGAACGGTGTGGCCTTGCGGCGTCCGCTCGCCTCGGCGGAGCGTTTGAGCGACTGCGCGATTTCGCGGGGGTCATGCCCCTTGAACACGTCGCGTTCGAGATCGAGCGCATTGCTGTGCTCGGTCACGTCCTGCGACCATTTGCGCTTGTGCGGCATGCCCCTGCCTCTCTCCGCTCAGTGATGTTTGAAATACTGGATTTCCCGCTCGTGCTTCTGCGCAGCCTCCTTGCTCTCGAACGTCCCGAGATTGCGGCGCTTCCCGTTCTCGTCGGTTTTGCGCGAATAAATGCGATACTGGCCGGAACTGAGCTTGCGGATCATGGGTGATGAATGCGCAGTTGCGCCAGACGTTCCCTTACGGCTGCCCTCGTCACTCGGGGAAGAGCGAAGCCTGTGGCGCGCTCAGCGTCCAGCGTCCGAGCAGGTTATGCCGAGTCAGGCCGACCACGCTCTCGATCAGCACGAACTCGCGCACCGGCCAGCCGAGATCGGGCACGGGCCGGACGACGGGCTCGCCCTTGCGATAGATCAGCGTCACATGCGGGTTGAAGCGCCACTGCGGCCGCATCGGCACGCCTTGCTCGGTCATAGCTCTGACGATTGCGGATTGCAGCGCGCGCAGCGGCGGCAAGCTGTGCGCGGGCCGTAACGCTGCCGTGTCCCTTCCGCGGCTGAGCTGGTCCAGAACCAGTGTGAATGGCTCGGCAGCAACCGTTTCACCGGCCCGGCGCAGCGCTTCGATCAGCGCTGGGAAATGCGCATCGAAATCCGCCGTGATGGCCAGCGTCACATGCAGCCTGTCGGCGCGCATCAATCCCTTCGCGCCGAACTGCGCTTCGGAAAAAGCACGGACGCGCCGCCCGGTGATCTCGTCGGGCAGCAAGGCGAAGAAATAGCGATAAAGCATGGGCGAACGCGCTGGCACGGCAATCATAATCATCTCCGAATCGGTCTATGTTCCTATTTTGTTCTCATCCAAACCGAGAGTCGAGTCATTCCGCCGCAACCTCGGCGGGGCGCCCCTTGTCGTTTCGGCGCTCGACCTCCTACATAGCATGAATGCCCAATCTAGCACCCGCGTCGAACCCCGTTCGCCAGCCGAGCCTCTATATCCCGCATGGCGGCGGGCCATGCTTCTTCATGCCCGATCCCAATGGAAATTGGACCGGGATGGAGGCCTATCTGCGTGGCATTGCTGCGAGCCTACCCGAGCGGCCCCGCGCCATCCTGATCATCTCAGGCCACTGGGAAACGCGCGGCGGCTTCGGCTTCACCGGCGCCGAAAAGCCCGGGCTGATCTTCGATTATTATGGCTTCCCGCCGCACACCTACGAGTTGACCTATCCCGCGCCCGGTGGGCCCTGGCTGGCGGCGCGTGGGGTCGAGCTACTGAACGGCGCCGGTATTCCGGCCGGCATAGATCCATCGCGCGGTTTCGATCATGGTGTGTTCGTGCCGATGAAAGTCGCGTTTCCGGATGCGGACATTCCGCTCGTCCAGATGAGCCTCGAAACGGGGCTCGATCCCATGCTGCATCTGCGTGCCGGACAGGCGCTCGCGCCTCTGCGCGACGAGGGCGTTCTGATTCTCGGCTCGGGCATGAGCTTTCACAATCTGCGCGCTTATGGCGATCCGCGCGTCGCCGAACCTTCAAGCGCGTTCGATCATTGGCTGACCCAGGCCGCGATCGCGCATCTGCCCGAGCGGGCCGACTTGCTCGCGCACTGGTCGGAGGCGCCTTATGCGCGCTTCTGCCATCCCCGCGAAGAGCATCTGCTCCCGCTCATGGTTGCGGCGGGCGCTTCGGGATCGGCTGGCGTCCACGATTATGGCGAACTCGTGCTCGGGGGCGCGGTTTCGGCTTACCGATTCGCTTGAACTCGGACGTTCAGGGTTGAGAGCCTGGCGACCAACCGGCAGGCGCTAGCGTAAAGCCTTCGAACCGGAACCCCGGCGCAACGATACAGCTGACGAGACCCCAACCTTGGCGGGCCTCCGTCGCCTGCCAGTGGTCCGGCGGAATGACATGCTGCGGTATCTGGCCGGCCAGGGGATTGCCCCCGAGCAGATGGGCATCGACCGCATCATGGTCGCCCGCCGCCGTCAACAGCGTGAGCGGGCTGCCGGCATGCCAAAGCCAGATCTCGGTCGCGTCGACGCGATGCCAGTGCGAGCGCTGGCCTTCTTCCAGCAGGAACAGGATCGCCGTCGCAATGGCGCGGTCGCCCAACATATCCGCCGCGCGCCACGTCTCCTTGTACCAGCCACCCTCCGGGTGAGGCGCCAGGCCAAGCTTGTCGATGAGGGCGCGTGCATCGTCCATGACGCTGTGGCTGCCACAGCGTGCCGTGCCCGTCCACCGGCTCTCGTTGCCCTTGTTTCCGCACCGTCAATTGGATAGCCAACCTGGATAAATGGAACTGGGGGAGGGTTGCATGGGAAAGCGGGTTGGGCTGCGTCTGCAGCTGCTGGGTTTCTTGCTGGGAAGCGCGCTGCCGCTCCAGCCGCTGTTGGCCCAGGCGACAATGATGGTCCCGGTCGGCGGCGACAAACCCAAGCCGGTCGCGCAGCAGCCGGTATCGGACGACAGTCCCGAAGATATTGCCAAGGATGCCGCACGCGATCTCAAGGACACGCGCTTCTACAACAAGCCGGGGGCCACGCGGACTGACTATGATTCCGCCTGGCAGGAGTGCCGTCTGATCGCCAGGGGCTCGCGTACGCCGAGTGGTATGGTCCCCTATTATTACAATCCCGCGGTCGTCTCGCCGCTTGCTGCCGGTATCGGCGCGGGGCTTGGCGGCCTCTTTGCCAACATGATCGCGCAGGGTGAACAGCGGCGGCAGAACCGGCGGCAATGCCTGCTCATTCGCGGCTGGCGGCTGGTCGAAGTGCCCAAGGCGCAGGCCGACAAGATCGCGCTCATGACCGACGCGCAACGCGACGACTATTTCAACTCAATCGTCGGTGCCGCGACAGTCGACGGCGAGATCACCGAGCGGAAGGACTTCACGCAGGCGTCCGATCCAGCGCTCGACCTGAACGGGCAACTGGGCGGCGCCGGCGCGCTGTTCATGGGCAAGAAGGTCGATGTCGCGGCGCCGATCACACTTGCCGAGAATGAAGGTCTCGTCGCGCTTGCCTACCGCCGCACCGCGAAGGGCAGCGAGGGCCGCTCCAGCACGGTGACGCTTGCCCGCTACGACATTACCGGCCGCGATCTCATCTATCAGCCCAAGGACTGGAAGAAGAGTGGCGACAAGACGACCTATCGCGTCGCCATCGCCAGCGGCGACAAGAAGGCGCTCTATGAGGTCGTGCTCATGAAGGTAACGGCAGGCGACTATGTGTTGGACAATTCCATCGTCGGGCCGGTCCTTCCCATGATCAGTAACTGCTTCGGTGCACCGACCTTCCACGTTGGGGCGGGCGAGGTCGTTTATGCGGGCGATTTCGTGCCGGTAAATGGGAAGCTTGCCAACGGTCAGAGGATCATCGGCACCTTCTGGACGCGTCATCTCGAGGACGCCCGGAAGGCCGTCGCAAGCAAGCAGGCCGACCTAGCCGGCCGGATGATCGACGCCAACTGGCGCAATCAGGCCACCTATGCCTGTTCCGCGCAGACGATGAACCGCTACGATCTGCCAGGCATGTCAGCGCTGGAACCGCCTGCGCTCGCCGCTCCGACGCCTGTGCCTGAGCTTGTACCTGCGCCGCCGCCCGGAGACGTGGCCAAGACCATCGCGAGTAACTGAAAGCGGACGGAGTCGCTTGCGGGCTTGCGCCGGATCAAGGAATTTCGTTTGCCTCGCATACAAACTCCATGCGACATGCATCGGAGTCTGCGGGCGATTCAGCCGCTCTGCAAAGATGGAAGGAGAGGGCTTTTGGCCAAGATCGTCGGCGGTGTTGCCGTTTCGCATACGCCCACCATTGCGTTCGCCAAGGATGCGAACAAGCAGAATGATCCGGTTTGGGCGCCGATCTTCGAGGGGTTCGAGCCCGTCAAGCAATGGCTGGCGGCGGAAAAGCCTGATGTGATCCTGTATGTCTACAACGATCACATGACCTCCTTCTTCACGCATTATTCGGCCTTTGCGCTCGGCATCGGCGAGGAATTCTCGCCGGCCGATGAAGGTGGCGGCAAGCGCGACCTGCCCGCGATCAAGGGCGATCCCGCCCTCGCTCAACACATCGCCGAATGCCTCGTCGCCGATGAGTTCGACCTGGCTTACTGGCAGGGCATGGGGCTCGACCATGGCGCCTTTTCGCCGCTTTCGGTCCTTTTGCCGCACGACAATGGCAGCTGGCCCTGCAAGCTGATCCCGCTCCAGTGCGGCGTGCTTCACCAACCGATTCCGAAGGCCAAGCGTTTCTGGAATTTCGGACGTTCGCTGCGCCGCGCGATCCAGTCCTATCCCAAGGACATCAAGGTGGTGATCGCCGGCACCGGCGGTCTTTCGCACCAGGTCCATGGCGAGCGCGCCGGCTTCAACAATACGCCCTGGGACATGGAGTTCATGGAACTCCTCACCAACAATCCGGAATCGCTGCTCGACAAGACGGTCGTCGATCTCGCCAAGCTCGGCGGCTGGGAAGGCGCCGAAGTCGTTATGTGGCTGCTGATGCGGGGCGCTCTGTCGGAGAAGGTCGAGAAGCTGCACCAGAGCTACTTCCTTCCCTCCATGACCGCGATCGCCACCATGCTCTTCAAGGATCTCGGCGATGCGACGCCGCCTGCGGAGAGCGATGAAGCCCTGCGCGTCCGCGCGAAGCACGAGTTGGCTGGTGCCGAGGAAATCGAAGGCACGTATCCCTTCACCATCGATCGTGCGGTCAAGGGCTTCCGCATCAATCACTTCCTGCACCGCCTGATCGAACCGGACTTCCGCAAGCGCTTCGTCGAGGATCAGGAAGGTCTCTTCGCCGAGAGTGATCTCAGCGATGAAGAGAAGGAGTTGATCCGCAGCCGGAACTGGATCGGCATGATCCACTATGGCGTGATCTTCTTCATGCTGGAAAAGATGGCGGCCGTGCTCGGTATCGGGAACATCGACGTCTATGCCGCCTTCAAGGGCTTGACCGTTCCCGAGTTTCAGAAGACGCGCAACGCCGCGATCACCTACTCGGTGGCCGGCAAGAAATAGACTTGGCTTCGACGCTCTGGCCGCACCAACCTTCGCGTCCGTTCGGCGCGAGGGGCCTCTTGCGAGGTTCTCGCGCTGGCGCTCAAGGAGATCGTGCCGGCCCGCCGCTTGCGGTCCTGATCGGACCGGCTTCGAGAGGCGTCGCCGACCACAGCACAGGCCATTCCCAGGCGCCGCGGCAGACCGGCATGGCGCGCGCCTGCGTCAGGCGAAACATCGTGCCATCCCAGACATAGGTCTCGCTGGTGCCGCAGTCGCCCAGCGGCCGGCCCCTCGCAAAGCTGGAAAGCGATCCGCGCACCGGATTCCATTGCGCGTTGACAATGAGAGGCGGCACGCCCGGCTCGCCGGTGGCGCCAGGCATCAGGTCGAAGCGCGCATATTGGAAGCTGCGCCCGCCCGAGCCGCCCATGCCGACGAGGACGATGCTGGAGACGTTGTCGGCGCCTGCATCGCAAGCGATGAGCGCCAGCACATGGCCGGCATCGAGCGGGTGCAGGTCGATGGGCAGGTCACGCGGCCGTCCGCCGCATTTGGCAAGCGCCCGTGCACCCTGTTGTTCCTCGGCAGTGAGTTCGACCGGCCCCGTGATCGGCATGTCGGTCGCAGCCATCGGGAAGTGAATGTCGTCCGGCAGCGGCTTGGCGAGACCTGCCGGCTTGTCGCCAATCGCCGCGAGCGCGGCCTCGCTGCCGACGCGGCCCTGCTGCTCGTCCATGTAGCGCAAGGCCTGAGCCAAGCCGCTGAGCGACGGCGCAGCGACGCTGGCCTTGCCCACGCGCAGGTCGAAAGAATAGCTGCTGCCGAGACGCCGAATGAGCTTGAGCGCGCTCGGCCCGTTGGCCCGCGCCATATCGCGTGCGGCAATGAGCTGGCCTGCCGACTCATTGTCGACGAAGAGGTCGATCTTGCCGCGCAGCTCATAGGCGCCCGATAGCTCGACGGTCGCTTCGCCGTCGGCTCCGCCCTCGCGACCGATCCAGACCAGCACCGAATAAGCCTCGCCGGCGCCTTGCGGAAGCAGGGAGACCGCGCTGCAGCTGAGGCGATTGTCGCATGCGACGGCCCAATCGTCGAACACACGCAGGCGTCCCAGCGCAGGCGTCCCGGGTGCCGGCGTCTGCGGCTGAACCTGCGCCTGAACCTGCGCCTGAACCTGCGGGGGCGGCGCGGCAGGCTGCGGCGGCGATTGCGCTCCGGCTGCCGTGCCCAGCAGGAACGCCGAAACCAGCAGAAAACGGGAGAGCGGCCTTGTCATCGAGCCCGTCATAATGCACTTGCCAGGGTAGCGGTAGAGTGCCCTTGAACGGAGACGAAACATGCTAACCGTCGGTGTGATCGGTGCGGGCCAGATGGGCGCGGGGATCGCGCAAGTCAGCGCGCAGGCCGGGTTCGAGGTGCTGTTGCGCGACGTGAATGTCGCTCTCGCCGAGAAGGGCAAGGCCGGCATTGCCAAGCGGCTCAAGAGTGCCGTCGAAAAGGGCAAGCTCGATGCCGCGGATGCCGACGCGGCGCTTGCTCGGATAACGCCGATCGGCGAGGTGGCCCCCTTCGCCAAATGCGATCTCGTGATCGAGGCGGCGACCGAGCGGGAGGAGATCAAGCGCGCGATCTTCGGGGACGTGGCGCCGCTGCTCGGTCCCGAGGCGATCCTGGCATCCAACACATCCTCGATTCCGATCACGCGGCTTGCTCAGGCCAGCCAGGATCCCGCGCGCTTCATCGGCGTGCATTTCTTCAATCCCGTACCGGTCATGGGCCTCATCGAGGTCATCCGGGGTCTTGGCACGTCCGACGCAACGGTCGCCGCCGTCGCCGATTTCGCCAAAGCGCTCGGCAAGGAGGTCGTGCACGCCTTCGACGCGCCCGGCTTCATCGTCAATCGCGTCCTCATGCCGATGCTCAACGAGGCGGCTTTCGCGCTTGGCGAGGGCGTTGCCAATGTCCGCGACATCGACACTGCAATCCGGCTCGGCCTCAATCATCCTATGGGACCGTTCACGCTCGCTGATTTCGTGGGGCTCGATACCTGCCTCGAAATCTGCAAGGTGCTCTTCACGACCACCGGTGATCCCAAATTTCGCCCCGCCCCGCTGCTCGTCAAATATGTCGAGGCCGGCTGGCTGGGCCGAAAGACCGGCAAGGGTTTCTACGACTATTCGGGCCCGGAGCCGGTGCCGACCCGCTGAGCCGGCCCCTCACGGATCCACGCCCGAGGCGATGGCTTCGAGCTTGCGGATGCGTTCCTTGAGGTCCGCCAGGTCGATGCGGGCGGCCGTCGGAATGAGGGACGGTTCATCGGACGCAGCCAGGCGCGCCGTCAGCTCCAGCTCGGCGCGCTTCAGGGTCAGCCAGCCGTTCCACACGCGAAGACAGACATAGGCGGCGATGAGGCCCCAGCCGGTCAGGACCAGGGCCATCGTCGCGTAGGCCATGAGGTCGATGTCCGTCATCACTTCTGCATCATCTCCCGTGCACGCGCCGCGTCCTGATGGAAGCGGAACACTTCCGGATCGAAGCCGGAATCGACCTCCTCGTGCCACTCGTCGAAGTGCGAATAGAGGTTGCGGAAGCCTTCCTTCATTGTCGGCGAGGCGGCCTCCAGGAACGGCTGGATCAGGGCCTTCCACTCGTCGAGGAGCGCCTGTGCCTTCGGGCTCGCCGGGTCCATCGGCAGCGCCGCCTTGATGCGGTTGCCGAGGTCCTCCCACTTCGCCTTGTAGTCGGCGCCGTCGAAATCGGCGGGCAGCTTCGAGGCCAGCGTCTTGAGTTCGTCCCGTTGCTCGTCCGTCATGTAGCGAGCCCGCACGGCGTCCCACTTATCCTCTGACATGATCATGTCTCCTTGCCGGATCAGCGAGCAGAAGGTCGCGACATCGATGGGCTCGCTGCGGTCGATGCGGGACAGAATGGCGGTGAGGAGCGTCTTGGCTTCCTCGAGTTCACGCTTTTGCGCGTCGAGCGCCTCGACCTGGCCGGCAACGAGGGCGCGAAGGTCGAGCTTGCGCCCGGCCGTGAGCTTTTCGATCTGGGCGAGGCTGAGCCCCGTGCGCTTGAGTGCCAGGATCTGGTGCAGCCGCTCGAGTTCGGCCGGTCCGTAATGGCGCCGTCCCGAGGCGCTGCGCAGCGGCCTCACCAGGCCGCGCGCCTCGTAGAATCGGAGCGCGCGCGAGGTGAGGCCGGTCAATTTTGCCACCTGCGCGATGTCGAGCGAATCAGTCATGACCGCTGTGTAGCAGTTGACGCAGCGTCAACTTCAAGCGGCAATGACGGCCGAAAGGTTGTGAAGGTTGCGGGTACTGGAACAGAAAAATCCCCATATGCGCGCGCCCGCACTGGCCACCCGTTTTGCCGCTCATCCTACTCATCCTGCTCATCGCTCGCGCAGACCACCGAACCGGCAGTGTAGGACAGCGCTTTTTGAGCCGATGCGGAGAAATACTGCCGCTTGTTGTGACGGCGCCAAGCCTCTAGCCTGCCGGGCAGGGGGAGATGATCATGGCGAGCACAGCGCGGGACGACGGCGCCTTCGAGGCGGCCACCTATCGCAAGGTCATGTGGCGGATCGTTCCGCTTCTCTTCCTTGGCTATTTCGTGGCCTATCTCGATCGCGTGAACGTCGGTTTCGCCAAGCTGCAAATGGCGAGCGACCTCGAGTTCAGCGACGCCGTCTTCGGCTTCGGTGCCGGTATCTTCTTCATCGGCTATTTCCTGTTCGAGCTGCCGAGCAATCTCATTCTCCAGCGGGTCGGCGCGCGGCGATGGATGGCGCGGATTGCCATCACGTGGAGCCTCGCCTCGGCCGCTTTCACGTTTACCGATCATATTCCCTGGGGACCGGTCTCGGCCGCCTTTGGGTGCACGGACGCGGAGTTCAGCTTCTATCTGCTGCGTTTCCTGCTCGGCGTTGCCGAAGCCGGTTTCGTTCCCGGCGCGATGCTCTACCTGACCTTCTGGTTCCCGGCAGCGCGGCGTGCCCATGTCGCAGCCTTGTTCTTCATTGCCATCCCGCTCGCGAGCGCCGTCGGATCGCCTTTGTCCGGCGCCATCCTGCAATTCCTGAACGGACTGCATGGCTTGCGCGGCTGGCAGTGGCTGTTTCTGCTCGAAGCGTTGCCGTCCCTGCTCGTCGGCTTCCTTATTTTGGCAATGTTGCCGGACGGGCCGCAATCTGCGCGCTGGCTTAACGACGATGGGCGGCGGCTGATTGCGGACCGGCTGCAGGCCGACGCGGCGCGCAAGGCGAGTCATGGCGAGCGCTCGCGGATGGCCGACGTCTTTCGCGACTGGCGCGTCTGGGCACTGGCGGCGGCCGACTTCTGCCGCGGCGTCTATGCCAATGCGATCACCTTCTGGATGCCCACGATCGTGCAGGAAGTCGGGATCGACAAGAAAGCTTATTTTTCGGTGGGCCTGCTCGCCATGATCCCATGGGGGCTTGGGGCGCTTGCGATGGTGCTTGTCGCGCGCCACTCGGATCGCACCGGCGAG
The DNA here is from genome assembly GCA_017745115.1 of Sphingobium sp. The sequence continues at coordinate 39,048 of JAGIAA010000015.1, read as the reverse complement.
CGGCGCTGGCACGCCATATTGTCATCCCTGACTGCAGGCGCAGGGCTCTTGCTGCTCGCCTTTGCAAGCCATGCGCCCATCCTTTCCATGGTGGCGCTGGCCATGATTGCGGCCGGCGGGCTTGCCTGGCTGGCCGTGTTCTGGACGCTGCCCACGCAGTTCCTTTCCGGAACGGCGGCGGCGGGCGGCATTGCCTGGATCAATGCGCTGGCGATGATCAGCGGTTATGTCGGACCGGATACGCTTGGCCGCATCCGTGGCGCCAATGCGGGCGAAGACATGACAGCCTTTCTGGCGCTGGCCGTCTTCGCGCTGGTTTGCGCGGTGCTGACCTTGGTGCTGACGGGGCGAAAGGCCAAGACGAACTGAAGCGCAGTGCTCCTGCGAAAGCAGGAGTCCAGGGCGCAACGCCAGCGCCCATTCGCCCTAGGCTCCTGCTTTCGCAGGAGCACTTGCAAGTTAGATACTCATCATCAGCCCGACGAGCGCGGCACTCATCAGGTTGGAGAGGCTGCCGGCCATCAATGCCTTGAGGCCCAGCCGCGCCAATACCGGCCGCTGATTGGGCGCGAGCGTGCCGGTCACCGCCATCTGGATCGCAATCGACGAGAAATTGGCAAAGCCGCACAAGGCAAAGGTGACGACCGCGACCGTGATCGGCGAGAGCGTCTTCATCTGGCTCAGGTCGATGAAAGCGACGAACTCGTTGAGCACCACCTTGGTGCCGAACAGGCCGCCGGCCGCCTGCGCCTCATTCCACGGCACGTTGAGCAGCCACATGATGGGCGCCAGGATCTTACCGAGGATCAGCTGGAAGCTGAGGTCCGGATAGCCGAACCAGTTGCCGATGCCGCCGAGCAGCCCGTTGGCCAGCGCCACCAAGGCCACGAAGGCCAGCACCATCGCGCCCACCGCCACGGCGAGCTTCACACCGGTCTGGGCGCCCTGCGCGGCCGCCATGATGATGTTGGCGGGGCGTTCCTCGTCATGGCTGGCTTCGGGCATGGGCTCGCCCGGGGTCCCTTCGGGCAGCAGCGCCGCCGGCCCCTTACCGCTGATCCGGGCCTCGGAGAGCGCGATCTCCTCGTCGAGCACCTTGGGGCTGACCGTGTCCGGCATGAGCAGCTTGGCCATCAATATGCCGCCGGGCGCGGACATGAAGGAGGCCGCGAGCAAATAGTCGATCTTGATGCCCATCGAGGCGTAAGCCGCGAGAATCGTGCCCGCAACGCCGGCCATGCCGCTGGTCATGACGGTAAAGACCTGCGCGGGGGTCAGGCCGGCCAGATAGGGGCGGATGACCAGCGGGCTCTCGCTCTGGCCGACGAAGATGTTCGCGGCGGCGCACAAGCTCTCGACCTTCGAGACGCCGGTCACCTTCTCGATGGCGCCACCGACCCAGCGCACCACGAGTTGCATGATGCCGAGATAATAGAGGATGGAGACGAGGCTCGCAAAGAAGATGATCACGGGCAGCGCGGAGATGGCGAAGCTGGAGCCACCGATCTTGGCGTCCGCCAGCGGCCCGAAGATGAAGTTCGTGCCCGCCTGTGCATAGCTCAGCAGATCGGACACGCCGCCCGCCATCACGCTGATCGCCTGCCGGCCCTGGGGGATTTTGAGGACGATGATCGCAATGCCGGCCTGCAGCAGGAAGGCGGGGATGACGACCCTGGGGCGGATTGCGCGCCGATTGCTGGAGAAGAGAATGGCAATGGCGAGAATGACGGCAATGCCGCCAAGGCCGATCACGATGGGCATAAGGTCTTTCCGTCCCCCAGGGAGCGCGTGCCGAGCGGGCCGCGTAACCGGCCTGTTATAGCCGCCCTGCCGCGCTGGGCAATCGGGGCTGATTGCGAGTCACGGAACTGTAAAATCAGTGCCGCTTGGCGGTCATGGGGCGGCGCTAGAGCGATACCAGCGTGACCTCGGCACGGCCTCGCGCTCCTGCGCGCCAGTTACCCTCCGGACCGGCCGTCCGGCGTCTCGCGAGTCCGACTACCCCCGCCGGTCACGCCTGACCGGCTACCTTAAGGGGCGGCGTCCACCAGGTCGCCGCCCCTTCTCTCTTCGTGCCGACGATTGCGTGCGCTGCACGACATGCTCTTTTCGCGGGAACGCAAAGCCGATAAGGGCAGGATATGACCAAAGCCGCTCCTGCCGTCGTGCCGCGCTCGCTGTTCGTTTTCTCGCTGCTTTACGGCGGGCTTGTCGTGCTCGCGGGCATATTGGGCACCAAGCTGGCCTCGCTGGGCACCTGGCCGGTGCTCGGCAGCCTGGCGGTGGAATCGGGCATCTTCGCCTTCCTGCTGCTCGTGGTGCTGTCGAGCGCGGTGGCCGAACTGCATGGCCGCGACGCGGCCAATGCGCTGGTGCGCTGGGGCTTCGTCCCGCTCATCGTCTCGATGATCCTGCTGATGACGGTCATCCATCTGGTGCCGCCGGCATCCTTCTGGGGCGATCAGGAGATCTTCGCCAAGCTGCTCGGGCAGGGCGCGCGCATGCAGTTCGCCGGTCTCATCGCCTATGGCATCTCGCAGACGCTGAACGTCGCCATCTTCTCGCGGCTGAAGGGCGGGGGCACCGGCGGCATGCTCTGGCTCCGCGCCTGGATCGCCGGTCTGCTGTCGCAGATCGTCGACACCGTCATCTTCATCTCGGTCGCCTTCTATGGCGTGCAGCCGGTCATTCCGGTGATGGAAGGGCAGGTCATCTCGAAGATGCTGCTCTCGACCATCCTGGTGCCGCCGCTCATCTATGTCTTCGTGGCGCTCGGCCGCCGCCTCGACCGCTAAGGACTGCTCATCATGACAGGCAATGCCCACGCGCCCGATCCGGCGCTGCTCGCCAAGGCTGAAATTCTCACCGAGGCGCTGCCTTATATGCAGCTCCACGCCGGCGAGACGTTCGTCGTGAAATATGGCGGCCACGCCATGGGCGATCCCGAGGCCGCGCGCGATTTCGCCGAGGATGTCGTCCTCATGAAGATGGTCGGCATCAATGTCGTGGTCGTTCACGGCGGCGGGCCGCAGATCGGCGCGATGCTCAAGAAGCTCGGCGTCGAGAGCAAGTTCGTCGGCGGGCTGCGCGTCACCGATGCCGAGACCGCCAAGGTCGCGGAGATGGTCCTGGCCGGATCGATCAACAAGGAGATCGTCGGCTGGATCGCGGGCGCGGGTGGCCGTGCCGTGGGCATTTCCGGCAAGGATGCCGGGCTGGTGCTGTGCGAGAAAGTGGGCAACAAGCGTGCGCCGGATCCGAACAGCGGCATCGAGCGCAATGTGGACCTGGGCTTCGTCGGCGATCCGGTAAAGGTCGACCGCCGCATCCTCGACAGCCTCGCGCGCGAGGGCATCATTCCGGTCGTCGCCCCGGTGGGCATCGGCACGGACGGACATACCTACAACGTCAACGCCGACACCATGGCCGGAGCCATCGCGGCTGAGCTCAAGGCCAAGCGGTTCTTCCTGCTGACCGATGTGGCGGGCGTGCTCGACAAGGAGAAGAACCTGCTCTCCGATCTCAAGCCCTCCGACATCGGCGGGCTGATCGACGACGGCACCATCTCCGGCGGCATGATCCCCAAGGTCGAGACCTGCGTTACCGCGGTCGAGGGCGGCGTCGACGCCGCGGTCATCCTGGATGGACGAATCCCCCACGTCATGCTGCTCGAGATCTTCACCAAGCGCGGCGCGGGCACGCTGGTGCGGCTCTGATTTCTCCTCGCTCCTTCAGGGAGAGGAAAGGGGCATCTGCCACTCGCCCCTTCAAACTTGCCGAGGTGTATTAGCTAGGCTAGACTCTCCGGCATCGCTTCAGGACAGCACAGGAACAATTCATGGGCCAGGCCCTCGTCGGAACGGCATATATCCTTCTCAACGTCGCATGGTGGATCATCATCGTGCAGGCGATCCTCAGCTGGCTGATCGCGTTCAACGTGATCAACACCAGCAACGACGTGATCCGCAGCATCTGGATCGCGCTCGATAAGCTCACCGAGCCCATGTACCGGCCGATCCGCAAGATCATGCCGGACCTCGGCGCGCTCGATCTCTCGCCGATGGTGGTGCTGATCGGCATCATCATCCTGCAGGGCCCGGTGCTGGGCGCGGTTTCGCGCGCTATCGGCTACTGATGCCGCTGCGCCGCAACGGCGCCGACCTCATCCTTTCGATCCGCTTGACGCCGAAATCGTCGCGCGAGCGCATCGGCGGCGTCTTTGCCGATGCGCAGGGCCAGAACTGGTTGCAGGCCAGCGTCACTGCGCCGCCCGACAAGGGTAAGGCGAATGCGGCGCTGCTCGCGCTTCTGGCGGGGACGCTGAAGCTGCCTGCCTCGTCGATTTTGCTGGAGACAGGGGACACGAGCAGGCTAAAGCGCCTGCGGCTCAAGGACTGCACGCCGGATGCCGAAGACCTCTTAAGACAGATCGCGAGCAAGGAGCGGACAGGGACATGACTTTGGGCAAGACGATCGACGGCAAGGCGTTCGCGGAGAAGCTGCGCGGGCGCGTCGCGTTGGGCGTTGCAGATTTTGTAGCGAAGACCGGGCGCAAGCCGGGGCTGGCCGTCGTCCTCGTCGGCGAGGACCCCGCCAGCAGCGTCTATGTGCGCTCGAAGGGTAAGTCGACGGTCGAGGTCGGCATGGAAAGCCTGGAGTTCAAGCGTCCGGCGACGATCAGCCAGGAAGAGCTGCTCGAACTCGTCGAGGAACTGAACGGCGACCCGAGCGTGGACGGCATTCTCGTGCAGCTGCCGCTCCCCAAGCATCTCGATGATGCCGAGGTGATCGCCAAGATCAATCCCGCCAAGGATGTCGACGGCTTCCACGTCGTCAATGCCGGCAAGCTCGCGGTCGGCGATCCGACTGCCCTCGTGCCCTGCACGCCGATGGGCTGCCTGATGCTGCTCAAGGACGAGCTTGGCGACCTGTCCGGCAAGGAAGCGGTCGTCATCGGCCGCTCGAACATCGTCGGCAAGCCGATGGCGGCGCTGCTGCTCGGCGAGAGCTGCACGGTCACGATCGCGCACAGCCGCACGCACGACCTCGCCGGTGTCGTCCACCGTGCCGACATCGTCGTTGCCGCCGTCGGCCGTCCCGAGATGGTCAAGGGCAGCTGGATCAAGCCCGGCGCCACGGTCATCGACGTCGGCATCAACCGCGTTCCGGCGGACGAAGAAGGCAAGACCAAGATCGTCGGCGACGTGGATACGGCCGGCGCGATCAGCCATTGCGCGGGCATTACGCCCGTCCCCGGCGGCGTCGGTCCGATGACCATCGCCGTGCTTCTGCGCAACACGCTCGTGGCGGCTTCGGCTCGCGAGGGGCTGCCAATGCCCGAGGGCCTTTGATCCGCGCTGCTGCCCGTCTTGCCGCGGCCGCGCTCCTCGCGGGCGCGGTCGGCGCGAGCGCGCAGCAACGCTTCGAGCTGCAGCCGAGCCTGGGTGCACGGGGCGTCGGCCTCATGGGCAGCGCGAACCCGAGCGCGGTGGTGGCCGCCGAGATCGCTTTCGCCAAGCTGGCGCGCGACAAGGGGCAGTGGACCGCCTTCCGCGACACGGCGGACAAGGACGGCATCATGTTCCTGCCCCTTGCCACAAATGCGCAGCGCTTCCTCAAGGGCCGCAAGGACCCGCCCAAGCCCGTCGCCTGGCAGCCGGGCAAGGTCTTCATTGCCTGTGATGGCAGCTATGCCGTCTCGACCGGCCCCTGGCAGCGTCCCGACGGCTCGACCGGCACCTTCATCACAATATGGCGCCAGCAGGACAATGGCAGCTATAAATGGGCGCTGGACTTCGGCAGCACCAGGGCATTTGGTGCCAATGTCGAGGAGGACGGCATAGACGCCAAGATCGCCGAATGCCCGGCGCGGCGGGCTCCGGGTGTCAGCCCGCAGGTCGCGGGCGAGACGCCCGCCCAGGCGGACCTGCGCGAATGGAGCGAAGGCGCAGGCAGAAACAGGCGTCCCAAGCCGCCCAAATATGAAGTGGTCCGCATTCCCGATCCGGCGCCCGCCAATGGCACCGGCCAGTCGCGCGACGGAAGCCTGCGCTGGGCCTGGACCAGCGGCGACAAGGCGCGGAGCCTGGTCATCAAGATGCGCTACGAGGGCAAGGACATGACCATCATCGACGAGCACGTCGAAGAGAGTTCATGATCGAACTGTTTCTATCTGCCTTCGTGTCCTTCTTCGTGGTCATCGACCCGCCGGGATGCGCCCCGATCTTCTTCGGCCTGACCAGCGGCGCGACGCCGGCGCATCGCAATGCCATGGCCATCCGCGCGGTCATCGTCGCGACCGCCATCCTCATCACCTTCGCCTTTGTCGGCCGTCCGCTGCTGCATGTGCTGGGCATCGATCTGTCGAGCTTTCGCATCGCCGGCGGCATCATGCTGTTCTTCATCGCGCTGGAGATGGTGTTCGAGAAGCGCACCCAGCGCCGCGAGGACCGGGCGCAAAAGGTCATGGAAACGCCCGAAGTCGAAGACGTCTCGATCTTTCCCATGGCGATGCCCATGATCGCCGGACCGGGATCGATCGCCACCGCCATGCTGCTGATGGCGCGCGCCGACGGCATGGAAGCGAGCATCGTGGTGCTGTCGGCGCTGCTCGCCAATCTCCTGCTCATGCTGATCTCGCTGCTGGCGGTGGCGCCGCTGATGCGGTTGCTCGGCCAGAAGGTCGAAGCGGTGATCACGCGCGTGCTCGGAGTCATCCTCGCGGCGCTCGCGGTCCAGTTCGTGATCGACGGGCTCAAGGGCAGCCATTTGTTCTAGAGTTGCCGTGCTCCTGCGAAAGCAGGAGTCTAGGGCGATGTCACGCCGCTGGGCCCTAGGCTCCTGCTTTCGCAGGAGCACTGGCGCGCATATTCCGAAATGGTTGTCCCTGAGGCCGAAACCCGGCAGAAGGGGCTGACATCCATGCCAGCACCATCCGACCTGCCCGCCTTTCCCTGGCTCGATCTCGTGATCGTGCTCGCGCTCATTGCCTTGAATGGCCTGTTCGCGCTCTCGGAGCTTGCGATCGTTTCGGCGCGGCGGCCGCGGCTGCAGGCCTTGGCCAAAATCGGCAAGCGCGGCGCCCAGGCAGCGCTCGATCTCGGCGCCGCGCCGGGCCGCTTCCTCTCGACCGTGCAGATCGGCATCACCGGCATCTCCGTCCTCGCGGGCGCCTTCTCGGGCGACAAGCTGGGCGGGCCGCTCGGCCGCTATGTCGAGGCGATGGGCGTACGGCCCGACACGGCGGAGAATGTCGGCTTCGCGATCGCGATCATTCTCACCACCTATGTGTCGCTCATCATCGGCGAGCTGGTCCCCAAGCAATATGCACTGCGCAATCCCGAGCCGATCGCGATGCTCACGGCGCCGGCGATGGTCTGGCTGGCCAAAGCCACGGCGCCGCTCGTCTGGCTGCTCGAGGGATCGACGGCGCTGATCTTCCGGCTGCTGCGCGTGCGCGGGGAATCCCCCAATCATGTCACGACCGAGGAGTTGCAGCTGATCGTCGCAGAAGCCACGCGGCATGGTGTGATCGAGGAAGAGGAGCGCGCCATCATCTCTGGCGTCGTGCGCCTTGCCGACCGGCCCGTGCGCGAAGTGATGACGCCGCGTACGGAAGTCGACTGGGTGGATGCGGACGCACCGCTCAAGGAGATCCGCGCCAAGCTGGCCGAGACGCCGCACACGCGGCTGCCGGTCGCGCAGGGGCGGGTCGAGGACATTATCGGCGTCCTCCAGGCGCGCGACGTCATGGCGGCCTTGTTCCAGGGCAATACGATCGACCTACGCGTCCTCATGCAGCCCGCGACGATCGTGCCGGACCAGATCGATGCCATGGACGCGCTCAAGGTGCTGCGCGAGGCCGATGCGCCGATGCTCATGGTCCACGACGAATATGGCCATTTCGAAGGGATTGTGACGCCGGCCGACCTGATTTCGTCGATTGCCGGCGAGTTCGTCTCGGACCTCGATCTCTATGAGGAGCCGATGGTGGTCGAGCGCGAGGACGGATCGCTGCTCGTCTCAGGCCAGATGGCGATCGATGCGCTTGCCGAGCGGATCGAGCTCAAGCTCGACGAGGAGCGCGACTATGCGACGGTTGCGGGCTTCGCGCTGGCCGTGCTGCGGCGCCTGCCGGCCGAGGGCGACCATTTCAGCGAGCAGGGCTGGCGGTTCGAGATCGTCGACATGGACGGCCGCAAGATCGACAAGCTGCTCGTGAGTGCGGCGAAGAACTAGCGGCCGATCCGGCGTATTCTGAATCGTCATTGCGAGCGACGAAGGCGCGCGGCAATCCAGGTCTGCCTCGATCTCCCTGGATTGCTTCGCCCGGCGTCCGCCGGCCTCGCAATGACGAGCGGTTCAATATGGATGGCAGACTCTAGCGAACGTTGCGCGGACCGTGGGGCGAGACGAGGCGATCGGGCCGGACATTGGGATCCCTTCGGAAATTGAGATTCGCGAGGCACCAGGCCCAGAACTGATCGGACTTGTTGTAGGCCTCCCACGCGGACTGCGCGTAACCCTTTGGGTCTTCATCGATGCGGACGGCGGGCCAATTGGCCTGGTGCTGGCCGAGCGCGAAGCGGAAGGCCGTGAAGAGGCGATTCATGTCCTGCTGCATGTCCGGCGTCTCCGCCAGCTTGCGGTCCTGGATGATGAGGAGGCCAAGCAGGCCGAGCTGCTCCGCAAACTTGCGCCGCGCCCGCACGAGATCAAGCTTGCGATCGGGATCCGACCGCCGTCCGGCCGACACGACGGCTCCCTCGAGCTCGGCATAATGCGTGAGCGCATCATGCAACTGGGGCGACAAATTTATGGCCATATTTGGCTCCTCTCCCGCGTCGTTATGCTGACAGCTTGTTGACGGCGGGTAAAGGGTCAGCGCTTCTCCGGATTGATCGGCGGGCTGGTTTCGGCGAGCAGGCTCAGGCTGCGCGGTAACGGGCGACGATCGCAGCCTCCGCGCGGAGGACTTCCGAGCGGTCGGGCCGCCCGGCGCGTTCGATTTCCGCGGCGGCATGGAGGCGCTCGTCGATCTCGCGCTGCAGCAGCGCGTCGATGTCGGCCTGGCCCAGGACCTTGCGCGGCACTTCGTTCGCGCTGTCCCCGAACGTGCCGACATGCGCCGGCTTGAAGGCCGGATCGAGCGGGACCGACTGGGCATTGTCGACGGCACCGATGAGGGCGCGCAGCACCCCAGCCTCGTCGCGGGCGCGCGCTTGCATCGCGGTCTTGAGGTCGGCGCGCAGGCGGTCGGTAAAGGCTTGGGCGAAATCCAGCGTCATCCCGGCTGGCTCGCATGCGCGCAGACGAGGCGCAAGCCGTCAGCGTGGTTTCGCAGCCCGCGACGCCTTGATGCGCTCGAAATAGATTTTGCGAAAGGCGAGCGTCGGCGCGTCGGTGCGCACCGATTTTTCCTCGCTGGCCGCGGGCACTTCGCTCGGAAGCGATGTCTCCAGCACGGCCTTGTCTTCACGCGCGATCTTGCCGTTGGTCCAGCGAAAGAAAGGATCGAGCAGCCACCAGCGCGCGAAATTGCGGACAGTGTAGATGGACAGGCGGGTCGTCTGCTCGTCTTCGGGCAGACAGATCGCGATCAGATGCATGATCTTTCCGGGCGGATCGATGAACAGCTCCATCGCGTTCGGGAAGCGATAGTCGAGCCGCGAGGTCGGTCGGTCGGGGCTTACTTGAGCGTTGATTTCGGCGCCAAAGGGCCGCGGCGTCCAGTTCAGGTCCATCCGCTGGTCGAGATAGGGCGCGAGAAAGCGCCCGATCGTGCTCCTGTGAACGAAGGGGAGATGCGGAGAATCGAGCATATTCTCCATCGCGCGCGTCCAGTGGACTTGCCAGGTGACGGACTGGCCGCAGAGCACGACATCGTCCCGCAGGAGCGCCTCCATCGGCATTGGTTCGTCCTGTGGATCGAAGCCGGTGTAGAGCCAGAGGAAACCGCCGGCCTCCCGCACTGGGAGGGCCGTTGCGCCGAGATTGGCTTTCTTGGCGTCGGGGTTCCACGGAATGTGGCAGGCTTGGCCTTGCCGGTCGAAGCGCCAGCCATGGAACGGGCATTCGACGATACCGTCCCGCAGCGTGCCGAGCGAAAGCGCAACGCCGCGATGGGGGCAGCGGTCGATCAGCGCGGCGATCCGGCCCTCGCTATCTCGAAAGAGCAGGACCTGCTCGCCGGCGACGCGCAGGGACACCAAGGCACCCGGCGCGACGTCCCGCCCGAGGCCGACGATCGTCCAGACATTGGCGAAGCCGGCGAACATGGCGGTGAGGCTACGCCTTTTCCGCTTCGCGCGCCACTTCGCGCCAGCCGATGTCGCGCCGGCAGAAGCCGCCCGGGAAACTGATCTTGTCGGCGAGGCCGTAAGCGGCGGCCTGGGCCTGGGTGACATTGCTGCCGGTTGCCGTCGCGCAGAGCACGCGTCCGCCGCTGGAGACCAGCGCGCCGTCCTTCAGCGCCGTACCGGAATGGAAGATCATGCTGCCGTCGGCGGCGAGCGGCAGAGAAATGGGCGAGCCCTTGTCGGGCGTGCCGGGATAGCCGTTCGCGGCGAGCACAACCGTCAGCGCCGCCTCGCGCCGCATGACCGGCGGCGCGGCTTCGCCAAGGCGGCCTTCCGCCGTGGCGAGCAGCAGCTCGACCAGATCCCCCTCGAAGCGCATCATCAGCACCTGGCACTCGGGATCGCCGAAGCGGCAGTTATATTCGATGAGTTTAGGCCCCTGCGGCGTGAGCATCAGCCCCGCGAAGAGCACGCCCGAATAAGGCGTGCCGCGCGCCGCCATGCCGGTCACGGTCGGGCGGATGATCTCGTCCATGACCTGTGCCCGCAGCGCCGGGGTCAGCACTGTGGCGGGGCTATAGGCCCCCATGCCGCCGGTATTGGGTCCGGTATCGCCGTCGCCGACGCGCTTGTGGTCCTGGGCGGAGCCGAAGGGGACGACGCTGACACCGTCGGTGAGGGCAAAGAAACTCGCTTCCTCGCCGGTCATGAAGGCTTCGATGACGACTTCCGCGCCGGCCCCGCCGAACCCGCCGCCGAACATGTCGGCAATCGCTGCCTCGGCTTCGTCGCGGGTCTCGGCAATGACCACGCCCTTGCCGGCCGCGAGGCCGTCCGCCTTGATGACGACCGGCAGGCCGAAATCGGCGAGGGCCGCCATGGCTTCGGCCTGGCTTGCGGTGCGGACATAGTGCGCCGTCGGGATGCCGGCCTCGATGCAGAGATCCTTGGTATAGCCCTTGGAGCCCTCGAGCTGGGCTGCGGCCTTGCTGGGGCCGAACACGGGAATCCCGTCGGCACGCAGCGTGTCGGCGATGCCGTCGACGAGCGGCGCCTCGGGGCCGATCACGACGAGGCCGATGTCGTGCGCGTCGCAAAAGGCGATGACGGCCTCGTGGTCGGCAAGGTCGAGATCGACCAGCTTCGCCTGGTGGGCTATTCCCGGATTGCCCGGCGCGGCATAGAGCGTGGAGCAGCGCGGCGATTGCGCGAGCTTCCAGGCGAGGGCATGCTCGCGACCGCCGCCGCCCAGCAGAAGGATATTCATGTCGCAGGATTCCGTTGACGAAGAGGAGAGTTCCCGCCGCCTGTTAGCGCAGGAACAGCGGGGCGACAATCTCGCGCCTTTGACCGTTTCGGAACTCTCGAATCTGCTGAAGCGGACGGTCGAGGACCGCTTCGGCCATGTCCGTATCCGGGGCGAGATTAGCGGCTTCAAGCGCGCCGCCTCGGGCCATGTCTATCTCAGCCTCAAGGATGAAGCGGCGGTCATCGACGGCGTCATGTGGAAGGGCGGCGCGGGACGCCTCGCCTTTGCGGCGCAGGACGGCATCGAGGTGATCGCGACCGGCAAGCTCACCACCTATCCGGGGCGCAGCAAGTATCAGGTCGTCATCGAGAGCATGGAGCTGGCCGGGGAAGGCGCGCTCATGCAGCTCTTCGAACGGATGAAGGCGCAGCTCGCCGCCGAGGGCCTGTTCGATCCGGCCAAGCGCCGGCCGATTCCGATGCTGCCCAAGGTCATCGGCGTGGTGACCTCGCCGACCGGCGCCGTCATCCGCGACATCCTCCACCGCCTCGCCGATCGTTTTCCCAGTCATGTGCTGGTCTGGCCGGTGCTGGTCCAGGGCGACGGCGCGGCGGCGCAGGTCGCCAATGCCGTACGCGGCTTCGGTGCGATCCGGCCCGGCGGCCCGATCCCGCGCCCCGATGTCCTGATCGTGGCGCGGGGCGGCGGCTCGATCGAGGATCTCTGGGCGTTCAACGAGGAAATCGTCGTGCGCGCGGTCGCCGCGTCGCCCATTCCGGTCATCTCGGCCGTCGGGCACGAGACCGACACGACGCTGTGCGATTTCGCCGCCGATCTGCGAGCCCCGACGCCGACTGCCGCCGCGGAGATGGCGGTCCCGGTCAGGGCCGAACTCATGGCCTATGTCGCCGAGCAGCAGGCCCGCATGGGGCGCTGCGTCGCGCGAGCCATGGAGCGGGCGCGCGAGCGGCTGGAGGCGCAGCGGCGTCTGCTGCCCCGGCCCGACAATCTGTTGGGTCCGGCGCGGCAGCGGGCCGACGACCTCGCCGAGCGGCTGCGGCGAGGCCTGTCGCACAGGCTTGCCGTCGCGCGGCATGAGCTGGCCGATGTCTCCGGCGCGCTGCGGCCTGCTCTGCTGCGGGCGCAGGTTGCCCGAGGCCATGAACGGCTGGGGCGCATCCGCCTCGCACCGGCCCTGGTGGAGCGCCGTATCGCGGACGCGTCGCATCGGTTCGATGCAATCTCGCGCCTCTTCCAGTCGCTCAATCCCGACGCGCCGCTCTCGCGAGGCTTCGCCCGGGTCATGGCCGGCGATAAATTGGTGCGCAGCAGCGAAGAAGCCCGTGCGGCAGGCCGGGTCACGCTCAAATTCGCCGACGGCGAGATCGGCGCCGTCACCCAAGAGGGTATTGCGCCGGCCCCCCGCTCGCCAAAACGCGTCTCACAGCCCGATGCGAAGCCGCAGTCCGATTTGTTCGATTGATGCGCACGGCATCTCCTGTTCAGCTTCGCGTGCTATACTGCCGGCCATGACGGTCACTCGGCGCGCTTTCGTTTCCGGACTCATGACCCTGCCGCTCGCCGGCCGGGCATTTGCGGAGGAGAGCAATCCTTTCCATCTGAGCGGGCTGCCGCGCCAGGGCGTTGCGCTGCGCGGTACCGTGCCTCACGACACGATGTTACTCATGCTCAACGATCTGCGTATCGATTTCACGCATGATGGGCAGTTTCTCATCGCATTCGATCGCGATGCGCCGTCCGAAGCCGTTTTGCGCGCCGAAACCCAGCAGGACATCGTCATCGAACAGCGGCTGGCCGTCGCGCCCGGCAATTGGCAGATCGAGCAGGTCGATGCACCGCTGCTGGGCGGGGCGCAGAGCAGCGAGGAGTTCCAGAAGCTGCGCGCGGGCGAGCTGGAGCAGATCGTCGCCGCGCGCGCGGTGCGCAGCGACAGCGACGGTTGGCGGCAGAATTTCATATGGCCGGTAAAGGCCCGGATTTCCGGGCGTTTCGGCGCCCAGCGCATCTATCGCGGCACACCGGCTGCCTATCATAACGGCGTCGATCTCGCTGGCGGACTTGGGACGACCTATGTCGCGCCGGCGGACGGCGTGGTGGTCCTCGCCGCCGCCCAGCCCTTCACGCTGGAAGGCAATCTCCTGATCCTCGACCATGGCGAAGGGCTCAACAGCGCCTTGCTGCATAGCCAGGAATTGCTGGTCAAGCTGGGCGACAAGGTCAAGCAGGGCCAGCCGCTCGGCCGCATCGGCGCGACGGGCCGCGTGAGCGGGCCGCACCTGCATTGGGCCGTGAAATGGCGGGATGCGCGAATAGACCCCGCGACATTTGTTGTTCCCTGAGCGCGAGACTGAGAAATTATATTTCGTGGTTGAACGCCAGGCCCTTGGGCTGTGGCGGCACTGCATCACCAGTCCGCCCAGCCAAACAAGATCCCATGAATAGCCATGCCATTCGAGTGTGGGAGACACTCAAGAGTGCTTTTGATTGAACAGTGCGTCAGTCGCCTACTCGAAAGATAAATCTTTCACGTCTTAGCAATTTCGCGAAATATTCTTTCTGAATAGAGTTACGTCGTTGCCGAAGTCAACTAGCTACTCATGTTGCTTAACTGCCACATCGGTTGGGCGAATGGCGCGCTGAACTCGGTCGCGCTGCTTTACAGGAAGGGGTGGCTACGGAACAACTTCCCCATTCCTAGGGGGCCGACCCGGAGCAAGATAGTTCCGGGCGATCCTTCGCGTGAAGGAGTTCGCAATGAATATTTTCGAAAACACAAAGGCTCGTCGCTCGCAAATTGTTGCGCTGCGCACATTGGCGCTGCTTGGAACGTCCAGTGCGGCACTGGCATTTTTTGCCGTTCCCGCCTACGCGCAGGGCGATGCGCCGGCCGCGGCCGCTGAAGGTGAGTCGGATCAGGTCATCGTCGTGACTGGTTCGCTCTTCAAGCACCCGGAAACGGCCACTGCTTCTCCGATCAGCGTGATCACCGCGCAGAGCCTGCAGAGAGCCGCCATCACGAACGTCACGGACGCGGTGCGCTCGGTCTCGGCCGACGGCGCGGGCTCGATTGGCAATGCGTTCACGAGCGGCTTCTCGGCTGGCGGCTCGGCCATATCGCTTCGCAACCTTGGCGTCTCGTCGACCGTCGTGCTGATCGATGGCCTCCGCTCGACCAACTTCCCGCTGAACGACGACGGCCACAATGCCTATACCGATCTCAACAGCATCCCGATGGTCAACATCGAGCAGGTGCAGGTTCTGAAGGACGGCGCGTCCGCACTGTACGGCGCCGACGCGATCGGCGGCGTCGTGAACATGATCACGCGCAAGCATGTGACGGGCCTGGAAGGCGGCGGCGAAGCGGGCGTCACGGAGCAGGGTGACGGCGCGAAATATCGCGCGCATCTGCTCGTCGGCTTCGGCGATTATGATGCCCAAGGCTTCAATGTCTACATTGGCGGCGATTACGAGTTCGATGGCCGCATCACCGCGAACTCGCGCGGCTTCCCGTTCAACACGCTCGATCTTCGCGCGATGGGCGGTAGAGATAACAACCGCGCCGACGACACGCTGACCACCGCGACGCCCGATGCGATCGTCACGCGGGTGCGCCAGACCGACCTCAACAATCCGCTCGCCGGCTCGGTCACGAACCTGAGCACGACCTTTACCTCTCTGACGCCCCTGGCGAACTGCCTCTACGGAACCTATTCCGAAAACACCTCGTCGCGCGTCGGCACGGCTTGTGCGCACGATATTACCAAGGAATATGCGCAGATCCTGCCTCAGCAGGAGCGTTTCGATGTCGTGGGCCGGGCAAGCTTCCGTCTCGCTGACAATATCGAGGGCTATGTCGCCGCGAGCTATGTGCGCGACCGCGTCAACATCATAACGCCGCCGCGCGCCATCCGTCAGACCCAGGCTTTTGGTGGCCAGCCCTCGACCGCGACGAGCAACCCGGGCATCGTGCTTCCGGTGTGGATTTGTCCGTCGGGCGTGAACTGCGCCGATCCGGCCACGGCGGGCCGCACGCTCAACCCGAACAATCCCTATGCGGCTGCCTATGCAAATGATCCCGCGAATGGCGCGGCCCGAATCTATTATCTGTTCGGCGACGTCCCGGCTGGCAGCCGACGCGTCAATGAGGTCTATCGCGTGTCCGGTGGGCTAAACGGCCATTTCGGCGACAGCTGGGCCTGGAACATCGAGGCCGCCTATTCGCGCGACAATCTCGACCTGACGCAGCTGGGCTGGGCCAACCTGGCGGGCCTCACCAAGGCGATCAACACCGGCTCGTACAATTTCGTCAATCCGAGCCTCAACACGGATGCGGTGCGCAACGCGGTGCTGCCGCCGATCACCGCGCTGTCCCACTCTGCGGAAGCGACGCTCGACGCGTCGATCAGCCGCAATCTCTTCACGCTGCCAGGGGGCAACGCGAAGATCGCGGTCGGCGGCCAGATCCGCCGTGAGACGCTCACCAACAATAGCGCCAATCCCAATCTCGACGTGCCCGGTCTGACGACAGCGCAGGCTTATGGTGCGCGCACGGTGTGGGCAGGCTATTTCGAAATCGACGCGCCTGTCCTGGAGTCGTTCGATCTTGGCCTGTCGGGCCGATATGACCATTATTCCACCGGCATCGGCCGTTTCTCGCCCAAGTTCACGGCAAAGTTCCAGCCGATCAAGGAAGTAACGCTACGCGGCACTTATTCCGAGGGCTTCCGTGCGCCGACCTTCGCGGAATCGGATTCGCGCAGCTCCTATTCGGGCTTCGTGGGCTACACGCCGAACGCGGCCTTCATAGCGGCGCACCCGAACAATGCGTCCTATACGGTCGCCTACCAGCTGGGTCGTGGCTATGTCGGCAACCCGGCCATCCAGCCCGAGACTTCGAAGAGCTTCACCCTGGGCGCGGCCTTTGAGCCGACCCGCTGGCTCACCTTCACGGTCGACTATTTCAACGTGAAAAAGTCGAACCTGATCGTCACCGGCCCGCTGACGTCCAACGCGATCAGTGCCTATTATTCGGTCGCCAATCAGACATTCGCTTCCGCGGCGGCCGCGCAGGCGGCGGGCTGTGCCGCCGTTGCGGCTGTCGGGACCGGCTATTCGTGCAACGTCGTCGATGGTGCCGATCCGTTCTCGCCCAACGCCCTGCCGCGACTCCTCGTCGTGAACGCGCCTTATGTGAACGCCAACTACGCGGTCATTGCCGGCCTTGAATTTGGTGCCAGCGCGCGCATCCCGATCACCTCGAACATCAAGTGGGAAAGCCGGCTCGATGTGCAGGAAACGATGAAATATGATCTGCATCCCAGCAACGGCGACCCCGTCCAGCATTATGCCGGCACGGTGGGTCCGGAGGATCTGTCGTCGGGTGGTGGTACACCGCGCTGGCGCGGAAACTGGCAGAACACGCTCACGGTCGGGCCGGTGGCAATCACGACGACCACTTATTATGTGAGCCGCATCAAAGCGGTCGCTGCCGACCAGAACGCGGCGGCCGACACGTCCTGCGCTTCGTCGGTCTACACCGCCGCCAACGGGGACGTGAACACGTTCTGCTACGTTCGCAAGTTCATCTACACGGACCTCAACGTGGCCGTAACGGTGAATGACCAGTTCCGGTTCTTCGCGACGGTCGGCAATGTCACCAATGCACATGCGCCGGCCTTCCCGAACACGGCCTATACCAGCCAGCCCAATTTCCTGGCTTCCTGGCACACGCCGGGTCTGATCGGCCGCACGTTCCGCGCCGGCGCGAACTTCAAGTTCTGATCGGCGATCGGATCATCAAGCAAAGGGCGGCCAATGGCCGCCCTTTTCATTTGAGCTTGAGTCGCATTTGGCGGCTTCGATTCCGTATGGCCGCGATGCAAGGCTTCGGCGTCGCGTCGCCCGCGCGCTGGATGGATAGGATTGCGTTGTTAACGCTTGTTACGTCCGCGGGCGCTCTTTGAGCAACATTATTGCTTCGTATTCCATGGGTTGCGCGGAAAGCTCCCTGCAGATTGTTTGCGCCGAGTGCATTTCCATACCGAATTCCACGTGCTTCGGAAGCCAGCCGAAAGGACTAATCGACAGCCTTTTGAGCGAAGGCTGCGCCGATTGACGTTAACGTAAATGAAAATGATAAAAGGCTTTAAGGCGTTGAAATATTATGCCGCATAGCGCGATTTCAGGCGGATTGCTCTATCTCCCGGCCATGTTGCGCAAATGCGACAGAAATGCGCAAAAGAGGCGACACGGCTTGGGCGCTGCGCTTTACAGGAACATTCGCAGCCGCGAAAAATTCTCCATCACGCGCATGAAACCGGGATCCAAAGGGCTCTGGTCCGTCGTCGCGTTTCGAGGAGTTTCGCAATGCAAAAATTCACAACTACAGCAGCATATCGCGCGAAAATCGCTGCGATGCGTGCACTTTCACTGGTCGGCACGTCCGGTATGGCACTGGCGGTCTTCGCGGCCCCGGCCTATGCACAGGGCGCCGCACCAGCCGACGATGCGACGAGCGGCGAATCCATCATCGTTACCGGCTCGCGCATCGCCAAGCCTGAGCTGGAATCTGCCGTGCCTGTCGCCGTCGTGTCGGCCCAGTCCATTAATGACGCCGGCCAGACCAACCTGCTCGACGCGATCCGCGATCTGCCGATCACGGGTCAGTCGCTGGACCGCGCCGCGTCGAACTTCCTGAACTCGGGCAATGGCGTCGCCACGGTCAACCTTCGTAACCTCGGCCCATCGCGCACCCTCGTCCTGATCAATGGCCGCCGCAGCGTCGGCGTACCGGGCGGATCCGCCGTCGATCTCAACAATATTCCGACCGATCTCATTGACCATGTCGAAATCGCGACGGGCGGCACCTCGGCTGTTTACGGGTCGGACGCAGTCGCGGGCGTGGTCAACATCATCCTGAAGAAGAAGTTCGAAGGCCTGGAATTCCACGGCCAGGACATGCTTTCCAGTGAGAAGGACGGCAATCGCATCCTGCTGTCAGGCACCGGCGGATGGAGCTTTGGCGGCGGGGCGGGCCATGTCGTCGCCAATTTCAGCTATGTTGAAGAAAGCGCAGTTCCTTCGAGCGCTCGTGACTATTCGATGATCGATTCCCCCACCGGGAGCGCCTATACGCCGCAAGGCGCGTTCATCAACCAGTCGACCGGCACCACCTTCACGTTCGATTCGAACAACAATGTAATCCCTTACACGGGTGCCGCGTCGCAGCGCTACAATCGCGCCTCCCTGCGTCTGCTCACCACGCCCGTCAGGCGTTACATCGCATCGGTGCTTGGCGACTATGAATTCAGCAAGGCTGCGGATCTCTACGCGGAATTCACTTACAGCAAGACCAAGGCCAACGGCATGATCGAGCCGCTGGCTGTTGACGATGGCGGCATACAAGGCCAGTCGGTATTCAACTTCGACGGGTCGGCGTTCCCAGGCATCTCGACCAGCAATCCGTACATGCCGGCGTCGATCGCCGCGGATTCCGGCCCGAATTCCTTCGTAAGTTTCCGGAAGCGCTCGAATGGCCTCTTCGATCGCAGCCCCTATGACGATCGCGACTATTATCGTGGCGTCATCGGCCTGAAGGGCGATCTCGGTTCCAGCTGGAATTACGACTTGTCGTATGAGCACAGCCAGATGCGGGACAATACGACGTCCGGCGCGATCCTGATGAACAATTACGGCGCGTCGCTCCAGGCGATCACGGTCGCTGGTCAGATCGTTTGCGCCGATCCGGTCGCGCGCGCTGCTGGCTGCGTGCCCATCAACCCGTTCGGCAACCAGAGCTATACGCCCGCCCAGATCAAGTGGCTTGGCACCTATACGGGCCAGGGCATCATTGTTCCTGGAGCAGCGGCTGGCCAATCGGCGGCTGTTTCCCAGTTCCTGCAGAAGAACTGGCAGGATGTTGTGAGCTTCTCGATCACCGGTTCACCATTCCGCCTGCCCGGCGGTCCGGTCGGCATCGCCGCGGGCGCCGAATATCATCGCGAGAAGACCTCGAATGTCTACGATCCCTTCACGATCGCCGGCCTCAGTTCAGCACAATCGGCCGGCAATACGATCGGCAAATATGACTCGAAGGAGGCCTTCCTCGAGCTCGATGTCCCGATCCTGAGTGACCTGCCGTTCGTCCATCGGCTCTCGCTCAACGGCGCGGCGCGCTACTCCGACTACAGCACGGTCGGCAGCGCCTGGAGCTATAAATTTGGAGGCACCTTCGCGCCGTCGCGGGACATCAACTTCCGGGCGATCTATGCGCGTGCGGTGCGTGCTCCGAACCTCAGCGAACTGTATGCGCCGCAGAGCAACACGGCACAGCAGGTCGTCGATCCCTGCGACCAGAATAATGGTCTGGGCGAGACGGTCACGACTCCGCAAAGGGCGTTGCCGGCTGGCTGCGCTGCCCTGCCGGGGGTCAAGAACTATCTGCTGACCCATCCCTATTATACTTACTCGCTGGCGCAGGTTCAGACGATCTTCGGCCTGGTCGGCGGTAACCCGAACCTGGAAGCAGAAACGACGAATACCTTCACGGCCGGCGCGACGGTGACCCCGCGCTTCCTGCCCGGTTTCTTCCTGACGGCCGACTACTACTCCATCAAGGTCAACAACGCAGTCGCGACGATTGATCCTCAGACGGCGGTGGAGCAGTGTCTGGCGACCGGAAGCGCTGAGTTCTGCAACTATGTGCACCGCAACGCCAACGGCTTCATCACGCAGGTCGATGGTGTGAGCATCAATGCCGCATCTTATCATGTTGCGGGCCTCGACGTTCAAACCGGTTACCAGTTCAAGACGCACTTCACCGGCGAAGGCGAGAAGGTCAGTCTCGGTCTGTTCTACAGCCACAAGTTCAAGCAGGAGCAGACTCCGTTTGCCAATGGACCGGTGTCGAACGAACTGGGCGCAGCGGATATCTACGCCGGCCAGCAGCTTGGAACCGGCTTCAAGGACCAGTTCACGTTCAATCTGAACTACGCGATTGGGCCCGTCTCGCTCGCATACCGGCTCAAATATATGGGCCCTGTGACGGCTAGCGGCGGTACTTATGCGATCTCGGCCTATACGTATCACGACCTCCAGGTGAAGTTCGACGTGGCCAAGAAGTTCGAGTTCTACGTCGGTGCGGACAATCTGTTCAACAAGAAGCCGCCCTTCATCGCCGGCGGCAACAGCCAGTGGCCGGGCACCAACACGGTGGCCAACACCTACGACCTTCTGGGAACGATGCTCTACGCCGGCGTCAAGGCGAAGTTCTGATCCGTCCCGAATGGAAAAGGAAAGGGCGGCCTTCGGGCCGCCCTTTTTATTTGCGAGACCTTTACTCTCTCGCGGCAGCGTCGAAAGCGACTGTCATGCGTTCGCCGCGCTAAGGACCTGTGCCGCCCCGAAATGGAGCTGGCTGAGATGATTGCCGCCATAGACGAGGCGGCCGGATCTATTATCCGTTACTACAGACCCGACCGGTTGCGGCCCGAGCAGCGGTGGAGAGCGAAATCGCCGAATGCGCGAATAAACCAATGATACTTGTTGAGCCTCAGAGCGCTCTTTGAGCAACATTGTTGCTGCGCTTTTGCGAATTTGCAGAGGGGCATTCCTGTCGATTGATTGCACGGAGTGCATTGCGCAGCAGGTTTCATGTGCTCTGGGAAAGCCCGTCTGAACGGCTAGGCGCGAGAGTTTTGAGCGAAGGCTGCGTCGATTGACGTTCACGTAAATGATAATGATAAAAGATGCTGCGACGTTGAAATATTATATTGCGCCGCACGATTTTTATTCCTTGCTTCATCTCTCGTTCATGTTGCCCAAATGTTACAGAAATAAGCAAAAGTGGGGACAGTGACCCGGCGCTGCGCTTTACAGCGGCCTTCGCACCCGCAAGAAATTCCTCATCACGCGAGGAAGATCGGGATCCAGAGGGGGCTTTGGGTCCACAATCGCGTTTCGAGGGAGTTCGCAATGAAATCGAATGAAAACAGGGCACTACGTGGCCTGAGCGCGCCGCTGCGCGCCATGGCGCTGGTGAGCACTTCCGCTACGGCAATGGCGATGTTTGCAGCGCCCGCCTATGCGCAGAACACATCGACTCCGGCCGCTGAGGCGGAGTCATCGGAGTCGTCGATCATCGTCACCGGCACCCGCATTGCTTCGCCGAACCTGGAGGCCGCGAATCCGGTGGCTGTGGTCACCGGCGCCGAGCTGTTTGAGACGGGCGGTGTTTCGGTCGGCGACCTGCTCAATGATCTCCCCCAGCTGCGCAGCACCTATAGCCAGCAGAACTCGACACGTAACCTCGGCAATCGCGGCCTCAATCTGCTCGACCTTCGCGGTCTCGGCACGGAACGGACGCTGGTGCTGGTCAATGGCCGCCGCCATGTCGGCGCCGACGTCCTGCGTAACGCTCTGTCTCCCGACATCAACACCATTCCTGCCGGCCTCATCGAGCGCATCGATGTGGTGACGGGTGGCGCTTCCGCCGTTTACGGTTCGGACGCGATCGCTGGCGTCGTGAACTTCATCCTCAAGGACGATTTCGAAGGTCTCCAGGCGCGCGCCCAGACGGGCATCAGCAGCCACGCGGATGCATCCAACACCTATGTTGGCCTGCTGGGCGGCACGAACTTCGCCGACGGACGCGGCAATATAACGGTCGACGTTGCCTATGCCTTCACGGATCGTTTCTTTGCGTCGAACCGGCCGGGGCTCAGGCAGAATGATGGCTTCGTTGTTGTCGACACGGACCCAGCCGGTGCGACCAACGGTTCGGACGGCGTGTTCGATCGTCAGTTCCTCCGCGATATCCGCTCGACCACCATTTCCATTGGCGGCCAGATCGGCATCCGCTACCCCAATGTCGCGAACGCCCCATGCGGCGTCGACTCGGTGGGCAGCTCCTTCACCTGCGCCTTCCTGTTCCAGCCGGACGGCTCGCTGATTCCGCAGACAGGGACGCGCGTAGGACTTGGCCCGAACGGAAACTTCCTCGGCGGCAATGGATATAGCGGCCGTGAGGGCGAGTTGATCGCGCTGTCTCCCCAGGTGAAGCGTGCTTCCGTCAATGTGTTGGGTCACTTCGAAATCAGCCCGGCGCTGGTGCCGTTCTTCGAGGCCAAATATGTGCGTTCGGATGCGTTCGGTTCGCAGAGCGGCCCCTTCTTCTCGCAGGGCCAGACACTGTCGGACAGCCTCAGCATCGCGGGCGTCAACGACCGCTCCTACGCATCGACGACCACGGCGCCGGCAGGTGCGGTGAACCGCGAGGGCATTCGTCTCGACAACCCGTATCTGTCGTCTCAGGCGCGCGCGCTTATTGCCGCTCAGGCGACGGCGGCAATCAACGCCGGCGTAAACCCCAACACCGGCGCGGCCTTCACCACCACGGCGGCTTCCTTGGCCAACAAGGCAGCATTGCTCGCTCAGGTTGCCGACGGCAGCTTCCGGTTCAGCCTCCGGCGCAACTTTGTCGAACTGGGCATTCGCGACGAGCTGTTCAAGCGCGAAACCTTCCGCGTCGTGGCCGGCCTGCGCGGCAAGTTCAACGACGACTGGACTTATGAAATCTCCGCGAACTACGGCATGCACCAAGAGAACAATGTCATCCAGAGCAACGTAAGCCGCCAGCGCTTCCTGCTCGCCATGGATACGGCAAAGAACTCGTCCGGGCAGATCGTCTGCCGTTCGCAGATCGATGCGCGCTATGCCGGCACCGATCGCGCAGGCAATCCTAGCCAGCTTGCTGCCGACGTCGCCGCGTGCGTCCCGTTCAATCCGTTCGGCGATGGCAATATCAGCCAGGCCGCCAAGGACTATCTGCGCGCCAAGACCGAAGCGACCGGCAAGATCACGCAGCTCGACTTGCTTGCCTATGTCGCGGGTGACACCAGCCAGTGGTTCAGCCTGCCCGGCGGTCCGGTCGGTTTCTCGGTTGGCGGCGAATATCGCCGTGAGACCGCTGGTTATCGCCTCGATCCGTATACCCAGGCCGGCTATGCCTTCTACAACGCCATTCCGAGCCTGCTCGGGCCGTCGCTCGAAGTGAAGGAAATCTATGGCGAGCTCCGCGCGCCGGTGCTCAGCGGCGTCCCCTTCTTCGAGGAACTGACCCTCAAGGGTTCGGGCCGTCTCGCCAACTATAAGGGCGCGACCGGCACTGTCGGGGCCTATGGTGGTGAAGCGATCTGGAAGCCTGTCAAGGACATCACCTTCCGCGGTACCTATTCGCGTTCGGTGCGTTCGCCGACCATCCCGGATCTCTACAGCGCGCAGGGCCAGAACTTCGCAGCGGCTCCGAACGATCCCTGTTCGGCGCGTAACCTTGCGACTGGTTCGGCCACGCGTTCGGCCAACTGCGATGCAGCGGGTCGTCCGGCCGGTTATGACTTCGTCTATACGTCCTCTCTGGAAATCGTCAGCGGCGGCAACCCCAATCTGCAGGCTGAGACATCCGACTCCTGGACTTTTGGCGGCATTCTTGAGCCCCGCTGGATTCCCGGGCTGTCGATTTCGGCGGACTATTACGACGTCACCGTCAACAACGTGATCACCTCCATCGGCACGGCGCAGACCATTTTGAACCAGTGCTACGACTCACCGACATTGAACAATCCGTTCTGCGGTCTGTTCAAGCGCGCCGGTGCCAGCGGCGGGCCGCGCGGGGAGCAACCGTTCCGCGTGCTCGAAGGCTCGCTCCTCCAGTCGACGGCGAACTTCGCCAAGCTGAAGGTGCGCGGCATCGACGTGGAAGCCAACTATCGTCACAAGTTCGATTTTGGCACCGTGACCGCCAAGCTGCAGTGGAACCATCAGCTCAAGAACGAGAGCTACACCAATCCGTCCGATCCGACGTTCGTCGACGTGTTCGTCGGCGAATTGAACGACCCGGAAGATCAGGTGAATTACGACTTCTCGTTCAAGCGCGGCAAGCTGACGTTTGGTTATCAGCTGCGGTGGATCGCTGGCATGTACCTCAATACCTATGAGGACTATAACGCTACCAACGGTCTACCTCCGCAGAACACCGACTATGCGCCGATCGTGAAATATCCCAGCGTCTTCTATCACGATTTCAACGCGGCCTATGACGTGAGCAAGAACCTCAATCTCTATGTCGGTATCGACAATGCCTTCAACCGGATGCCGCCTTATGGCCTGACCGGCGTGGGCGCAGGATCGGGTATCTACGACGTTCGCGGGCAGTATTTCTATGCGGGCGTGAGGGTGAAACTCTGATCGCCTGACAGAGAATAAATCATCGGGGGTCGCCTGCCACGCAGGCGGCCCCTTTTTTCTTGTCTGCCGTCGGCGTCAGGACGCGCGCCGTGGCGTTGGTCAGCTCCCCATCACGGCGTCAAAAGCCACCGTCATACGCTCGCCGCGCGGGAAGGGGCGCGTGCCGTGCCAGAGAAAGGACGGAAACAGCACGAGCTGGCCAACCTTCGGCTCGATCATCTGCAAGGGGCCCAGACCCGTGCGGAGACACTCCGGAGGCTCGCCGATGGCCAGCCAGCCGCTGTGCCCGGTCTGCCGCGGATCCTGCGGATATGTGACGTAGAAGGCCGAGCTGATCGTGCCCTGCGGGTGGAAATGGCTGACATGGTGACCGCCGTCGACGAGGCGGACTGACCAGCTGTCGGTGAACTGGAAGCGCGACCGGTCGCGGCCGAGGAGCGGATGGCCGGCATCGAACGGCGGCAGCGCGTCGATATAGGCCCGCACGGCGCGGCGCATGAGATCGCGCAATTCGCGCAGCTCAGGATCGTCGCGGCGGAAGAGCTTGCCGGCGGTCTGCGTGCCGCCGCGGAGCGACTGGTCGAACGGATGGTAGCGCGCGACATGGAGCGCACGGAGCCGGACGGCCAGCGCGGCGAGCGTCTCGGCGGGCATACCGAGATCGACGGCGCGCACCAGTCCCGGGCGGTGGACCAGCCCGTCGTGGCGGCTATCGCCCGTGAGGCGCCACGCCGTCGCGAGCAGGCCCCAGGCGCCCTGATGGCGCGGATATTGGTGCACGAATGCCTCAGCCAGCGTCGCCGCCTGCGTCGCGTCGCCCTTGCGGATGAGGTGGCGGACATGCGGCAGCGAGAGCAGCCCGCCCTGGCCGGCGGCGCGTGCGAATTGCTTGTCGGCGCGATCGAGATCGTCGGTCTCGCTGGCCGTGATCGCCTCGATCAGCGAAAAGAAGAGATGGTCGCCATGCCGCGCGCGCAGGGCCGGGATCAGCGAGTCCACCTTCGCATGCCGTCCGCCTTCGCTCAGCAGGCGCAGGCATGATGTAACCAGTGCGATGTCATCGCCCGCGCCCCGGATGGTGTCGGACAGAAACAGCTCGAAAGCGGCGATCGAGCCCGTCTGCGAGAGGAGTTGCGCCATGACGACATGGCCCTCCACCCAGTCCGGGTGCGCCTCGAGCAGGCTGCCGATGGCGCCCAAGGCTCGATCGGCATCGCCCTGCTCGAACTGGAACACGGCGTCGACAAGCTGCTGGTCGCGGGCGATCTCGCCAGCAAGGTCATGCGCTGCCGCGAGCGCGTCCTCGGCATCCAGATCGGGCATGAGCGCGGAACGCAAGTCCGCCGTCTTCGCGGCGCTCAATTGCGACGCGAGCTGCACACTTACCGGCCAACGTGGCGTAAATGTCCTGGACGGCCTTCCCATGGTCATGGCCGTGAGAAACGACCGATTTCAGCTCCGCTTTAGGCCAAGGCCCTGATTTTCCTGGCTTGCTATCACCGCGGATTAAGTCGGCGATTATGTCTTTGAGACAACAAATATACTGTTCCCCGGCGAAGGCCGGGGCCCAGTCTCGACGCAAGGTGTCGATGCGCGCGATTGAGCGCGGCGTCATTTCGGTCTGGACCCCGGCCTCCGCCGGGGAACAGCGCCTTGTTCAAACGGAATGATTCCCGATCAAGTCCGGTGTGCCGAGTATCCGCCTCAGGACACGCCGAGTTTCAGCGCGCCGTCGCCCTCGTCGATCCTCACCGTCGCGCCATCCGGCACCTCGCCGCGCAGGATGAGGTCGGCAAGGGGATCCTGCAGATGGCGTTGCACCGCGCGCTTGAGCGGCCTTGCGCCATAAACCGGATCATAGCCGACCCGGCCCAGCCAGGCACGCGCCGCATCGGTCAGGTCGAGCGTTACCTTGCGGTCCTTGAGGAGCTTGCCGACGCGGTTCACCTGGATGTCGACGATCGGCGCCATGTCCGCGGCACCGAGCCGGTGGAAGAGGATGATCTCGTCGAGACGATTGAGGAATTCCGGGCGGAAATGGGCGCGGACCACCTCCATCACCTCATTCTCGACCTTCTCGACCGGCTCGTCGTCGGCAAGGCCGGTGAGGAACTGGCTGCCGAGGTTCGAGGTGAGGACGATGATCGTGTTGGTGAAGTCGACCGTGCGGCCCTGGCCGTCGGTCAGGCGGCCGTCGTCGAGCACCTGCAGGAGCACGTTGAACACATCGGGATGCGCCTTCTCGACCTCGTCGAACAGCACGACCTGATAGGGCCGGCGCCTGACGGCTTCGGTCAGCACGCCGCCTTCCTCATAGCCGACATAGCCCGGAGGCGCTCCGACCAGGCGGGCGACCGCATGCTTCTCCATGAATTCGCTCATGTCGATGCGGACCATGGCGTTGTCGTCGTCGAACAGGAAACCGGCGAGCGCCTTGGTCAGCTCGGTCTTGCCGACGCCGGTGGGGCCCAGGAACAGGAAGGAACCGAGCGGTCGGTTGGGATCCTGCAGGCCGGCGCGCGAGCGGCGCACGGCTGTGGAGACCGCCTTGACCGCTTCCTTCTGGCCGATGACGCGCTTGCCCAGCACCTCCTCCATGTTGAGGAGCTTCTCGCGCTCGCCTTCCATCATCTTGTCGACCGGAATGCCGGTCCAGCGGGAGACGATGCCAGCAATGTCCTCGCTGGTCACCTTTTCGCGCAGCATCGATTCAGTCGACGTGCCCTGGGCTTCGGCCACCTGCTTCTCGAGCGTCGGGATCGTGCCGTACTGGAGCTCGCCCGCCTTGGCGAGGTCGCCTGCACGCTGCGCCTGATCGAGCGCGATGCGCGCCGCGTCGAGCTGCTCCTTGATCTTGCTCGCGCCGGCGATCTTGTCCTTGTCCGCCTGCCAGCGGGACGTCAGCTCGGCAGACTCCTGCTGGAGATTGGCGAGTTCCTCTTCGAGGTTGGTCAGGCGGTCCTTGCTGGCCTGGTCGCTTTCCTTCTTGAGCGCCTCGCGCTCGATCTGGAGCTGCATGATCCGCCGGTCGAGCGTTTCGATGCGCTCGGGCTTGGATTCCACTTCCATGCGCAGGCGCGATGCGGCCTCGTCCATGAGGTCGATCGCCTTGTCGGGCAGGAAGCGGTCGGTGATGTAGCGATTGGAGAGCGTCGCGGCCGAGACCAGGGCGCCGTCGGTGATGTCGATGCCGTGGTGCAGCTCGTATTTTTCCTTGAGTCCGCGCAGGATCGAGATGGTGTCCTCGACCGTCGGCTCGCCCACGAACACCGGCTGGAAGCGCCGCTGAAGGGCCGGGTCCTTCTCGACATGCTTGCGATATTCGTCGAGCGTCGTGGCTCCGATGCAGTGCAACTCGCCGCGCGCGAGAGCGGGCTTCAGCAGGTTGGAAGCGTCCATTGCACCTTCCGATTTGCCCGCGCCGATCAGCGTGTGCATCTCGTCGATGAAGAGGATGATCTGGCCTTCGCCGGCCTTCACCTCGTCGAGCACGCCTTTGAGGCGCTCCTCGAACTCGCCGCGATATTTGGCGCCCGCGATGA
The DNA here is from genome assembly GCA_017745115.1 of Sphingobium sp. The sequence goes on along the minus strand of JAGIAA010000015.1, from coordinate 10,696 downwards.
GGCTGCCCATGTCGAGCGCCATCAGGGTGCGGTCCTTCAGCGTATCGGGCACGTCGCCATTGGCGATGCGCAGCGCGAGGCCCTCCGCGATCGCAGTCTTGCCGACGCCGGGCTCGCCAATGAGCACCGGATTGTTCTTGGTGCGGCGCGCGAGGATCTGGATGGTGCGGCGGATCTCCTCGTCGCGGCCGATGACCGGATCGAGCTTGCCGGCCTTGGCGGCCTCGGTGAGGTCGCGCGCGAATTTCTTGAGCGCGTCGTAGCGGTCCTCGGCGGAGGCGGTATCGGCGGTCTTGCCCTTGCGCAGCTCGTTGATGGCGCTGTTGAGGGCATCGGCGCGCGCGCCTGCGGCCTGCAGTGCCTTGCCCGCCGTCGTGTTGAGCGAGAGCGCCAGCGCGACCAGCAGCCGCTCGACGGTCACATAGCTGTCGCCGGCCTTCTGGGCGATCTGCTCGGCCTGATCGAGGACACGCACCGCATCGTTGTTGAGGCCAGGCGTCTGCTGCGCGCCGCTGCCCGAGACGGCCGCGATCTTGCTGAGCGCGAGGTCGGTCTCGCTCAGCGCGCGTGCGGCATCGCCGCCGGCGGCGCGGATCAGGCCGCTCGCCATGCCCTGCTCATCCTCGAGCAACGCCTTCAGAAGATGCTCGGGCGCGATCTGCTGATGATTCATCCGGATCGCGACGGTCTGCGCGCTCTGAAGAAAGCCCTTGGCGCGGTCAGTGAATTTTTCGAGGTTCATTGTGGTGGGACTCTCCCTTTCCGCGCCGAGATAGTGTTGCGCGCCGGCCACACAAGAGGCGACGCGCCTTTTCCTACGCCCTCTGTATCAGTGCAACAAGACAGTGAGGCATATTGCGCTGCGAGGGCGCTCAGCTATGCTTCGGTCATCAACGCCCCCTCCGGCGCTCCACTGACGGGAGACCTGTTTCATGACCCGCATCTTCGGCCGTCTCGCGCTGGGCAGCGCCATGGCATCGCTGGCGCTGGCATCGCTCGCGCCGCAAGCCGTCCTGGCGAAGACCGCCGCCAAGCCCGTCGTCGCCGCGAAGATGTCGAGCGCTACCGCCATCAAGCCGGCACCGCTCGCGGACCTCGTGAAAACGGTCGACATTCCCTACGAGCAGTTCACGCTCTCCAACGGCCTGCGCGTCCTGGTGCATACCGACCGGAAGGCGCCCGTGGTCGGCGTCACCGTCTATTATCGCGTCGGTTCCAAGAACGAGCCGAAGGGCAAGACCGGCTTTGCCCATCTCTTCGAGCATCTGATGTTCAGCGGCTCGGAGAATGTGCCCAATTTCGACAACCCGCTGACCGAGGCCGGCGCCAGCAACAATGGCTCCACCTCCTACGACCGCACCAACTATATCGAGGTCGTGCCAACCGGCGCCGTCGATCTTGCGCTGTTCATGGAAGCCGATCGCATGGGCCGGCTGCTCGGCGCGGTGACCCAAGCCAAGCTCGATGCGCAGCGCGCCGTGGTCCAGAACGAGAAGAGGCAGGGCGACAATCAGCCCTTCGGCCTCGTCGAATATGCGATCACCGCCGCGCTCTTCCCGACGGACCATCCCTATGGCCATGACGCGATCGGATCGATGGCCGATCTCGACGCGGCAAGCCTCGAGGATGTGAAGACCTGGTTCCGCAGCAACTACGGCCCCAACAATGCGATCCTCGTGCTCGCCGGCGACATCGATGCGGCGACCGCCAAAGCCAAGGTCGAGAAATATTTCGGCGCCATCGCATCCGGACCGGCGGTCCAGCCGGTAACCGCACCCATTCCGACGCTGCCCAAGCGCATCGACAAGGTCATGCACGACCGCGTGGCGACCACGCGACTCTACCGCGCATGGGCCGTGCCCGGCATCAACGATCCCGAGGGCGTCGCGCTGGATATCGGCGCAACCGTGCTGGGTGGCCTCTCCAGCTCGCGTCTCGACAATATCCTCGTTCGCAAGGAGCAGCTCGCCGTCTCGGTGACCTCCTATATGATGGGGCTGGAGCAGGGCGGCCAGTTCGTCATCACCGTCGACGTGAAGCCGGGCGTGGATCCGGCCGTCGTATCGAAGCGCCTCGATGCGATCGTCGCGGATCTCATCGCCAAGGGGCCGACCCAGGACGAAGTGCTGCGCGTCGCGACCCGCGAAGTCGCCAACGAGATTTCGGGCCTGGAAGTGGTGGGCGGCTTCGGCGGCAAGGCCTCGACGCTCGCCGAGGGTCTGCTCTACTCGAACGACCCAGCGCATTATAAGAAATATCTGGCGCAGCTGGCCACTGCGACGCCAACGGCCGTCAAGGCGGCGCTCCAGAAGTGGATCACGCGCCCGGCCTTCGCGCTGCGTGTCGATCCAGGCGATCGCGACGCCTATGACGAGGCACTGGTCGGCGCGCCGGGCGCTGCAAAGGAAGGCGCGGAAGTCGTGCCGCCCACGCCCACCCTGCCGCTGCCGGCCGTGGAGGCCAATCCCAATGTCGACTTCCCGACGGTGGAGACGGCGAGCTTGTCGAACGGGATCAAGGTGCATCTCGCGCGGCGCACGGCCATTCCGGCCGTGCAGATCGCGATGCGGTTCGACGCGGGTACCGCGGCCGATCCGAAGGACAAGGCCGGCATCGGCCGTCTCATGCTGGCGCTGCTCGAGGAAGGGACGACGAGCCTCAACTCCGTCCAGATCGCCGAGCAGCAGGAACGGCTCGGCGCCAACATTGCGACCGGCCAGACCATGGACGGCACCGGTGTCTCGCTCTTCGCCTTGAAGGCCAATCTCGCGCCGTCGCTCGACCTGTTTGCCGACGTGGTGCGCAATCCGGCGTTTGCACCCGCCGAAGTGGAACGGCTGCGCGCCGCCCAGCTGACCGGCATCGCGCAGCAGAAGACCCAGCCGTCCGGCCTGGCGTCGCGCGCGGTCATGCAACTCGTCTACGGCAAGGCGCATCCCTATGGCGTGGCCGGCGGCGGCATCGGCGACACCGATACGGTGAAGGCGATCACGCCGGCTGACCTGCACCGCTTCCACGACGGCTGGCTGGCGCCGGGCAAGGCGGCGATCTTCGTGGTCGGCGACACGAGCCTGGCGGAAATGCTGCCGCTGCTCGAGGCGCGGTTCGGCAAATGGCCGACCAACCGCATGGCGGCGCCGACGAAGGATTTCTCGGTCCCGATTCCGCCGGCCAAACCAGGCATCTTCCTCATCGACCGGCCGCAATCGCCGCAGTCGATGATCCTCGGCGCGTTCGTGACGACCGCCAAGGGAAGCGACGATCTGGTCGCCTTCGACGCGGCGAACACGATCCTCGGCACCGATTTCCTTTCGCGCCTCAATGCCGACATCCGGGAAACCCGGGGCTGGTCCTATGGCGTGTCGGGCTATCTTTCGACCCGGCTCAATCGCAGCCCCTACATCGTGCAGGCACCCGTGCAGGCCGATCAGACCGGTCCCGCGATCGCGGCCATGCTTGGGGACATCAGGGACTTTCTCGGGCCCAAGGGCCTGACGCAGGCCGAGTTCAACAAGGTGGTGAAGGGCAATATCGCGGCCTTGCCCGGTGCCTATGAGACCAATGGCGACGTGATCGGCCAGATGCAGGCGGATGCGGTCTATGGCCGGCCATTCGACTATGTCGAGAGTCTGGCCAAGCGCTATGCGGCGCTCACCATTCCTTCGACCGATGCAGCGGCGCGGGCACTCATCGACCCTTCGAAGTTCAGCTGGGTCGTGGTTGGCGACAAGGCGCAGATCGAGGGCCAGCTCAAGGCGCTGAACATGCCGATCACGCAGATTGACAGCAATGGCGACCCGGTCAAAGAGCGGGCGAGCAAATAAGGAGAACGACCATGGCCAGTGTCGACGGCGCCTATGATTGCGTGACCAAGACGCCGATGGGCGACCAGCAGAGCGTGTTCACGGTGATCACCAGCGGCGACCGCTTTAACGGCACCAATGCCGGGCCGCTCGGCTCACTCGACGTCAAGGACGGCAAGGTCGACGGCAACCGGCTCACCTGGGTCATGGAGATGACCATGCCGATGCCGATGACCCTCACCTGTGAGGCGATCGTCAATGGCGACAAGCTGACCGGCACCATCGATGCCGGTGCCTTCGGCACGCTGGCGATGACGGGCACGAAGCGGGCCTGAGCCTTGTTTGTCACCCTGAACTTGTTTCAGGGTCCATACGAACTTGTTTCAGGGTCCATACGACGCCTGCGTTGGCACCTGGCCGATGGATGCTGAAACAAGTGCAGCATGACGACTTCCGCATCAGCCCGGTGCGTAGTTCTCCAGGAAGCCGCAGCGGTTGCAGCGGTAGCTCTGGATGTCGAACTGCTGCTTGCCGCGAATCTTAAGGCCGTACCAGCGCTTGTCCGGCGCGCCTTCGATCCAGCGGCTGACTTTCTTTCCGCCATTCTGATCGGCATCGAGCACGAAGCCTGTCGTCATGGAGGTCCCGCATTTCGGGCAGTCCTTTCTCAGTGCCATCGTCCCGTCCTCCTTATTTCTTGCCGAAACGCGCGTTGATCCAGTTCGCCATCTGCTCGAGCGCGACGGGCGCGACCGTCTCCTCGATCTGGTCATATTCGCCGACGCCGCCGGTCTTCGCCGTCTGGAAGAGATGGTTGAGGCCGGGCAGCTCGACGATGGTGACGTCCTTGTTGTCGTTCAGCGCCGCCTTGATCGCCGCGAGATTCTCCTTGGGCGGAACCTGTCGGTCGAGGCTGCCGTTGAGCGCCAGCACCGGGACCTTGATCGCACGCAGATTGGGCGCGGGGTCATATCGCAGAAAATAGCGGAACCAGGGATTGCCGATCTGCATGAGGATGGTCTGCGGATTGGTGGTTGCGGGCACGCCGAGCGCGGCCATCGTGTCCGGGGTCAGGACTGCCTTGGCAGCCGCGAGCCCCTCGTCATAGGTCGCTCCGCTCGCCATGGCTTTGAACAGCCGCGCCATGATCGGCTCGCCGCGGTTCATGTCCGCCTCGCTCAAACCTTGGGTCGTGCCGATCAGCCGGCGCTGCGAGAGCAGCAGCTGATCGAGCGCGGTGCCCGGCCCTGCCATCATGACGAGGAAGGCGACCTCCTTGTTGTCGGCCATGGCGATCGGGCCGATCATGCCGCCCTCGCTATGGCCGATGAAGCCGATCGCCTTGGGTTGGATGTCTTTGCGAGTCTTCAGATAGGAGAAGGCGGCATTGCTGTCGGTGGCGAAGTCGGCGGACGTCGCCTTGGACGCGTCGCCTACTGACTTGCCGACGCCGCGATCGTCGACGCGTAGCACCGCGATACCTCGGCGCGAGAGATAGTCGGCGATCACCCAGAAGGGCTTGTGACCCATCAGCGTCTCGTCACGGTCCTGCTGGCCGGAGCCTGTGATCATGATCGCGGCCGGGAAAGGACCCCTGCCAGGCGGGATCGTCAGCATGCCGGCGAGATGAACGCCGCTCGCGGCCGGATTGTCGAAGGCGACCTCCTCGGTTGTGTAGGGGAAGGGCGCGGCCGGCATCTGCGGGCGTTTAGGCGGCGTGCGCGCGGCAGTCGCATCCGTCCGCGCGAAACTAACTTGTACGCCGGGCCTGCCCGGAACGGTCCAGGTGCCGCTGAGCGTCTTTTCGTCGGCCGACAACGTGCCTTCATAGCTTTGCCCGCCCACCGGGAGCTTGAAGCGGACGGCCTTGCCGTCATGCTGCAGGTCCTGGATCGGCATCCCGTTGGCGAGCTGGTCCGGCGAATCGAGAAGCGCTGCCGTGCCGCGCTCAGTGGTCCGGATGCGCAGAACGAGGCGCAGCTCGGCGCCGTTCAGCGTGATCTTGCCGTTCCACACGCCGTCGAGGCCCGTCACGATTGCCTTGGCCGGCGGCGGTCCTTTGAGCAGTTTGAGCGGCAAGTCGCCGCCTTGCGTGAAGGTGCCGTTCCAGGCCTGCTCGGCAGCAACCCAGCTTCCTTTATAGGAGGCGTTGAGCGGGGTGACGGAAATCGCGAGCTGGCCATTCTCGAAAGTGACCGACGTGGCGGGGATCTTTTGCCCCGGCGCCTGATCGGGGCTCTCCAACTCGCCCTTGAGCGAGCCGTCCGCGTTGCGGGTGACGGTAATGGCCAGTGTCAGCGGTCCGCGCGGCGTCTGCAGCACACCATACCAGCTGCCAACCGGATCGGCCAACGCCTGGGCGTAGGCGAGTGTTGCACCCAGGACGGCCAGCAAAGCAGCCAGCGTGAAGGCTGCGACTTTGACGATATTGCGCACAGCTTTTCTCCCCGGAAGAAGATCAGGCTTTCGGCGGCCGCCCGCGTTTGGGCGCATCGCTCTGGCCGACCTTGATCCCGCGCCGCACGAGGGCCTCGCGCAGCAGCACTTCGATCTCTGCATTGATGCTCCGCAGGTCGCCCGCTGCCGCCCGCTCGAGAGCGTCATAGAGCAGCGGGTCGATCCGCAGGGCAAAGGACTTGCGTTCACTCACGGATCGGGCCGCTCGCTCCGCAAGATGCGTGTTTCGGACATGGTGCGTCTTACTGGTAAAGAGAGCCGGTATTGACCACCGGCTGGGTGTCGCGCTCGCCGCACAGCACCACCATCAGGTTGGAGACCATGGCGGCCCGGCGCTCATCGTCGAGCTCGACGACTTGCTTTTCCGAGAGCATGGCCAGCGCCATCTCGACCATGCCGACCGCGCCTTCGACCAGCGTCTTGCGCGCGGCGACGACCGCTTCGGCTTGCTGGCGGCGGAGCATCGCGCCGGCGATCTCCTGCGCATAAGCGAGATGCGTGAAGCCGCATTCGTCGACGGTGATGCCCGCCACCGCCAGCCGCTTGCCTAGTTCCTGGCGCAGCTCGTTGCCGACCTGATCGTGATTGCCGCGCAGCGTGACTTCGGCATGTTCGAAATCGTCATAGGGGTAGCGCGCACCGATGGCACGGACGGCCGCCTCGATCTGGACGGTGACGAAGGCTTTGTAATTGTCGACATCGTAGAGCGCCTGCGCCGAGTCATGGACGCGCCAGACCACCTGAGCCGCCATCTCGATCGGATTGCCGCGCAGATCGTTCACTTTGATCTTCTCCGAGATCAGGTTGTTCACGCGGATCGAGAGCTTCTTGCGGCCCATCCACGGCCAGACCCAGTGCAGGCCGACATCGCGCTCGGTGCCGAGATAGCGGCCGAACAATGTGATGGCGGCGACCTGGTTGGGCTGCAGAACGAAGAAGCCCAGGACGATGAACAGCACGCCGAAAATGCCCAGCGGAATCGCGAAGCCGTAGGCCGGCTGGTCCTTCACATTGGCGAGGCTCCAGATCACGGCGATGAGGATCACGAGCAGCAGAAGCAGCATGAAATAGCCGCTCGCGGTGCGAATGGGCTTTTCACGATTGGCCGACATCGCGGCAACAGATTCAGAATCGGTCATTGTACCCTCCCGAATTATGATATCATCTTTATATCAAATTCGGGAGGGTGGCAATGGCGTCTCGAGCGGCGGCAATCCGCCACTTCGTTGTTGAACTTATTCCACCACGACCGAGACGGCGCGGCGATTCTTTGCCCAGCTGGCTTCGTCCGAGCCCAGCGCGTCGGGGCGCTCCTTGCCGTAGCTGATCACGGTCAGGCGGCCCGCGTCGATGCCAAGCGAGGCGAGATAGTTCTTCGCCGCGTTGGCGCGGCGTTCACCGAGCGCGAGGTTGTATTCGCGGGTGCCGCGCTCGTCGGCATGGCCTTCGATCGTCACCCGCACCTGCGGATATTTCTGCAGCCAAGCCGCCTGGCTCTGCAGCGTGCCCTTGTCGGCATCGTCGACGTCGCTCTTGTCGGTGTCGAAGAAGATACGGTCCGATGTGACGCTGGCGATGAAGTCCGCCTGGCTGCCCGGGCGCGGACCGGCGGGGGTCGGCGTCGGAGGCGGCGGAGTCGGCGTGGGCGTCGGGGCCGTATCCTGGGGAGGCTTCGGCAGTTCCGGGGGCGCCTTCTTGGCGCAAGCCGAGAGCGCGAGAGCCGCGCTGGTCACCAGCAGCAAAATGGGTGTTTTCCGCATGGTTTTTCTCCTCGTTTTCTGTCGGTGATGGTTCCCGTTGGGAACTTTCAAGTCAAGACTATTGCCATATCGTGAACGCCGTTACGGCAATAACGGTCCCCAGCTTGGATCTGATCCATCCACCGGCGTCGGAATTCGGCGCTCATTGACCCCGGTCAGATCGACTTGCCAGATGGACGAATCCCCTTTTGTGCCCGGCGCGGTGCGGAAAAACTGCAGAACACGGCCATTTGGCGACCAGGTCGGTGCCTCGTCCTGCCAGCCGTTGGTGAGCAGGTTCACGCCATTGCCGTCGGGCGTCATCGTGCCGATGCGAAAATTGCCGGCAATGCGCGTGAAGGCGATCAGATCGCCGCGCGGGCTCCATTCCGGCGTCGCGAAGCGCCCGTTGCCGAAGCTGATGCGATGCTGGTTCGAGCCGTCGGCGTTCATTACATAGATTTGCTGGCCGCCCGAGCGGTCGCTCTCGAACACGATCTGCCTGCCGTCCGGCGAGAAGGAGCCGCCGACATCAATACCGGGGGAGTCGGTCAGGCGGGTCGCCGAGCCACCGCTCGCGCCGATCTTGTAGATGTCGGTGTTGCCGCCCGTCGCCATGGAGAAGAGCAGGGTGCGCCCGTCCGGCGACCAGCGTGGCGCGAAAACCGCATTGTTGGTTTCGTAGAGGACGCGCTGCTTCCCTTGGTCGACATTGTACAGGTAGATGCGCACCGTGCGGCCGATGTAGCTCACATAGGCGATCGACTTATAGTCAGGCGACCAGCGCGGGGTCAGCGCGAGCGATTGCCCGTTGGTTATGAAGCGGTGGTTGGCGCCGTCGCTGTCCATGATCGCGAGGCGCTTCACGCGCTTATCCTTGGGACCGGTTTCGGCGATATAGGCAATGCGGCTGTCGAAGAATGGGCTCTCACCGGTCAGGCGCGAATAGACCGCGTCGGCGCAGCGGTGCGCGGCGCGGCGCCAGTCGCGGGGCGCGACCACATAGCCCTGGCGGATCAGCTCCTGCTTCAGCGCCACATCGTAGAGATAGCAGCCGACGGTGATCTGCGCGTCGCCGCCGGCCGAGCGCACGAAGCCCTGCACCAGCGATTCCGTGCCGATGCCGGCCCAGCGCGGATAAGCGGGCGCAGTCACTTCGGCCATGGTGGGCTTGGCGAGACCGGCGGGACCTTGAGGCGCGAACAGGCCGCTGCCCTTGAGATCGTTGGCGATCACCTCGGCGATCTTCTCGCCCAGCAGCTCGGTCGATCCCGCGGGCGTTTCGGTCACCTGCTGCGTCGGCATGGCGGGAATGGCGATGCGGATGATGTCGCCCTTGTCGTCCGTGACAGACCCGGTGAGGCCCTGTTCGGGCGCAGGAGCGGGTGTCGTCGGAGCCTGGGCAAGCGCGGCACTGCCGGCGAGGAGCAGGGCGAGCGACGCGAAGCGGAAAGGGGCGTTTTTCATGGGTCAGAGCCTCTTATCGAAACTGAATTCTTTGACGTATTTCCAGCTGTCATAGAGATCCGGCGGCAGCCGGAAGGGCGCGGCGGCACGCACCGCACGGATCGCCGCCTCGACATGGAGCTGCTGCTGCGGGAAATTGCTCACGGTCTTGCCGTCCTGCTTGACCAGCGTGGGCCCCGACGCGAGCGATCCGTCCGAATTGAGGCGCCAGGTCAGCACCGTGATCAGCTTGTCGGCATCGACGCCCGTCGGCGCGCGCCAGAAGGGCTTCAGCTGGCGGGTGATCTCGGCGCGCAGCGCGCGCGCCGCTTCCGGCGAGAGCGGCGCATTGCCGGCGGCCGCCGTGCTGGTCGAATCGCTCTTGTTCGGCGCATCCAGCCCCTTGAGGGCATTGCCGAGCAACGACGCGCGCGGCTTGTTCCTGTCGGCCTTGGCAAGGTCCTGCATTGCCTTGGCCAGTTCCGCCCTCGTCCTGGGCTTGGCCTTGTCCGGTTTCGCCTCTTGCGCCTTATCGGGCTTCGGAACCGGCTTGGGCTCGGGCTTGGCGGCTTGCTCGGGCGGCGCGGCGTCCGGGTCGCTGGCGCCAAGCTCCTCGGCTTGGGCAGTCTGCACCTCCTCATGCGACGTCGCGCGGCTTTCGAGCGCGATCTTGTCAGTGAGAGCGACTTCCATGCTCGGCGGCGCGACCGGCGCCGGCATGCTCCAGTGGAACAGCCCGAACGCCAGCATGGCGACGATCAGCAGGTGGCCGGTCGCCGAGACGCCGAGGCCGATGCGTTCGCTGCGGTCCATCGCGGGGCCTTAAGGCTTCTCGCCTGAACCGGCGCTGGCTGGCAGCGTCCCGCCATTCTGGCCGAGACCGGTGGTCACCAGCGCGACCTTGTTGAGGCCGGCGCGGTTGAGCTCGCCCATGACTCGCATGACCCGGCCATATTCAAGGCTGGCATCGGCACGCAGGAACAGCTGGGTCTCGGGATCGAGCTGCTGGCGCAGTTCGGCGAAGCGCTGCGGCAGATCGTCGTCGGTCACCGGGGCCTCGTCGAGAAAGACCTGCCCCTTGCCGTCGATCGAGAGCGTCACCGGCTTGCTGTCCTGGTCGAGCGCCTTGGCGCGCGATTGCGGCAGCTTGATCGGCACGCCGGCAACTAGCAACGGCGCCGTCACCATGAAGATGATGAGCAGCACCAGCATGACGTCGACCAGCGGCGTCACATTGATCTCGGCCATGGG
>JAGIAA010000014.1 GCA_017745115.1 Sphingobium sp. | reverse complement strand
CCACGAAGTGAAGCTGATCGTCGATCTCATGTATGAGGGCGGCATCGCCAACATGCGCTATTCGATCTCGAACACCGCCGAATATGGCGACATCACGACCGGTCCGCGCATCATCACGGAAGAGACCAAGTGGGAAATGAAGAAGGTGCTGGAGGACATCCAGTCGGGCCGCTTCGTGAAGAACTTCATTCTCGACAATCGCGCCGGCCAGCCTGAGCTGAAGGCGAGCCGCAAGACCGCCGCCGCCCATCCGATCGAGCAGACCGGCGCCCAACTCCGCGCCATGATGCCCTGGATCGGCGCCAACAAGCTGGTGGACCAGGCCAAGAACTAAGTCGTTTTTTCCTCGCCCCTTCAGGGGTCGGCCAGAGTCACGTGCCTCTGGCCGAGATACGGGGACGTGTCGCCGAGGGCGATGAGTCGCAGTTGGAGAGGGGAGCGCGGCGTTCCCCTCTCCAAGAGTCGCTGGCCGATTGCATCGGCAAGCTTTGCTGTCCTCTCCCCTGAAGGGGCGAGGAAACATGCTCCCGGCCCGCCGTTTCACATTTGTAAGCCGATGCCGGGGTGACATGGTCAACTAGCAGGTTATTCTCCGCGCCGACGACTCGCGAAAAGTCGCGCCAGAGGAGAATTTTCGATGCGCCCCATTTACGCTGTCCTTCCCGCCCTGATGCTTGCCGGTCTCGGCGGCGCCATCATCGCCCAGCCTGCCGCGCCTGCCATGTCGGACGATCCGACGAAGGTTACCGCCGGTACCTACAGCGCCGATCCCGGCCACAGCCAGGTGCTCTTCACCTACAAGCACATGGGCCTGACCTGGAATATGGGCCTGCTTTCGGGCGCCACCGGTACCCTGACGATCGACCCCAAGGCGCCGGCCAGCGCCAAGGTCTCGATCGACGTGCCGATCAATACGCTGAAGTCGACCATCTCGAAGCTGGACGAGGAGTTCCAGTCGCCGATGTTCTTCGATGCTGCCAAGTTCCCGACGGCGCACTTCGAATCGACCAGCGTCACGGTCAGCGGCAAGACGGCCAAGATCGCGGGCAACCTCACGATCCGCGGCGTGACCAAGCCGGTGACGATCGACGCGACGCTGCTCGCCACGGGCAATGGACCGATGTCGAAGAAGCCGGTCGTCGCCTTCCAGGGCGTCGCGCACATCAAGCGCAGCGATTATGGCAAGGAACTCGGCTTGGCCGTGCCCATGGTCGCCGACGACGTGAAGCTCGATATCACGGCCCAGTTCGACCAGAAGTGATCGGCTGACCGAACGAACACAAGGCCCCGAAGCACTGCTCCGGGGCCTTTTTTCCCCTCTCCCGCGAGCAGGAGAGGGCTTCAGATCACTCCAGCTCTCTTAGATCCGGCGGTACGAAGTCGCGCCGCGCTGCCACCGAAAACAGGCATTCCCGCGAATAGAAGCGCAACGGCCAGTCGCGCTTGCCTTCGGGTGACGACAGCAAGCCGTTCGCCGCAGCAAGCAGGTCCGTCTCTCCCGTACGCCTGAGATAGCGCCGCACCGCCGCGACGAAGACGCGGGTAATCGTCTCATGATAGCCCTGCGTGTCATCGTTCACGCCGCCCGCCGACACGTTGTAGCGTCGGATGAGCGTGCCGATCTCCGCGTCCACATCGATGTCGGGCCGCTTGGTGATCAGCCAGAGGCAGGTCGAGAGATGCGCTTCATGCGTCCACTCGGCCTTGGGCAACGTGCAGCCCAGCATTGCCTCGCCAATGGTGCATATGTCTTCGGCGCGCGCAAACAGGCGCGGGCCATGGTCGGGCGTCATGTCGAAATCCAATCCAATTCAGGGAATGATTCAGGGCGGAGCGGCTTCCCCGGCGCGCCCGGCCCTTGTCTGCAAGCGGATCATGACGGGCGCGGGCGCACGAGCAGGCGCCGCTTACGCCAGCTCTGGCTCAGGCCAGTCCTTGTTGCGATTGGGTCATGATCAAGCTCCCCCGAAATCGAGGGCGCGCCCTTAGCGCAGAAATACAGCCTTGCGAAGAGGGGTTCAGCTCTTGCCGAACAAACCCTTGGCCATGCCTTGAAGATCGTCCAGCATGTTGCCGTCGCCATCCTTGTCCAGCATCGATGTCGCCTTGGCCATCAGGCCCTCCCCGCCATCGGGCAGCATCGACTTGAGATGGTCGAGCGACAGGCCATGTTCCTGCGCCGCCGCGCTCAGTGCTTCGAGCGGATTGCCGCCGCCCGCCACCTTGTCCTTGAGGTTCGCCACCACGGCCTGAACTTGTTCGGCCGGCAGGCCGAGCTTCGCTGCCACATCGTCGATATTGTCGAGAATTCCGTCGAACATGCTCATGACAAGGCCCTCGCTGCAGAGTCGGAGAAGGCCGCCATCCTATCACGGACGGCGGCCTCCTCGAAGCCTTCAGCGATGAACTGAACCGTCAGGCGGCAGTGAGCATGACTTCCTTCACGGCGTCGTCGACATGGTCCACGAACTGCGCGAAATTGTCCACGAACTGCTTGACCAGCTTGGCTGCCGTCTCGTCATAGGCGTTCTTGTCGGCCCAGGCAGCACGCGGATCGAGCATGTTGGGATCGATACCCGCCACGGCGACCGGCACTTCGAAACCGAAGTTCGGATCGGTGCTGAACTGCGCGCTGTTGAGGCTGCCGTCGAGCGCTGCATTGAGCAGGGCGCGTGTCACCTTGATCGGCATGCGCTTGATGCCCGGGTCAGTCGCCTTGCCGCCCGTCCAGCCGGTGTTGACCAGCCAGCAGGTCACATTGCCCTTGGCGATGCGCTCCTTGAGGAGGTTGCCGTAGACGCTCGGATGGCGCGGCATGAACGGCGCGCCGAAGCAGGTCGAGAAGGTCGCCGACGGCTCGGTCACGCCGATCTCGGTGCCCGCGACGCGCGCGGTATAGCCCGAAAGGAAGTGATACATGGCCTGATCCGGCGAGAGCCGCGAGATCGGAGGCAGCACGCCATAGGCGTCCGCGGTCAGGAAGATGATGTTCTTCGGGACCGGGCCGAGATTCTTCTCGCTCGTGTTCGGGATGAAATCGAGCGGATAGGAACCGCGGCTGTTCTCTGCGAGCGTGTTGTCGTCGAAATCGAGTTCGCGAGTCTCGGGGTTCATCACGACATTCTCGAGCACCGTGCCGAAGCGCTTGGTGGTCGCGAAGATCTCCGGCTCGGCCTCGGCCGAGAGGTTGATCATCTTGGCGTAGCAGCCGCCCTCGAAATTGAAGACCGCGGTGTCCGACCAGCCATGCTCGTCGTCGCCGATCAGGGTGCGCGATGCATCGGCCGAAAGCGTCGTCTTGCCCGTGCCGGAAAGGCCGAAGAAGACCGCCGTGTCGCCATTGGGGCCGATATTCGCCGAGCAGTGCATGGGCATGATGCCCTTCACTGGCAGCAGATAGTTGAGGATGCCGAACACCGACTTCTTCATTTCGCCGGCATAAGCCGTGCCGCCGATGAGGATCAGCTTCTCGGTGAAGTTGACCGCAATGATCGTGTCGCTGCCTTCGCGGCCTCCATAGAGCGTTGCATCGTTCTTGAAGCTCGGCAGGTCGATGATCGTATATTCGGGCACGAAGGCTGCAAGTTCGCTAACCTCGGGGCGCACGAGCAGCGTGCGAATGAAGAGATTGTGCCAGGCGAACTCGTTGATGACGCGCACCTTGACGCGATGTTCCGGCTGCGAGCCGCCATAGAGGTCTGCAACATAGAGCTGCTTCTTGTCGCCGAGCGCTGCGAAGAAGTCCGCCTTGAGCGCAGCAAAATGCGCCGGCGTCATCGCGCGGTTGACGTCGCCCCACCAGACCGTGTTCTCGGTCTCGGCATCGCGCACAATGAACTTGTCCTTGGCCGAGCGGCCGGTGTGCTTGCCGGTCGCCACGACCAGCGGGCCGTCCTTCGCAAGCGAGCCCTCACCATTGCGCACCGCTTCTTCAACGAGCGGGGCCGTCAACAGATTCCATTTGATCTCGGCGGACGTATCAATGCCCTGATCGCTCAGAGCATAGGAAGACTTAGCCTGCACACTGTTCTCCCGACTTCTGTAGGTCGGCCGTGGAACGGCCTGTTCATGTCAATCTTTTGGGCGCAATTCCCGACGCGCCGATGCCGGGCGCATAGGGCCTCCCTGCCCCAGCGTCAAATCAGCTTACTATAGTTGTTATGAATTCGCACCAGCGCCCAAACTCACGGGGCCGATATGCGATCCCGTTTCGTCGAGCATGTTGCGCGGCATGGGGCCATGCGATAGGCGGAACCACCCGTCCAACAGCGAAAGGCCGGCGCCCGGGCCAATGACCGCACCGTCCGCTCCCAGCGTCGCGCTCGTCGATGATGACCGCAACATCCTCCAGTCGCTCAGCATCGCGCTGAACGCCGAAGGCTTCGTGACGCGCCTTTATCCGGACGGTCACAGCGCGTTGAAAGCGCTCACCGACAATCCGCCGGATCTGGTCGTTTGCGACATCAAGATGCCCAATATGGACGGAATGGAGCTCCTCCGCCGCGTGCGCGAGAAGAGCATGCTGCCCTTCATCTTCCTGACATCCAAGGCCGACGAGGCTGACGAAGCGCTCGGCCTCACCCTCGGTGCCGACGACTATATCGCCAAGCCCTTCTCACAACGTCTGCTCATCGCCCGCATCCGCGCGCTGCTGCGCCGGACCGAGATCGGCCGGGTCATCGAGGATCAGGGCGAAGAAGCGCATGAGTCGATTGCGCGGGGCCGGCTCGTCATGGACCCTGCGCGCCATATGGTGACCTGGGACGGCGCGCCGGTGACGCTCACCGTCACCGAATTTCTCATCCTGGAGGCGCTCGCCCACCGTCCCGGCATCGTCAAGACGCGCAACCAACTGATGGACGCGGCCTATCAGGACGACATCTATGTCGATGACCGCACCATCGACAGTCACATCAAGCGCCTGCGCCGCAAATTCCGCGAAGCAGCGCCCGACTTCAACGCGATCGATACGCTCTATGGCGCCGGATATCGATTTACCGAAGAGTGAGCGGCGTGGAACCGAGCGCGAATGGACACCGCGCATCTCGGTCACGCGACGCATTCTCGCCGTCAACATCTTCGCGCTCGTCTTCCTCGCCGCGGGTTTTTTCTATCTCGACAGCTATCGCGCCCGACTGATCGACGGGCGTCTCATCGCGACCGGGCGCGAAGCCGCCTTGATCGTCGCCGCCGTCGAATCCGCGCCCGAAGGCGAACGCATTCCGCTCCTCACCCGCGAAGCCGGGACATCCGGTCTGCGGCTGCGCGTCTACGATGCAACCGGACGCAAGATCGTAGACAGCTTCGCGCTCGGCAAACGGACCTACGTGCTGGCCGATCCTGCCCGCGACCCCATCAACCTGCGCCTTGCCCGCGTGCTCGACAGGCTCGTCGAGACGATCGCGTTCGCCGCGAGGCCAGACTATATCCACGAACCCAGGAACGACAGGGCCAGCGCATGGCCGGAAGCGCAAGCCGCCCTCGCCGGCACAGGCCCCTCCGGACTCTATCGGTTCGCGCCGGACAGGACGCCATTTCTCAGCGCCGCGCGACCGATGTTCGAAGGCAAGGCCGTCTTGCTCGCCACGGTCAATGCCCAGGACATCACGGAAGTCGTCCGCGCAGAGCGCCTGCGCATCTTCCTCGTTCTCGCCGCCGCGATCATCGCGTCCGTGCTTCTCTCCCTGTTCCTCGCGCGCACGATCGTGCTGCCGCTGCGCCGCCTCGCCCTCGCCGCTGTGCGCGTGCGTTTGGGCCGCGCACGCGAGGTGATCGTCCCTCGCCTCCCCGAACGGCGCGACGAGATCGGCATGCTCGCGCGCGCCATTTCGGACATGAGCCAGGCGCTGCGCCAGCGCATCGACGCGACGGAAAGCTTCGCAGCCGATGTGAGCCACGAACTCAAAAATCCCATCGCATCGCTGCGCTCGGCGCTCGAGGGCCTGACGCGCATCCGCGACGAAGGGCTGAGGAAGAAACTGCTCGATATCGCGCAGGACGATGTCCGGCGCCTGGATCGCCTCGTGACCGACATCGCCGAGGCTTCGCGCATCGACGCGCAGCTCTCGCGCACGCCGTTCGAACTCATCGACATGGGCAGGCTGGCGGGCCGGGTGGTCCGCGGTCAGTCGACGCGCGAGGGGGAAGTGCCGGTGCGCATCGTCTACGCGCGGCCCGCGCGCGGATCGGCGCTGGTCATGGGCGACGCACAGAAGCTCTCGCGCGTGCTCGAAAACCTGCTCGACAATGCCCGATCGTTCTCGCCGGCCGACGGGCGCATCCGCGTCGCCGTGGAAACTGGCGGCTCGCAGGTGACGATCCTCGTCGACGACGAAGGCCCCGGCGTGCCGGCGCGGGAACGCGAGGCCATCTTTCAGCGCTTTCACAGCGTGCGGCCCGCCCAGGAGGATTTCGGGCGGCATAGCGGCCTTGGTCTCGCCATCGTCAGCACGATCCTGGAGGGTCATAACGGCCATATCCGGGCAGAGGACCGGCCGGATGGCGCAGCGGGCGCGCGCTTCCGTATCACCTTGCCACGCGCCGGGTCCGAACCGGACGATACGTCCGATGACGACAGCGAGACGGAAGGCTGATCGAATGGCCAAGACCATCCACGCCACCTGCGTCGCGATCGAAGGGCACGGCCTGCTCATCATGGGCGCCAGCGGATCGGGCAAATCTGATCTTGCCCTGCGCCTCATCGACCGCGGCGCAGTGCTGGTCAGCGACGATTACACGGCGGTGACAGCGTCCGACGGCCGACTCCGCGCCTCCCCGCCCACCAACATCGCCGGACTGTTGGAAATCCGCCATATCGGCATCGTTAATCTGCCCTATGTCATAGACGTCCCCATTGCTCTTGCGATCGCTCTGGACGAAAAGCCCCAACGCATGCCGGACCAACCCGCCATATTCGAACTTCTGGACCTTGCTGTGCCCTGCGTGGCGCTGGCCGGACTGGAAGCGTCGGCGCCGATCAAGGCGGAGATGATGCTGGCGCGGTTCGGACGAGGCGTCGAGCTGTGACGACCTCCCCGCGCCCGCCCAAGTCGATTCTGATCGTCACTGGTCTGTCCGGTGCGGGAAAATCGACCTCGCTCCGCACTCTTGAGGACGCCGGCTGGGAGACTGTCGATAATTTGCCGCTCGCGCTGGTCGATCGGCTGCTTGCCGCGCCCACGCCGGAGGGCCGCGATCCGTTCGAGGACCGCCCGCTCGCCGTCGGCATCGACGCCCGGACGCGCGGCTTCGACGCGGCGGCGATCCTCTCGCGCATCGAGGCCCTGCGTATGCGCCAGTCGGTGCGCGTCGAAATGCTGTTCCTCGATTGCTCGGGCTCGGTGCTCGAGCGGCGCTACACCGAGACGCGCCGTCGCCATCCGCTGGCCCTCGACCGGCCCGCCGCCGACGGCATCGCGCGCGAACGGGAACTGCTGGAGCCGCTACGCCACGCCGCCGAACATCTCATCGACACGACCGATATTGCCGCCAACGGCCTGCAGCAGCTCATCCGCCAGCGTTTCGCCGGCCCCTTCGAATCGACACTGACGGTGATTTCCTTCGGCTATGCGCGCGGCATACCGCGCAATGCCGACCTCGTGTTCGACATGCGCTTCCTGCGGAATCCCTATTGGGACGAGACATTGCGCGAAATGACGGGGCTCGACGCCCCCGTTCGCGACTATGTCATGGCCGATCCGATGTTCGATACCACGCTCGGCCAGATGGAGACGCTGCTCGAAACGGTGCTCCCGCGCTACAGTGAGGACGGAAAGGCGTATGTGACCGTCGCGTTCGGTTGTACCGGAGGGAGACACAGGTCAGTGTGCGTTGCGGAAGAGATTTGTGAGCGCTTGCGGAAAGCGGGCTTTTCGCCCACGATCTCGCACCGCAATCTGGAATCGGTTCAGCTGGACGCGTATGAGACCCGGCACCGAGACGACATTACGGCTATGCAGGAACGGGGCGCGTCGCAATCATGATCGGACTTGTGCTGGTAACGCACGGCAGGCTGGCCACGGAATTTCGTGTTGCCATGGAGCATGTCGTCGGGCCGCAGGAAGCCATTGAAACGATCTGCATTGGTCCTGAGGACGACATGGAATCGCGCCGCGCGGACATCGCCGCTGCGGTCGCGCGGGTCGACGATGGATCAGGCGTCATCCTGCTCACCGACCTGTTCGGCGGCACCCCTTCGAATCTCGCCATCTCGCTGCTGCAGGCAGGCAAGGTCGAAGTCATCGCCGGCATAAATCTGCCGATGCTGATCCGGCTGGAAAGCGCGCGCCGGACCATGTCGGTCACCAAGGCCGTTGCTGCAGCGCGGGAAGCCGGCACCAAATATATCAGCGTCGCCTCGGAGCTTCTGGGAGATGCGACATGAGCGGCGACACGCCGGTCAGCCGCACCGTCGCCATCACCAACAAGCGCGGCCTGCATGCGCGCGCCAGCGCCAAGTTCGTGACGCTCGCCGCCAAGCTCGACGCCACCATCATGGTCAGCAAGGACGGCCATGAAGTGGTCGGCACCTCGATCATGGGCCTCATGATGCTGGGCGCGGCGATGGGTGACAGCATCGTCATCTCGGCCAGCGGCAACGACGCCCACAACGCCCTCGCGGCCTGCGCAGACCTCGTCGAAGACCGCTTCGGCGAGGAATGAAGCAATCCGGGACTTTGAAGTTCGCCCTCCCCGTTCGTGTCGAGCGTAGTCGAGACACGTGTGGCGCATGCGGTTCTCGACTTCGCTCGAACCGAACGGATTGCTAATAGGTCGCCATGCCCCGCGAGATCACCGGCTTTTCCAATCCGCTCGTCAAGCGCGTGCGTTCGCTGCGCGAGAAGAAGCATCGCAAGCAGGAGGGCCTGTTCCTCGCCGAGGGACTGCGCATCCTGACCGAAGCGCGCGAGCGCGGTATTCTGCCGGAAATGCTGTTCCTGGCGACCGGCGCGCGCCCCCATGAGCTGGGTGAGGCACTGATAGCCGATGTCGAGGCAGCCGGCGGCGATGTGATCGTCACGGCGCCCGACATCCTCTCGAAAATCTCGGGCAAGGAAAACAGCCAGACGCTGGTTGGGGTCTATCGCGACCGGCTGACCCCGCTGCCCAGGCTGGATCGAGGCAAGGCGCCCATCTGGTTCGTGGCGCAGGCCATGCGCGATCCCGGCAATCTCGGCACTCTGATGCGCATCGGCGATGCCGTCGGCGCGGGTGGCATCATCCTCGTCGACGATTGCGTCGATCCCTTTTCGGTCGAGACGGTGCGCGCCTCCATGGGCGCCCTCTTCACGCAGGACATCGCGGCGGCGCGCTGGGACGAATTCATCGCCTGGCTTCGCGAAGGGCCGGGCCAGTTCGTCGGCACGAGCCTCAATACGGATCACGACTATCAGGACCCGCGTTACATGACACCGACCTTCCTGCTGATCGGCAACGAGGCGCGCGGACTGCCCGCGGATTACGAGAAGGCATGCGATGTGCTGGTTAAGATCCCGATGATGGGGCGCGCGGACAGCCTGAACGCGTCTGTCGCGGGCGCCGTGATGGCCTATGAGGTGCTCAATCAGCTGCGGCGCGCATAGGATAGGCGGCGCATCTTTCGCCGCGACTGATATCAAAGGAGCCAAGCACCATGTCCGCTTCCGCCAGCGCGTTTGCCCAGTCCTTCTTTCATGGAACAAAGGCCGATCTTGCGCCGGGCGACCTGATCGCCGTGGGATATGGATCGAACTTCACCGAGGGTTCGGCGCTGTCCTGGGTCTATTTTTCCGGCACGATGGATGCCGCGATCTGGGGCGCCGAACTCGCGGTGGGTGACGGACAGGGACGAATCTATGTCGTGGAACCGACCGGAGATTATGTCGACGATCCCAACCTCACCGACAAGAAATTCCCCGGCAATCCTTCGCTCTCCTACCGTTCGCGCGATCCGCTCCGCATCATCGGCGAGGTAACTGGATGGCAGCCGCACGCCGCGGAACAGGTCCGACAGATGAAGGACGGCCTCGCCCGGCTGAAGGCGGAGGGCAGCAATCATATTATCGACTAGCGACGCTTGGCGCTGGCATCGTGGGTCGAAATCCGGCTAGGGCAGCGACAAGGCTAGAGACGAAGAGGGGGAGAAGAGTTGAGCCAGGCTGCCCAGGATAGCGTATCGGCGCCGGGCGGCCTCGCCGCCATGCTGCAACACAAGCGCGTCCTCGCCGCGAGCCTCGCGGGGACAGCCGTAGAGTTCTACGATTTCTATATCTATGCGACCGCGGCCAGCCTCGTCTTCCCGTCGCTCTTCTTCCCCGCGAGTTCGCCCGCCGCGCAGCTGATGGCGAGCTATGCGAGTTTCGCCCTCGCCTTCCTCGCCCGGCCGCTCGGCGCGGCCATCTTCGGCCATTTCGGCGACCGCATTGGCCGCAAGTCGACGCTCGTCGCCTCGCTCATGCTGATGGGCGGGTCGACATTCCTGATCGCCTTCCTGCCGACGCATGCCCAGATCGGCTGGGTCGCACCGCTGCTGCTTTGCCTGCTGCGCGTGGGGCAAGGTCTCGGGCTCGGCGGAGAATGGGGCGGCGCGGCTTTGCTCGCGGTCGAAAATGCACCGCCCGGCTGGCGTGGCCGCTTCGGGATGATGCCGCAATTGGGTGCACCGATTGGCTTCCTTGCCGCGAACGGCCTCTTTCTGCTGCTCGGCCTTTACCTCAGCGAAGCGGACTTCATTGCCTGGGGCTGGCGCTTGCCGTTCCTCGCCAGCGCCCTGCTGGTCGGCCTCGGCCTGTGGGCACGCCTCAAGCTCGGCGAGACGCCCGAGTTCAAGGCCGCGTTGGAAAAGGAACCGCCGCCGCACGTTCCCATCGCCGAGATGTTCAGCAAGCATGCGCGCGCGACGCTGGCCGGAACGCTGGCGGTCGTGACCTGCTTTGCATTGTTCTACATCTCGACCGCTTTTGCGCTCGGCCATGCCACCACGGCGCTCAAGATGCCCCGCGCAGAGGTGCTGCAGATCCAGCTGGGTGCGATCCTGTTCCTTGCGGCCGGCATCATCGCCGCGGGCTGGGTCTCGGACAAGAAATCGCCCGCTATTGCCCTCATCGCCGGCTGTGCCGCGACCGTCCCGCTCGGCGCTGTCTTCGGCAAGGGGCTTTCGGCCGCCGATCCGGCCGCGATCTTCATGACCCTCGCGGTCGGGCTGTTCCTGATGGGCTTCGCTTATGGGCCGCTCGGTGCGTGGCTGACCGGGCGCTTCCCGGCACGCGTGCGCTACACAGGCGCATCCTTCGCCTTCAACGTCGGCGGCATACTGGGCGGTGCGCTGGCACCAAACATAGCAACGGCGCTGGTCACCGCTTATGGTGTCAGCGCCGTGGGCTATTATCTGTCGGTGGCGGGCCTTGTCAGCCTCATTGGGCTCGCCTGGCTCGCGAAGGATTAGGCAGCGAGCCTGATCACGCAGCGAGCGACGTATCGCCGAGATCGGTGGCTTCGGTCAGCTTGCCGAGCGAAAGCACCATCACCATGCGGTCGTCGACCGACGCGAGGCCATCGAGGAACGTCGCGGCCTGGTCTTCGCCGACATGCGGCGGCGGCTGCAGTGAATCTTCGGCGAGCGTCACGATGTCGTTGACGGCGTCGACGATGAGGCCCTGGAGCTGGTTGCCGAGCTGGACCACGATGATGACGTGGCGAGCGGTCGGGTCCGTCAGGCCCCAGCCGAGACGTGCCGAAAGATCGAAGACCGGCAGGACCGAGCCGCGCAGATTGACCACGCCACGGACATAGTCGGGCACATGCGGGAGGCGCGTCGTCGGCGACCACGCGCGGATTTCGCGGATCGCCATGATATCGACGCCCAAATATTGTTCGCCAATGCGGAAAGTGATGATCTGACGGCTCATCGCGCGTTACCTCGTTATCGTCGTTGACGGCTTTGGCGGGAACCTAGGCCGAGCGAGGTTAAAACGCGGTAAATGAAAGCGCGCAGCGGCGGCCCGGACGCCGGACCGCCGCAGCGTCAGATCAGGCCAGTGCGCCGTGGCAGTGCTTGTACTTCTTGCCCGATCCGCAGGGGCAAGGCGCGTTGCGGCTGATCTCTTCCTCGCCGCGCTTGCCGATCACGACGATATCCGGCCCATCGATGGGCGGATTGGGCAAGGTCGAGGTGATGAAGCCGCGCGAAGCCGCGTCGATATCGGCCGTATTGTCCTCGCCGGTGAGCGGATCGATGTGGCTTGTCAGGAAGGACGGCAGCTCCGGAAGCGAAGGCGCAGGCTCTTCCATCTGGAATTGGACGTGCGCGACCGTGCGCGTCACATCCTCGCGGATCGCACCCAGCATACGCTCGAACAGCGCGAACGCCTCGTGCTTATACTCGTTGATCGGCTGCTTCTGCGCGTAGGCCCGCAGGTGCACGACCTGGCGCAGCGCATCGAGCGTCGAGAGATGCTCTTTCCAGTGATGGTCGAGATTCTGGAGGAGGATGCTCTTCTCGATTTGCCGCCAGCTGTCCGGATTCAGCTGCGAGACTTTCTCCTCGACCTGCGCATCCGCCATCTCGCTGATGCGCTCGACCAGCATCTCGGGCTCGACACTGTGCTCCTGAAGCCAGGCGTCGAAGTCCGGCGTCAGCCCAAAGACGCGCTCCACGTCCGCCTTGAGGCCAGGCATGTCCCATTGCTCGGGATAGGTGCCGGGCGGGCAGTGCGCACCGACGACATAATTCACCGTTTCGTGGCGCATGTCGGTGATCACGTCGTTCACCGTCTCGGAGTCCATGATGTCGGCGCGCTGCTCGTATATGACCTTGCGCTGATCATTCATGACGTCGTCATATTCGACCACTTGCTTGCGGACGTCGTAGTTGCGCACTTCGACCTTCTTCTGGGCGGTCTCGATCGCCTTGGACATCCACTTCGACGGCGGCAGCGCCTCGCCGTCCTCGAGGCTGGACCGCATCATGCGGGCGAACAAGGTATCGGGCCCGAAGATGCGCAGCAGGTCGTCGTCCAGGCTGAGGTAGAAGCGGCTGAGACCCGGGTCGCCCTGACGCCCCGAACGGCCACGCAGCTGGTTGTCGATGCGGCGGCTTTCGTGACGCTCGGTGCCGAGCACGAACAGGCCGCCGGCAGCGAGCACCTGTGCCTTCTCCGCGGCGATTTCCTCGCGAATGCGCTCGATGGCGGCATCGCGCTCGGGACCTTCGGCCATGTCCTTGAGCTCATCCTCGATCCGGAATTCGAGATTGCCGCCGAGCTGGATGTCGGTGCCGCGGCCCGCCATGTTGGTGGCGATGGTCACGGTACCGAGACGGCCGGCCTGCGCCACGATATGGGCCTCGCTCTCGTGGAAGCGCGCGTTGAGGACGCTGTGCGGGACCTTTTCCTGCTTCAGGAACTCGGACAGCAGTTCGCTCTTCTCGATCGAGACGGTGCCGACCAGCACCGGCTGGCCCTTGGCTTGATGTTCCTTGATCGTCCTCGCGATGCCGCGGAACTTGTCCTCGGTGCTCTTGTAGAAGAGGTCTTCCTCGTCCTGGCGCTGCACCGGCAGGTTGGTCGGGATGGTGACCACGTTCATCTTGTAGATGTCGAAGAATTCCGCGGCCTCGGTGGCGGCGGTGCCGGTCATGCCCGAAATCTTGGGATACATGCGGAAATAGTTCTGGAAGGTGATCGAGGCGAGCGTTTGGTTCTCGGGCTCGATATTGACGCCTTCCTTCGCTTCGACGGCCTGGTGCAGGCCGTCCGACCAGCGGCGTCCGTCCATCATGCGGCCGGTGAACTCGTCGATGATGATGACCTTGCCGTCCTTGACGATGTAATCGATGTCGCGGCGGAACATCTTGTTGGCCCGCAATGCCTGGTTGACATGGTGGACCACCGCCGTGTTCTCGAAATCGTAGAGATTGGCACCTTCGAGGAGACCCGCATTCTCGAGCAGGCGCTCCACCTTCTCGGTCCCGTCCTCCGTCAGGACGATCGAGCGCTGCTTCTCGTCATGCTCGTAATCGTCCTTGTCGAGCTGCTTCACCAGCGCGTCGACCGCGATGTAGAGTTCGGACTTGTCGTCCGTGGGCCCCGAGATGATGAGCGGCGTGCGCGCCTCGTCGATCAGGATCGAGTCAACCTCGTCGACGATCGCGTAATTGAACGGGCGCTGCACCATCATCGAGCGCTCATACTTCATGTTGTCGCGCAGATAATCGAAGCCGAGCTCGTTGTTGGTCGCATAGGTGATGTCCGCCTGATAGGCGGCACGGCGCTCGTCTTCGCTGATGTTCGGCACGATGACGCCGGTGGTGAGGCCGAGGAAGCGATAGACCTGGCCCATCCACTCGCAGTCGCGGCGAGCGAGATAGTCGTTGACGGTCACGACGTGGACGCCCTTGCCTTCGAGGGCGTTCAGATAGGTCGCAAGGGTCGCAACCAACGTCTTGCCTTCGCCGGTGCGCATTTCGGCGATCTCGCCGCGATGGAGGACGATGCCGCCGACCATCTGCACGTCATAGTGACGCTGGCCGATGGTGCGCTTGGCCGCCTCGCGGACCGTCGCGAAGGCCTCGGGCAACAGGTCGTCGAGCTTCGCGCCTTCTTCGAGACGCTGGCGAAAGAGCCGCGTCTGGTCCTTCAGTTCCTCGTCGCTCATGGCCGAAATGGTCGGCTCGAAGCCGGCGATGCGCTCCACGGTCTTGCCGAGGGACTTGACGTAACGGTCGTTGGACGACCCGAAAATGGCTTTGGCGACGGCGCCGAACATGGCTGGAATCCTGACTTGAAAAAATCGACGTGAAATGCGGCCGGCGCATAGGCCGGGAAGCGCGCGACCTTATGGCCGTGCGCGAAAAGCCAATGGCTTCAGCTCAGTTGAGCCAGCTCTGCTTGAGCGAAAGGCGGGTCGCGAGGCGCGGCTGCGCGACCGGATAATGCGCTGCGAGGATCTTGCGGCGCGGTGCCGCGATCGCGGCGAAAACCGCCCAGGCCGCGACCAGCGCGACGGCCGCAACGGCGACCGTTTCCGCTGCCGAAACGAGCGCGCTAGCCTGAACCTGTGCCGGCGCGCCGACAGGCGAACGCTCGCCGGCAACAAGGCCGGACAGCGACGCCAGAAGCGCGGACAGGAGGATCATGAACGGCAAAAGCGTGTCTCTCCGGATACGGACGCGCCCCACATAAGGCGGCGGATGCGCTTCGTCCATGGCATTAGTGATATGAACGCAAGCTGGAAATGCGGTCTTTGAACATTGCGCCACCTAATCCATCGCGGATTAACTCATGGTCATTCCTTCACCGAAAACTGGATGCTTTCCCATAGATCACCTGCGATCGCCCGACCGCTGACATCGGTCTTTGGCCGGATCTGATAGGCTGCCGACGCCCCGCAGAGCTGCGGCAGCGGCGCTAAACTGCCCCTTTGCTCGACAACATCGCAATTGACGAGCTTTCCATTCGCGTTGGTGGATTTCAAAGCGGTCAACAAAGAAATCCGCCGCCATCCTGCAGGCACTTCTACACGGCGAATATTCGTAGCCTTGTCTCGGGAAAAGGCCATCAGGATGCCGATCTGATATGGGCCCTTTGCGGGCCTGCCCTCCAATCCGGCAATGATCTGGGCCGGCATCCGCGCGAAGACATTGCAAAGGAGCGTTTTCATGAGGTCAGACACTTCGCCCTGGATGTTTGCCACACAATCCGTGGGCCGCCCTTCAGCGTCGATGACAAATTCGGCACTGACGACGCCATCCGAGACCCAACTGGCCTGCTGCGTCGGCTGCAACGACATCGCATAATCGAATTTGGAGGGCACCGCCTTGCCGCTTGCATCCTTTGCCGCAGTGAAACGCGCCTTCCGCATGACGATCTGACAGACATGCCGGTCGAGAAAATCGAAGCCGCTACTTGTTGTAATCGTACAGTCCGAGATTTGGCCCTGAGTGTCGATTGCCAGTTGCACTTTGACCGTTCCCCCCACACCGAAGCGATTGGCATCGGGAGAATTGTCAGCAGCGCTGAACCAACTTTCTTGCAAATATGGCTGAGGCCCTTGCACCTGAGCAAAGCTGGCGGTCGCCGCCAAAAATCCGATCAACAGACATGGCACAAAGCGCCACATAGAAAATCCTCCCCAGCGCAATACGTTCGTCAATATCATGCAGACATGGTGTTACAGATATTGTTTGACCTCATGAAGAGGCCCGCTATCGCGCCAGTATGACCGATATCTCGCCCCTCGCATCACCCTTCCCCGCCCTGCCCGACATCGGCGGCGTGACGCGACGCGTGGCGCGCGCGGGCTACAAGAATTGGGGCCGCTGCGATCTCACCTATGTCGAGCTCGCGGAAGGGACGGCGGTCGCCGGCGTCACGACGAAAAACCTCTGCTGCTCGACCGAGGTCGAGATCTGCCGCGAGGGCATCGCTGGCGGCAAGGCGCGCGCGCTCGTCGTCAATGCAGGCAACAGCAATGCCTTCACCGGCTACCGTGGCCGCAAAGCCGTCGAACTGATCATGACCCAGACGGCAGAGCATCTGGGCTGCGCGCCGGGCGAGGTGTTCGTGAGTTCGACGGGCGTGATTGGGGTGCCGCTGCCCAAGGACAAGGCGCGCGAGGGCCTTGCGGCGGCGTTCGAGGCTGAGCCATGCGGCTGGCTGGCGGCGGCCGAAACGATCGGCACGACCGACACCTTCGCCAAGGGCGCGACTTCCAGCGCGATGATCGGCGGCACGAAGGTCTCGCTCAGTGGTATCATCAAGGGCTCGGGCATGATCGCGCCGGACATGGCGACGATGCTCGGCTACATCTTCACCGATGCCGCGGTCGCGCCTGCCTTGCTCCAGCAGATGCTGAACGAGGCCAATGTCAGAAGCTTCTCCTGCATCACGGTCGACGGAGACACCTCGACGAGCGACACCGTGCTTGTCTTCGCCACCGGGGCGGCCGGCAATCCTGTCCTGACCGGCATGGACAGCCCCGGCGCCGACGCGTTCCAGGCAGCGCTCACCGACATCTGCACCCAGCTCGCCCATCTCGTCGTCAAGGATGGCGAGGGCGCGCAGAAGTTCATCGAGATCGACGTGACGGGCGCGGTCGGCGACGAGAGCGCACGCCGGATCGGCCTATCCATCGCCAATTCGCCGCTGGTGAAGACCGCGATTGCCGGCGAGGACGCCAATTGGGGCCGCGTCGTCATGGCGGTCGGCAAGGCTGGCGAGCCGGCAGATCGTGACAAGCTCTCGATCTCCTTCGGAACCACGAAAGTGGCCGCCAACGGCTTCCCGGTCGAGGGTTATGACGAAGCGCCCGTTGCCGCGCATCTCAAGGGCGAGCATATCCGGATCGGCGTCGATCTGGGCCTCGGCGATGGCCGGGCGACCGTGTGGACCTGCGATCTCACGCATGGCTACATCTCGATCAACGCAGATTATCGGAGCTGACCGACATGGACGCCCTCTCCGCCTCGGTCGCAGTTCTGATGCGGCGTGTCGCCGCCGAGGTCGTGATGCCGCGCTACCGCAACCTCGCGCAGCATGAGGTCATCGAGAAGATGGCCGACGAACTGGTCACGATCGCCGACCGAGAGGCGGAACTTCATCTCAACGAGGGCGTCGCCAAGCTGCTTCCGGAAGCCGGCATCGTCGGCGAGGAGGCCGTGTCGGCCGATCCCTCGCTGCTCGACGATCTCGGAAACGGTCTCAAGTGGCTAATCGATCCGATTGATGGCACAGGAAATTTTGCCGCTGGAAGGCCGCCCTTCGGGCTCATGATCGCGTTGGTCGACAACGGCAACATTCAGGCCAGCTGGATGCTCGATCCATTGACCGATCGGCTATGCTGCGCAGCATTGGGTCAAGGCGCGACGGTCAATGGCGAGCGCGTCACGGCCCGACCCACGGGCGCCCCGCTGCCGGTTGCCGGCATCTCGTTGCTTTTCGCCGATCCGGAAAATCGTGTGCGCCTGAAGGCCCGCGCCGAAGGCAAGCTCGAAATGGCCGACATCCCGCGCTGCGCCGCGGAGCAATATCCGCGCATCGTGCTCGGTGTGAACGACCTTGCGGTGTTCGAGCGTACGCTGCCCTGGGATCACGCTCCGGGCGCGTTGTTGGTCAATGAGGCGGGCGGGAAGGTCGCTCGGCCGGACGGCTCGGCCTATGTCATCGGCGCCGAGCCCGGCCGGGGCCTGCTCGCCGCCTGTTCGCCGGCCATGTGGGACCGGGCGGCGGCGATCCTCTATTAGAGTTTATCCCAAGAAGATCGGACCCCGGACATGATCGGCAATTGCTTCGCCGAAACATGTAGCCGTTCCCAGGCGCAGGCCGAGGTCCAGACTGGAACGGTTGCGCGTGTCCGATGCGTCGGGGCTGGGCCCCGGCCTGCGCCGGGGAACAGTTTATCCTGAACGCTCTTGTGTCAGCGAAAGGCAGCGGAATCCCGGATCAAGCCCCGGATGGCGGAGAGAAAGAAAACCGGGCGCCCATAGGCGCCCGGCCATTCCGGATCAGGCGGCCGAGCTTGCGCTCGAACCGAGCTCGCCTTCGAGCCAGCCCTTCAGGGCGCTCTTGGGGGCCGCGCCGACCTTGGTCGCGGCGGGCGCGCCATTCTTGAAGAGGATCATCGTCGGGATACCGCGCACGCCATAACGCGAGGGGGCATCGGGATGATCGTCGATATTGAGCTTAGCGATCGTCACCTGGCCGGCGAGCTCATCGGCAATTTCCTCGAGTGCCGGGCCGATCATCTTACAGGGACCGCACCACTCCGCCCAGAAATCGACAAGCACGGGCGTGTCGGACGAAATCACGTCCGCGTGGAAACTGGCATCGGAAATCGCTTTGGTCGCCATTTGACCTGACTCCTTCAAATCGTTGGACGCAATCTAGTGAACGCCCGGTCCGCCCTCAAGCTCCCCACCCGACAACTTCTCCTGCGCGGGAACCAAGCCGGGCTTGTGCGGCGCAAGCAAATCCTGGGGCAGATCGATGAGCTTGGGCCCGGACGAATAGAGCAGGCTCACCCGAATCTCGCGCTCCGGAAAAATGATTCCCAGCGCAGCGGCATAGGCGGCCATCTGGCGAAGATGTGCTGCCGGAACTGTCCTGGCATCGCGCGGGACAGCCCAGCCGGTCTTGAAATCGACGACATGGACGAATGCATCCGTGACCAGAAGACGGTCGACTGTGCCCGCGATGACCTGCTCGCCCACCACAGCCGCAATCGGCGCTTCGGCCAGCGCTTCAGGGGAGAAGAGCGCCGCATGGGCCCGGTCCTGAATGACCGAAAGCGCATGATCGACCAGCGCGGCGCGCTCACCCGCATCGGCAACCCGTCCTGCCCCGGCGAGCCAGCGATCCGCGGCGGGACGACGGTCGGCCAGCGGGACATCGGGCAGCCGTTCGAACAGAGCATGGAGCAATCGCCCGCGCTCCGCCGCACTCCGCATGACCGCATCGGGCGGCGGATCGGGCACATCGTCCTCTGGCGAAGCGGACGGCGCCAACGGGCGCGGCGGGCGCGCCTCGGCGGGTGCGGCCATACGCAGCCACGCCGGCAGCGCCGTTTCTGCCGTGACGACCGCCTTCACGTCCTTGGGCGAAGACGAATCCGGCAATACATCGCGCCCTGTCCAGCGAAGGCCGCCATTGTCCGACGTTTCCGCGCCGAGATCGATCAACGCTCGTTCGACAGCCTTGTGCCAGCTCAGCTCAGCCGCCTCGCCCTTGGCTGCCGGGCCCAGAGCACCTGTCACGACCAGCATCTCCTCCGCTCGCGTCATCGCCACATAGAGCAGCCGCCAATGCTCCTCCATGTCGGCAGACTCGGTCCGATCGGATGCCTCGGCGATTTTCGCACTGGCCTCCGCCCGGGTCGGCGGAATGAGCGGCAGGGCGTGATCGAGCACCGGCAGGTCCAGCACGGCGCCGCGCGGCCGCCTGCCGGGATCGAAGGCGGCATCGGCGAGGATCACGAGCGGCGCCTCCAGCCCCTTGGAGCCGTGGACCGTCATGACGCGCACCATGTCGCCGCTCTCGGCCAGCTCGCGCTTGATGTCGGCATCGCCACGGTCGAACCAGTCGATGAAGCGCTGGAGCGATGGATGGTCGTCCGTCTCGAAACCCAGCGCAGCGTTCAGCAGCTCGTCAATGGCGTCGCGCGCCTCCTCGCCGAGGCGTGTGGCGAGCTTGCGGCGCCCGTCCATCGGCCCGGACAGGATGATCTCCAGATAGCGATAGGGCGTCGTGAAGTCGGCAGCGTTTAAAAGGTCGCGCAGAGGTCTCAGCGCATCCTCATCCTGTGTCGCGCGAAGATGCGACCAGAGCGAGATGCCTGAAGCCCGCGGCACATGGGCAAGGAGATCCTCCTGGCTCCAGCCGATCAGTGGCGAGGCCAGCAGGTTGGCAAGATTCAGGTCATCCTCGGGCTGCACGGCGAAGCGCAGCGCCGCGAGCAGGTCCTGCACGGCGAGCGGCGCCTGCAAGCGCAGGCGATCCACGCCGGCAACGGGCACGCCCGCCTCGTAGAGCCGCGCCACGATGAGCCGCGAGAGCGCCCCGCGGCTGCGCAGGAGAATGAGGATGTCGCCCGGCCGCACCGGACGCCCCTTCGAACGCAGGACCAGCTTCTCGTCCAGCCACGTCTTGATTTGCTGGGCAATGCGCTCGGCATGGGTCCGCTCATGGTCCGAGAGCCACGTCCACTCATCGCTCGGTTCGTCGCCCTCGCCGTCTTCGTCATCGGCCTCGCGCGGCGCTCTCGTCGGCGGCTGCAGCAGCACTTGCCCGGGATGGTTGCGCGCGGCGCGATGATGCTCGGGCGGACGCGGCAGGCCGACGGCGTCGTGCCCGATCGCGGCCAGCGTCGCATCGACCACCTCAAGCACGGCCGGCATCGAACGGAAACTCAAGGCGAGCGGCAATTCATCGATGCTATGGCCGGTGCGCCCTGCCCTGTCCTGGAAGCGCTGCAGGGCATCGACGAACGCGCGCGGGCTGGTGCCCTGAAAGCCGAAGATCGCCTGCTTGGTGTCGCCCACGACGAAAAGCGTGCGCAAGGCACCGCGCACGTCGTCCGGTGCGGTTTCGAAATATTCCGCGACGATGGCATCCACCAGGTCCCATTGCCGCTCGTTCGTGTCCTGCGCCTCGTCGACCAGCATATGGTCGATGCGCTGGTCCAGCTTGTATCGGATCCATTCGGCCATGCCGTCGGTGTTGAGAAGCTCGCTCGCCCGCCCGATCAGATCGTCGAAATCGACGACTCCGGCCGAGCGCTTGGCGGCGGTATAAGCGCGCGCATAGGCGCGGCCGGCGAGCAGGCCGGATGCGGCCTCGCGCGCATAGGCGACCTGGCCCGGCAAGTCGGCGAGCACCCTCAGATTTTTGCCAATGTCCTCGGTGACATCGGCATAGTCCGGATCGAACGCCAGCAGCTTCTCATTGCCGCGGTTCTTGGCCAGGCCTTCCCTCGTCACGAGGCAGGCCAGCAGCGGCTCGATCAACACGACGCGTTCAGCAGCGTCGGCCGCCAGCCACAACCCCACCGTATCGGCGATACCGAGCCCCGTCTTGGTTCCCCAGTCGCGGTTCGCGGCAGCGATGCGGCGCAGGTTCGCTTCGGAAATATGCGGATCCTGGCAATGCTCGGCCAGATAGGCCCCGAGATCGCCGGTCGGTAAATCGAGGAAATCCAGCAGCGCCTCGGCAATATCGTCCGGCAATGCTTCGAGCGCGCGTGACGCCGGCACGCATCGGGCGAGATAGCTGACCGTCCCGTCCTCGCCGAGCCGCAACGCCAGCGCCTCGATGGCCTCGGTCAGCGCGTGGTCGCGGGAGCGCTCGGCCTGCTCGATCATCGCGATCAGCGCCGCGCGGGACAGTTCGGCCTGCGCGCGGTCGTCGAGCGGCTTGAACCCCGGCACTAGTCCCGCCTCGAGCGGAAAGGAGGCGAGCAGCGATTGGCAAAAGCTGTGGATCGTCTGGATCTTGAGGCCCCCGCCCGTGGCATCGAGCACCTTCGCGAACAGCAGCCGCGCCCGGTGGACCGTCGAAGGCCCCTCGTCCTCGCCGAGCGCGACGAGATCGTCGGCAACCTCGTCATTGGTCGACTGCACCCAGCGCGCCAGAATGGCATGGACCCGCTCGGCCATCTCCGCCGCGCCCGCCTTGGTGAAGGTGAGGCAGAGGATGCGCTCCGGCGCTACGCCCGCCAGCAGCAGCCGCAGGACACGCGCGGACAGGACATGCGTCTTGCCGGTGCCGGCCGACGCGCTCAGCCAGACATGGGCGTGCGGCCGGGAGGCCTGGGCCTGCTCGGCCTTGAGCGGCGGAATGGCCTTGCGCTCAGCCATCGCCTTGCCCTTCCGGCCCACCGCGCGCGATCCACTCGTCGAGCCGCATCAGCTGGTCGTAATCGGTGAAAACGGGTGCGTCGCTGTGCGGCCGCGCCGTGAATGGCTCGTTGCCGCTCAGCCATTTCGCGGCGGCATCGTCGAAATAGCCCGCGACAAGGCCAAGGAAGTCGCCGGTCGCAATCTTGCCGCGCTTTCCGTCCGGATCGACGGGCGACTGGATGAAGCCGAAATCGCGCTTGGGGCTCTTGGCGAGTTTCCAATATTCGAAAGCCCCGACCGCCGCGCCGGCCGCCACGCCCTGCGAGGCAAATCCGCCTTCATGCGCGATCAGGCCGAGCAGACCCAGCTGGAGCGAATAGCCCGCCTGCACCTGCTTGGCGGTTGCCGTCGC
Organism: Sphingobium sp.; assembly: GCA_017745115.1. The sequence continues at coordinate 34,426 of JAGIAA010000014.1, read as the reverse complement.
GCCGCTCTTGTAGTCGACGACGGCGACCGACCCGTCGGCCAGCCGGTCCACGCGGTCAGGCTTGCCGTGCAGCGTGATCCCGCCGCGCGTGATCTCGCCACGCGCCTCGCCGAAGATGATACTGCGGCCCTCGCCCGATTGCGTCGCCACTTCGCCGGCAACCCATTCCAGGGCCTTGAGCAGACGCGGCTGCCAAAGCGCCCGCATCAACGGATGCGCCTGCGCTCCGGCGAGCATGTCCCGGGCCAGCGCCTTGAGGCGCTCGGGGTCGGTCGCGCCTTCTTCCATCCAGCGATGTAGCACTGCATGGGCTGCCGTGCCGCGCCAGGCCGGTCCTGGGTCGGCATCGACCGGATCGAGCGACGGCAGCGCCAGGATTTTGGCGGCATAGAAGGCGTAAGGATCGGCGCGCAGGCGGTCGATATCCGTGACGGCGATCCGCCTTGGACGCAGCTCCGCACGCGGCCTCGGCGCGGGCTGCGGGTAACGCGGCGCCGTCGCGACCGGCTGGTCGATGCGCCGGGCGAGCTCGATCAGCCGCGTATCTTCCGCCCAGCGCTCGCCCGTCATGGCACGCAGGCGCAGCCAGAAGCGCGAGGCGATCGTCGGCGCGCTCGTGTCGCGCCGGGCCCGAGAGAGAATGACCTGTGGCGCCCCGAGCCCGTTGGCGAAGTCATGCGCGGACAGACCGATACGCCGCTCCAGCCCCGGCAAGCCAAGTGCACGGCGGATACGCGGCGCCAGCCACGGATCGGGCTGCGGTAAGCCCGGCCAGACGCCTTCGTTCAGGCCAGCGAGGATCATGAGATCGGCCTGCTGGAGGCGCGCTTCGAGGAGACCAAGAATCTGGATGCGCGGATGGCCGCCCTGTGGCGGGCGAATGGCGACGGCGCCAAGGGCTTGTGCCAGCATGGCGACGAAGCCTTTCGGGTCGGCGGTCGGGGGTCCGTGCGGGGCGGCCGCCTCGAGTTCAGCGAACAGGGCGGCCGCGGCGTGCCCCTGATGTCCCGCCCAAACCCTTTCGCCAGTCAGCGCCGACGCTGTCTCACGCAGCGCCGCGAGCAAGTCGGGCAATGGGCGCTCGCGCGAGAATGCCTCCTCGAGCGGCGCGAGCAGGGCGGCAACCTCCGGCCACCAATCGCGAAGCGCTTCCGCTCGATCGGTCGAGGCGAGCAACGCACCGATCCCGGCCAGTCCTGAGGGCGGACGCGGCCCCCGCAACAGCAGATCGAGCCGCCGCACTTGCTCCAGCCAGCCAAGCCGCTCGTCGCCGCTTTTCGCCAGCGGATGCTTCAAGGCCGCCAGCAGCGCGACCGGTGCGAAAGCTTCGGCGCCGGCCTGCGCCAGCGCCAGCAGCAGCGTTCCCGGCGGCAGCTGGGCCAGTGGGCGGCCGGCGGAATCGTCCGCCTCGATCCCCCAGCGTGCGAGATGGGCGGACACGCGGGTTGCGAGCTGACGGTCGGGCGTCACCAGCGCGGCGGTTCGTTCCGGTTGTTCGACCGCCTCACGCAGGGCGATCGCAATGGCCTGCGCTTCTTCGGCCGGACCTGAGGCCTCGATGGCGCTGACCCCGGCGAGCGATCGTTCCTTCGGATCGATGTCAGGCCATGTCCCTGTGAGGAGCGCCGGCAGCATCGCATTGCTGATCGCCTTGCCTCGTGCGGCGCGCGCATCGTGCTCGCTGCCCCAACGCCACAGCGCCACTTCAGCCCGATTGACGCCCATGCGATGCAGCAACTGCTTCAGCGCATATTGGGCGTGGGCCTCCTGCGGCTCGGGTATGCCGGGATCTGGCATGCGGCCATCGACTGCGCCAATGGCACTCCATTGCTGGTCGTCGAGATTCTGGTCGAGATCGGGCAACACCACCATGCCCTGCGGTATATGTGCGACGGCGCGGAGCAGGCCCGCCACCGCCGGCGCCGTGGTCACGATGCCCGCCGCGACCACGAAGCGCTCGGGCGGCGATGCAGTCCAGCGCGCCGCAATCGAACCCAGCAGCCGGTTGCGGCGCTCGGCGGCGTCAATGCAGCCGCGTCTCTCCAATTCCCTCGGCCACTGATCGAAGAGCAGGCTGAAAAGCTCGAAGGCCTTGTCCCAGTGCGCGGAGAGCTCCTCGTCGCGGGCCTCGGCCAGGTCGTGCGGCCCCTTCTTCTCGACGATCAGCTGATCGAGCGTCTGCGCCAGAGCGACCGCAAGCCGATAGCCCTCGCCGAGATCGACGGGTTCGCCCTGCTTCGCGCGCTCGGCCATGACGAGCCGGGTCAGGATCATGAGACGCTCCGCGGATCCGATGGCCGGCGGCACACCGGCGTCCTCGCCCATCGGTGCGAGCGCGTTGCCCAACCTCTCGTCGAGGTCGATGTCACCGATCGGCACGAGCCGCGGCAAAAGCAGGCCGGAGCCGGACTCGCGCACGAAGGCGTCGCTCAGGGCGCGGACCGCGCGATTATTGGGTAACAGGACGATGCCGCGCGCAAGCGCAATTCCCCCGTCCTTGCCGCCATGCAGCGCGATCAGGCCCTTGGCGAGCGCATCGGCAAAGGCCCGGTGCGCGGGAATGGTGTAGACGGCGGGCGCGGCGCGCTCAGCCACTGCCGATCGCTGCCTCGACCAGCGGAATGGATTCGGGCCTGCCGACGTCGAACCACAGGCCCGGATGGACGAAACCATAAGCGCGGCCCGCGGCAATGGCGCGGTCCCAGAAGATGTTGGTCGAGAAGACGTCGGATGGCGGATCGACGATCAGCCGCGGCGACAGGATTTGCACGCCGGTGAAGACGAAGGGCGCGATCTTGCCCGGGCTGCGGCGCGAGAGCCGTCCGCGCGGATCCATGCGGAAGTCGCCCGGTCCGCCGTTGCCCGTGGCGCGGGCATGCGGAACCATGAGCAACAGCGCGTCCATCGTCTCGTCGTCCCAGCGCCCGGCGAGGGCGCGGATGGAATCGACCGGGCCGTTGATCCAGAGATTGTCGCTATTGGCGCAGAGAAACGGTTTGTCGCCGAGAAGCGGCAGTGCCTTGATAAGCCCACCGCCCGTCTCGAGCAGCCGAGCGCGCTCGTCCGAGACGATATAGTCGGCACCGGTTCGTCCCGCGCGCGACTTCAAATGTCCTTCGATCGCATCGGCGAGATAATGGACATTGACGATCGTGCGCCGAATGCCCGCTTCCTCAATCCTGTTCAGCGCATGATCGATGAGCGCCTGCCCCGCCACCCTGATGAGCGGCTTGGGCCGGGTCGCGGTCAGCGGACGCATCCGTTTGCCGAGGCCCGCCGCCATCAGCATCGCGGTCTCGATCACTGTGCTCATTGGGCGGCGAGCTCGCCGCGTGCTTCGGCCGGGATGTTGGCCGCAAACCAGTCGGCGACGGGCGCCAGGGCCGGATGGGCGAGATCGCGCTCCAACAGGCCCCACATGCGCGGCAGGTAAGCGAGGTAGCGCGGCTTGCCGTCGCGCTTCCAGAGACGCGTGAAGATGCCGATGATCTTCGCGTTGCGCTGGGCGCCGAGCACGGCATAGGCCGCTTCGAAATCGGCCGAGACTGGCGCCGCTTCCATATATCGGTCGAGCATGGCGCGCTCGACCTGCGGCGAGACGTCGCGGCGGGCGTCTTGCAGCAGCGAGACGAGATCATAGGCCGGGTGGCCGGCCAGCGCATCCTGGAAGTCGAGTAAGCCGAGCCCATGCGAGTGCGCGAGGTCCGGCAACAGCATGATGTTCTCGGCATGATAGTCGCGCAACACCGAGACAATGGGTGCGGCATCCCGTTCGACAATCGGCAACACGGCATCCCACGCAGCAGCATAAGCGGCGGCATCGACGTCGAGCCCGGCCGCTGGCGCGAACCATTCCGTCAGCAGCCCGGCCTCGCGCTGGTACACCTCGCGGTCATAGGGCGGCAGCCCGGCCTGCGCGGGCAGACGATGCAGGTCGGCGAGCAGGTCGACCGCGCGTGCATAAAGCGCGGTTTCGTCCTGCGGCGCCTCGTCGAGATGCTCACGCAGCCGCGCGTCCCCGAAATCCTCGAGCAGCAGCAAGCCTTCATCGAGATCGCGCGCGAGGATCGTCGGTGCCGCAAATCCGTGGCCACAGAGCCATTCGGCCACCGACACGAAGGGCCGCGGGTCTTCATGCGGCGGCGGCGCATCCATCAGAACCGCACGCCGGCCATCATCCACGACACGAAAATAGCGCCGAAAGGACGCATCGCCGGCCAGTGGCAGGATCTGCGCGCCCTCCCACCCTGCGTCGGCGAGGAATTGCGGTGCGCCCGCGGGCGGAATCATTTGAGCGGCCATCGGCCTTCCCAAGCTGCCGGGACGTGCGCTGTCAAGAGACGCCCACCGTCCGCCGCGACGGCCAGTTGCAACGCGAGGCCGATATCCCTGAAACGTCCGCCCAACCGGTCCGGCCACTCGATGACGAGGGCGCCGTCGCCCAGCCAGTCATCGAGCCCGAGCTCGTCCAGTTCATCCGGACTCTCCAGCCGATAGAGGTCGACATGTCCCACCGGAAGCGTGACATCCGGCGGCTCATAGCCCTGCAGGATCGCAAATGTTGGGCTCGGCGCTCCTCCTTCGAGACCCAGTCCGCGCAACAGTCCCCGCGCCAGGGTCGTCTTGCCCGCGCCCAGGCCGCCACTCAGCAGGACGACGTCCCCTGCCCGCAGCACCTCTGCCAGGCGCGCGCCGAGACCTTCGACGTCGGCGGCCGTCTGTAAGTGAATTGCCCCGGTCACGCGTCGCGCGGCAGGCTGATCGTGACGATGGTGCCCTGCCCCTGTTCGGATACGAGCGTCACGCTGCCGCCATGTGCTTCGACGAACTGGCGGACGAGCGGCAGGCCCAGACCACTGGAGCGGCCGTCCGCGGTGCGCCCGAAACGCGAGAATGTATCGAAAATGCGCGGCTGGAGCTTGGCTTCGATGCCCGGGCCATTGTCGGAAACGACGATGCGGACGCCGTGTTGGTTGCCGTCGCCATGGACGAGCACGCGTCCCTTCTTGCCGACATAATTGACGGCATTTTCGATCAGATGCTCGATCGACTGGCGAATGCGCCGCTCGTCCCCCTGGATCGCGCCGAAGCTGGCCTGCAGGGCAAGCGTGATACTGATCCCTTTCGCCGCGGCACGCTCCTCGAAGCCATGGGCGATTTCGCGGACCAGCGCTTCCATGTCGATCGGCCGATGCTCGATCGGCAGGCCACCGGCGGCGCCCTGGGTCAGATCGAGTACATTCTCGATCAGCTTGGCGAGCTTGTTGGTGCTGTCGATGATCGCGTCCACATAATCGGCCGACTGCTGCGGCAGTTCACCGGCAAGCCCCGCCTGCATCATCTGCGCGAATCCCACGATCGACGTGAGCGGCGTACGAAGCTCATAGCTCATGTTGGAGACGAACGCGGTCTTGACGCGGTCGGCGTCTTCCAGCGCTTCGTTGCGGTCGCGCAGCGCCTGTTCGATGCGGCGGCTGTCGCTGATGTCCAGCATCACGAACAGCGCATTGCCATCCGGCAGCGGAATGGCGGCGAACTCGAAATAGCGCCCGTCTGCAAAGGCGATGCGGCCGCCGCGCTGGCGCCGTTCTACGGTCGCGGCGCGGATGAGCTGGTGGACTAGGCTCGCCTGCTGCGGGCGGGAGAGACGGTCCGACAGCGCCGCCATCAGGTCGTCGACGCGCGGATGCTGCGTCAGCAGCGCTTCCTGCACCGACCAGATCTGGCGGAACTTGCTGTTCCATAGGTGCAGCCGTCCGTCAGAGGCAAAAACGGCAATGGCCTCGAACAGATTGTCGAGCGTCGCGTTGCGGACGCGCAGCAGCGTGTCGCGCGAGCTGGCCAGTTGGACATGCTCGGTGCGGTCCTCGAAGATCAGCAGCAAGCCGCCGTCCGGCAGCGGTTGGGCGTAGACGCGCAAGTGCACGCCGTCGCGCAGCAGCCAGTTCTCCTCCAGAGCATTCGGCGAAAGGAACCATTGACGCCGCGCCTTGCGCCAGGCCGGGAAATCCGGCGTCTCGGGGACCAGGCCAGCGTCGCGCATCGCGTCCAGCACACGGTCGAAATCGGTGTCGGCCGAGGCCTGGTCGGGCTTGAGACCGAAGATGCTGAGGAACGGCTGGTTGCAGAATTGCAGCTTATGGTCCGGACCGAACTGCGCGACACCTGCAGACAGGCGGTCGAGCATGTCGCGATTGGCCTGGACGAGGTGCTTGAGCTCGGCGCGCGCCTCTTCCAGCTCGTGCATGTCGATGGCATAGCCCGCGACGCCGGCCGGGCCGAGGGGCACGTCGACCACGCGCATCAGCCGCCGCTCGCCGTCGATGGTGACCGGCACCATGCGCGAACTGGGCGCCTGCGCATCGGCCACCAGCGCGGCATTGGCGCCCGGCGAAACGCCGTCCACGGACTCGATGAGCTCGACGCCCTGTTCGATCACCTGCTGTGCCGACTTGGCATCGACCGCATGCACATAAGCGCTGTTGACGAGGCTGAGACGCTGGTCGGGCGTACGGTGCCAGACCGGCATGGGCGCCGCCTCGATCACGCCGGACAGGGCCTCCAGGGCATCGCGGTAGCGGCCGACCTGTCCCCGCAGATCCTCGATGCTCGACTGACTCTCGGTCGCATCGAAGATCCACAGGACGATCGCGCCGTGACCCGCCAGCTCGCGCTCGGCCGGCCCGCCGCGCACCAGCAGCGTCCGACTGGATCCCCGCGCCCGCACCGGCAGCACGAATGCCTTGCCGCCACGCTGCGCGGCCTTGATGTCGGCCGCCAGTTCCTTCGCGTCGTCGGGCTCGAGTCCGCCATTTTCGTCCAGCAGCTCGGACAGATAGACCGGCAGGCCGTCGCGGCCGAGCCAGCTTGCCAGGCGCTCCGGCGCCTCGATACGCCCGTCCGGCCGGATGAGCACGGGAATGGCCGGGGCTGATTGCAGCAATGCGCCGAGCCGGGTCGTCTGGTAGCGCGCCTGCCGCGCCGCGCGGCGCATGGAAAGACCGGTCACGATGGCCCAGCAGGCAAGGATCAGCCAGGCCGCGAGCAGCGCACCGACGAGCGCGAGAACGATCGGCGAAAGTGACATCACGCGAGGGCTTACGAGGCTCCGCCGCATGAGACAAGCCGTGGCGCGGCTTCTTGCGGCGCAGACAAGAAAAGGCCGGCACGCTTTCGCGCGCCGGCCTCCCATTCGATCGATGATCGGCGGCTCAGAAGAGCTTGGTCTTCACGCCCAGGTAGAAGGCGCGGCCAACCGCACTGACCGGATAAGCGACTGCGCCATCGTCGGGCTTGCGGTCCCAGAGATTGGTGACACCGACATAGACGTCGAGCTTATCCTTCAGCACCGCGTAGCTCATGTACAGCTCGTGCTCCCAGCGTTCGCGATACCAGATGTACTTCGCCTCGGCGTAGTCGGGATTGGCCGCTTCCTGCTCGCGGGTGACGCGCCGCGTCTTCGAGAACCAGTTGATCCCATAGTTCATCGTGAACGGACCCTTGGTCCAGGTCAGATCGAAGTTCGCGCTGAACTTCGGCGCCGGATAGGCGGGCGAATCCCGCTCATCCTTGGGATCTGCACCGACCGACGGAACGAAGGTCAGCTTATGCAGATAGTTGCCGACCGCGCGGACGTTGAAGCGGCCCCAGGCCGGCGAGGGCGAGAAGCTGTAGTTCAGCGTCACGTCGAGGCCTGCTGTCTGGAAGGCGGCCACATTCTGCGGGATGATCGTGAAGGACGAAACATAGCCGGTGAGCGGGCTGCGGCTGACCACACTGCAATAGATGTTGGTCAGCGTCGGCTGATCGACGCACAGGTCGACGATGTCCTGGGCGGTCGAATATTGGATCGCCTGCTTCAGACGGATGTCATACCAGTCGGCCGTCAGCGTGAACCCGCGGAAGAAGTCCGGGCGGAGGACGACGCCGGCAGTCCAGGTCTTTGCGGTTTCCGCCTGCAGCTGCGGATTGCCGCCTTGGAAACCGAGCAGGCTGCTATTGGCGGGCGATGTCGCGTCGTTGGCTGGGTCGAATGTCCCCTGGTCGACGTGCAACGCGCTTAATGCTGCGGCGCAGTTGACGGCGCGATACTGCGTGCCCTCCGCGATCCGCTCCGGACCGCAGGGATCGTTGATGAACTCGTAGCTGCCGCTACCGCCGGCGTAGAGCTCGACGATGTTCGGTGCGCGTACGGCCTCCGAATATGTGCCACGGAACGTGATGTCGCGAACCGGCGAATAGGTGCCGTTCACGTTCCACGTCGTCGTACTACCGATGCTCGAATAGTCGGAGTAGCGCAGCGCACCGCCCAGCGAAAGATCATAGGCGAAGGGCACCCGTGCCAGGATCGGCAGGTTGACCTCGCCGAACACTTCCTTGACGTCGAAGCTGCCCTTGTCGACTCGCGCAGGCGCGTCGTCCATCAGCAGCCCGCCGAGCGAATAGGTGGAGGGCACGAAATTGCTGCTCTCCTTGCGATATTCACCGCCGACAGCAAAGCCGACCGGGCCGCCGGGCAGGCTGAAGAAGCCGCCAGTGTCGCCGGTCAACGCGCCTGAAACGACATGTTGGCGGATACGTGCCCAATTGCTGTGGGTCACCGTCACGAAGTTGAGCGCCGCCTGCGAAGGCGAACCCTGGCCGAGAATGTTCAGCGGAATGCACTGCCCCGGCTGGAAGGTCTTCGGCGCGCCGAGATAAAGTCCGGTATTGTCGTCGTAGGTGCCGTTGACCGTGCCATTATAGCTGAACGCCTGAATCTGCGTCTCGCCCGGCAGGTTGATGCGGCAGGTGACATTGCCATTGGGCCCGACCACGGCGTCGAGCGCCGCATAATAGCGATCGGTGATGCGATCGTTATGGTTGGTGCCCTTCTGTGTCGACTGGCCGAACACATAGGAGAGATCGTACTTCAGGTGCGGCGACAGCTCGCCCCGGGCACCGACCACCGTGCGAAACAGCTCGCGCTGCATGTCATACTGGCGGATGCCGAAGTCGAAATTGTCGCGGCTGACATAAGCATCGCCGACCACATCGGCGCCATAGCGCTGATTGAGAAAGGCGTTGTCCCCAAACAATACCGTCAGGAAGTCGTAGGTCGGCTGCGCGAGCGTGTAGGCAAAGCTGCTCACATATTTGCCCTCGCCATAGATCTCCAGCGCCGGGCTCACCTCGAAATGGCCCATCACATTGGCGATGCTCTTGCGGGTATAGGGCGTGTAGTCACCGAAATAGCTCTCGCGCGGCGTGCTCGATCCGCCGACGGTAAAGGCTGTGCCCTTCACATAAGTGCCGAGATCGTAGATGCCCCCCTCACCGGTACGGTCGGGCACACCGTCGCCGTCCAGGTCGACCGCGCCGCCCATCGAGCTGTCGGCCCAGAGTAGGTTGTTCATCAGAACGCGATCGGGGACATTGGGATTATCTGCCGAGCTGCCAGGCGTGCCGTCAGCATTGTTGCGCACCAGCGCGTAGGACGGGCCGGTCTTGCCGTAGTTCAGGCGCTCGCGCTGGCTGAACTGATCCGCTTCGTTGAACTCGTAGCTCAGCGTGATGTTGCCACGGCCGTCCGCGAAATTCTTACCCCAGGTCACTGCGCCGAAGCGCGTGACTGCGTCGCCGCGCTGCGACATTCCGACCTGGCCGCGCAGGCGAAGGCCTTCGAAATCCTTCTTGAGGATAAAGTTCACCACGCCCGAAACGCCATCCGCGCCGTAAATCGCCGAGGCACCGCCGGTGAGAACATCGACGTTCTCGATCAGGTCGGTCGGAATGGTGTTGGTATCGACGGCCGCGCTGCCGGGTGAGCCGGCAACATGACGCCGGCCATCCACCAGGACCAGCGTCCGGTTCGTACCGAGATTGCGCAGGTTGAGATTGTTGACGCCGACATCCTGCGAGCTGGTCAAATTGGAGCCGGCGGCAAAGATGTTGGTCTGCGAGCCGAGCAGGGCCGGCGAGTCTACCAGGAAGTCAGTGATATTGGTCTTGCCTGATTCCTCGATCGTCGCCGCGTCGATCCTGACCACGGGATTGGGCGCGGAGAGTTCCGGGCGCGCGATGCGCGAGCCGGTGACGACGATAACGGGACCAGCGTCGCCTGCGCCTTCGGCGGACGTCGCGTCCTGGGCCAAGGCCGGGGCGGCAGAGAGAGAGGCGAGAGCCATGGCGAAAGTCGACACCGCGACTTGCGCCCGCAACGTGGAGCGTAGGAACATGGGGGCTTTCCTTTCAAAGTTCTCTTTGAATTGAACGTTTTCCGCCCGCGCGGATGAATTCGCAAGCGCAGCATGTCAGTTTTGTTACGAAATGCACTGACACTGTTGTTGCGCGGCAACAAATCAGTGGGACGTCAGTTCCAACATAGATGCGAATAGGAAAAACATGGGGCAACGGCGCAACACCTGGCCATATCCGCCGGTATCCGCTGCCCGTGTACACAAAAGAAAACGCCCCCGCCGATCAGGCGGAGGCGTTCGTCTTTTTCAGTGTTGACCGGGTCAGTAGCGGTAGTGATCCGGCTTGAACGGGCCCTCGGCATTCACGCCGATATAGGCGGCCTGCTTGGGGCTCAGCTTGGAGAGCTTGACGCCCAGCTTCTCGAGGTGGAGCGCGGCCACCTTCTCGTCGAGATGCTTGGGCAGAACATAGACCTCGTTCTTGTAGTTCTCGCTCTTCGAGAAGAGTTCGATCTGCGCCAGCACCTGGTTGGTAAAGGACGACGACATGACGAAGCTCGGGTGGCCGGTGGCGCAGCCCAGGTTCACCAGGCGGCCCTTGGCAAGCATGATGATCTTCTTGCCGTCGGGGAACTGCACCTCGTCGACTTGCGGCTTGATCTCGGTCCACTTCATGTTGCTGAGCGCCGAAATCTGGATCTCGCTGTCGAAGTGGCCGATGTTGCAGACGATAGCCATGTTCTTCATCGCGCGCATGTGGTCGAGCGTGATGATGTCCTCGTTGCCCGTCGCGGTCACGAAGATGTCGGCACGCGTGGCGGCCTCTTCCATCGTCACGACTTCATAGCCTTCCATCGCCGCCTGCAGCGCGCAGATCGGATCGATCTCGGTCACGAGCACGCGGGCGCCACCATTGCGGAGCGAGGCAGCCGAGCCCTTGCCGACGTCGCCGAAACCGGCGACGCAGGCGACCTTGCCGGCAAGCATGACGTCGGTCGCGCGGCGGATGGCGTCGACCAGCGATTCCTTGCAGCCGTAGAGATTGTCGAACTTCGACTTTGTCACCGAGTCATTGACGTTGATCGCGGGGAACGGAAGCTTGCCCTTCTTGGCGAGCTCATAGAGGCGATGGACGCCGGTGGTGGTCTCTTCAGAGACACCCTTGATGTTCTGGACGGTCTTGGTGAGATAGCCCGGCCGCTCCTTGAGGAAGCGGTTGAGCGTTGCGACGAAGATTTCCTCTTCCTCGTTCGAAGGCTTGAACAGCTGCTCGCCGGCCTCGACGCGCGCGCCCCAGAGCGCGAACATGGTGGCGTCGCCGCCGTCGTCGAGGATCATGTTGCAGGTGATGTCGCTGCCCCAGTCGAAGATTCTGATCACATAGTCCCAATATTCCTCGAGCGTCTCGCCCTTGATGGCGAAAACGGGCACGCCGGACGCAGCGATGGCGGCAGCGGCATGGTCCTGGGTCGAGAAAATGTTGCAGGTCGCCCAACGGATTTCGGCGCCCAGCGCGGCCAGCGTCTCGATGAGGACCGCGGTCTGGATCGTCATATGCAGCGAGCCGGTGATGCGGGCGCCGCGCAGCGGCTTGGTCGAACCGAACTCCTCGCGCAGAGCCATGAGGCCCGGCATTTCGGTCTCGGCGATCTCGATTTCCTTGCGGCCGAAATCGGCGAGCGTGATGTCCTTGACGATATAGTCTTGAGCGAGGGTGGCCACCGATGCGACTCCTTGGCTAGCGGTAAAGCAGATGGCCGCGCGCCCGAACGGGCGGCGGTCGATGAGGCGGTGCCTTATCGCCTCCGCCCCTGCATGGCAAATATAAAGATTTCTTTATATGGTGCCCGAGAAGAGCGCGCATCGATTTTTCGCTGTCCTACACGATGCCGGCCATGACACGGTGGTCTCCATGACCGTTTTATTCGTTCGGCGGCCGGCGACCGGTTACGTTTCTTTCGGAAGGCCAGAGGTCCCCGCTGCGGGCGGCACATATCCGGAAAGAGATTTGCGCTTCTATGCCCGCAACCTTCGCAACCTTTGGTACCGCCCAAAAGACAACCGGACCGCCAGGGGAGACGGCCCGGTGCCTTCGCGTCGCGGGAAAGGACGAATGCGAAGCGCGTTTATCGTGCGAAAGCGACCCGCCGCGTGCATGCCTCTTGCGGCAGGGCGGGATTGACCCCGGCCTTGCCCGCCAACTGGAGCAGCGCAGACCGGTTCACCGGTGCCGACGCCGCCGCTTCGACCAGCGCCCTGTATTCGGAGCAGCTTACGCCGGTCTCGCCCGCGCCGTGGCTGTTCGCCAGCGAGGTCGAAAAGCGGTCGAATGCGTCCATGCCGGCCTTGGCGCCGCGCCCGGCCGAGAATTGTGCCCGCAGTTCGTCATTGGCCGCCACCAGGACCGCGCGCTTCTCGCGAACGAACTTGTTGTAGCTCGCGCCCATCTGCGTGTCCTGCGTGCGGCAACGCAGCGTCGCCACCATCAATGTCGTATCGAAATCGCGCACATAGGCGGCCTCGACGACACTGTCAGACCAGCACGCGGCCGCCGCCGGCGCACCGGCCATCGTGGCCGCGGTCGCAGCCAGAATCATTCTCTTGATGCCCTTCATTTGGAAAGCTCCCGATCATTTACACACCCGCTTCGAGGATGCGGGAGGGCGCTTGACGAGAGCTTGCCAAACAGGGTTAACGCGAGATTTCAGACCAATATAGTTATGTGTATTAAGCCACCAATTTTCCTCGAAAATTCAGGCTTCTCCGCTGCTTATCGCCAGCATCGCCGGATCGATGCCGTCGCTGGCGAACGCAGCCGCCCAGCGTCGCTCGGGAGCCGCTTCGAAGAGGCGGCGGGGATTGAGTGCAGAAAGGAACCAGCCGGGCCGCGTCAGCTCGGCTTCGAGCTGCCCGCTGCCCCAGCCGGCATAACCGAGCGCGACCAGATAGCGCGCCGGCCCCTGCCCCGATCCGATCGCGCGCAAGACCTCGAGCGAGCCGGTCAGCGCCAGGTCCTCGGCGATGACCACACTGTCCTCGGTCAGCCAGTCGGTGCCGTGGAGCACGAAGCCTCGCCGCGGCTCCATCGGCCCTCCGGCCAGCACCGGATCGTCACCGACGGCGCTGGGCTCGATGTCGAAGGATTCGAGCAACTCGTGCAAACCCAGCCCTTCGACCACTTCGCCCAGCGCAATGCCGAGCGCGCCGCCATGGTCATGGATGCAGATCGCGATGACCGCGCGGGCAAAGCGAGGATCGGGCATGTCCGGCATGGCGAGCAGGAGCCTGCCGGCCAGCGACTCAGGCGCATTCGGCACGGTCATTGCGCGAAGCTATCACGGCGGCGGCGGTGGGCAATGGCAATCCCGAACCGCGCAGGCAAGGCGGTCAAAAGGCGCGCCGACCCCTTGACAGAGCTGCCGCCAAAGCCGACTTCGCAGCGGCACCCGGGCGACACCGGACGGACCGACACCATCAGTTTCAGGAGACCGCGATGACCATCAGCACTGGCGACAAGCTGCCTGCCACGACCTTCGTCACGATGACCGAGAGCGGCCCAGAACAGGTCCAGAGCGAAGAGTTCTTCGCCGGCAAGAAGGTCGCGCTCTTTTCCGTCCCCGGCGCCTTCACACCGACCTGCTCCGCCAAGCACTTGCCCGGCTTCATCGAAAAGGCGGATGCGCTCAAGGCCAAGGGCATCGACGTGATCGCCTGCACCGCGGTCAACGATCCCTTCGTCATGGGTGCCTGGAGCAAGGCGGGCGGCGCCGACGGCACGGTCACGATGCTGGCCGACGGCAATGGCACCTTCGCCAATGCGATCGGCCTCACCATGGACGGCAGCAAGTTCGGCCTCGGCACCCGCGGGCAGCGCTTCTCGATGGTGGTCAATGACGGCGTCGTCGAGCAGCTGAATGTCGAGGCGCCCGGTGAGTTCCGCGTCTCCTCGGCCGACTACATGCTCGAACATCTCTGAGCCTCGCCCCAAAATAAGTTGCGAAGAGGGGGCGACGTCGCCCCCTTTTTTGCGCACAGTAGCGGCAGACTTGACTCACCTTGCTAGAAAGAAGCCGATATGGGCCAGCCGACAGGCGCCGAGATCATCGCGCAACTCCAGTCGATCTATGACGAAGCCGTCGCCTCGCTGAGCACGGCCATGGCCGACTATGCTGCAACCGGCCAGGCGCCCGGACCGGAGTTCACCGCCGAGCGGCGCTTCTGCTATCCCAAGCTCACGATCGATTATCACGCGCCCGTCGATGACCCGCGCACCCGGCGCTCTTATGGACGTCTCACGCGCCCCGGCCGTTATTCGACCACGATTACGCGGCCTTCCATGTTTGCCGGCTATCTCTCGGGCCAGATCGATCTTCTGATCGAAGACTATGGGGTCGATGTGACGGTCGGCCGCAGCGACCAGCAGATTCCCTTCCCTTACGTGCTCGACACGCTGCCGGCCGGTACGCTCGGCGCGACGCCACCCACCGAACTGGCGCGCTATTTTCCGGCGACCGAGCTTGCGGAAATCGGCGACGAAATCGCGGACGGACTATTCCTGCCAGGTCCGGACGGCGAGCGCCCGTTGGCATTGTTCGATGCGCTGCGCACCGACTTCAGCCTCGCCCGCCTGCGCCATTACACGGGGACGCCGCCCGAACATGTGCAGCGCTTCGTGCTGTTCACCAACTATCACCGCTATGTCGACGAATTCGTGCGCTGGGGCTGCCAGGAGTTGAAGCGTCCGGACACACGCTTCACGGCCTTGTCGGGCTGCGGAGGCGTCCATGTGACCGCTGAAACGGCAGATCCGGAAGGCATGATCGCCGACAGCGCATGGCGCAAGCATCAGATGCCGGCCTATCACATGATCGCGCCCAATCGCAGCGGCATCACGCTGGTCAACATCGGCGTCGGCCCGTCCAACGCCAAGACGATCTGCGACCATCTCGCCGTGGTGCGTCCGGAAGCGTGGCTGATGATCGGTCACTGCGGCGGTCTGCGCCCCAGCCAGCGCATCGGCGACTATGTGCTCGCCCACGCCTATCTCCGCGACGATCATATTCTCGATGCGATGCTGCCACCGGAAATCCCGGTGCCCGCCATCGCCGAAGTGCAGGTCGCGATGGCCGAAGCCGCCGAGCATGTGTTGGGAGGAGACATTCGCGAGCGCCTCCGCACCGGCACTGTGGTCACGACCGACGACCGCAACTGGGAGCTGCGCTATTCGCACTCGGCGCTGCGCTTCTCGCTATCGCGCGCCGTCGGTATCGACATGGAAAGTGCGACCATCGCAGGCCAGGGCTATCGCTTCCGCGTGCCCTATGGAACGCTGCTGTGCGTCTCGGACAAGCCGATACATGGCGAGCTCAAGCTCCCGGGGCAAGCGAATCGTTTCTACGAGGAGGCCATTGCCGGTCATCTCGCCATCGGGCTCGAGACCTGCGAACGGCTGCGCGCCCAGGGCCAGAGGCTGCATAGCCGCAAGCTCCGCGCCTTCAACGAGCCGCCTTTTCGTTAAGCGAAAAGTGCAGTCAAGGTCACCCAAGCCGGAACGACTGAGAGGCAGAGAAACGTCCCGAGCGGGATGCGGGTCAGCGCATGCACCTGCTTGCCGCTCGCGCGCAGTACCAGTACCCACAGGAGGGCCGCCGCGCTAGCGATCAGCAACACGAAGGGCAATGCCTGCCAGCCCATCCATGCACCGATCGCCCCGAGCAGTTTGGCGTCGCCAAGGCCGAGTCCGTCACGCCCACGCAGCCGCCTGTAAGCGAATGCCAGCAGCGCGAACAGGACAGCGCCGGCCGCCGCGCCGATGACGCGATCCAGAAAAGGTGCTGGCAGAATCCAATCGCCTAAGGTCAGTCCCAGCGCCGCCAGCGGCAGCGTCAAAGCGTCGGGCAGCCACATGTGACGCGCGTCGAGCACCGCCAAGGTGAGCAGCAACCAACCCCCAACGGCAAAAAACAAAGCGGCCAGCGGATCAAATGCCCAAGCGCAGAATCCACCGATCAACGCACAGCCCAGTTCCATCAGCGGATGAACCCAGTCGATCCGCGCCCCGCATGTCCGGCATTTCCCGCGCGCAACGAGCCACCCGGCGAGCGGCACCAGATCGAGCGCATTGAGAGGGCGATCACAGCCATCGCAACGCGATCGACCCGTGATGACGGATTGACCACGCGGCCAGCGCGAGACGATGGTCGCGAGAAAACTGCCGATGATTGCGCCAAGGCCGGCGCCAATAAGAAGGCCGAGAAGCGGGCTCACAATGTCCCGGAAATTCGCAACACCTGCTCGCCGTTCACAGCCTGGAAGCCGCTGCCCGCGAGCGCTCCGGCCAGGACCGGGTCATTCGTACGAATTCGCATCGAAGCCTCGTAAGCGCCATTACCGCGAACGCGCAAATCGATCCGCTCTTGTCCCGACTGGCTGGCCAGCGGGAGCAGCAGCGTCTCGCCGTCGCAACGCGCCTCGCCGCTGAGGCCATTGGCGAGATCGAGGCCGGTAAACGTCGCCATGACGCTCGCGCGCACCCGGCCTTCTGCTTCGACGCAGCGACCGCTGCCGAAACGGACTGAAAACTTATCGAAAGTCGCTCTGCCGACAGACAGTGCAGCGAAGGTGTTGCCGAGCGGCACGCTGCCGGTGACGCGCTCGACGCCACGCACGCCCGGCCCCACGACCACCGCGCCGAGAAGATCGTCTGGGCGGCCATTGACACGAATGAGCTCGACCTGCGCCTGCCCAATGAGCAGGTGGAAAGGATCGAGAAAAACATTGACCGTGCCGAGACGGACACCGGCGATGCTCAGCTCTTCCGCACCGCCCCACCAGACCGGCCCGCGCAGCGACCGCGCCGTCACGCCCATGTCCTTGAGCCCGAGGAGGCTGAAGGCGAGCGACAGCGGGAAGGTCGCGACCAGCGCGACGATGATGGCGACGGCGGTCCAGATTCGCGCGCGGCGAGAACGCAAAAAGCTCATGGTGCGAGATCCTGGAACACCGCCTGCACCGCCACGGTACCAGGGGTCTGGCCCGGTACGATGCTGATGCTCTGGATGGCGATGCCGCTCGCTTCGATCCGGGACAGCCAACTGAGCAATGGCCCGGTCTTGGCAGACGCGATGCTGATTGACATGCGCCCCGCGCCCTGCCCGCCGACGCGGTCCAGCGTGAAGCCGGCCTCGCCCGCGGTCTGGCTGACAAGCTGCTCAATGGCGCCGCGGTCGGCGAGCGGCCGCGGCGGCGCCGCCTTCAATATCGCCACCTTGGCGCGCACTGAACCATAGCGGTCCAGCGCCGCGCCCTGGCGCGCCCATCCAGCCTCAAGGCCATCGGTTACCGGCCGCCACACGGCGAGCCAGAGAAAGACGATGGCCATGGCAAGCCCGAGAACAGCGATCAGTGACCGTTCGGCGACGCTGTGGCCACTCCACCAGCTCTTGAAGCTCTCGATCATCAGCGCACCACCTGGATATTCGCGATCACCTTGCCGGCCTGGGACTGCACGGCGTCGGCGCTGATCCGCCAGCCGGCATCTTGCAAGGCAAGCAGCACGACGTTGATGTCTTCCGACCGCGCCGCGGACAACTGGACGCGCAGCGCACCGTCAGCGCTCTGATTGACGCTGACGAGGCCGACCGCCGGCGTTCCGCGCATGGCGCTCATAAGTCCCGCCATGGCGCCGGTGAACCCGCCGCTGCCACCGCGCGCGGCATAGCGCGCATTGACCTTGAGCTCGGCATCGGCTGCATCGGTCACGGCCGGAACGACTGTAGTCGCGGCCTCGACCGTCTTTGCGTCGAGGCTGGAGGCTTCGAGGTTCAGACGGATGATGCGGACGAGCGAGACCAGCAGCACAGCCAGAAAGATGAAGCCAATCAGCAATGCAATGCGGCGAATGCGTTCGGCGTTGAACAGACGCGGCGGGCGTGTCGCAAAGAGACCGCTGCGCAGGTTGAGCGGAGGATTATCGATCGATTCACGCAGAACGTCATCGATGCCCGGCTCGCTCATGTCCGTGACCGGTTCGCGCCCCATGATCAGCGCTGCAACTGGCTCGTCGGCATCAAAAGCACTGTCGACGCCACGCGCCACTTCGCTTGGGCCAACCTGCCCGCGCATGAATCCCTTGTCGGGCGGCGGCAGCATGAGCGCCGCCGGCACGAATATCGCATTGGGCATGCCGCGTTCGGCACACCAGTCGACCCAGTGCGCCATGGCGCTTTCGCTCGTCACAGCAACGATGTGCGACCCCTCTGGCGTCGCGGCCGGCATCACAGCCGCATGAAGCCCAGCGCCGGTGTTCACACTGGATTCGAGCGCCATCACGCGTGCCGCCTGCGCGCCCTGCTTCACCGTCATGTCCGGGCAGGCAATCCAGTGCAGCGTGGTGGCATGCGGCGGCAGCACCAGCAGTGCCCGGCCATCGATCGGGCCTTCTTCCTCTTCAGCAGGATGGCGCCAGCGCTCGCCTTTGCCACGCTGAACGATGTACCCGTCAACGACGCGAATCCAGTGAGGCTGCGCGTCGGGCTCGGAGCCGGGCAGGATGATGTAGTCGCACTTCATCGTTTAATCGCTATTGCCCGCCCATTGCCGCCGTACAACCCGCGCCGGGGTGATCCCGGCATCGAACAGCACCGTATCTTCCACTTTGTCGCCGCCCAGATCGACCGAGAAGGTCACATCGAACCAGCGCGACTTCTGCTGCACCTGCTTTTGAACATTCTCCGGAAGCTGCAGCGCCGAAAGCGCCGGCAACGCCCAGAAATCAACGAGACTGCCATAGCCATCAACCGGGCGGCGCGCCAGCAGTTGCCTCGATTGCTCGATGCCGAGCCGATCAGGTGATAGCATGGCAAGCAGCGGTGCCTGTTCGGGAAGCAGCGTGTTCACATTCAGCGGCGAAAGTACAGTGCCCGGAAGCGTACAAATCCATGGCCGCAATCGCTCGTAGAGCTCGGGCGTGACGGCATTGACCATGCGCAACTCGCTGGGGTCGGCCATGAGATCGTTTGCCGTCCTATAACCGGGCTTTTGACTCAGATAATAGTCGTCTTCGGCCCCGCCAGGACCCGGAACTGCATCGCTGTCGATCCAGTCCGCGGCCGAAACCGCGACCTGATCAGCCACGCGCCGATCGATGCCGAGAACCCGCATCAAGCCCGAAAACTGATCTATGCCCAGCCGCCGGGCGACAAGCGGCCTTCCCACCGTCCCTGGAACCGGCGCACTTCGCTCGACGAGACTGTTCAGGTTGAAGCAGTTGCCGCCGTCGCGAACGCGCGCGGTCACGCTGCCGCCGGGTACGGTCATGACCTGCGGCGTGCCGAGCCAGTCACCCTCGAGCGTCGTGCGATCGGCATGGACGGAGAGCAATGTCTCAATGCGCGTGCCGGCGACCTGCTCGGCCGCTATCAGATAGGCACGTCCCTGATCGGCCGAAACGAGATTCCGCGTCATGCGGCTCGCAAGGACAAGCCGATCCAATGCCACCGCGGCGATGACTGCAAGGATCGCGACAAACAGCAGCACGGTCAGCAAGGCGGCGCCGGCTTCGCTGTCACGGATCGAGGGGCGGTCAGACGCCATTGCCCAATCCCTGATCCGTGTCGCCATCGGCGCTGGGCAATCTCTGGTCCTCGCGCTGACCGACGGCGGGCCCGACAAGGAAGTTCAGCGTCAGCGCCGGTCCGCCCGCGCGCGTGACAATGAACTCTACGGCGACAGGCAATTTATTCGGCTCCGTCGCCCAAACATCGAGCCAGTCACCCTTGGGCGAACGATAACGGACCTTCACGTCCGTCACATGGTCGAACAGTGTCGCAGGTTCGGTGGCTTCTGCGCCATCCACCTGCGGATAGCTCACGCGCTCGATCTTGCCGTCACGCCACCAATATTCGACACGCTGAATGGACGGATGACGCTGATTGGCGGGGTTGCTCCAACCACCGCGCACGAACTGCATGAGTGGCTCGGACTGCTGGGCCTGGCGGCCGAAAAAGGCGGGCGCCGATGTCCCCTCGCGCAGCCGACTGATACGAACGACGGCCTGCGAGAGATCGGCATCGAGCGTGGAGATGCCGCGCTGCGTATCTCCCAAGGCATCGAGATATGTGCGAACCGCGGCCTGGGTATCGACACTGCCGCGCAGGAGCATCACACCCGCGCCGGCCAACAGGCCGAATATGAACAACGAAACCAGCAGCTCGATCAGCGTGAAGCCGTGTTCGGCGGAATGCCGCGAAGACTTGAAGCCGTGTTCGGCGGAACGC
The DNA here is from genome assembly GCA_017745115.1 of Sphingobium sp. The sequence goes on along the minus strand of JAGIAA010000014.1, from coordinate 13,971 downwards.
TCCCAGGGCTTGGAGCCGCGTTCGGTGAGGCGGAGTGAGGAGGTGGACCTATTCACTGGTTTGCACCCGGCCATCGAGATCGACCCTGACGCGGACGTGCTGCGTATCGCGCATCAGCGTGAAATCGAGAGGCTGATCGGCGCGACCGACATTGTCGAAGACCATTCGAAGCTGACTGACGCCCTCGAAGCGAGCTTGCGCTTCCTTCGACCAGTCCGTGGCCGCGAGCGGCTCTTCGTCCATGGCCTGCCAAGCGCCATCGGTACGCCGCTCGAAGCCGTAGCCGGTCTGCGACACCCAGAGGGCCATTGGCCGGCCCGACACGATCGCACTGTCGCGTGCCGCGCGCACACGGCCAGCAAACCGGTCGGCATCGCTCGTGATACGCCCGCGCGGATCGACCATGGTCAACACCACCACGCTGGACAGCAGGCCAATGATCACGATGACGACGAGAAGTTCGATCAGCGAGAAGCCGCGCTCGCACGCCCGCGAGCGCGCCCTCGCGGAAGCGGGGACCCAAGGTCCCGCAGCGCTATCCCGCCCTGGTCGAGAAGAGTCACATCCCTCTTCCCGACTACTCCCGCAGAAGCACTGCAAATGCTGAGGGCTTGCCTTCACTTTCACCGAGCCGGTCTCACCAAGCTGATGATCGCTGGAGACTGGCCCGGACCGCCCTCGACGCGGATCGTGATGGCGGCAAGGCGATTGTCCTGCAGCGGCGCCGTGCCCTGCGTCCACGCCCATGAGCGGCCGAAATTCTCGACCTTGCCGGTTTCGCTGCCGAAAGCAGGCGGTTGTGGGTCGGTCAGACGCTCGACCATGAGATTGCGTGCTACGATCTGTGCCATCGTCCGCTCGCGCAGATCGAAGGCGCTGCGCGCGGACACCGCCTGGAGCCGCACGATCGCCAGCCCTGCAAGGCTGAAGATCGCGAGCGCGACCAGCATCTCGAGAAGCGTGAAGCCGCGTTCACACGCTCGCGAACGCGGCCCTGCGAAGGCCGGGGTCCAGGGCAGCGTCGCGCTAGCTGGCCCTTGGCTCCCGCTTCCGCGGGAGCGCAGAACCTTCAAGCGCGTAGGAACCGCTTCAAGGCGCGCTCGAATAGATATCGGCATTGTCTTTTTCGCCGCCGGTCGTGCCGTCGGCACCCAGTGAATAGACGTCGAACGCGCCTTTCCGACCCGGAGCCTGGTAGAGATAAGGGTGACCCCAGGGATCTTCGGGCAACTTCTTGATGTAGCCGCCCTGGCGATAACGCTCGGGCTGGGCCAGACCCGGAGGCGCCGCAAGAAGCGCCTGCAGGCCGTCGCTGGTGCTGGGATATGTCAGATTATCGAGGCGATACTGCTCCAGCGCGTTCTCCAGAGTCGCGATGTCTGCCTTCGCTTTTTCGACGCGCGCCTTGTTGCCGGCGGGAATTACGTTGATCGCGACGATGGTGGCCAGCAAGCCGATGATCACGATGACGACGAGCAGTTCGATCAGCGAGAAGCCCTGCTGGGCGGATCGCCGAAAAGGCTCAAAGCCGTCTTCATTGCCGCTTGCGGCGCGCGTTTTTCTTGTGAGGCGGAGGGGAAGCATCGGTCAGATTCCAGTCAGGCTTTGCAGCTGCATGATCGGCAGCAGGATCGAGAGAATGATGGTCGCGACCACGCCACCCATGAGGATGATGATAACAGGTTCGAGCAGAGAAAGCGCCGCTGCGCTGAAGGCATCGAACTCCCGCTCCAGATAGTCGGCGGCACGCTCCAGCATCATGTCGAGTTGGCCAGCGCTTTCGCCCGAGGCCGCGAGATAGACCAGCAAAGGCGGGAAGACCTCGACCCTGCGCATGGCGGCCGACAGGCTGCCTCCGCCACGAACAGATTCCACGATCTCGGCCGTCGCGCGGCGCAGAACCCGGTTGTGAACGGTCGGCACCGTGAGCGCGAGGCCCTCCATGACCGGCAGGCGGCTCTCCACCATCGTGGCGAGCGTGCGCGCCATGCGCGCGGCGTGTAGGTCTCGAAGCAGCCGGCCAAGGAACGGCATGCGGAGCAGCGCGCCGTCGACCTTCAGGCGGACGGACTCGACCCGCAGCGCGCGCCAGGCGCCGATGCCGGCAAGGATGAGGAGAATGGCCAAAGCCCACCACCAATGCGCCAGGAAGGATGACAGGCCCATGACGATGCGCGTGAGAAGAGGCAGCTGTTGGCCGAGCGTGTCGAACTGTTCGACGACGAGCGGCACCACGAAGATCATGAGCGCGATGACCACGACGACGGCGAAGGTGGCGATGGCCGCCGGATAGGCCAAAGCCGCAAGCATCTTCGCGCGCATCGCCGCCTGCCGCTCAAGCAGATTCGAGAGACGCTCGGTAAGCGCCGGAAGGCTGCCAGAGCGCTCGCCCGCAGAGATCATGGCGCGATAGAGGCCTGGGAAGCTGCGCGGTTCGGCCGCCATGGCCTCGGCCAGGCTGCGGCCTTCGACAATGCCGGCGTGGACGCGGCCGGCAATCGTGCGGACGTGCGGCTTCTCGGTCTGGCGCGTGATCGTGCGGAGCGCCTCTTCGAGCGGAGAGACCTGAGCAAGCGTCGAGAGCTGGCGCGTGAACAGCGAGAGCTCCTTGGCGGACAGGCGGTTGCGCTTGAGGCTGAGCAGCCCCGCAGCGGCTCCGGTGGGCTCCGCAGCGGATGCACTGCCCCGCTCCTCGCCGATCCGCACGACGAACAGCTTTTTCGCGGCAAGCGTCGCGCGGGCATCGGCGGCGTTGTCGGCGCGCACCTGCCCGCGGCGTTCTTTGCCGCCGCCGTCGATCACCACATAGTCGAATTCAGGCATCAACCGCTTCTGCTTCGCGCCTCGAAATCCGGATCGCTTCCTCGGCGCTGGTCTCTCCGGCACGCACCAGCGCACGCGCAGACGATCCGAGATTGGGCGCATTGAGGAAGGCGTGGCGGGCAATGAGGGATTCATCGCCGCCTTCATTGATCATGCGGCGCAGCGTATCGTCGATGCGAATGGCTTCGAACACGCCAATGCGGCCCTTGTAGCCGCTGCCGTTGCACTCGGAGCATCCCGTAGGCCGATAGATTGGCGTGCCCTCATCAAGGCCGAGCAGAGCCGCTACCGGCTTGTCGGCGGGCACTTGCTCGCGACAGCTGGGACAGAGGCGCCGCACGAGGCGCTGGGCGATGACGGCGCGAAGCGTCGAAGCGAGCAGGAACGGCTCGACCTTCATGTCGCGCATGCGCGTGATGGCACCAACCGCATCGTTCGTGTGGACGGTCGAGAGCACGAGATGACCGGTGAGCGACGCCTGCACGGCAATCTCGGCCGTCTCACGGTCGCGGATTTCGCCGACCATGACGACATCCGGGTCCTGGCGCAGGATGGCGCGCAGCCCGGCCGCGAAGGTGAGACCCACCTTGGCGTTGACCTGCGTCTGGCCGACGCCCTCGATGGCATATTCGACGGGATCCTCGACGGTGAGAATGTTGCGGCTGCCGTCGTTAAGCTGGCGCAGGCCGGCGTAGAGCGTGGTGGTCTTGCCGCTGCCGGTGGGCCCGGTGACGAGGATGATGCCGTTGGGCTCGGCAAGGGCGGCGCGGAAGACCGCATCAGCCGCGCCGGTCATGCCCAGCACGTCGAGCGACAGGCCCGCATTCTCCTTGTCGAGAATACGCAGCACGACACGCTCGCCCGCGCGGCTCGGCAGCGTTGACACGCGCACATCGAGCAGCTTGCCGCCGAGGGTCAGCCCGATGCGCCCGTCCTGCGGCAGGCGGCGCTCGGCAATGTCGAGGCGCGCCATGACCTTGATGCGGCTGACGACGACGGGCGCGACATGGGCGGGCATGCGCAGCGTCTCGGTGAGGACGCCGTCCATGCGCATGCGCACCACGAGGCCGGTCTCATAGGGCTCGATATGGATGTCGCTGACGCCCTGGCGCGCCGCTTCGGCAATGATGCCATTGATGAGGCGGATGGCAGGCGCATCGTCGCCGCTGTCAAGCAGATCCTCGGCCGTCGGCATGTCGCCGACGATGAAATCGAGGTCGTCGCCGCCCATGGCGAGCGAGCCGGCCATGGCCGCGGCCGAGCCGTCCATCGCGTAATGGTCCGACAGATGCTTGTCGAAGGCCTTGGCATCGACGATCGCAACGTCAAAGCTGCGCGCGAGGTGGCGGCGCACCTCGACGAGCACACGGGGATCTCCGCCTTCGCGCAACGCCACCTTGAGACGGGCGCCAGCATCGCCTTCCTGGCCGGATACGATCACCACGCCATGCTTGCGCGCAAAAGCATAAGGTATGTCGACAGGCATCAGGCCGTGTACCGGCGGCGCCGATGCCACGCCCTCCGCGTCGCTGTCGATACTCATTTCTTCGGAGCTCCGGCAGGCAGCGGGGCCGTCGTTGCCGCCGCTGCGCCGTCGATAACCTGGTCCCCTGTGTGCGGACCATCGGTCACCGGCAGCGCCGCGCCCATATAGTCGCGGACCAGTGCATCGATCGACGGCTCCTCCTTGGGATTCACCGCCTTCTGCACCGACCGCACATAGCCGTAGCGCCGCGCCGTCACCTCGGCATTGTCTTCGCGGGTCTGGAGGATCGTCGGGCGGATAAAGACGACGAGGTTGGTCTTGGTGCGCGACTTGCTGCGCGACTTGAACAGCTCGCCGATAACAGGGATGTCGCTGAGCAACGGCAGCTTCTCGATGGTGCGGCGCTCATTCTCGTCGAGCAGCCCGCCAATGGCATAGATCTCGCCATCGTCGACCAGCACGGTCGTCTCGAACTCGCGCTTGTTCAGGATGAGGTCGCTGTTGTTCGACGAGACGGGCCCGGCGATCGAGGAAACCTCCTGCTTGATGAACAGCTTCACCTGCCCGTTGCCGCTGACCTGCGGCGTCACGTCCAGTATGATACCGACATTCTCGCGCTGCACGGTCCGGAACTGGTTGTCGAAGTTGTTGCTGAGCGCCTGGCCGGTGGTGATCGGGATTTCCTGGCCCACCAGCATGTGCGCCTTCATATTGTCGAGCGTCGTGATCGAGGGGGTCGAGAGAATACTGCTCTTGGTGTCCGACTGAACGGCGCTCAAAATGGCGCCAAAAATACCGTTCTTCCCTAGCTGCGTGGCAACGCCGCCAAAACCGCCGGTCGCATTCTGCAACGCAGAGACAGCGCCCTTCTGGAGTTCGTTCGCCAGTTCGGTGTTTTCCGTCTCGGTCGTTGTGGTCGTGCTGCCGTTCGGATTGATGACGGTTGTCGTGCGCTCATTGAGCTTCGTCGCTGCGATGGCGCCCGCCAGCGTCAGGATGCTCGGCTGCGCATTGGAATAATTCGTGCCGGCGAAGCCCACTTTGGTGCTGCCGATCAGGAACTGCACGCCCAGACGCTTGGCAGCGTCGTCGCCGATCTCGACGATGATCGCCTCGATCATGACCTGCGGACGGCGCGTGTCGAGCTGCCGGATGACCTCGCCCACCTGGCGCTGCACGTCGGCATTTGCGGCCACGATCAGCGCGTTGGTGCCCTCATAACGGGTGACGACGGCAGGGCCGCGCGTCGCAATGCCGGCGCCCGTCGACGGCGCAGAAGAAACCACCGGCGTAGGCGTGGCTGCGGGTGCTGCTCCGCCCCTGGCCGTCCCGGTCGTAGGTGTGGAGGACGAGCCGGACGAACCACCGCTAGTGATTGCGCCTTGCCCGAGCAGTTGCTGGAGAACCGGCATGAGCTTATCGGCGTCGGCATGGTCGAGCCAATAGACGCGCACCTCGGTGCCGGCTGCGGCACGCTTGTCGAGGTCCTGCGCCATGGCGACGAGCTTGGCCACGGTGACGCTATCACCCCGAATGGCGATGCTGTTGGAACTGTCGACGGCAACCACGGTTGCACTGGGCTGCGAGCCCTCGGCGCCGCCGGTCAGCAGCGTCTGCAGCGAGCCGGCAATCTCGCGGGCGCCAGCATTGCTCAGCGCCACGACCGTCGTCGTGTTGGCGTCGGTATCGATGCGCGCGATGATCTGGCGGATGCGGGCGATGTTATCGGCATAGTCGGCAACCACGATCGAGCGGCCCGAACGATTGGCCGAGACCGTCCCGTCCTTGCTGACCAGCGGCCGGATCGTATCCATCGCCGATTGCGGGTCTATGGCACGAAGGCGAATGACCTCCGTCACGAACTGGTTGCGATTGGCGGCGCGGCCGACCGGACTGGGTTGACTTGCGGCGCCGTCCGCAGGCTGGATGCGGAACGAGCCGCCCGGCGCCGGCACGGCGACCAGACCGTTGGCGCGCAGGGTCGACAGGAAAATCTCGAAATATTCGGACTTGCTCAGCGGCCGATCGGTGACGACAGAGACCTTGCCTTGCACGCGGCTGTCGATGATGAAGGTCCGGCCCGTGGCCTTGGCCGCATCCTGGATAAACGCACGAACATCGGCGTCACGCACGTTGAGGCTGAGCTGCGCGAGCGCCGGCGCACCTACGATGAGCGCTGAAATGAACAGGCCGGCGACACGGCGCTTGAAATTCTTAGACTTCATTTGTTGTCCGGGATGATGATGGCGATGGGAACGGTCGCGGCGCCGCGCTCGACCATGAGCGTGAGGCGCGCACCGGGCTTGATAGCGTTCTTGAGCGAGACAAGATCCTGCGGCGAGCGGATCGGCTGGCCGTTATATTGAGCGACGATGTCGCCGGGACGGAAGCCCGCGCGCGCAAAGGCATCGTCTGCGCCTTGCGCGTTCAGCACGACGCCTGTGACCGCGCCGTTCTCCGTGCGAGGTGTGAAGGAAACCCCGTTCAAGATGCTCTGCGGCGAAAGCGGTTCACCCCCCGTGGCTGGCGGTGGTGGTGGCGGCGTTATCTTGCTCCCGAGGCCTGGGGGCGCCTGAAGAGGTGCGCTCGGCTCCGGAGTGGGGGCGCCGCCAGACTGGTCGATGTAGAGGGTTTCATCGGCGCCGTTTCGCGAAATGACGACATGATCGAAGGCCACGCCCTTCAGCGTGACGCCCGGCATGATTTCCTCGCCGACCGCAAAGGCGCTCTGCTTGCCGGAATCATCGGCGATGATCGCCGATCCCAGACCCGAGCCCTCGTTGATGCGAATGCCAAATAGCCTGAAAGGGAGCGACGTGACCTGCTGCACCGTATCGGACGGCGAGGCCTCACGATTGAAGGGATCGAACGAAGAAAACAGCGCGGTGCGCGCCGCAGAGCCCGGGATAGCCGGCTCGAGCGGCCGCCAGTCGCCAAAAGCACCGGAAGGGGCGAGCATCACCCAGAAAAGGCGTGCAACCTGCACCGCGAGGACGAACATCAATACTCCTTCGATCCATCGCCCAAGTCTGGACGACGAACGGAATTGTGCCCCCAACGGCAGGCTCATCAGGCCACGAAAACGCATGGTTGTGCTGCTACCCTCCAGAAGCTCGCACTGCCTATGCTCGCTCTATGACTGATCCACTACAATATGGTTAATGAAAAATGACAGTACCTTGTGCACCGCTTAGCGGTTGCTTGCGCCAATTCCGGCCTGCTACAAACACAGTTCATCGCCATGTCTCTTTTTCAAGCTCCCAGCCTCGCCGCACAGTCCGGTATCCAGCGCTTTCCGCGACCGGAGCTGGAACTCTATATTTTGCGTGATTTCCTAAGCGCTTATGAGTGCACAGGGTTAATGGAGCGGATCGACGCACAACGGCGCCCTTCCACGATTGCCGACGACCTGGGCTATGAGGCCTACCGCACCAGCGAGACCTGCGACCTCGATGGCAATGACCCGTTCGTTGCAGCGATCGACGCCAAGCTTGCCGCAGTGAGCGGCCTCAATCCCGCTCATGGCGAGCCGCTCCAGGGGCAGCGCTATGCCGTCGGCCAGGAATTCAAGGCGCATACCGACTATTTCGAGCCCGACGGTCGCGACTATCAAACCTATTGCGGCCGCTCGGGCAACCGGACTTGGACTCTGATGGTCTATCTCAACGCACCGCGCGACGGCGGCGCGACGCGCTTCATCAAGGTCGACAAGATGTTCAAGCCTGAGCTGGGCAAGCTGGTGGCATGGAACAACCGCCTGCCCGATGGCGGCGTCAACCATGCGACGCTCCACCATGGCATGAAGGTGCGCAGCGGCACCAAATACATCATCACCAAATGGTATCGCGAGCTGCCCTGGACCGGCTGACCTGAAAAGGGCGGCTGAAACGCCGCCCTTTCCTTGCATCCGTTTCGGAACCTCAGAAGGTCGTCGAGATCGACAGGTTCACCGTCGTGCCCGGCTTGTAGAGATTGAACACCACATTGTTGGAGCCCAGATGCTGGGTTTCCTTGTACTTGCGGTTCGTCAGGTTGCGGGCTTCGAACTTGAGCTCGAACTCTTTCTTGCCCAGTGTGAAGCCCTGGCGCGCCACGAAGTCGATGTTGAAGCCCGGATATTCATAGACATCCGGCTGGCTGGTGTTGGCCGATGGGCCCTTCACGCCGCGGCTGGTTACGCGCTTGCTCGCATAGGAGAAGATGAACGTCTGCTGCGAGAGATGGTCCGTATCCTCGAGGCCCACCTGCCAGTTGACGATGTGATCGGATTGACCGGTCAGCGGCGCACCGTCACGGAAATAGGTATTGGAGGGCGAGCCGACCGACGCCGGATAGACGAAGATCAGGTCGTTCGAATCCACCTTCAGCTTGGACTTGGTGTAGGTGTAGTTCGCAATCGCGACCAGCCGGCGTGAGGCAAAGAACTTGCCGTCCGACCAGTTGGACAGGTCGAAATATTTCTGAACCTCGAACTCGCCGCCATAAAGGTCGGCCTTCGGCGCATTGGCAAAGCTGGTGGCCGGCTCGTTGTTCAGGAAGGTGATGAACGCTTCGATCGGCTTGTCGATCTTCTTGTAGAAGCCAGCGAGCGAGACCCGCTGATCGCGGCCGAAATACCACTCGTAGCGCGCCTCGACGTTCAGCAGCTTGCTGTCCGTCAGATATGGATTGCCGAGATAGAGGCGGTTCGAATCCGGATCAAAATAGGGTTGGTAGATGAGCTCGCGGAACTGCGGACGCGCGATGGTCTTCGATGCGTTCAGCCGAACCTGCATCTCCGGATCGACCTGCCAGGTGAGCGTCGCGGTGGGCAGCCAATAGTCGTTCTTCAACGTGTTCGAGAAGTTCGACGGACTGGTGGTGAAGGCCGGAACGGTCGCCACGATCTGCGTGGCGCGCTCGTAGCGCACGCCCGCGTCGATGAGGATGTCCTTCGTCGCCTGCCAGCTGACCTTGCCATAGCCGGCGTGGTTCCTGAGCTTGGCCCGGAAAGCCGGATTGGGCTCGTTGTCCTGCAGGCGGTAGCCGAAACGCGGCGTGGTGATGAGGTTAGAGCCGAGTAGCAGGTCGGGCCGCAGCATGCCGATGCCGGTGTCCGTATCCGCGAAAGCCGCGACGATCGAATATTCGCGGCGCGTGCTGTCGCGCTTGGTCAGCTGGAATGCATAGCCCGCCGACAGCGTCAGATCCGGAATGGGCTTCCAACTCAGGTCAGAGCCGGCGGACCAGAGATCCTCGTTGAGATCGGAGTAGCGAATGACGGCAGTGCCGTTGTTGCCGTTGTTGAGCAGGTTGACGAAATAGTCGCCGAATGGACCGACATGGGTCTTCACATATTCGACCGTGAACTCGTTGGGCGCTTCGCGCTGCGAATTGGCGAAGGTGCCGCGGACGTCCAGTTCGAGTTCAGGCGTAATCTTGAATTCGCCGACAACCTGCGTGTCAATGAGCTGGCGCTCATACCAGGCCGTGTCCTGGATCTGCGTTTGTGGCGGCAGCTGGACGTCTTCCTTGCCGAGCGCCATGCGCGTGTTCTTCTGGGTGTCGCGGATGTAGAGGTTGGTCCAGCGAATCTTGTTGTCGCCGAATTCGAGGCCGAAACCGAGCAGGCCGTTCACGACGATCCGGTTGTCGGTGGTGACGCGCTCATAATCCTTCGTGATCTGCGAGATATCCGGCGACGGCGAGAATTGCTGGCGCGAATCCCGGGTCTGCCACTTGTTGCTATAGCCGGCGGTGGCGATGATACCCAATGTCGCATCGCTGCCGACGTTGATCGAGGTGCCGCCGGTAAGGGTCGCGGAGAAGTTGGGCTGCACGCTACCCCAGCGATTGACGATCGCGAACCTCGGGCTGATCAGCGTCGCCGCCAGCGCGCGGTTTTCGGCAACACTGAGCTCGTTGACGCGCTTACCCGACGCCCAATAGGCCGCCAGGGCCGGTTGGGTATTGCGCGAACCATTGTCGAAGCCCGTGAAGTCAAGATCGTTGCCGTAATAGGTGTAGCCGAGATTGAAGGTCGTCTCGGTGTTGCCGCCTATGCCGAGACTGGCCGTCAGGAAGCTTTCCTTGGGGACGGCACTGGTCGTCAGATTGATGACGCCGCCGCCGAACTCACCCGGGAAGTTGGCCGAATAGCTCTTCTGGACGAGCGATGACGAGACGATGTTGGTCGGGAAGAGATCGAGGGGGACGACACGCTTGAGCGGCTCGGGGCTCGGCAGCGGCGAGCCGTTGAGCAGCGCCAGCGAGTAGCGATCGCCCAGGCCGCGTACGTAGACGAAGCCGTTGCCGACCACGCTGAGGCCGGTCACTCGGCCGAGCGCGCCGGCGATGTTGCCTTCGCCGGTCCGCGCAATGTCCTGTGAGGACAGGACCGAGACGACGGCCGGAGCCGTGCGCTGAACGTTGCCGCCGCGGCGGCCTGTGACCACGATCGCACCACCGGGCACAGAAACATCGGGAGTCTCTTCCGCGGCCGGCGCATCGACAGCCGGCGCGTCAGCGGCCGGGGCCGATTCCGGACCTGCCGGAGCGACAGGTTGTGCAAGCGCGGCCGGCGCGACCAATGCCGACGTCAGGAACAGCAGGCCCGCAAACTTGAGCGGCGTCGCCATCGAAAATCCCCTTATATTGTGCAATTTGGACTTTCGGGCGGGAGGCAGCCGGTAAGCCGCATCCCGCCCGGAAGGGTCAAGATTTGGCCTTAGGTGATCGGCAGCGACGTGCAGGCGCGGTTCGCGTTGGTCGTCGTGTCCATCGGCGCGTAGCTGGAATTGCAGGTCCAGCCCTTGTACCAGTTGTCGTTCGCATCCTTGACCGCGCCGACATAGGTCGTCGTGTCGAAGAAGGCGTTGGTGAGCTTGGGATCGGTCGCGACCACCGCTGTTTCCGCCGTGGCATTCACGAACACAGCGGTCAGCGTGGGCACGAAGGCGTCGTTATTGTTGTTCGTGCCCGTGGCGAACGCTGCTTGGACCTGCGAGGCCGTGTAGCTGCCGGTGCCGATATATTTCGTGGCGTTGCACTGCATGACCACCGACTTGGCGACAAGGGTCGACGGCGTCGTACCCGATCCGTTCATGCGGATGCACTCGTTGTTCGGGGTGGCGATGATGCCGTTGATCAGTGTCGTGTCCGAGTTGCCGCGGAACAGGGCCGATGCCTGGTCGGCAGCGTCATTGTTGGTGCTCGCGGCCGGCTGAAGCGCCGTGAAGTTCGCGACGTTCAGCTTGGTGCGAGGCGTATCGGCCTCGTTGCCGTTGCTATCGATCTCGAACAGGGCGTCGCCCTGGCCGGTGCGCTGGATCAGCAGGACGTACTGGAAGTTGCCCTGGCCGCCAGTGTCGAAGTCGAGGCTATCGTCGTCGGCGCCGGTGGAGATATAATGCTTGAAGTTGACCGAACCGCCGAAGAATTCCGCGCCGTCGTCCGAGCTGTTGTGGCTCTGGATGAAGTCGAGCGTCGTGCCGGTTCCGATACCTTCGGTGGTCAGCGACTGGAGTTCGATGCCCGCACTGAGGACATAACCGGAATAGCGGATCTGCGCGTACTTGATCGTGCCCGCATTATAAGCGCTGTCCGCACCGCCGAACACCGCCGGGTCGACCGCACCTTCGGTCTGACGCTCGCAGGTGCCCGCGCCGACCGAACCGGTCGTGCAGTCCGTCACTGGTGCGCGGCCCAACAGCACGATGCCGCCCCACTGGCCGATCGAGCTGTCGGTATTGCTGCCGAGAACGTTCTCGCGGCTGGTGAAGATGATCGGGTTGGAGGCGGTGCCCTGGGCGTCGATCTTGTTGCCGCGATTGACGGCAAGCCAGGACGGACCGCTGTTGCCGACGACGATGGCGCCCGCCGCAATCGTCAGCGTGACATTGGTGTCTGCGGTCAGCTGGCCGCCGGTCAGATTGAAGCCGTTCGCGGCGGTGCAGCCCGCAGTCGTGCTGGTGCGCGGCGCGCCGCTGGTCGGAGCGCTGAAGCCGCCGTCGCAGCCGACGTCGACGCGGCCGTTGAGCTGGTAAACCAGGCCGGCGATCTTCGGAAGGATCGAGCTCTTGGCAACGATCGCGGGCAGCGTGCAGACGCGATAGCTGCCGGTCGGACCGGTGATCACGCCGTCGTCCTTGAGGCCCTTGGAGTCGGCAATCGCCGGACAGGCCGTCGCAGCGACCACGCCGCCGGTGGGCGTCGGCGTGGGGGTCGGCGTGGGCGTGGGGGTCGGCGTGGGATTGATGATGATATTGCCACCAGAGCCTGGCGAAGCAATCTCATTGGCGCCGCAACCGGCGAGAAGCGGCAAGGCAGCGCCCGCCAGCAAAATGGTCATGGTCCGATTGATACGTGTCATCGTCGTCTCCGCTGCCGGTGGGTCCGGGTCTTTGGTTGCAGGACGGCCAACGGGAGAACGACTCTTGGTCCCCCTTGCCCCCTCGACGGCGCAGCTAGGAGATCAGTGTGACAGGCAGATGCGATTCCGATGTCTGGTCGATGACAATTTGATGTCGGAAATGTGACAGGGCGCCGCCTTCGCAAAGCCAGCAAATAGTTGAAAACCTGTGACTTCTAGGAAAATCGCTGATTTTGGCAGCAGGATTGCGCGGCGACCGACGGTCTTTCCGGGTCGCTCAATCGGACGAATGTGACATGGGCTGCCATCACGACTCGCGCATTTCCGCGCGACCCACGCGCGCGCCGGATTCTATCTACTTGAGCGGCACGTTCCGGATGCCTTCCCTCTCCCGCCGCATCGACCCAAAAAAGAAAAGAGCAGGGACTTCCGTCCCCGCTCCTCTCTCAGCCTAGCCGATCCTTGAAAAGGATTCAGGGCAGACGGTTCAACATCGCCTTGGCGATATTGTGGCTGGTGTAGCTGACGCCACCGGCGAGAACGAGCGCTTCATCCGGAAGGCGATTGACCTGCTGCAGAGCTGCCCGTGCTTTGTCGAAGCGCTGCGTCTGCATGTAGACCGTCGCCAGGTTGATCAGGCGCGCAGGATCTTGTGCGTCGGCATAGCTGGCAGGCTTCAGCATCTTCTCGGCTTGGTCGAGCTGGCCCGAAGCAATGGCCTTGCTGGCATAGGGGGTTTCCGCCGGGCCCGCGGCCACGGCGGCAACGGAAGCGAGTGCCGCGATTGCGGCGCCTCCAACGATCTTCAGGCTGAACTTAAACATCGGCGATTCCTCTCAAAAAACCTTTTGTCCGGTCGAGAGAGTATTTCACTTTTATGACTCAATCGCAATTGTCATAAAAATATTTTTTCGACATTTATATTATATTATTTCAATATGTTATATCGATTTCACATCCCTGAATCCTTCAGAAATCGTAAATGTCATATTGATGTAACAAACTAAAATATCCGATTCGATTCGCGCGCCAAACACGCAGCGTCGCGCGTAACGATAGGTCTGGAATGTCTGGAGAAAGTGCCGGAGGTTCTGTTGCCCGGCCCTCCGGCGGCCGCTGGAATCCATTCTGTTGCCCGGTTGGTCCAACCGCGTTCTGTTAGGGTAATGTCAGGCCGCGAGGCCCTCAATTACGCTGCAAGAGCAAGTGCTTCGTTATCGTTGGCACTTATGAGTTTGAGCCTTGAACGGGTTACTCAGCCCGAGCAAAAGCGCCGCTTTTCAACACACGTCGATCCTAGTTCGGCCCCTTC
>JAGIAA010000013.1 GCA_017745115.1 Sphingobium sp. | reverse complement strand
TGGCCGGGTAGCGCATTGGCGTGTGCAGGATGCGGTCCACGAAGAGCGCGCCGCTCTCCTTGTCGAACTCGTATTTCACGGGTTCGCCGCCGGTGGGCACTTCGATGATGACGTTGAGGCTCTCGGGCGGATTGTCGCCGACGGGAATGAGTTCGATGTTCATGAATCAGCCTGTGCGATTGGGTTGGCCGGCCGTCACCTCGCCCGTTCTGGGCGCGAGCAGCCGGTCGAGACTCGTTTCACCCTCTCCCACCTTTTCGAGGCGCGGATAGCGGATGCCGCCCGAATAATCGAGCGTGATTGTGCGATATCGCGTCCCTTGTTTGATAATCAATGAAAGCGGATGCTTCTTGTCGGTCGCATCCTGGAGGCCGGCCTTGAAGAGCTTGCCTGAAAACTCCTCATTGTTCACCGCGATCACCTTGGTGCCGACCGTCAGGCCTGCGTCGAACGCGGGGCTGTCCCAGACGACGGACTGGACGTCGCCAGTGGTCGTCACGACCAAGCCGACACCGTAGCTCTGGTCGATCATCTTGCCGCTGTTCTCGCGGGACTTGTCGGTCATGTTGGGGGTTTCGCCGAAGACGAGCTTGTAGCCGCCCAGCGTGAAGCCGCCCTTGGTGACTTCGGCAGTGGGCTCGTCGACGCGGGCCTTGAGGAAGCCGGCCCAGTCATAGGGGGCGATGCCGTTCAGCGTGTCGATGATTTCCTGGCGGTTGTAGGTGACCTCGCCCCAGTCGCCGTCCTTGATGCCGAAGAAGGCGCGGGCGAAATCGTCCATGCCCTTGGCGCCATGGGTCTCGCGGCGGATGATCGCGTCGGCCTCGAGCCAGATCATCATGCCTTCGTTGTAGTAATCCTCGTTGCGCTGCCAGCCGCTCCACGGGCGCGGGCGCCGCTTGGAGACGATGGGGTCGAAGGTCGTGTCGTGGAGCGGACGCCATGAGCGGCCGTTGGCGGTGTCGAGCCGCGCCGCGATCGAGGCGAGGGCGTCGAGCGTCTGCGCCTTGGTGTAGATGCCGGAGCGCGAGCCCAGCACATAGCCCCAGAATTGGTTCTGGCCCTCATAGACCCAGAGCAGGTCGTTCTGCATCGGCGTCGCATAATCGGGCGTCCACAGGAACTCGGGGCGGCGGAACTTGCCGTCCCAGCTGTGGTTGAACTCGTGCGGCAGGATGTTCCGGGCCGCGGGGTCATCCTTCCAGTTGCTGAAATAGCCTGGCTCGACCTTGTTCTCGCTGGAGCGGTGATGCTCGAGGCCGATGCCGCCGAGCTTGTTCGAGATCGCGAACAGGAAGTCGTAATGGTCGAAGTGGCGCGCGCCGTAGAGCGCCATGGCTTCGTCGACGAGCTTCTTGTGCGCGGCGGTCTGCTCGGGCGTGGCGATCAATTCGCTCGGCTCGTCGGCGAAGATGTTGAGCGTCACGTCATGGCCCAGGTCGACCGCGCGCGCATAGCGGCCGGCGAACAGCGGGGAGTCGACCAGGGTCTCATAGTCGGTCTCGTCATAAGTGACGACGCTCGACTGGGCCGTGTTGCTGACCGTGCCGCGCAGCGCCGTCGCGGCGGTCCAGCCCGCCGGCAGCGTCACGATGGTCTGGATCGGGATGCGGCGGACATAATAGCCGGCCGGGTAGAGCGAAAGCGCGTCCCATTGCAGGTTGGACATGACGTCCGTGACCGTGATGCGTCCTTGGTCGCTCGCGGTCGGCGCGAGATGCTGGAAGCGCACGACGACGCTGCCCGCACCCGACGGCACGGCGATGTGCAGGGCAAAGACGTTCAGCGGGTCGCGCTGCCAGGCGACGCGCTGGCCGTTGGCAGTGACCGTGATGCCGGCGATGTTCTGGATCGTGCCGCGCGCGTCATGCTTGCCGGGTAGCCACTCCGGAAACAGCAGCGTGAGCGGACCCGGCCCGGCCACGGGAATGGTCTCCGTCACGTTGATGATACGGCGAACCGTATCGGTCGCGTCGACCTCCAGCTTGATCGTGCCGCTGACCCAGGGGATGTCGCGCGCCTGCGGCACCGTATCGACGATCGGCTGGGCCTGTGGCGCGGAGCGGGTGGCCGGCTGCTGGGCGAGGGCGGCAGTGGCGAGAACGGACGAGGAAATGAAAGCAATCAGGGCATTGCGGGGCATGCAGGCCTCCGGAAGGGGGAATTGCCCACCATGCCGCGCTGGGGCGCCGGCGTCCAGCGGGGCCGGTCGCTCTGTCGTGGGTCAGTCTAAATTTTAAGACCGGACTGAGGCAGCTGCCATCAACACGCGCTCCACGATGGCTTCGAACTCATCTTTGCCTATGGGATCGAGTTCCTCATAGATTGGAACGCTGTCTGGCCACCAACCGTGCAGCCGCCCCCAACTGTCCAATTCCCGGGCAGCAGCTTCAATTTCGATCAAGCTAGGGCGTTCCATAATATTGGCTCGTCTTTTGTATGAGCCGCGTTTCTACCCGCTTAGCTCAGGAAATAATCCACCGCCGCCAGCGGCTCGGGCGGCACCTTGCCCAGATGCGGCGCGATGCTGATCTCGGCGGCGCGGCAGATGGCGTCGAGCGGCAGGGCGTTCTGGGTAAGGCCGAAGGGATGGCTCAGCTCCTCGCTCACTTCGGCCAGGCCCAGGAAGACATAGGCGACGATGCCCATGAACACCGGCGTCATCCAGCCGACCGGGCCGGCCAGCGCGAGCGGCAGCAGCAGGCAGTAGAGATAGGTCGTGCGGTAGATGAGCAGCGAATAGACATAGGGCAAAGGCGTCTGCGCGATGCGCTCGCAGCCGGTCTGCTGCAGGCTCATGCTGGCGATGCGCTGGCTGAGGGTCATCGCGCCGAAGCCGTCGATGATGCCCGCGCGATGCGCCTGCGCGATGGCGGTCGAGAGCACATCGAGCGCCGCGGTCGGGGCGTGCGGGGCATTGCAGAGCTCGCCCCCCAGCGCGCGGGTTGTCGCGTCGGGCTCCAAGCTGCGCAGATTCGTGCGGTGAAGATGCAGGAACGCGACCGCGCCGTTCAGCAGCGTCTCGCGGAGCGCCGCGTCAGGCACGAAGATGTCGACCTCGCGCGCCAGGCTGCGCATGTCGGCGAGCAGCCCGCCCCACAGCCGCCGCGCTTCCCACCAGCGGTCGTAGGCGGCGTTGTTGCGGAAGCCGAGGAACAGCGAGAGCGCGACGCCGAAGACGGTGAAGCCGATGCCGTCAATCACCGGGATGAAGTCGAAATGCCGGTGCGCCCAGACCATCGCGGCGGCGACGGCCATGAGCGTCAGCACGCCCGGCGCGATCAGCGGCACGATCGAGCCGCGCAGCGCGAACAGCAAGTCGGGAAGGCGAGGGCGGTCGCGGACGATCATGAGGGCGCTATCGGCGCTCTTTGGGCTTGGGGCAAGGGGAGAGGCCGGTGCGGCTATCCCATTCCGTCACCCCGGACTTGATCCCGGGTCCCGCTATCCTTTGTAAAGCAGAGCCATCGAGAAGCGGGACCCCGGGTCAGGCCCGGGGTGACGTGACTTGATATTCGGAACGATCGAGCCGGCCCGATTTCGCCCTGCGCCACGCATTCACCGCACACACCCTCGCATCGACGGCGCGAAGGCGCTAAACTCGTTCGCAGACAAACGATCCGCCGCCGAAACATAATCGGGACTGCGGCAGGACCTGCCAAAGGAGAGAGCGATGCATGTAGGTCTCGCAACCGGAATGGCGCACCAGCGCGGCAACGATTATCCGGACGTGAAGTTCGTCCAGGAAGAGATCGAGAATCTGGTGCTGGCCGAGGAGCTGGGTTTCGACTCGGTGTGGATCACCGAGCATCACTTCTCCGACTATTCCATGTCCAACGACCCGTTGCAGCTGCTCACCTACATTGCCGGGCGGACCAAGCGCATCAAGCTCGGCACGCAGGTCATCATCGTGCCGTGGCACGATCCGGTGCGCCTCGCCGAAAGCATCATCAACCTCGACATCCTGTCGCGCGGCCGGGCGATCCTCGGTTTCGGCAATGGCCTCGCGCCACATGAATATCAGGGCCTGCGCATCGACCAGAACAATGCGCGCGAGCTCTATACCGAGATCCTGGAGCTGGTGATCCCGGCGCTGGAGACCGGCGTCATCGAGGGCGAGGGCAATCTCATCAAGCAGCCGCGGCGCGAATTGCGCCCGCGTCCGCTCAAGAGTTTCGAGGGGCGCAAATTCTGCGGCTCGCTCTCCGGCAGCTCGATGAAGACCGCCGCCAGGCTGGGCTTCGGCAATATGATCCTGATGCTGCCCCAGCGCGGCAAGGAGGTCCCGCCCGACATGTACACGGGCGTCTGGCAGGAGGTCCGCAACGACGGCACGCTGCCGCCGCCGCCCATGCTCGGCGGCAACTACTATCTCGACGAGAGCGCCGAATATGCGCAGCTCCAAGGCGAGAAATATCTCGCCAACACGATGCGTGCCGCGATCCGCAACTACAGCCTCGACAAGCCGGGGCTGTTCCTCGGCATCAAGGGCTATGAAAGCTACGACAAGATGGCGATGGCCGAGGAAGCGATCGAGCCCTACGTCGCCGAATTCGGCAAGAATGCCGTGACCGGCACCCCGCAGCAAATCCTCGACCGCATGTGGGAATTGAAGGAAATCTACAAGCCGCAGGGCTTCTTCCCGCACGTCTATTATGGCGGCATGCCGCAGGCCGAGGCGATGAAGAACATCGCCATGTTCGCGGAGAAATGCCTGCCCGAGATCAAGAGCTGGGAAGCCGACGCCGCCTCGATCGACGACCGCTTCCTGGAGGCCGCGGAGTAGCCTCTTTCTCCTCGCCCCTGAAGGGGCGAGGATAAGAAGCCTTGTCGCGCAGCGATTAGGCGCAGTTGGAGAGGGGGAATGCGCAAACCCCTCTCCTAGGTCCGCTAGCCGACTGTCGTCGGCAGGCTTCCCTATCCTCTCCCCCTGAAGGGGCGAGGATCAGTTTGCCGCCTCATCGTGCCGCCAGCGTTCATAGGCCGGGATCGCGTGCATATCCGCCATCCAGCCGATGCGCTCGGCCGTCTGCACTTGCGCAACCGGCATCAATGCGTCGGGCTCGTCGAGCGTCGCCATCTGCACGTCGATGAGGCCGGGCAGCAGCTCGGGATTGCGATAGAAGAGCCCCGTTCCGCAGGCCGGGCAGAAGCTGCGCATCGCGGCGCCCGAGGAAATGAAATTGTGCGGCTGGCCCTTTGTCAGCCGGAAATGGGCTTGGGAGAAGGCCGACCAGGCCACGACCGGCGCACCGGCCGAGCGGCGGCAGTCGCGGCAATGACAGAGGAGCGCGTGTGCCGGCTCACCGCGCACTTCATAGCGGATCGCGCCGCATTGGCAGCCGCCCTGTAACGTCTCGCTCATCGTTCGTTCTCCGCTACGGAATCGGATAGGAACATATCAGGAACATTCCTATGCCGCAACGCTGTTCCCTTGGGCCGCGATTCCCGCTAGACGCGCTCCCCATGGCGAAAATCGAGACACCCCGGCCCATTCGCGGCACGCAGGACATGTTGGGCGACAGCGCGGACCGCTTCGCGCATGTCGTCGAGACCTTCGAGCGCGTGCGCAGGCTCTATGGCTTCAAGCGGATCGAAGTGCCGGTGTTCGAGGCCACGTCGGTCTTCTCGCGCTCGCTCGGCGAGACCACCGACGTCGTCTCCAAGGAGATGTACACCTTCGAGGATCGCGGCGGCGACAGCGTCACCCTGCGCCCGGAGTTCACCGCCGGCATTGCCCGCGCCTACATCACCGAGGGCTGGCAGCAATATGCGCCGCTCAAGGTCGCCACGCACGGGCCTTTGTTTCGCTACGAGCGCCCGCAAAAGGGCCGCTATCGCCAGTTCCACCAGCTCGACGCCGAGATCATCGGCGCGGCGGAGCCGCTGGCGGATGCCGAGTTGCTGATCTTCGCGGACCAGTTGCTGAAGGAGCTGGGCATCGATGAAGGCGTGACGCTGACGCTCAACACCCTCGGCGACAGCGAGACGCGTGAGGCCTGGCGGCAGGCGCTGGTTGCGCATTTCGAGGGCAATCGCGGCGACCTCTCGGAGGAGAGCCAGGAGCGGCTCCTCAAGAACCCGCTGCGCATCCTCGACAGCAAGGATCCGCGCGACCGCCCGATCGCCGACGCCGCGCCGGAGATCGATGCGCATATGTCGAGCGAGGCGGGGGCCTTCTTCGACGCGGTCACCAAGGGTCTGGACGCGGCCGGCGTCGCCTGGACCCGCAACGCACGCCTCGTCCGCGGCCTCGATTATTATCGCCACACCGCCTTCGAGTTCGTCACCGACCGTCTCGGCGCGCAGGGCACCGTGCTCGGCGGCGGCCGCTATGACGGCCTCATCGAGGCGCTCGGCGGCCCGCATACGCCCGCCGTCGGTTGGGCGGCGGGGATCGAGCGGCTGGGGATGTTGCTGGAGCAGGTGTCGAGCGGCTATCTTGCGTTTGTGCTCGCGCCGATGGGCGAGCAAGCCGAGCAATATTGCACGAAGCTCATGACCACGCTGCGCCGCAAGGGCATCCCGTGCGACATGGGGTATCGCGGCAATCTCAAGAAACGCCTCCAGCGTGCTGACGCGTCTGGTGCCGAAGCCGTCATCATCGTTGGCGATGACGAGCTCGCAAAGGGCCAGATCATCGTGCGCGACCTCAAGACGGGTGAGCAGGCGACGCGCGAGATGAGTGAGATTGGCGATCCCAGCGTCGGGCACAGCATGACCTATGGCCTTCTGATGCAGGGGCTGGGTGGTCGAGTCTTTTCGAACCAATGACCACCATCTCCCCTGATCGCATCGCCGCGATCCTGCGGCGGCAGGAGGAGGTCCAGGCGCAGATGGCGCGGCCGGATCTCGATCCTGCCGAGTTCGTGCGCCTGTCGAAGGACTATGCCGAGCTGGAGCCGGTCGTGCGCGCGGCGTCCGAGGTCGAGGCGCTGCGCAGCGAGCTGGCCGATCTCGAGGCCATGCTTGCCGATCCCGAGATGAAGGCGATGGCGGAAGAGGAAATCGGCGCCGTGCGCGCGCGACTGCCCGAGGCCGAACATGGCCTCGCCGTCTCGCTGCTCCCCAAGGATGCCGCCGACCAGCGCCCGGCCATGCTCGAAATCCGCGCCGGCACCGGCGGCGATGAGGCCGCGCTGTTCGCGGGCGATCTCTTCCGCATGTACCAGCGCTATGCCGAGACGCAGGGCTGGCGGGTCGAGATCATCTCCGCCTCCGCGTCGGAGCAGGGCGGCTTCAAGGAAGTGATCGCCTCGGTCACCGGCACCGGCGTGTTCGCCAGGCTCAAGTTCGAGAGCGGCGTGCACCGTGTCCAGCGCGTGCCCGTCACCGAGAGCGGCGGGCGCATCCACACCAGCGCCGCCACCGTCGCCGTCCTCCCCGAAGCCGAGGAGGTCGACGTCCAGATCAACGAGGCGACGGACCTGCGCATCGACGTCTATCGCGCCTCCGGCTCGGGCGGACAGCATGTCAACACGACCGACAGTGCCGTGCGCATCACCCACTTGCCGACCGGCCTCGTCGTCACCCAGCAGGACGAAAAGTCGCAGCACAAGAACAAGGCCAAGGCCCTGAAGGTCCTGCGCACGCGCCTCTACGAGGCCGAGCGTGAACGCACCCAGGCCGAGCATGCCGGCGCGCGCAAGGCCATGGTCGGCTCGGGCGACCGGTCCGAGCGCATTCGCACCTACAACTTCCCGCAAGGCCGCGTCACCGATCACCGCATCAACCTGACGCTGCACCGGCTGCCCGAGATCCTCGAAGGATCGGGGCTGGACGAGGTCATTGCCGCCCTGGTCGCCGAGGACGAGGCTGCGCGGCTCGCCCAGCTCGATATGGTCGCCTGACATGTCCGACATCTCCCGGCTCAGCTCCCGGCGCGGCCATGGCCCGCTGGAAAGCTGGCTGCGCCGGGCGATGACCCGCCTCACCGAGTCGACCGGCACCCCCCGGCTCGATGCGGAACTGCTCGCCGCTCATGCGCTCGGCATGACCCGGGAGGAGATGATCCTGCGCCTTCCGGATCTGGCTCTGCCGAACGGGCTCGACGAGCTGCTCGAACGGCGCTTGCGGCACGAGCCCATCGCCCAGATCGTCGGTCATCGCGATTTCTGGACGCTGACGCTCAAGGTGACGCGCGACGTGCTCTGCCCGCGGCCTGAGAGCGAGACCCTCATCGAGGCGGCGATCGACCATTTCATCGAGGATCGCGAGCCGAGCCGCATCCTCGATCTCGGCACGGGTTCGGGCGCGCTGCTGCTCTCCGCGCTCGATCTCTGGCCCGAGGCGACCGGTCTCGGCATCGACATCTCGGAGCCCGCTCTGGCCATCGCTCACGAGAATGCGCAGGCGACGGGTCTCGCCGAACGCGCGCAATTCCGCCAAGGCGATTGGGTGACCGGCCTATCGGAGCGCTTCGACCTCATCCTGTGCAACCCGCCCTACATCCGCGACGACGCCATGCTGCCGAGCGACGTGGCCGATTATGAGCCTGCTCTGGCCCTGTTCGGTGGCGAAGACGGCCTCGATCCCTATCGCATTCTCTCGCTGCGCGTCGCAGACCTGCTGACGCCGGGCGGCGTCGCTCTGTTCGAAATCGGATTCGACCAGGGCGAGAGCGCGGCCAATCTTTTCCGCGGCGCCTTTCTCGACGTCGAACTGCGGCGCGATCTTGCCGGAAATGCGCGCTGCCTGGTCGTCACCGGGCCCTAGAGCATTGCAAGTCGGGTGGAATCGTCTGACGACTCGGAAAATACGATAAATCAATAGTCTAGAGCGCCGGATTTGAGTCCATCAGACCCGAACGCGCTTTGGTCTGTTCGTCCTTTCGGATCCGACTGCCTTGTTTCGGGACAACTGAAACCTATATCAGCGCTGTCCGTGCTTTTTTAACGCTCTTGTGCGAATTTCTCTTGGTTTGAAACGCCGGAGCGTCTATCTGGCGAGCCAAGGTTGCTGCTGTCCGCATGCGGGGAGCGTTTGGACGGGCGGCCTGCTCCCACAGTTTTGGCGGCGTTCGAATATGGAGCCGTTAGCCGAAGCGCGGGGCGCGAGGGCATGTATTTGGCCTCCGCCGCCCGCAGTGCGCATAGAGGCTAGAGCCGCGCCAGCAGGACAAAGGTTTTTGTCGTAACCATAGGGACGAACCGTTGATCAACAATCGTCAGGCCGGTCGCCGTCGCGGCCGGAATAACAATCCCCGCCAGAACGGCGGCGGTAATCGTGGCAATGGAGACTCAGGCAACCGCGTCGATAATCGCTCGCGGGGCAATGCGGCGCAGTTGTTGGAGAAATACCGCAACATGGCGCGCGACGCACAGCTTGCCGGCGACCGCGTGAACGCCGAATATTATCTGCAGTTCGCCGATCACTATTTCCGCGTGCTGGCCGACAACCGCTCGCGCCAGGAAGAGCAGCAACAGCGCTTCCAGCGGAACGACGAGCCGGTCGGCGACAGCTACGACATGGCCAATGAAGGCGATGAGGGCATGGACGACGGCGAGGACGCCGGCGACGAGTTCCAGGCCCCGCAGCAGCAGCGCGACCAATATCAGGGCCGCCGCGACGGCAATCGCAATGAAGGCAACCGCAGCAACGACGATGGCCGCGAGCGCAATCGCGATACGCGCGGCAATCGTGACGATCGCGGTCCCCGTGAAGACCGTGCTCCCCGCGAAGAGCGCGGCAATCGCGATGACCGGCCCAATCGCGAACCCCGCGAAGACCGCGGCAATCGTGAGCCGCGCGGCAATCGCGAGGACCGTGGCGACCGCCGTCCCCGTATCGCCAATGACGATAGCGGCGACGACAGCGGCATGCTGAACCTGGCCGCGCTGCCGCCGGCGATCGGCCGTATCGAGCCCGATGCGGGCAATGACGAGGGCAGCGCGCCGGACGTCGCCGAAGTGGCCGCCAAGCCTCGCCGCGGCCGCCGTCCGCGTTCGGCCGAAGCCGCCGAATAAGCGCGCGCCGACACTGAATTCCAAGGGCTCGGGTCATTCCCGGGCCCTTTTCGTTGGCAGCGATGGCTTGCGGAAACCGCAGGGGCCAACTCCATCATGCCGAACTCGGTTGTGCTTGCACGCCTTCGGCTCCAGCATCCATCTTTCCATCAGGCGCCGCGCCGAGCGGTTCCATGGACCCCGAAACGACTTCACGTTTGTCCTCTTCGGCCAAGGAAAGAGCTGTTCCCCGGCGAAGGCCGGGGTCCAGTCTCGAGGCGAAGCGTCGAAAGGCGGGCTACCGCGCGCGCGTAGATCCGTGCGGACTGGGCCCCGGCCTTCGCCGGGGAACTCGCCCTTGTTCCAATTGGATAAACGCCAAACAAGTTGACGGTGACGGAAGGGGTGAAAGTCATTTGCCTCTTTCAGCGCACGTTCACGCCATCGGCTGCTTTACTGCGGCATGCCGCGGACCTAGCTATCCAGGCGGACCGGAGGAAAAAGGCATGGAGGTCGAAGTCAGCGCCGAGGCGAAGGACAAGCGCCTCAATCGCATCGTCGCCGTGACCGTGGTCATGCTGTCGATCTTCATGGCGCTCTGCAACATCAAGGACGGCAACATCGTCCAGGCGATGCAGCAGGCGCAGGCCGATTCCGTCGACGCGTGGAACGAATATCAGGCCACGAAGATCAAGCTCCACGTCAGCGAGACGAGCCGCGCCCAGTTCGCCTTGCTGGCCCAGACGCCTGCCGCGAGCGCGGAAGCAAAGGCGGACGTGAAAAAGCTGGATGCCGACATCGCGAAATATCGGGCGGAGATTCCGGTGCTCTCCCAGCGCGCGAAGGGCTATGCGACGCAATATGACGCGCTCAATATTCACGATGATCAGTTCGACGCGAGCGAGGCCATGATCACCACGGCGATTTCGCTGGCGGCCGTCGCGGCGCTGATCGAGAATTTCGGCCTCGTCGCCGGCAGCTGGACCTTCGGCGCATTCGGCATATTCCTCGGCATCTGCGGCTTTGCCAAATGGGGCTTCCATCCTGACATCCTCAGCAATTTCCTGGGCTGATCGGCGGCCCATGCACGCTATCCTGCGCATTGCCGGTCTCGTGTTGGTCCTCGTCTGCGTCGCGCCCGCGCATGCCGGTCCCGGCACAATCGGTCGCGTGACCATCGACCTTGCCGACCGGTCCGGCCCGACCTTCCGCCCCGACCAGGCGCTCGGCGCCGCGATCGACGGCGCGCAGGCCGGCGACATCGACAGGCTGCTGACCGCCCACAACGTTCGCGCGATGACGAGCGCCGGGCTGCGTCCGCTGACCTATCGCCTGCGCACGGAGCTCGGAATCGAGGCGTGGCACTGGAATCCCGCAGGCACATGGAGCGATGCAGCCCACAAGCGGGGATATTGGACATCCAGCGACAAGCTCGGAAAACCGATCCGCATGTCCTGGGGCTATGACCTGCCCCGGCGCGGCGACACGGTCGATAATGCCAATAATGTCGGCTATTCGCGCCTGACCGATGGCGATCCCGCGACTTTCTGGAAGTCAAACCCCTATCTCGATCCGTCCGTGCTGCACGATGGCCAGCCGCATCCGCAATGGCTGGTCGTGCGCCTCGATGGCGCGCGGCCCGTCGATGCCGCCCGGATCGCCTGGGGCACGCCGTTCGCGACGCGCTACCAGGTGCAATATTGGGTGGGCGAGACCGAATATGCCGTGGACGGCCGCTGGGTGACGTTCCCGCACGGCAGACTGGAGGCGGGCAGCGGCGGCGATGTGTCCATCCGGCTCGCCGAGCAGCCTATCACCGCCAAATATCTCCGCATCCTGCTCGAGGTCCCTTCGGGCACGGCGCCGCCCGGCGCCACCGATTGGCGCGACCGCGCGGGCTATGCCGTCCGCGAGGTCTCCTTCGGCCTGCAGCGTCCCGACGGCAGCCTGGACGACGCCGTCGTGCACAAGCCCTCGCATGACGGGCAGACCTTCACCCATGCCTCCTCGACCGATCCCTGGCACCGCGAGACCGATCGCGACAAGGACCTGGAGCAGACCGGCATCGACCGCATCTTCGCGAGCCGCCTGGGCTTCGGCCTGCCGATCATGATGCCGACCGGGCTGCTCTTCGACACCCCTGACAATGCGGCGGCGGAGCTGCGCTATCTCGCGCGGCGCGGCTATCCCGTGCGGCAGGTCGAACTCGGCGAGGAGCCGGACGGGCAATATGGCGCCCCCGCCGACTATGGCGCGCTCTATCTTGCCTTCCTCGATCGGCTCCGCCCCATCGCGCCGCACGTCAGCTTCGGCGGGCCCAGCCTGCAGAGCGGATTTACCGACACCGAACTGCTCCCCGAGATCCATGGCTCGTGGACATATTGGCTGGCCGATTATCTCAAGCGCCGGAACAGGCTGGCCGATCTCCAGTTCCTCTCGTTCGAATTCTATCCTTTCGACGACATTTGCGGCGACATCCACGCCAAGCTGATCGGGCAGGACCAGCTCCTCTACGAGGTCATGGCGCGCTTCGAAAAGGACGGCATCCCGTCATCCGTGCCGAAGATCATCTCCGAATATGGCTTCTCGGCCTTTTCCGGCCGCGCCATGTCGGAAATGCCGAGCGCCCTGCTCATGGCGAATATCGCCGGACGCTGGCTGAACCTGGGCGGCAGCGCCGCCTACATGTTCGGCTACGGCCCGAACTGGCCGTCGAATCAGCACCTGCCCTGCGCGGGCTATGGCAATATGATGCTGCACATGGCCGATCCCGACGGGCAGGCGCGCCAGCCTATGCCGAGCTACTTCACGGCGCGGCTGTTGACGCAGGCCTGGACCGTGCCCGGCCATGGCCTGCATCGGCTGGTCGCCACACGGCTCGACGGCGCTGGAGACAGTTCGCCGGTCGCTGCGTTCAGCGTGCTGCGCCCCGATCATCGGCTGGCCGTGATGCTGATCAACCGCAGTGCGACGCAGGCCTATCGTCTTGCCCTGCTCCGCCAGGGCGCGAAGGGAGAGGCGAGGCCGCTCCGCGGTCCGGCGCGCCTCTGGTCCTATGGACCGGCGCAATATGCCTGGGCCGATGAGGGCGAGCAAAGCCACCCGCTGCGGACCCAGCCGCCGGCGCAGCGCAATGGGAGGAAAGGGCCTGTAACAGTAGATGTCCCGGCGGATTCGATCGTCGTGGCGGTCCTCCCGCCGGTTAGCCTCTAGCGCCTGATCGGCAGAGCTGAACCGTCATTGCGGGCTAGGAAGTTGCGCGGCAATCCACGCCTGTCTTGAGCGCCTCCGGGATTGCTTCGTCGGCTCGCAATGACGAGCGTTTCAACAGGAAAGGATCAGCCTCTAATTCGATCGGCCGAGAAAACTGCGGACCGCATCGACGCTATTCCCGACCTGGTCGACAGCGTGCTGCAATTGGGCCTTCGAGACACCCAATGCATCGGTCCAATATTCGACCTCATAATCCTCTTCCATCGAAATGAGCTGACGGTCGAGGCCGTCGGTATAGGTCTTGTCATCGCTCATCGCTGTGACCTCCTCTTCAGCGGTGTCAGCGAAACGATGGACACGACGCTTGGTTGCTTTTGCGACGTCGCTGTCATTCACTCGCGGTCGCGGCGATCGAGCAGGGCCGATATTCGCCCAGCCTGGAATCGGCGCTCAAGATCGCGCGCATCTTCGGAAAGCCGGTCGAGGAGATCTTCCGCTGGGAAGATGGCTGAAACAGGAAAGGGCCCGGGATCGCTCCCAGGCCCTTCCGTTTCTCCCCGGTATAAGCGCTTAGAACTTGCCGCGCAGCGTGACGCCGTAGGTGCGCGGTTCGGCCATATAGGCGGAGAACAGCTGGTTGGTCATCGTCACGCCGCCGCGGCCGAGCTGGGCGGTCG
The DNA here is from genome assembly GCA_017745115.1 of Sphingobium sp. Next base: position 43,947 of record JAGIAA010000013.1, on the reverse strand, counting down.
ACTGGTTGTTCGGGCCCGAGCTCTGCAGCGGGCTGTTGAACACCACCTGGGTGTAGCGCTCGTTGAAGATGTTCTGGCCCCAGAACTCCAGTGCCCAGCGCTCGTCCTTGCCGCGGATACCGAGGCGGGCGTTGGAGACGGTGTAGCTGGGCTGCCGCTTCTCGGGGTAGAGGTCGGAGCCGGTATTGTAGGCGCTCGTCGTGCGCGCGTCGATGTAGACGAGGCCGGTGAGCCCGGTGTCGCCGAGCGTCGGCGTCCAGGCGAAGCTGCCCGTCACCACCCAGCGCGGCGCATTGCTGTTGGTATTGCCCTCGAGCAGGAACAGGGCCGGATCGAGCGGCACCGTGCCGGTCTTGTTGCCGACCAGGCTCTTGGCGTAGATCGTGCGCGCATAGGTCACGCCGGTCGTGATGCGAATGTCGCGGACCGGCGCCACATAGGTTTCGAGTTCGAAGCCCTGGCTGATCAGCCCCGGCTTGGTGTCGGTGCAGGTGCCGTTTGCCGCCTTCGTGCTCTTGCAGCCGTTGATGTTCTGCACGACGTAGCTGGTGCCGTTGAAGGTGTTCAGCTGGAAGTTGGTGAACTCCTGGCGGAAGATGGCGATGTTCACGCCGAACTTGCGCTTGTTGACCTTGAAGCCGATCTCATAGGCGTTGACCGTCTCGGGCTCGAACGAGAGCGTCGCGGCGTCCGCATTGCTACGTGGCGAGAAATAAGTGAGCGGGGCGATCGCCGGCGCGACGCCGGTCGAACCCAGCTCGAAGCGGTCGAGATTGTAGCCGCCCGCCTTGTAGCCGCGTGCATAGCTGCCGTAGATCATCATGCTCGGCGCGACCTTGTAGGACAGCACGGCCGTCCCCGAGAATTCGCCGTTGCTCATCTTGTCCGTCGGCGTCAGCGAATTGAGGCTGGTCGTCGAGTTGCCGAGGCAGCCCAGGGTCAGGATGCCGCCCGCGAGCTGGGCGGCGCTGCCCAGTGCGGCATTGGTGGCGAGGCTCGGCAGGCTCGAGCCCTGGAGCGCCGCGCAGGTCGCATTGTTGTTGTTGAGCGCGAGGCGCACGTCCTTGGTCTCATGCGTGTAACGCACGCCGATCGTCAGATCGAGCTTGTCGGTCGCATGGATGATGTTGTGCGTGAAGAGCGCCCAGTTGCTGCTCTTCTGGTAATATTTGGAGTCGGTGTCGCCCGCGCCGCTCGGCAATGTAGCGAGCGCGGTCAGTCCCGAGCCGAGCCCTGAGGAAATGGCGGTGGCGGTCGGCACGCCGACGGCCGGCGTCAGCGCGGCGAGCAGATTGGCCTGCGTGCCGGCGATGAGATTGCCGACATCGGGCGTCAACGGATTGCCGTCGATGGGAACAGCGCAGAGCGCCAGCTGCGCCGTGCTGAAATTGCTGTTGTTGCCCGTGCCCTGCATCAGGCGGCAGGCGGCGAAGCGGCCATAGTCCGCGCCGAAGCGGATATTGTCGCGCAGGTCGAGATTTTCGTGCGCGTAATAGCCGCCGACCAGCCAGTCGAGCTTCTCGTCCCAGGCCGAGCCCTGCAGGCGCAGTTCCTGGGTGAAGGTCTTGAACTGGCGATAGGTGTTGGGGTCGCGATAGAGCAGATCCGCCGTCGCATAGTCATAGTCGCCATAGTCGGCGGACTTGTAGTCGCGATAGGAGGTGATGCTCGTCAGCTTGGCGCCGCCGAAATTATAATTGATCTCGGCGGAGAGGCCCCAGTCGTCGAGCTTGCTTCCATAATCCCGGCCGGGCGTGATGCTGACATTCCTGGCATAGGGGTTCTGCGTATAGGGTGTCGGGCCGTTGGGGAAGACTGTGCCGAGCGCCGAGAGCAGGCTGACGATACGATTGCTCGCGCTCGTCGTGTAGTTCATCGGGCCGGAGCCGGTTTCCTCGGTCGTGTCGATGTACACCGCGCCGCAGCAGCTTTCATTCTTGTGCGTATAGTCGGCGATCAGGCGGACCGAGAGATCGTTGCTCGGCTCGAACAGCAGCTGGCCGCGCAGCAGATAGCGGTTGCGGTCGTTGGTATCGCCGATCTTCGAGCCGGTCTGCGAGACCTCGTTCAGGAAACCGTTGCGCTTGGAATAGATGCCTTCGAGGCTGGCGGCGACCTGTTCGCTGATCGGGCCGGTGACGCGGCCGGCGAGGCGCCAGGCGTCGTAATTGCCGTAGCTGACTTCGCCGGTCGCGCCGAATTTGAAGCTGGGTGCCTTGGTCACAATGTTGACGAGGCCGGCCGACGAATTGCGGCCGAACAGCGTGCCCTGCGGGCCGCGCAGCACTTCGACGCGCTCGACTTCGCCGAGATCGGTCAGGGCCGCGCCCGCGCGGGAGCGATAGACGCCGTCGATGAACACGGCGACCGAGCTTTCGAGGCCCGGATTGTCGCCGACCGTGCCGATGCCGCGGATACGCGCGACGCCATTGGCTTCCGTGCCGGTCGTGGTGACGAGCAGCGAGGGCGCGAGCTGGTTGAGCTGGCGGATGTCGTTGGCGCCGCTGTTCTGCAGCGCTGCCGACGTCACGGCCGAGACGGCGATCGGAACATCCGAGAGCGGGCTGGCGCGCCGGGTGGCGGTGATGATGATCGCACCGCCGGATTCATCGTCGGCTGCAGCGGCGTTGGCGGGTGTATCCTGCGCGAGCACCGCTGTGCTCTGAAGGCCGCAAATCGCGGCCACGCTGACAGATGTAGCGAGAATGAATCGACGCATTGGCACACTCCCCGTTTCGTCCCAGGCATATGCTTTGCCGGTTATTATCTAAGCTTCGTTGCCTAACCCTTTCATACGCGATGGCGACTCTGACTGAAATTGCCTTTTTTTTGGTCACCACGCACGAATGTTGCACAAATGTTTCACCAGGCGAATCTTGATGTCAAACCGGCATCGGAAAGCGCAGCAGGCGGCTGGGCAACGGCACCAGCGCTTCCGCGCGCGAACCCATGAGCGATCGGATCGGCGGCGCGCTGGCATCGAGTCCGCCGGTGAAGGCACCGAAGGATGGCAGGATCAGCTTCGCCTGATCCATGACGAAGCAGCGCCGCGAGACCGAGCGCCCGCGCAGGCTGAGGCGCCATTTGGGATGGAAGTGGCCGGACAGTTCAGGACGATGCTCCCCAGGGCGGGCCTCATGTCGCAGGATTATTCCTTCGACCTCGGCCTCGTCGCGATTGCGGCCGCCAAGCCGTGGCGAGACGTGCGGATCGTGATTGCCGGTGATCCATATCCAGTCGAGCCGCGCCGTCAGCCGCGCAAGACGGTCCAGCACAGCGCCACTCATCCGGTCGGTGGCGCCTTCGTCGTGCAGGCTGTCGCCCAGGCACCAGAGTTCGCGGGCATCGGTCCGCGCGAGCGCCGTTTCCAGCGCGGCGAGCGTGGCGAGGCTGTCATAGGGCGGCAGCATCTGCCCGCGCGCCGCGAAGGCGCTGGCTTTCTCGAGATGCAGGTCCGCGACGATCAGCGCCTTGCGCTCGTGCCAGTACAGCGCGCCCTCGGGCAGCGCCTCCCAACTCTGGCCGCCGAAGCGGAAGGGAGAACAAGTCATGACCAAACTATGACGCGTGCGGCGGCACGTTTCAATCGCGGAGATTTCCTACGACGCCATGCTGAACTCGTTTCGGCATCCATTCTGCACCGCTTGGCCTACGTGGCGGGAAAAGGACCGTGAACCAGTTAGCGGTTATACCCATAGGCAACAAAGCTGTTCCCCGGCGCAGGCCGGGGCCCAGTTTACGCGAGGCGTCGAATGCGTGCTATTGCATGCCCGGCCCCGTTTTCGGCATGAGCCCCGGCCTGCGCCGGGGAACGGCGACCTGTTCGGACGGGATAAGGGTCAACCAAGTTCAGGGTGACGATCGAGGCGAGAATGGCCTAGAGGCGCGACCATGAGCGCAAATCCCATTCGCGTTGCCGCCTTCTATCGTTTCGCACAGGTCTGCGAACCGGAAGCCCTCGCCGCGCGCCTGCGCGAGGCCGGTGCAGCGCTCGGTCTCAAGGGCTCGATCATTGTTGCGAGCGAGGGCGCGAACGGCACGATCGCCGGTGCGCCCGAAGCGGTCGCGGCGCTGTTCGATCTGCTGCGGGCCGAACCGGGCTTCGAAGGGCTCGCGCCTCGCCTGCATGACGCGCCGGCGGTGCCGTTCCTGCGCTGGAAGGTGAAAGTGAAGCGCGAGATCGTGACCATGGGCGTGCCCGTCGATGCGGCTCGCGGCGCGGGCACGCATGTCGCGCCGGCCGACTGGAACGCGCTGATCGCCGATCCCGAAACCGTCCTCATCGACACGCGCAACGACTATGAGGTCGCGATCGGCAGCTTCGCCGGGGCGATCGATCCGCAGACCGCAAGCTTCGGCGACTTCCCGGCGTGGTTCGACGCGCAGGCCGAGGCATGGCGCGCGCAAGGCCGCCAGCCCAGGATCGCCATGTTCTGCACCGGCGGCATCAGGTGCGAGAAATCGACCGCTTATGCCCGTGCGCGCGGTTTCGACGACGTCTATCATCTCGAGGGCGGCATCCTCGCTTATCTTGCTGAGATCGAGGCGGCGGACAGTCTGTGGCGCGGCGAATGCTTCCTGTTCGACGATCGCGTCTCGATGGGTCACGGTGAAGAACAGGGCGGCGCGCGGCTCTGCCCGGTCTGCGGCCAGCCGGTGCTATCGCCGGGTGATCATTCCTGCGCCTGAGCTGAAAGCGAGCTGCCGGTCCGAATTGTTGGTCTGCGACCCCTGCGGCAGCTCGAAATCGACATGGCGATTGCCGAAGTCGATCGCGATGCGGTCGAACATGCGCAGCATCCGCATGCCGAGCAGCATCGAGGGCTTTTCGGCAAGGTCGAGCTCGGCAAAAGGCGCGGCGTCGAGGAAGACCATCGGCACATTGTCGAGGTTCACGGAATCGATCTGGATGTGCCGCACGACGGCGAACTGCGCGTCGATCGACTGGCCGGTGACCGACTTGATCTGCACCTTGGTCGGCGGGGCGACGAGCTTCTTCAACTTGAGACTGTTAAACAGCGCCATGTTGCCCACGCTGATCTCGGCGCCGGTGTCGAGGATGATGTTGACCTTCTTCCCGTCGATCTTCGAATTTACGAGGATGAGCTGGCCGAGCTTGGTCTTTGCCTGCACGACGATGGTGTTGCGGTCGTAGGTCTCGAAGGCGGCGGGCGAGCTTTTGCCGATCGCCAGTTGCCGTTTCTTGAAATCGAGCGTCAGGCGCTTATTCTTGAGGCCGTCCAACCCGATGAGCCCGGCGCTGCCCAGCGCCTCGTGCGCGATGCTGAGCACCGGCAGGTTGCTGATCACCTGGCTACCGAACTGGATGCGGTCGAGATGGACCGCGGCGACGGTTTCGCGCCCGGCCATGCTAACGATCTCCACGGGCGGCAGCGCTTGCAGCGACAGGCGGTCGGCCAGTTCGGTGGCGACGATCGAGCGGTGCGAGCCGGTGTCGATAATGAAGGGATAGGGTCCCCCCTGTCCGATCTCCACGGGCAGAGTCATACGGTCCCCATCGTCCGCGCCGAGGCGCAGGAAGTCGATGGATGTGTCGGTGAAATTGAGCAGCGGCACAGTGGGCGGCGCGTCTGCCGTCGCGGGTTCGGCCGTCGCTGCATCGGTGGGCAGGGGCGCGTCCGGAATCGCAGCAACCGGCCCGGCAAGCGTGACCGCGGCCAGCCCCCAGGCGAGCGACCGCAGCAAGCGCGGCTTCAGCAGCAACATGTGGCTCTCCTATCCACCCCCGTCATGCCAGAATAACACAGCTGTACGATGCCGCCAATCGGCTTGCAGTGCGGGTGCGAAGGGGCGTGATCTTCCCAACTCGTGCCGGCCATAGCCGACCATCGCGACAGCCACTGCCCTAGCTGTGGCACCGCGGCGCGCATCGAAACGGCGACGCCACGTTGGATCTCCGCGTCAGGCAACAGTTGAGCCGGCTCCACCCGCTTTCTTCAAAGGACGCCATTTCGCCTGAAATAAAAAAGATCTTGTATCGAACAGACGACCAAGACAAAAATCTCGGCAACGGGAGAGGGATATGAGAAAATTGAATGTTGCGCTCGCGTCCTGCGCTCTTTTGGCAGGTTGCGGCGGGGGAGATTCAGGCGGGGGGAAGGTCGAAATCCCTGCCGTTACGCCAACCCCAACAGCCTCTCCTTCGCCGACGCCTACTCCGACACCCGCAAGCCCATTTTATCTATCGCTTGCACCAAATCCTGGTGCTTCCGTTTCATTTGACATCGCTGACTTCATAGGGTTCCAATACAATGGAGACCCAGCGACTGGGCAAATTCTAGCGGGCTCCCCGACGTCGGGCGAAAATCCTAGAGTCGCTTTCAAATACGACCAAGCGACTCAGTCGTATACTCTAGTGACACTTGATTTGGTCACCCAACAAGAGAGATTTATCCTGTTTTCCACTCCCCTGAGTGCGACAAATCCTAGCTATTCAGATGCAAGATTTTTGGGATATTCCGGCAGCACGTTCGGCAATAATGCGACTGGCATTTTCCGCCTCTATCGATCGGGCAATGCAAATCCGGATCTCAAACTGAGCTATTCAGGGTTTGGAAATTTGTCGAGGAGCGGACCGTCAGGGTATCTCAACTTCGCTGATTCTTGGTTTGGATACGGGATTGCAACCAAATGGGGTGATGTTCCAGCAAGTGGTACATCGACATATTCTGGTGTCTTGCATGGATTTGCTGTCGATACGGCTGCTGGTCAACAATACAAAGTCGAAGGTACCGCCTCGTTAAATCTGGATTTTGCTACCCAAAAGCTGTCCGGCACGCTCAATATGACACTCGTTTCGAAGAGTGGGGCTCGAACATCACTCGGCGTGTCGAGTTTTTCCGGTGCAGATTTTGGGAGTTTGCCAGGAACGGCAACGAACTTCCGCGCTAACACGCTGACTGGCTCGGATCTCCCTTATGGGGTCATGCAAGGCATGCTCTATGGGCCACGCGCTGTGGAGATCTCGGGTGTCTTTGCCGGCACAATATCCCGAGGCTCAACCGTTGGCGGAATAACCGCACAGGGAGGCTTTGCGGTTGTGAAGAATTGAATTCCTACGCTCTCATAGGCCGTGGTTTCTGCGTTGGCAGCGACTACGAAAGTTTTGCAATCTCGTCGCGTCTGGACGGCCGTTTTACAGGTCTACACCCTAGTCCGGCATCATCGCGATCCGGCCCAGTTCATCCGCCGCCTCGCTCAGCAGCAAGTTCTCCGTCTCCTGCTGGGCGACATTCTCGCGGCCGATCATGATCAGCACGGGCACGGCGAGCGGGCTCACGCGCTCCAGCTGCTTGTGGACGATCGTGCCCGCCGCGCGGTCGAGCAATTCGCCCAGGCGGCCCACATCGGTCATGCGCGCGCGGGCGTCTGCCCAGGCGGCGCGCAGCAGTAGATGATCGGGCTCGTAGCGGCGCAGCACATCGTAGATGAGATCGGTCGAGAAGCTGACCTGCCGGCCGGTCTTGCGGGTGCCCGGCTGCTGGCGCTCGATGAGGCCGGAGATCACCGCCACGTCGCGGAAGGCGCGCTTGAGGAGCGAACTCTCCTCGACCCAGGCGATGAACTCATGATCGAGGATATCCGCCGAGAACAGGCTAGCCGGATCCTTGATGGGCTCCAGACTGGAAACGCCGAGCGCATAGTCGTTCGACACGAAGCCGATCGGCTTGAGGCCGCGCTCCTCCATGCGCCGCGTCAGCAGCATGCCGAGCGACTGGTGCGCGTTCCAGCCCTCGAAGCTGTAGACCACCATGTAGTGCAGGCCCTCGTGCGGGAAGGTCTCGACGAGCAGCTGGTCGGGCCGTGGCAGCACGGAGCGAAGCTGCTGCATGGCGAGCCACTCGTGCACATCGGTCGGGAAGCGGTGCCATTCGCCGGGCGAGGCGATGAAGCGGCGAACCTTGTCGGCGAGATGGGTGGTCATCGCCATGCGGGTACCGCCCCAGCTCGGGATGCGCGCCGACTTGGTGCTGGCACGGACGATCAGCTCACCTTCGGTCTGTCGGACCAGTTCGAGCGACATGCCGGAAAAGAAGAATCGGTCGCCGGGTGCGATCGTCGCGGCGAAGGCTTCCTCGATCGTGCCGAGCTTGCGGCCATTGGCGAAGCGGATGTCGAGCGCGGGCTGGTCGACGATGATGCCGGCATTGATGCGGTGCTGCTGGGCGATGCGCGGATGGGCGATGCGCCATGTCCCGTCGGGATTTTGGACGAGCCGTTGGAAGCGGTCATAGGCCCGCAGCGCATAGCCGCCGGTCGAGACGAACTGCAGCAACTCGTCGAGCTGTGCGCGCGTGAGCGCGGCATAGGGCCAGGCGCTCGCCACTTCCGCATGCAATTGCGCGGGGTCGATCGGCCCCGCGCAGGCCAGCGCCATGATATGCTGGGCGAGTACGTCATTGGCGCCGGGGCGAAACCGCTCCGGGTCGCGCTCGCCGGCCATCACTGCGTCGTAAGCGGCCTGCGCCTCGAGATATTCGAAGCGGTTGCCGGGGATGAGAATCGCCTTGCTGGGCTCGTCGAGGCGATGGTTCGAGCGGCCGATGCGCTGGAGCAGGCGTGACGAGCCCTTGGGCGCGCCCATCTGAATCACGCAGTCGACGTCGCCCCAGTCGATGCCGAGATCGAGGCTGGCGGTCGCGACGAGGCCGCGCAGCTTGCCCGCCGCCATCGCCGCCTCGACCTTGCGCCGCGCCTCGCGGCTGAGGCTGCCATGGTGGATGCCGATCGGCAGGTTCTCGTCATTCTCGGACCACAGCTCCTGGAAGGTGAGTTCGGCGAGGCTGCGCGTGTTGCAGAAGACGAGCGTCATCTTGTTGGCCGCGATCAGCTCGATCACCTGCTTGGCTGCATAGACGCCGCTATGGCCGGACCAGGGCACCCGGTCCTGCGGGATGAAGATCTGCAAGTCCGGTGGCGCGCCCGGCTCGCCTTCCACCAATGCAACGTCATCCGCCCGTCCGCCGGGCGCCAGCCATTCGCGATATTTGTCAGGCTCGGCGACGGTCGCGGACAGGCCGACGCGCCGCAGGGTCGGCCGGATCGTCTGCAGCCGCGACATGGAGAGCGCGAGCAGGTCGCCGCGCTTGTCCGGCGCGAAGGCATGGATCTCGTCGATGATGACCGTGTCGAGATCGGCGAAGATCAGGTCGGCGTCGGGGTAGGACAGCAGCAGCGAGAGCGATTCCGGCGTCGTCAGCAGCATCTGCGGCGGCCGGGCCCGCTGACGGGCCTTGCGGTCGGATGGCGTGTCGCCGGTCCGCGTCTCGACGCGGATGTCGAGCCCCATCTCCGCGATCGGCGTCAGCAGGTTGCGCTGCACGTCGACCGCGAGCGCCTTGAGGGGCGAGATATAGAGGCTGTGCAGCCCCTCCTTGGGCCGCTCGATCAGGTCGACGAGGCTGGGCAGGAAGCCGGCGAGCGTCTTGCCCGCACCGGTCGGGGCAACCAGCAGCGCATGCTCACCGCGCCCTGCTGCCTCCAGCATCCCCGCCTGATGGCGGCGCAACGACCAGCCGCGCGACGCAAGCCAGTTTTCGATGACGGGGGGAAGGGCGGCCATCGGCCCAAGATGGCGTCAGGCGTGTGTAAAATGAAGGCTCTAGTTTTCTTCGTCATCCCGGGCTTGACCCGGGATCCCGCTTCTTCTTGGCAGGATTGCAAGGCAGCGGGACCGCGGATCAAGTCTGGGGTGACGAGGTTTCAGTCCTCATGCCGATTTCTCTGCAAGGCAAAAAAAAGGCCGCCCCGAAAGGACGGCCTGGAAGTTTTAGGAGAGGATGCCTGAAAGGCCCGATCCGTATGCGTTACATACAGTTTCTTCGCAAGTGCGAAATGCGTTGCCATGCGTGCAAAATTTGCAAGCTAACGATTGCTATTGAAAATATTTGCCGGATTTCCGCGGCTTTCAGTGGCCCGCTTGCGGTCCGCGTTCGAGACCAGAAAGTGCCAATTGTTCATCGATTTGCGCCATCAGCCGTTCCAGGCCTGATTCGCTCTTCGCCTCGGCGCGGGCAACCAGTACGTCCTGCGTGTTGGACGCGCGCAGCAGCCACCAGCCGTCAGCTGTGTTCACCCGGGCACCATCCGTATTGTCGACCTTCGCGCCCGCAGCGGCAAGGCGGGCGAGCACTTCCTGGATCACCGCGAACTTGCGGCTCTCGTCGACCTGGAAGCGCAGCTCCGGCGTATTGACCATGGCCGGCATCTCGCCGCGCAACTGCGTGACCGACTTGCCCGATTCAGCGGCGGCGCGAATGAGCCGTACCGCGGCATAGAGCGCGTCGTCGAAGCCGTAATATTGATGGCGGAAGAAGATATGCCCGCTCATCTCGCCGGCCAGCGGGCTGCCGGTCTCCTTCATCTTGGATTTGATGAGGCTGTGTCCGGTCTTCCACATCAGTGGGTTGCCGCCCAGTTCCTCGATGCGGTCGAACAGCGCCTGGCTGGCCTTGACGTCCGCGATGATCGTGGCGCCGGGCTGGTCCTTCAGCACGCCCTCGGCAAAGATGGCGAGCAATTGATCGCCCCAGATGATGCGCCCCTCGCCGTCGATCGCGCCGATGCGGTCGCCATCGCCGTCGAACGCGACGCCGAAGTCGAGCCCCTTCTCGGCGACCAGGGCGCGAAGATCCTCCAGGTTCTTTTCCTCGGTCGGATCGGGGTGGTGATTGGGGAAATTACCGTCGACATCGGTGTAGAGCGTGTAGTGCTCGCCCGGCAGCAGCTTCACCAGCTTCTCCACCACCGGTCCGGCCGCGCCGTTGCCTGCGTCCCAGCCAACCCGGTAGGGCGGCGCATGGAAGTCGTCGACCAGCCGGGCGACATAGCGGTCCATGATGTCGACCTGTTCGCTGCCCGCCGCGCCGTTTTCCCAGTCGCCGCTCGCCGCCATGGTGCCCAGCTTCTGGATGTCGGCGCCGAAGAACGGACCATGCTGGTAGACCATCTTGAAGCCGTTGTAGTTCGCCGGATTGTGGCTACCGGTTATCTGGATGCCGCCGTCCACGTCGAGCACGGACTCGGCATAATAAAGCATTGGGGTCGGGCCTTCGCCGACGCGCAGGGCATGGATGCCGCTCTCGTTGAGGCCGGCGACGAGGGCCGCCTCCAGCCCTGGTGAGGATAGGCGGCCGTCATAGCCCACCACGACGCTCGATCCGCCCGCGCGCTTGACGATCGTGCCGAAGCCGCGGCCGATCGCATAGGCATCGGCCTCGCCCAGCGTCTCGCCGATGATGCCCCTGATGTCATATTCGCGCAAAGAGGTCGGGTGAAACTGGTGCGTCATTCGGGTCCCCAATCGGCTTCGGTCGGTACAGGAACTGGCGCATCTAGGCCAGCGAGGCTGCAACTCCGTTAAATCACTGCGGTTCCGCGCGAAGCAAAAGGTCGCGCGCGGCATTGAGCCTGGCCGCGAGCGCTTCGGTGCCGCCGCTGTCGGGATGATTGCGGGTGATGAGGCGGCGATGCGCGGCGACGATCGCCTCGCGGTCGGCGCCCGGCGAGAGGCCGAGCAGATCGCGGGCCTCGGCCAGTTGCATATCCTGCACGAAGGGCTTGCGCGCGCGTTTCCTGAACTTGGGCCGGCGCAGCCAGACCGCGCCGCCCGCCGTGAGCAGCAGGGCGGGGACGAGCTCCCCCTTGGCAAGCAGGGCGATGCCGATTGCCATCGCGCCGATGGCCGGCCAGTTGCGCTGGTCGCGTAGCACCTTGCCGCCGAAGGTCAGCCAGAGCAGCGCGACGGCGAGGAGCCCGGCCAGGATCATGTGTGGCTCAGGCGGCCGTCTCGGCGAAAGCCCGCGCACCCGGCATGGGGAGCGCCAGACCCGCGATCATCTCGCGCAGTTCCTGCCGGGCGGCGAGGTGGCTGACGCCGAGTTCGCCCAGATGCCCCTTGTCGAGCAGCGTGAGGCCCGACGGGAACAGCTCGCGGAAGATGACGCGCTCGGAGAGGCCGGGAATGACCCGGAAGCCGACGCGCTTGGCTAGTTCGCCCAGCGCATCGCCGACGCGCTTCTGGTTGCGCGCTTCCATGTGGTGCAGGCGGTTGCGCAGCACGACCCAGTCGATCTGGACGCCGTCCGCCTTGGCGCGCGATTTGCGCGCTTCCCATATCAGCTCGGAATAGAAGCTGAGGCGCTTCACCTTGAAATTCTCGGGGTCGACCTGGCCGATCAGGTCGAAGTCGACGAAGCTGTCGTTCATCGGCGTGACCAGCGTGTTGGCGCGGGTCGCGGCATGGCGGGCGACCGGATCGTCGCGGCCGGGCGTGTCGATGATGATGACCGGCAGGTCCGCGGCCATCTCCGCGATCAGTGCGTCCAGGCCCTCGGCATCGCCCTCGTGCACGCGCCAGACCGGCGAGGGCAGGTCGATCTCGCGGCGGCGTGCCGTGTCGGCGCGGTTCTCGAGATAGCGGGCGACGGTGCGCTGGCGATAATCGAGGTCGATGACGCCGACGGGCACGCCCTGCGCGGCGAGCGCCACAGCGGTGTGCACGCAGGTCGTGGACTTGCCCGTGCCGCCCTTTTCATTGGCGAAGACAATGAGGTGCGGTGCGGGATGCGGAGAAGCGCCGTTGCCGGTTGCGCTGGTCATGAGCAAGAGTATCGAGCCTGTTTTGTAAGTTGCCGGGTTGCTTGACCGAGGGGCGGACAGGCGCGACAAGGCCGCCGCCGTCCCCCTCTTGAGGCGGCCTTATCGGAGGCGGGTGCGCCGTGCAAATCTTCCGTGATGTCGATGCGCTGAGGCGGGGCCTGACTTCGCTCAGGGATGATGGCGGGCATGTCGCGATGGTGCCGACCATGGGCGCGCTGCATGCAGGGCATATGGCGCTGGTGACCGAAGCGCAGCGCCGCGCAGCCCGCGTTGTGGTCTCGATCTTCGTCAATCCCACGCAATTCGGCCCCAATGAGGACCTCTCGGCTTATCCGCGCCGCGAGGCGGAAGACGCGGCGATGCTGCGCGAGGCGGGCGTCGACATCCTCTGGGCGCCGGGCGTCGAGGCCATGTATCCGGAGGGCTTCGCGACCAGCATCCGCGTGTCCGGTCTCAGCGAGGAGCTGGACGGCGCGCACCGCCCCGGTCATTTCGACGGCGTCGCCACCGTGGTCGCCAAGCTCTTCGGCCAGGTGCGCCCGGACATCGCTTGCTTCGGCGAGAAGGATTACCAGCAGCTCGCGATCATTCGCCGGCTCGTCGCGGACCTCGATCTCGGTGTCGAGATCGTCGGCGTACCCACGGTGCGCGATCCCGATGGCCTCGCGCTTTCGTCGCGCAACGCCTATCTTTCGCCCAGCGAACGGGAGGAGGCCCTGGCGCTCCCGCAGGCCCTCAACGAAGCCGCGCAAGCCATCGTCGGCGGTGCCGACATCGCCCTGGCGCTGGCCGAGGCGCACGACGCCATCCGCACCGGCGGATTCGAATCGGTCGATTATGTCGAGCTGCGCGATGCGGCGAGCCTCAAGCGAATCGATTCGCTGGAAGATCCCGCCCGCCTCCTCGCCGCCGCCCGCATTGGCCGGACCCGTCTCATCGACAATATCGCCGTTAACCTATGAGTTTGGCGGTGCCGCAGGGTTCGTGGCGGTACCTATGTTGCGATTGGTGAACGGCGTTAACCATTTCGTAAATAGCGCCGTGCTGATTTGCCGCCATCACAGGACCTAACAGGGGGTTTGTTGTGGCGAATAGCTTAGAGAGTGCCCGTTTTCTGATCGAGAGCCGCATGCGGGATGCCGCTCGCGGTGATGCCCAAGCCAGATATGATCTCGGCGTCGCGTTCAGCTGCGGAACCAGCGGTGTCGGCATCGATCTTGTCGAAGCGCATAAGTGGTTCAACCTTGCCGCGCTCGCCGGCAGCGAAGAAGGCCAGCATTGCCGGGCCGAGATCGCCGAGGAGATGACCGCGCGCGAAGTGGCCGAAGCCCAGCGCATGGCGCGTGCCTGGCTCAGCCAGACCGGACGCCGCGCCGCCGCTTGAGGTTCCCTTCCGATCGGCCTGAGTTGCAACGGTACAGTTACCGTTTCACGCTCGCTATCCATTGCAAACCTATTCATACCGTCCCCAGAAAGCCGCTCGGCGGTGCTTGGGAGAGACGTGAATGAAGGGGATGATCGTCGCAGCGGCCTGTCTGGCGCTGCTGACCGGCTGCAAGAAAGCCGAAGAGAAGGCACCGGCCTTCGTCAAAGCCCATGACATCAAGCAGCTGATGGCGACGATCGTCCAGCCGCAGGCCGATGTCTTCTGGAAATCCGCCGGCTCCTTCACCGACGCAACCGGCACGCACGATCTCCGCCCCACCACCGACGAGGCCTGGCTGCGCACACGCAGCGCCGCCGCGACCATCGCCGAAATGGGCAATCTCCTCATGACCGAGCAATATGCCAAGGGCCGCGGCGAAGACTGGATGCAGTTCTCGAAATCGCTGGTCGAGATCGGCCAGAAGGCCGAGAAAGCCGCCATCGACCGCAGCGAGGACGCGATCTTCGAGACCGGCGGGACGATGTATAACGTCTGCACCGCCTGCCATCAGGTCTATCCGCCCGCCGCCGGCGAAGTCCCCGCCAACGCCGCCAATGCCGCGGGCAATGCATCGAACGCAGCCGCCGCCAAGTGACGCTCCGCCTGCCGATCCGCCAGCTGCCGACCACCCGGATTCTGACCGCGCTCTGCCTGCTGATGATCGCGGGCGCTGCGGCCGCGCATGACGTGGCGCAAAGCGACCGGGCCTTCGTCGCGGGGGTGAGCGGCCCGGCCTTCATGCCGTTCCTCTATCTCGGGGCGAAGCATATGGTCACCGGCTACGACCATATCCTGTTCCTGATCGGCGTCGTCTTCTTCCTCTATCGGCTGAAGGACGTCGTCCTCTACGTCTCGATGTTCACCATCGGCCATTCGCTGACGCTGATGGGCGGCGTGCTGCTCCACGTCGGCGCCAATGCCTATATCATCGACGCGATCATCGGGCTGTCGGTGGCCTATAAGGGCTTCGAGAATCTCGGCGGCTTCAAGAAGCTTGGCCTCGCGATCGACACCAAGCTCGCGGTCCTCGTCTTCGGGCTGTTCCATGGCATGGGGCTCGCCACCAAGCTCATGGACCTCGCCGTGTCCAAAAACGGCCTGCTCGTCAATCTCATCGGCTTCAATCTCGGGGTCGAGCTGGGTCAGGTCATCGTGCTGACCGTGGTCGTCACCCTGCTCAATCTCTGGCGGCATCTGCCCAGCTTCAATGCGACCGCCCGCTACGCCAATATGGCTCTCATCCTTGCCGGCTTCATCCTCGCCGGCAACCAGATCGCAGGATATCTCGCCTCATGACCGACGAGTCCCCCAATTCCCCCGCGCCCGCTCCGCTCTCGAAGAAGAAGCTGCTCATCGGCGGCGCGGCTGCGGTCATCGTTGCCGTGGGCATTACCGTCTGCTTCGTGCTCCCGGCCCAATATGGCATCGACCCGACCGGTGTCGGCGCCGCGACCGGCCTCATCCAGATCGCCGACGCGGCCAATTCGCCCGAGCTGGCGCGCGGCGCCAAGCGCAGCGGTGTGCTGACGCTGGGCGAGAGCGCCGCCGAGCCCGGCAAGACGGATCGCTGGGAGGTCGAGCTCGGCCCCTATGAGGCGATCGAATTCAAATATACGCTCGAAGAGGGCAAGGCGATGACCTTCAAATGGTCGGCCACCGCCCCGCTGCGCTACGACATGCACGCCCATCCCTTCCAGGGTGGCACCGCGCTCACCGAGAGCTACGGCGTGGGCACCGCGCAGACCATGCAGGGCCGCTATGTCGCCGCCTTCACCGGCATCCACGGCTGGTATTGGCAGAACCGCACCATGGACCGCGTCAAGCTCACCCTCGAGGCATCGGGCGCGATCACGGAATCGACCACCTTCGATTCGCTCGGCGAGCATAAGCGCCCGTTGTCGGGCGGCTGATCTCACTATCCTACACGGGCGTAACCCCCGGGCTCCGCTTAAAACGCCTCAGCGCGCCTTGCGGCTATTCTCGGTTTTCAAGCTCACGGCATCGGCGAAATGGATCGTCTCGATATGGGCGCGGTCTTCGTTCTCGATTTCGATGAACGCGGCGACGTTGATGTTTCCCGCATTGACGTCGTCTGACAGGGCCTTGCGCAGCGCTACCACGGCTGCAACCCGCGCATCGGCAACGGTTGGGTAGTCCTGCCCGGTTTCGTCCTCTGCAAACCCGTTGCCGTTGCAGAGATGGAGGTAGAAGCGGGGCATGGTCAGCAGAACCACCCCGCCGGCCACAGGTTCCAAACTGCACATGGAAATAGCGGATCCGCCCAATTTGTCTGTGTGCACAAGGGAGCCAAGCCGTTCGCCAATCCATGGTATAAGCGTGACCAGACAGGGTCTGCCGCATCTCGCGCTAAATCGTCGTCACCCATGTGAACCGATGCCGCCTTGTCCTCGCGCCCCGGCGCAGGAAGCCGACAATGAATTCGATGGAGGCCTATTCAGCCGCGTTGGCGGCGATGCTGATCGACGATGAACTGCAGTGGAGGCTGGACCGGCTTCCGCGGGAAAGCGATTTCAGCGCGGTCGACAGGGCGATCTTGCGCGAAGCTGCGCGGCGGGGGATCGGCCGTATCCATATCGGCGGTCCGGTCAGTGCCGGACAGTTGGCAGCAGTGCCTGCCGAACCGAGCGGGCTCCCGGCCTGAACGGCCTGGCACGCCCAGTCCTTCGCAGCCCTATCCCGCCCGCTTTGCGTCGGCCGCCTCGAACAGAGCCATCTGGTCGGCGTGCGCCTTTTTGAAGGCCGGGCGGGCGGTGACGCGGGCGACATAGGCCTCGGTCGCCGGCCGATCGCCGAACGATCGGATCGCAGGGATCCTCAGCACATCCGCCATGATCAGGTCCGCGAGCGTGAACCGGTCCGCCACGAGCCATTGGCGCTCCCCGAATATCCGTTCGAGATGGTCGAGGCGCTGGTGCAGCCATCCGGTGAGGTCCTTGTTCTCGTTGCCGGTCATGTCCAGAAACCACCAGGGCACGCTGACCATCTCGATCGAATTGAGCGCCGCGATCGTCCATTGCAGCGTTTCCGCTGCTGCGACCGGATCGCTCGGCATCAACGTCTCGCTCTTGCCGGCGAGATACAGCAACGCCGCGCCGCTTTCGAACATCTTCACCGCGCCATCGTCGAGATACGGCACCTGCCCGAACGGCTGGCGCGCGAGATGATTGGTCGCGCGGTCGTCGAACGGGATCGTCTTGATAGTATAGGCGAGGCCCGCTTCCTCGCAGGCCCAGCGCAGGCGCAGGTCACGCACGAAACCGCGCGGACCTTTCGGCACCCAGTCCAGGGTCCAGATGGTCAGTTCGCTCATCGCAACGCCTCTCCTGTCTCGACCACCTATACGTATCGGCTTCAGAGTGCCGGCACAACGTGCCGGCACGAACCAGTGCCGTTCCCGGATCGATCTCGCTCGATGTGACGGGTAGAGATCGCCGCTGGCGGGCCCGATCATCATTGGCTATCCGCCGCAGTCTTGGGAAAGGGATGGCGATGAAGATCTTCGACCGGGAAGGCACACCGAACGCGGCGCGCATCCGGGTCGTGCTGGCGGAGAAAGCCCTCGACGACCAGGTCGAGTTCGCGACCATCGACCTGATCGAGGCGCAGCAGAAAACGCCCGAATTCCTTGCCATGAACCCGATCGGGAAGACGCCCGTCCTGCTGCTCGACGATGGGCTGGCGCTGTCGGAGTGCACGGCGATCACCGAATATCTCGACAATCTCGATGGCCATCCGGTGCTGACGGGCCGCACCCCGCGCGAGAAGGGCGTAATCCACATGATGCAGCGCCGGGTGGAGCAGATGGTGATGGAGCCCATCGACGATTATTTCCATTACGGCACGCCTGGCCTGGGCCCGGTGCTGCGCCCCTGGCGCAAGCCCGACTGGCCAGCCGCGAAGGAATGGGGCCTCCGGCGCGGCCGGGAAGCGCTCGACAATTTCCCCTATTTCGACGCCATCCTGCAGCAGCAGCCCTGGCTCGCCGGCGACACTTACTCGCTCGCCGACATCACTCTGTTCGGCGCCGTCACCTTCGCCCGCGGCATCGGCCTGTTCCCGCAATCTGACCTCGCCGCACTGGAAGACTGGTTCGAACGCTTCTGTGACCTCCCCGCAGTCAGGAACCGCAGCGGCCAGGCCTTCCGCCCCGAGGACATCAGCCGGCGTGGGGGATGAAATCCTTTGACAGCCTGGTGACGAAGATTTGGTGGCTCACGATACTCGTAATCGGCGCAATCGCTCCGATTTTCGTCAAGAAGCCCTATGTTTATATTCTGTCGCCGATATGCATGCTTGTGCTGTCGATCACCGTCCTGTTCTTCGTTCGAAAGCGCCGCAGCCGGTGACAAAGCCTCGATCTAATCGCACGCCCTCCTGAACGGCCCCCGCTCGCCCAGCCATTCGCGATCGTTCTCCAGCGCCGTCGCCTCCTGCTCGCAGAAGTCCGCGACCGCGCGGCGGAAGCTCTTGTTGGGGATGTAATGCGCCGAGAAGGTCGGCACCGGGCGATAGCCGCGGCTGAGTTTATGCTCGCCCTGCGCCCCCGCCTCGACCCGGCTGAGCCCCCGCGCAATCGCTGCGTCGATCGCCTGATAATAGCAGAGCTCGAAATGGAGGAACGGCACCTCCTCCGTGCAGCCCCAATAGCGGCCGTAAAGCGTATCGGCGCCGATCAGGTTGAGCGCCCCGGCAATCGGCTCGCCATTTCTCAGCGCGAAGATCAGCAGCACCTTGTCGGCCATCCGCTCGCCCAGCAGCGAGAAGAACTCGCGCGTCAGATAGGGCTGTCCCCATTTGCGGCTGCCCGTGTCCTGGTAGAAGGTCCAGAAAGCGTCCCAATGCGCCTCGGTCAGGTCGCCGCCCGTCAGGTGGACGATCTCGAGGCCCGCCTGCGCCTTGGCGCGCTCCTTGCGCAGGCCCTTGCGGTGGCGGCTGGAGAGGGCGCCGAGGAAATCCTCGAAGCAGCCATAGCCCTCGTTCGACCAATGATATTGCGTGCCCTGCCGGATCAGCCAGCCGCCGGCGCGGAAGCGCTCGACTTCCTCCGGCGCGATGAAGGTCGCATGTGCCGACGAGAGCTGGTTCTGCTCGGTGACCGCCTCGATGCCTTTCATCAGGCCATTGGCGGCATCGGCATCGCGCGCGAGCAGCCGCGGCCCCGGCACAGGCGAGAAGGGCGCTGCGATCTGCAGCTTGGGGTAATAATTCCCGCCCGCCCGCTGCCAGGCGTCCGCCCAGCTATAGTCGAACACATATTCGCCCTGGCTGTGATGCTTGAGATAGGCCGGTGCCGCCGCGAGGATCGTCCCGGCCGCGTCCTCGACCGTGATCGGCGCGGGCGACCAGCCCGTGCCCGGCCCCACACTGCCGGATTCCTCCAGGATCGAGAGGAAATCATGGCTGACGAACGGATTGCCGCCGCCTGCACACGCGTCCCAGCCCGCCTTGTCGAGGCTCGCCACCGACATCGACAGGCGTACCGTCCATTCGGTGCTCATGAGGAAAGGGGCGCCATGCGAGTCATCCCATTGAAGATGGGGCTTCAAATGCGTTTAGGCCAGCACCATTCGTGCAATGCGGTCGTCTTCTCCTCGCCCCTTCAGGGGTCGGTCAGAGTCACGTGCCTCTGGCCGAGATACGAAGCCTTGCTGCTTCAGCAGCTAGGCGCAGTTGGAGAGGGGGTGAGACTCGCCGCCCCCGCACCCACCTCGGGGCGAGGAAACTTGCGAACGCCAACCTTAGCCCCAATGCTCGATACCCTCGCCAACGATCGCGACCCAGCTGTGCATCCGCTCCTCGTAGACCGAATAGTCCGGCGGCGGGAAATCCGGTTCGGCGAAGGCGCCGATCGCGACGGCGGTCAGCCCCGGCATATCCTCATGGACATAGGTCACCGTTGAGCCACAGGTCGGACAGAAACGGAAGGTCGCGCTCTTGCCGCTGTCGCCGGCAGCCGACCATTCGCGATATTCGCCCTCCTGTACCACCTGCTCGTCCGGCCAGCGCGCCTGCGCCGCGAAGGCACTGCCCGAGCGTTTCTTGCAGTTGAGGCAGTGGCAGACCGAGACGCGCACCGGTTCGCCGGTGCATGTCACCCGATATTGTCCGCAGCGGCAGGTGGCTGTTCGCATGATTACCACTCCGTCACCCTGAACTTGTTTCAGGGTCCATTGTCCGGCCTAGAGCCTTAGGCCAGGTGGATGCTGAAACAAGTTCAGCATGACGCCAAATGAAAGTGCGGCTCTAGCCCCGCACCGCCACGATCGCGTCGATCTCCACCGAGGCGTCGAGCGGCAGCACCGGTACGCCCACCGCGCTGCGAGCATGCTTGCCGGCGTCGCCGAAGATGCGGACCATCATTTCGGATGCGCCATTGGCGACCTTGGGCTGGTCAGTGAAATCGGCCGTGCTTGCCACGAACGCGCCGAGCTTCACGATGCGTTCGACCCGGTCGAGGTCGCCCAGCGCGGCCTTCATCTGCGCGACGAGCATCAGCGCACAGCGTTCCGCGGCGGCGTTGCCCCATGCCAGGTCGCGCGTGTCGCCCAGCTTGCCCTTCATGATCTCGCCGTCCGGCGTGAACGGCAGCTGCCCCGAGATGTGCAGCAATCCGCCCGCGAGGACGGTCGGCACATAGGCGGCGACAGGCGCGGCGGCGGCGGGGAGGGCGATGCCCTCGGCGGCGAGATGATCTTCGATGCGGCTCATGGGGATGGCATGAGCATGACCCGTGAAAAGCGTCAAGAGCCGGCTGGACCTTCCCCCGTCTTCCGCCCTAAGTGGCGCCAAACTGGAACGCATGCGGGAGGAGCGGGATGCTTCATCGGAACGTGAAACTGGCGCTGGCCCTGTCCGGCGCGCTGCTGGCGGGTGTCATGGCGAGCGTTGCTACCGCCCAGCCCGGCGAGACCTTCGCGGCCGGGGCGCCGCCCAAGGCGATGCCGCTCAACCTCCACCAGCCCAAGCCCGTGCCGTCCGCCCTGCTCGCCAATCCGCCCGCCGGCGACTGGCTGAGCTTCCGCCGCACCCTGAACGGCTGGGCCTATAGCCCGCTCACCGAGATCACCCCGCGCAACGTTTCGGGCCTCCGCCTCGTCTGGTCGCGCCCCGTCTCGGACGGCGGCTATGAAGGCACGCCGCTCGTCCATGACGGCGTCATGTACATCATCCAGCCCAAGGACATAGTCGACGCGGTCGATGCCGCCACCGGCGACCTCATCTGGACCTACAAGCGGCGATATCCGGAGGATTTCAAGGGCGCCACCATCAAGCGCAACGCCGCCATCTGGGAGAATCTGCTGATCGGCTCGAGCTCGGACGGCTATGTCTATGCAATCGACATCGCGACCGGAAAGCAGGTCTGGGAGACCAAGGTCACCGACTACAAGACGCAGAACAACTCGACCAGCGGCGGGCCGATCGTCGCCGACGGCAAGGTCATCTCAGGCCGCAACTGCGGTGCCGATGCCGGCTATGACGCCTGCGTGTTCGTCGCCAATGACGCGCGCACCGGCAAGGAGCTGTGGCGCACCCACACCATGCCCGCGCCCGGCGAACCCGGTGACGAAACATGGGGCGGCGTCCCCAAGGACAAGCGCGTGCAGGTCGGCACCTGGATGCCGCCGACCTATGACCCCGAGCTCAAGCTCATCTATTACGGCACGTCCGTGACCTCGCCGACGCCCAAGTTCATCCTGGGCGGCAATGACAAGAAACATCTCTACTCGACGTCCACGCTGGCGATTGATCCCGAGACCGGCAAGATCGTCTGGTATTACCAGCACATTCTCGATCACTGGGACTTCGACCACACCTTCACGCGCATCCTGCTCGACACGGCGGTGGCGCCCGATCCCAAGTCGGTCAGCTGGATCAACCCCAAGCTGAAGCGCGGCGAGAAGCGCCAGGTCATGACCGGCATCCCCGGCAAGACCGGCATCGTCTACACGCTCGACCGCAAGACCGGCGAGTTCCTGTGGGCGACGCCGACCGTGAAGCAGAATGTCGTGCAGTCGATCGACGGCGCGACCGGCGAGGTCACCGTCAATCCCGCCACCGTCTTCACCGCGCCCGGCCAGACCCGCGACATCTGCCCGAGCTTCGCGGGCGGCAAGAACTGGCAGGAGGGCACTTACAGCCCGAAGACCGGCCTCATGTACATGCCGCTGCAGAATCTCTGCTCGACCGTGACGAGCTCGAAGGACCTCAAGCCCGGATCGACGATCATGGGTGTCTCCGGCCCGGCCTTCATTCCCGATGGCGGCACCAACCTCGGCCGCATCCAGGCGATCTCTGCTTCCACCGGCAAGACCGCGTGGATGTACGAGCAGCGTGCCGGGATGATGTCGCTCATGTCCACCGCCGGCGGCGTCGTCTTCGCGGGCGATGCGGTCGGCCGCTTCATGGCGTTCTCCGACACCAGCGGCCGCAAGCTGTGGAGCGTCAATCTCGCGTCCGCCATCACCGGCTATCCGGTGAGCTATGCGGTCGACGGCAAGCAATATGTGGTGATCGGCACCGGCGTCGCACCGGAGGCCTTCTCGCTCGGCCGCACCACGCCGGAGTACAAGCCCACTCTCGGCAACGTGCTTTACGTCTTCGCGCTGCCCTGAGTTGCATCGATGCTGGCAAAGGCGCGGGCGAGTTCGTCCGCGCCATAGGGCTTGGTGACGACCGGCGCGCCGGCAAGGCGGTCGGATGAAATGCCCTCGCCATAGCCTGTCGCGAAGACAAACGGCACGCCCGCCTCGCGAAGCTTCACCGCGACGTTCTCGCTCGTCTCAATGCCCAGATTGAAATCGAGCACTGCGAAGTCGACCGCTTCCGTCTCGAGATATTTGAGCGCCGGACGCGCGCTGGCGAAGACGACCACCTGCTGGGCGCCCAGCAATCGCAGGGCGTCCTCGGCGTCCAGGGCAATGATCATGCTGTCCTCGAGCAGGACACCCGTCTTGCCCGCCAGCGGCTTCAACGCCGCCGTCTGGTCGGCGCCTGCGCCGGCCCGATGCACGATCCTGTCCACACCCGCGACGTGGCGGGAGGGCACACAGAGATGAACGCGCAGCCCTTCGAGCTGGTAGTGGATCTCGGCTGCTCCACCCAGGTCGTGGGGAATGGCCTTTTCGATGATCGTGGAGCCGAACCCCCGTCTGGTCGGCGCTTGCACCGGCGGGCCGCCACTTTCTGCCCAGTCCAGCAACAGGCTCCCCTCGTCGTCGAGGTGCCAGCTGATCGAAATCGTCCCCCCATCGGAGAGTGCCCCATATTTGACCGCATTGGTCATCAGCTCGTGGAAGACCAGGGCGAGCGTCGTGAAGGCGACCGGCTGGAGCAGGACATTGGGCCCGTCGAACGAAAGCCGCGTGCTCTTGAGGCCGAGATAGGCGCTGGCCTCGGTCTCGATCAGCGCCGCCAGATGCCCCGGTCTCCAGCGGTCCTTGGTGACCTGGTCGTGGGCGCGCGCAAGGGCCTGGATGCGGCCCTCGAGATTGGCGACGAAGGCCTCGACGGAGTCGTCGCGGTCGCGCGATTGGGAAATCAGGCCGCGAATGAGCGAGAGAATGTTGCGGACGCGGTGATTGAGCTCGGCGATGAGCAACTCCTGCCTCTCGCTCGCGCGCTGCCGTTCGAGACCCGCTTCGTCGGACAGCCGGACCAGAACTTCGAGCATGGCAACACGAAGCCCCTCGGCCACGCGCCGCTCCGACACCGAGAAAGGCCGACTGCGGCCCTTCACGAGTTCCGACCAGGCTTCGAAACTCTTCCGAGGGGTCAGGCGGGGGCCGTTGGGGCCATATTCGGTCGCCTTTTCCTGATTGCCGGCCCACCGCACGGAACGCAGCTGCTCGCTCCGGAACAGGATGACGAAGTCGCGCGGCTGACGGGATAGCGGGATGGCGAGAATGCCAGCCGCGATATCGGCATACTCCGCCGCTTCGGGCACAAGCGTGCTCAGCGATTCAGTCGCGAAAATCTGGTTCGACGACGCTTCGTGGAGCATTGCCAGCACATTGCCGGTCTGGTCCTCCGTGGGCGTGAGGCCGCTCAGCGTGGTCTTGCCGCCGATATGCACCGCGACGCCGTCGGCGGGGATCGTGTCGAGCACGACTTCGCCGATCCATTGCCCGTCGGCGAGCAGGTCGGAATTCTTGGCGACTGCCGCCATGACGCGGTCAGTCGCGCTACGGGCCCGGTTTTCATAGTCCGAGGCTTCCGCCCGCTCGCGGCTCTCCAGCATCAGCGAGAACATCTGGCCGAACAGCTCGGCCGCAGTGCGGATAGCCAGGCTCGGCTGGATGGGCGAATAATGGTGGCAAGCGAACAGTCCCCACAACCGGCCGTTGACGACGATGGAGATGGAGAGCGACGCGCTCACGCCCATGTTGCGCAGATATTCGATATGGATCGGCGAGACCGCCCGCAGGATCGAGAGCGACTGGTCGAGCGGCTGGCCGTTTTCGTCGAGGCCCGGAATGATCGGCACCGGTGTCGCGTTGATGTCGGCGATGATGCGGAAAATGTTGCGCACATAAAGGCGCCGCGCCTGCGCCGGAATGTCGGACGCCGGGTAATGCAGCCCCAGGAAGCTGTCGACGCCGGGGCTGAGCGCCTCCGCAATGACCTCGCCCGACCCTTCCTCGTCGAAGCGGTAGACCTTCACGCGATCGAAGCCGGTGATCGCCTTCACCTGCCGTGCGCCTTCGCGCAGGAACGCGATGAGCGAGTCCGTCTGCGCAAGCCTCGACATGAGCGTGCGCACGAGGCCGCCCGCATCGCCCGCATCCTCCGCCGCCGGCTCGGCTTCGATGATGATCGACTCACCCGAGAAGTGCACCGCGATATCGAAGCGCGATCCATCCTCCAGTAAAGTTTCGCCGAGCAGCCTCTCCACGGCGTCGGGCCCGCGCAGCAATGCAAGCCGGTTGCGCAGATTGTGGATCGCCGAATCCCGGAAGATGCTGCTGAGCGGCATGCCGATCAGGCCGTGCGGCGCCTTGCCGATGAACTGCTCGATATTGGCCGAGATGCGCGTGATGACCCAGTCCGATCCCACCGCGACCAGAAAACCGAAGGGTTGGATATTGCCCAGGATGTGGATGGGCTCGCGGTCGCAATTGGTGAGATCGACCTGGTAGACTGGCATGTCGCTCATCGGTTATCCGCTTCAGATCGGGCCGACCGCGCAAAGGCATCGAAGGTGCGCTGGGCGGCCGCGACCGCATCGGCCTGCCATTGGGCACCGCCCGCGATCGCACCTTCGTCCAGCGCGGCGAGGAAGGCTCGCCAGTGGCCCGGCGCATGCACGCGTCCGAGATAGGCACACGGCAGACCGGGCTGGAGCCGGCGCGCAATCATCGCCCCGCCCAGACGCGATCCTTCGAGCACATAAGCGGTCCCCCAATAGGCCGCCTCGTCACGCGCCCAAAGGAGGGGTTCGGTCTTCGGTACCGGCAGGCCAAGCGCCGTCAGATCCGCCTTGAGCGATTGTCCGCGCGGTTCCCATAGCGCGATGCCGCCGCTTGCCAGCCAGTCCTCGATCGGCAGCAGCGCGCCGGCATGGGCGCGCAGCATCATCCCGTAGGACGGCGCAGAGGCCAGGTCGAACGTCTCGAACAGCGCGTCGACCAGATCATGGTCGGCACGGGTGCTGGCCCGTATCATGCCGTGAAAGTCGATACTTAAATTCCCACCCGAGCAACCCGCACCGCTCTCGGCGCGCCATTAGGCAGAGAATGCGCGGGTTTCGCGTTGGTTCCCGGCAATGCCGATTATTTCTTCATTCTGCGACAGGCGTCGGAAACCTGACCTCAATCCAGCGCCTGCCGCATCATCGCGATCGCGGTGCGCACGGCTTCCAGCCGGACCGCCGCGCGTCCGATGTCGCCGAGATGCAGTTCACGATGATCCGGCAAGCGTCGACGCCGCAGGCACGCCAGGTGCACGAGGCCCGGCTCGTCGTCCGGCGCGGCGGGACCGGCAAAGCCGGTGACGGCAAGCGCAACGTCGGCGGCGGAGCGCCGCAGCGCGCCTTCGACCATGGCCAGCGCCACATCCCGGCTGACGGCCCCCTTCTGGTCGATCAAGGGGCGCGAGACGCCGAGCATCTCGGTCTTGGCCTCCGGGCTGTAGACGATGAAGCCGCGCTCGAAGGCATGGCTGCATCCCTCGACGTCGGTCAGCAGCGCGCAGATCAGCCCGCCGGTGCAGCTCTCCGCCGTCGCGAGCGTCAGTGAACGGTCGCAGGCGGTCGTCAGCAGATCCTTGACCGCATCCTCTATGTCGTCGGGCAGCCGATCGACGAGCCGACCGCCTGCTGTTGCCGTATCACTCATGGCCGAGATCGCGTCCGCCATGGGGCTTGGCGTGGCCCGACACCCGCAGGTAGCGGCGGTCGATCTCGTCGATGAGCGCCTGCGCGTCCTTGCCGCCGGTGACCTTCAGCAGTTCGTCGACCTTCGCTTCGAGCCGGTCGTCATTTTCCTTCGAGGCGGGCGAGCCGACATAGAGGAAATAGGCGAGGCCGAGCACTTGCCAGAGCAGTTGCAGGAATTCGGACTGCCAGTTCTCCAGCGTGTCGCGGCCCATCTGCATGAGATAGGCGGAGGTCTCTGCTACCTCGTGATGCGCGCGCGCCTCGTTGACATAGGCATACCAGCCGAAGATCCAGTGGCCCACGATCGAGACCAGGAAGAACGCGGCAGTGATCCATCCATAGGCATATTTTTTCACGGGTTGGTCCTTTCCGTGCACCTTTGTGCGCCCTCAGGGGTTCAACGCAGCGAAAGACCGAAAGGTTCGCCGCGCATCGCGTGCGGGCCATCGCGGCAATCGGGAAGCGAACATGGCCACCAAAAGCTCGACGTCAGACGATCACGCCGCCAGCCTTTATGTGCTCGCCTTGCGCGAAGCCTTGGCCAACGGGAGGACGCGGCATTTCGCCCGCTTTCGCACCGGCGGCCTGGAGGTCGAGATCCTGGGCGCCGCCGACTCCGTCTGGGCGATCGTCCGCCGCGAGGGCAAGGGCGGGCTCGCCGTGCGCGCCGCCTATCTCGCGGGCGCCTTCGACTGCCGGCGGCTGGACGCGCAAACGGGCGAGGTGCTGCGCCTGAAGGTCGAGAGCACGCTGGGCGAGCATCTCATCATGTTCGAGGCCGGTGCCGATGCGCTCGAATTTCTGCGGATCACGGTACGCCTCACGCCCTCAGTGCCGCTGCTGGTCCCGTTCATCCCGCGCGACCTTTATCCGCTCGACGGGCGCGACGATCCGCTGGGCGCGCGCGGCAATGTCGAGGCGGGGCAGCGCGGCCTCAACAGCGGCCTGCTCTATTTCCAGCATAACGAGCCGGCATTCGGCAATGTGCTCTATTTCCAGAACCTGACGGCGATGAACGACTATTACCGCGCGACCAAGACCAAGCCGGACGGCGCGGTGGGCGGCGAATGGCCCGAGCTTGGCTATCTCATCCCCAGCCCGCCGCAGAGCGGTACGCCGCCCACCAATCCCTTGAAGCCCGGTGCCGCGGTGACTCTGTCGGACGCGATCCTGGTCTTCCGTTCCGATACGCCTCCGCACGAGCGGGAGTCCGCGCGCCAGTTCCTGCAACTGCTGGGCGTCGCGTACAAACGGCTCGACCGGCCGCAGACCGAATATCGCGACTGGATCGACCGCGCGGAGCGGACATTGCGCGATCTCGACGAGGCGCCGGAAGCGACCATCGAACATTATGGCCATCGCTACATTCACCCCTACACCGCCGCCGAATATCCCGACATCATGGTCCAGATGTCGGTGACCGCGGCAATCCACGCCTGGGGCAAATGGCAGGGCGAACCCCACCCGCTCGAGGACGCGTTCAAGGCCGGGCTGAACAGGTTCTACGACCCGAAGCTCAAGACGTTGCGGCGCTATCTGCCCAATGTCGGCGATGACAAGGACGCCGACGCTGTCGACAGCTGGTATCTCTACCACCCACTGCTCAATCTCGGGCTGCTTGCGCTGGATGGCGACAAGCCCGCGCGCGACCTGTTCCTCAAATCCATCGGCTTCGGCATCCGCGCCGCGCATCATTTCAAGTACAAGTGGCCGGTCCAGTACAAGGTCACCGACTTTTCGGTGATCACGCAGGAGGCGCAGGACGGGCGCGGTCAGACCGATGTCGGCGGCATCTATGCCTGGGTGATGCTCCAGGCTTTCGAGCTGACCGATGACAAGAGCTATCTGGACGAGGCCCGCGCCGCGATCGACGCCGCCGTCGGCCTGCGCTTCAACGTCAACTACCAGGCCAATCTCACCGCCTGGGGCGCGGCCGCCTGCATGCGGCTATGGCGGATCACCAACGAGCCCGTCTATCTCGAGCAGAGCTACGTCTATCTCGGCAGCTTCTTCCACAATTGCGAAATCTGGGAGAGCGAGATCGAGCTCGCCGTCCACTACAAGAATTTCCTCGGCGCCACCTGCCTGCAGGACGCGCCCTATATGGCCATCTACGAATGCTTCGACAGCTTTGTCGCCTTCGAACGCTATCTCGACGACAGCGGACCGGACCTCGAGCCCGCCGCACGCTTGCTGATCGCGGAATATTGCAAATATGCGCTCGACCGCGCCTGGTATTATTATCCCGACGCTCTTCCCAAGGAGGTGATCGCGCCCAAGCAGCGCGAGAATAACGGCCATGTCGACCGCAAGCTCAGCTTCCCGCTGGAGGATCTTTACGCCGATGGGCAGCAGGCCGGGCAGGTCGGCCAGGAAATCTATGGCGCCGGCGCCGCCTTCATCTTCGCGACCCGCGCCTTCCACCATGTCGAGGGCGCACCCTTTCGCTTGTATTGCGATCAGTTCGTGCGTGCCATGGAACGGACCGCGAAGGACAGGCTCACCATCACGCTGGACGGTGGCGAGACCTGTTCGGCGGGTCTCAGTATCGTGCGTCTGCCCCGGCGCAAGCTCGGCAAGCTGCACGTAGCCACCGCCGCCGGAAGCGAGATCGAGCCGGAAGCGAGCAGTGGCGATCGCATCGATTATGCCGTCCCCGCCAACGGACGGCTGATCCTCAGCTGGGAATGACGGCGGCCGATCACCGGGAAAGAAGCACCTGCCGCGGCGTTCACGATCTGACCGGTCCAGCACCGGCATGAAAGGAACAGCCATGGACGAGAAAAATCGCGATCGTGATGAAATGCCCCGTCGCGGGCCATTGGGGGACGTGATCCCCCAGAAGGATGGGCCCGATCCCCGTACGCGCGGCGGCAAGAAGCCTGAAAAGGTCGAGGACCGACCAACTGTCGGGACGGTCAAGCCGGAGGATTATCCCGAGCAGCAATAGGCGCAGGCGAATCCCCAACATGGGTTAGGTCCATGTCGCTCTGAAGAAACAAAGCCGCTCCTCCAGCGCTCCCTGTCCGATGGCGCATTCGCGCCCGGACAAGAGAGGAGCGCCTTATGGCGAAGCAACCGGAAAAGCCTAGCCCATCCGCAACGTCATCTGGGCAATCGACGGATTCCGAAACCACGGGCGCCGCCGGACAAACATCCCAGCCCACACAGCAAGGCGTGCCGGCCGGCGATCAAAAATCCGCCGCGCCGAGCCAGGCCGCCAATGACAAGCAATCCCAGGCCGCCGAGGCGAAGCAGCCCAGCGCGATAGACCTGCTGAAGCAGGACCATCGCAAGGTCGAGCAGCTTTTCCAGCAATATGAAAAAGCATCCGAGGACGAGGAAAAGCGGCGCCTGCTCGGCCAGATCGCCAGCGAATTCCTGACGCATAGTCGGATCGAGGAGGAGATCTTCTATCCTGCCTGCAAGGGCAAGGTCCAAGACGACCTCTTGAATGAAGCGCAGGTCGAACATGACGGCGCCAAGCAACTTCTCATTCAGCTGCGCGACGGCTTCGGAGGCGATCCCTTCACCGACGCAAAGGTCAAGGTGCTCTCCGAATATGTGAAACATCATGTGGGCGAGGAGGAGAAAGCCGGCAGCGGCATCTTCGCCGCCGCTCAGAAAGCCGGTGTCGATGTCGCCGCACTCGGCCAGCAAATCACGGAACAAAGGGAAGAGATTGCGAGGGAAGTCGAGGCGGAGCCCAATCCGCCCATGCCCTCGCTGCAACGGCAAAAGGGAAGCAGAGTGAAGGAGTATGCAATGGCACAGCAGGACTATCAGGAACGCGGCCGCAGCCGGTCCTCGTCCCGTTACGATGACGACGACAATCGCGGCCGGCGCACGCCGCCGCGCGACGAGGAAGGCCGCTTCATGAGCGATGACCGCGGGCGTGGGCGTGAACGTGAAGACGACGATCGCCGCTCCTCTTATGCCCGCAGCGGTGGTGGAGGCCGTTACGACGATGATGACCGTGGTGGTGGCGGCGGTGGTCGCGGCCAGGGCGGCTGGTTCGGAGATTCCGAAGGTCATTCCGAAGCCTCGCGGCGCGGCTGGGATAACCCGGATCACGGCCCGAGCGGCTGGTATGGCGATTCCCGTGGCCATTCGGAGGCATCACGGCGCGGCTGGGATAATCCGCGCCACGGCGACAGCGGTTGGTACGGCGATCCCGAGGGACATTCGGAAGCCTCCCGCCGCGGCTGGGAGGATCGCAGCGACCGCGGACGTTCTTCCTCTTCACGCGATGACGATGACCGTCGCGGCGGCGGGAATGGCGGCGGAAACCGCAGCCGCGATGAAGATGGCCGCTTCACGAGCCGCGGGCGCGGTGACGATGACGATCGCCGGGGCGGTGGCGGCGGCGGAAACCGCAGCCGCGACGATGACGGCCGCTTCACGAGCCGCGGGCGCGACGATGATGACGATCGCCGCGGATACTCGAGCCGTAGCCGTGATGATGACGACGATCGCGGCCGAGGCCGTGGCGGCTGGTTCGGTGATCCCGAAGGCCATTCCGAAGCATCGCGACGAGGATGGCAGAATCGCTGATCCCCACTGTCGCAATTCGAAGACCGCATCGAGGGAGGGCTCTCCAGCAGCCCTCCCTCATTTGCGTCGGCCGCGCGTCGGGCGGTTCAATGTCAGGCGGCAGCGTACCAGAACATGTTCAGATCGGCTATTTTCAGCAATTCCTCCGCCGCAAGCAGATGCAGCCAGCCCGATCGAAGTTCGACGAGCCTCAATGACCGCAATTCGCGCAACACGCGATTGACGTGCACCGGCGTCAGCCCCGTAATGTCGGCAAGTTCGACCTGCGTCAGCGGCATCGCGCACTGACCGGCATAAGCAAAGCCTGCCGACCGCATGCGCTGAAACACATCACAAATCAGCGTGCTGATCCGCTCTATGGCGCTTTTGCGGCCCAGGCTAACCATCCATTCCGACTGGCGGTCGAGATTGACGGACATGGCGGAGAGAATCGAGCGCATGCGCTCCGAACCGTTGGACGTGGCGTAGATGTCGGAAATGTTGAGGTCGCTCGCTCGCACGGTGGAAATCGCGATGATGGACTGGCGCGCCCGCATGTCCAGTATCCACTGGGGCTCGCAATAATCCCCTGGCAGATACAAAGCCGTAATCTGTCGCCTGCCGCTTCGCAGGACATGATAGCGACAGGCCCAGCCTTCGCTCATGCGAAAGATGGCGCTGCGCGTATCGCCCGCCCGCGCAAGGTGCTGGCTTCGGCGAAACGATATCGTCGCCGATGCTGCCATCTCGTTCTGCCCCTGTCGGTTCATGCGGAAGCTGTGCGTCTCTGGAGAAATACCCTTGAATTAACGCTATAACGCTCCACTCGGCTCTCAGACTTATCCTGGATCAGCTACATAGATTTTTCAGCGCGATCCCTGCACAAGCCGACCAATGACCTGCGCTGGCAGCTTCTTCGCTTTCCTGCTCGTCACTCCGTCCCGGTAGCCGCCCAGCGCGTCAGCTTTTCGCGAAACTGCGCGCCGGCCTTCTTGAGTGCCGCGGCGAGGCGATCGGTCTCTTCCGCCTGTCGCGTGCGCAACGCGCGCTGTTCCTGTTCGAGCGCGCGCTTGCGTTCGGCGAGATCCTTCAGCTCCGCCTCGTGTCGGGCTTCGGCCTCCCGGATCGCGCGCTCCGCCGCGTCGAGTGCCGCGCGGCTCGGTCGTGGACGCGCCGGCTTTGGCGCGGCAGCCTTGCGGGCCGGTTTGGGAGGGGGCCTGGTCTCCAGCGTTTCCGCCGCTGGCGTTGCGGTACGAGCTTTGGGTTCTTTCGCGCTGGCCGTACGCCGACGCGGCGCCGGCTGGGCGCGTCCCAGTGCCTGCAAATGCTGCGCCTCGGTCCCGCGCGGCAGGCGGATCACCTTGCCGGGATCGGCCAGTGGCGCCTTGGTCAGTTGCCCGTCGGTCACCACGTCCGCCGCGCCCCGCGCGAACAGATCCGCGTCCGCGCCCCAGGCGGCCAGCGCGGCCTTCTGGCTCGTCGCGGCCACATAGGCGTCGTAAAAGCCGATCGGCGTGCGATAGACTTTAAGCTTCGGCACGACGCTCGAACGGCCTGCGACGGGCAATGTTCCAGTGCGGCAGAAACCCGGCGCGCGTCTTTCGCGTTTCCGCGTCATGCCCTCCAGCGTGATCCGCCATTATCGCTATGATCCAGCCGAGGCGCGCCTCGACATCGAGTTCGTCAGCGGCGAATCCTACAGCTATTTCGATGTGCCGGAGGCTGTCGTGTCAGGGCTGCGCGACGCCTTCTCCAAAGGGCGGTTCTTTCAGAGCCAAATCCGCGACAAGTTCGCGTATCGCCGCGACCGCCGCCGGCGCGCAGCCTCCTGATCGCCCCTGCCGCCGAGGCGATGATCGAAGTCCTCTCGGGCAATTTCTACAGGAGCTGAAGCTCGACCTATTTGCCCGCGGGCGGCATCTCTTCGCCGTTGTGGGACTGTCGGGCCTTTTTCGCGGCGGCGATCAGGCTCTCTCCCGTGCTGGCGGCCGCGTCCGCTGTCATGGTGATCGCGATCCCGTCCGGCCCGTCGAGCACCACCAGGCCCTTCTCGGCGCTGGCAATGCCGGGACTGGTAAAGGGTTCGGTGGATTCATCGCGATTCATGGACTGTCTCCGCAACCTGGACGTCGGCGTCTTGCTGGGCTTCGAGATAGAGATAGTAAGGGTCAAAGTTTCCGCGGCGCTCAAGTGCCGCCCTGTCGAGGATGTCGACCATGGGCGCTCGGACCGCACACAGCTTCATTTCGCGCAGCTGCCGCATGACGCGGTTGGTGTGGACGCTTGTCAGGCCGCAGGCTTCCGCGAGATCCGCCTGCGTGATCCCGAGCGCGAAACGGTGTCCGTCGCTGAGGTCGACCGCTTCCAGCCGTGCATTCACTTCGCTGAGGAAGTGCGCGACGCGCCCGACTGCATCGAGCCGGCCGACCCGGAACAGCCAGGCGCGATGCAATGACGCGTCGACCAGTGTCGAAAACCACAGTTTCAGCGCCAGGTCACGGTCGTCGGCAATGAGTTGCCGGAGGCGCGTATGCGGGACGATCGCCACCTTGGCGGCCGTAAGCGTCGCCATATTGTGGTCGAGCGTCATCATGGGAAAGGAGTGGAGATCGACGAAGTCGCCGGGCACATGCATGCCGACCAGCTGCCGCAGGCCTTTCCGGTCGTCGATGTAGCGGGACATGTAGCCTTCGATGAGGAGATTGCTGACATGGATGGGCTCGCCCGCGCGGACGATCGTCGTGCGCGCAGGGACGTCGACCACGTCGGTGATCGCATCCTCCAGGCGCATGCGTTCGGTCCGCGTCAGTTCGACACCGCGCCGGTTCTTGAGAAAGCGGTCGGTCAGCAACGGTTCGGTTCCACGCTCATGAGAGTGAAACGTCCCGCCGGGAGGACCGATCCTGCGTCCTTGAAAAAGCCTGATTCGCGCCAGATTCAGGTCCGCACCGGCCCTGTTTTAACAAATATCAAGACGAATTCGCACGCCACGGGATCGCCAAACAAGTCCCCGCCGCGCTAGCCGAAGAGCAACAAAAATACAGGGGTGCGGGGGGTCGGCAAGAGTGCGGACTGAGCGAGTATTGCTCAATCGTCGTGGGGTTGAGTTGACGGATGAAGAACGGGATTTGTTAGAGGGGGCGATTACCGAAGTCAGGGAATTTGAGCCGCGCAAGACCATCATCGAGGCCGGCGAACGCGTCAGCATCAGCACGATCCTCCTGGACGGCATCCTGTCCCGTTACATCGATGACCGGAAGGGCCTGCGGCAGCTGGTCTCTGTCCATGTGCCGGGGGAGTTCGTCGACCTCCATGCCTATCCGATGCGGCGCCTCGATCACAGCGTCGGCACGTTGACGCCGGTCACCATCGCCATCGTCCCGCACGAAGCGCTTAAGCGGATTCTCGATCCGCGCCCGGAGCTGGCGCGCAAGCTCTGGTTTTCCACGCTGATCGATGCGGCCATGCACCGCGCCTGGCTGTTCCGCGTCGGCCGGCTCGATGCCGTCGGGCGCGTCGCGCATTTCGTCTGCGAGATGGGCGTGCGCATGGCGGGCGCGGGCCTTTCCAATGGCAATGTCTTCCACCTGCCGCTCACCCAGTCCGATCTCGCCGAGATCTGCGGCCTCACCACGGTCCATGTGAACCGCGTGATCCGTCAGCTGCGCGAGGCTGGTCTGTGCACCTTCCGCCCGCCATTCGTGGAGGTGCTCGACGAGGCGGCGCTGGCCAAGAGGGGCGATTTCGATCCCTCCTATCTCTACATCGACGGACCGACGCCAAACGCCCTCGGTTCGCCGCGCTGACGCTGCGGTTTGGCGGTGCCGATTGATATTTATCAAGCAGAATCCGGCCCCCGACTGATTGCCTCGCCAGGGATGATGGCGTCTCATCATTCTGGCCGGATCGTGGGACCGACCTCAGGCAGCGAATGGCGCTGCCGCCCCCGGAGACAGGTCATACAAGAATTGAACGATGTGGGAGAGCCGAGCGCCTGGCTCGCTGCGGTCGTCCAGAACAGTTTTGATGCGATCCTGAGCAAGACGCTCGACGGCACCATCACCAGCTGGAACGCCGCGGCCGAGCAGCTCTACGGCTATACGCGCGAAGAGGCGATCGGCAGCTCCATCAGCATCATCATCCCCGAGGACCGGCGGCACGAAGAGGCGGACATCCTTGCGCGGCTGCGGCGGGGCGAGAGCATCGAGCATTACGAGACCGTCCGCTGCCATCGCGACGGCCATCTGATCGATATCGAGCTCACTGTATCCCCGGTCCGCGATGCTGCCGGCAACATCGTCGGCGCGTCCAAGATCGCGCGCGACATCACCGAACGCAAGCAGCGCGCCGCGCAGCAGGTCATGCTCATCCGCGAGATGCATCACCGGATCAGCAATCTGCTCGCCGTGGTGCAGGGCATGGTGACGTTCAGCCGGCGCCAGGCCGGTTCGGTCGACGAGTTCGCCGCGAATCTCTCGGAGCGGATCGTCGCGCTCGGCGCCGCGCACCAGCTCATCCTGCCCCAGCCCGACGGCGGCCCGCCGGTGCACAGCGCCGCGCTCGGCGACGTCATCGAGGCCGTTCTCAAGCCCTATGCGGAGGCCGGCCGCACGACCCTCGTCGTGTCGGATCTGCAGGTCGGCCCCCACGCCCTGACGTCGCTGGCGTTGCTGCTCCACGAGCTCGCCACCAACGCCGTCAAATATGGCGGGCTTTCCACCGAAGGCGGGTCGCTCGACATCGCGCTGGAGGACGCCGGTGACCAGGTCCGCCTCATCTGGCGCGAGACCGGCGGGCAGGCACCCGAAGGGGGCCGCGAGGGCTTCGGCTCGGACCTGCTGCGGGTCGCGATCCAGTCGCTCGACGCGCAGCTCGAGCGCCACTGGGCCCCGCCCACGCTCACCATCACCGTCGACATGCCACGCGAGCGCCTCGCGACCTAGGCGCCTACATTTCTGATCAGCGGACCCCCCCCGCCACCCAAATAGCCGTTCCCCGGCGAAGGCGGGGGCCCAGTCTCGGCGCGAAGCGTCGAATGCGTATGTCGCACGCGCGGCTCCGTTTCGGTCTGGACCCCGGCCTGCACCGGGGAACGGCTGATGCCCTGTTAACGGTATAATCGCCGATCAAGCCCGGGATGACGGATCAGGAAGAACGCTCAGCGCGCCCGCCCGCAGCCCTCACTGATGCACATATACCGCGCGCTCATGGCTGAACGC
Organism: Sphingobium sp.; assembly: GCA_017745115.1. Next base: position 7,754 of record JAGIAA010000013.1, on the reverse strand, counting down.
CTTGAAGCCGAAATAGCCGTGATAGCTGCCCTGGCCGCTGCCGTTCACGCCGCCGAAGGGCAGGCGGTTCTCGAGATAATGCGAGAACACGCCGTTGACCGTCACGCCGCCCGACGAGGTGCGGTCCAGCACCTTCTGCACGTTCGCCTCGTCCGGGCTGAACACATACAGCGCCAGCGGCTTGTCGCGCGCCTCGATGTAGCCGATCGCCTGGTCGAGGCTGTCGTATGTCATCACCGGCAGCAGCGGCGCGAAAATCTCTTCCTGCAGGATCTTCATCTGCGGCGTCACGTTGGTCAGCATCGTCGGGTGCACGGTCAGGTCCGCCTCGTCGAACGTGCCGCCCACGGCCACCGTCGCGCCCTGCGCCACCGCGTCGTCGAACAGCCCCTTCACCCGGTCGAAATTCGCCTTGTTGACCACCTGCGCGATGGCCGACTTGTTGATCGTGCCGTCCTCGCCATAGAGGTTCTTCGCCACGTTCGTCTTGAAGCCCTCCACCAGCGCGTCCTGCTGGTCCGGCTTCACGAACACATAGTCCGGGCAGATGCAGGCCTGGCCGCCGTTGAACTGCTTGGCACCGGCCAGCGCCGCCGAGATCGCGGCCACATCGGCCCCCTCGTCGATGATCACCGGCGACTTGCCGCCCAGCTCCAGCGTCACCGTGGCGAGATGCTTCGCCGCCGCCGCCATCACGATCTTGCCCACGCGCGTCGAGCCGGTGAAGAAGATGTGATTGAACGGCAACTCGAGCAGTGCCGTCGCGACGCTCACATCGCCCTCGAACACCGCCACCTCGCTCTCCTCGAACACGTCGCCGATGATCGCCTTGGCCACGCGCGCCGTCGCCGGGCAGAGGTCGGTCAGCTTCACCATGCAGCAATTGCCCGCCGCCACCGCCGCCGCGACCGGGCCCAGCGTCAGGCCCAGCGGGAAATTCCACGGTCCCAGGATCAGGCAGACGCCCCGCGCCTCATAGCTGATCATCGCGCGGTCGGCCGGGTTCTTGGAGGGCGTCACCTCCGTCGGCTTCATCCAGTCCTCCAGGCTGTCGATGTTCAGCTGGATATTGCCCAGGATGTTCAGCACCTCGGTCACGCGGATCTCGCCCTCGGGCTTGCGCGTGTCCTCCAGCACCGCGGCCACGATCTCGTCCGCCCGCGCCTCGATCGACGCCTTCAGCTTCGCCAGCTTGTCCTTGCGCACCGCCGCGCTCGTCGCCTTCACGTCCCACTGATGCGCCTGCTGCAGCGCGAAGATGCGGGCAATATCCTTGGACTGGTCGGCGGCAGTAAGCGTGGCGGTGGACATGAGCGGGGTTCCGTTCTCGAGCGGGCTAAAGGAGTCGGGGGTATGTAGTGCGGGGGGCGGGGGCGGAGCAAGGGTGGGGGTGATCCTTGAGACTGGGTGGTGATATTTCGATGCGTATCGCGCAAAAGGCGTTAGAACGCCTCCAATGACCAAGGCACCTATACTTCCTGATCTTTTGATTTGGGCGCGCGAGCGCGCAGGCAAGACCCTTGAAGATTTGGAGAATCGCTTTCCCCGCCTCGCCCTGTGGGAAGCTGGAGAAGATCATCCAACGATCAAACAAGTTCAATCCTTCGCGAGTGCGGTCCACGTTCCGGTCGGATACTTGTTCCTTCCGCAGCCTCCGCACGAACAGTTGCCCATTCCCGATTTTCGCACAATGGATGGGCGCGCCGTCCGGAGACCCAGCCCAAATTTGTTGGACATGGTCTACAGCTGCCAAGAACGGCAAGGCTGGTTCAAGGAATATGCTCGAGCCGTGCGCTTGCCGGAGCTTCGTTTTGTCGGCAGCGCCAGTCTGAACGACAGGCCCACCACCGTGGCGGCCGCAATGGCTGAAGCTCTTGGTTTCGACCTTCAGGCGCGGGCGGCTTGCAGGACTTGGGAAGAAGCACTGCGGCACTTCATCACCCAAGCCGACAGCATTGGCGTGCTCGTGATGGTGAGCGGTGTTGTACTGAGCAATAATAATCGCCGCCTTGATCCCGAAGAATTCCGAGGTTTCGCGCTTTCGGATCGTCAAGCGCCTCTCGTTTTCATCAATGGAACTGACAGCAAGTCTGCGCAGATGTTCACGTTAGCTCATGAACTCGCCCATCTGTGGTTAGGTTCAACAGCGATTTCTGACGCTGGCGCTGGCCCGACCACCGGTTTTCGAAGAGAAGAAGTTTGGTGTAATGCGGTCGCTGCCGAACTTCTGGTACCCCTTGCCGCATTGCGTGGCGACCTTGTCCCGGATGAGCCGCTAGACCAAGCTGTGTCTCGCTTGACGCGAAGATATAAGGTCAGCAGTCTTGTGGTGCTGCGTCGCCTACTCGATACTGGCTGGCTAACTCGCGAGCAATTCAACGTGGCGTGGGTCGCTGAACAAGCGCGATTGCGGGCTATTGCGGAGCGCTCCGGTGGAGGCGGTGACTTTTATCGTACCACCCTTTCGCGCGTGAGCAGGCGTTTTGCACGGGCATTGGTAGAAAGTACGCTGGAAGGACAAACCTTATATCGCGACGCCTTCCGGATGCTGGGGGTGACTAAGACCGAAACATTCAATCACATCGGGCAGGAAGTGGGGGTATTGGTTTGACATATCTCCTCGACGCCAATGTGTTCATACAGGCTAAGAACCTCCACTATGGCTTTGACTTCTGTCCCGCATTTTGGGACTGGCTTATCTCGCAAAACGCTGCCGGGAGCGTCGCAAGCATTGAAAAAGTAAGCGACGAACTGGTCGGTGGAGGCGATGATCTTGCCGACTGGGCAACGGCGCAGGGCAAGGCTTTCTTCGTTCCTCCGGACGATGTGGTCCTACCAGCCTTAGGCACCGTCAGCGCTTGGGCGACGGGGCAGAATTACGAGCCTGCTGCTATCGCGACATTCCTGCAGGTGGCGGACTATTGGTTGGTTGCCCACGCCTTGGCTCATCATGACGTTGTGGTAACTCACGAGGTTCCATCCGATTCGGTACGAAAGATAAAAATCCCCAACGTTTGTATTGGCCTCGGCATCACGTGCATGACGCCTTACGAGATGTTACGCCGGGAGCGGGCGCGCTTCGTTCTGGGTGCCTAAAACATCCCATTCGCATTCGCCGGCTTCGTATTGACCGGCATCGCCACGTCCCAATGTTCCGCGATCAGTCCGTTCTCGATGCGGAAAATATCCACGACAGCCAACCCCGGCGATCCCGGCTCGAAGATGACGTGGACATGCGCCATGACCAGGTCGCCGTCGGCCATCATGCGCTTCACGATGTGGACGGCATTCGGGTATTTCGCCTTGGCCCGGTCCAGCATGTCCTTGAGCGCCATGGCGCCGGTCGCGATGCTTGGATTGTGCTGGATATAGCCGGGCGCGAACAGGCCATCGACCGCCTGTGAATCGATCGGCCCCAGCACCTCCTCATAGATGCGCTCGACGAGGCGGATGTTCGCCTCTTCCTGCTGCGTCCTCATGCCGCTCCCATCCTGTTTGGCGCCTCGTGCGCGCCGGCCGATGGGATCATGGCTTAATGAGACGGGTGTGCGTTCCGCAAGCCTCTGCGTTGGGCTTCATGCAATACGGCCCGTTGCAGCGCCGTGTAATCCTTGGAGTCGGGCAGCCGGTCGAGGCGCCACGCCAATTCATTGTCGGTCAGCGCCGCAGCCAAGGCGGCGCAAAGCTCCTCCAGCGTTGTCATTGAAAAGCCTGTGGGAGCCATCCGCTCCAGACGGCGCCAGCATCAATGTCGCAAGAGACGACAGCAATTTATAGCGGGGCTGCGGCAAGAACCGTCCGGCCAAGTCTATACCATGACGTTAGGTAAACCGCGCGGTCATTTGTGCACAGAGCGTGCAGGCGCCCGCGCCGCCTCGCGGGCCCACGCGGATAGGGCTTCCGGTCCTCAGTTCTTTTCCGTCAGCAGCCGCGTGATATCCGCTTCGCCTTCGTCGGCGATCTGGTTCAGGATCTTGGCGGTGCGTTCGTCGGTCGTGTCGCGCGCCAGCCGGCGGCACTGGTCCACGCGCTGCCGCATCTTGGTCACAAGCTCATTCCGCTCCATGGTCAGCATCTGTCACCTTTTCCCGTCGCAAGTCCAGAGCCCTCGCAAACTTCCTTGTGCTGCTGCGCAGGCAGGAGTCTAGGGCGAGATGAAACTGCCCGTACGCCCCGGACTGAGGCGAGGCGCGTGACTCGCCTCAGTGCCTCCGCAGAGCACAAGTTTTCTTTCATTCCCCCTCGGGCACCATCGGTTCCCCGGTCACCGGATGCGGATAGTGGAAGGGCAGCAGCCAGGTCTCCGGCCAGGGAGGATAGCGCGTCTGCGCGATCTCATCCGGCCCGTTGGGGTTTTCCGGATAGAGCACGCCCGGCCCATAGACCGACATGTCCGGCGCATGCGCCCACCCCTTGTCGAACTCCGCCATCCAGGTGAGCTGGTAGCCGAGCGCCTTGTATTTCCAGACGCCGTCCTCGCGCACATATTCATTCTCGTAGACGCCGGCCTCCCACCACTGCTGGTAGGGCAGCTTGGGCGCGGTCGGCACTTCCGCATGGGTGCCGCCCATCAGCAGCGCGCGGAAGCGGCCTCGCGCTGTCTTGCGGTCGTCGGCGATGGTGATGACGTCCTGCATCTGCAGCACGTCGCAGAGCAGCCCGCGCACCGGGCCGTTTCTCCCTTGCGTGAAGTTCTTGCGGATGCGGTTGAGGTACACCCGCTTGATGCTCTCCTTGCCGCGGAACACCCCGCCGAAGAAGGTCATCTCCGCGTCCTCGGCGAACAGGTCTACCACCTCCTGGTAGAGGCCCTTCTCCATGAGATAGCCATAGGTGTGCTGCAGTGCGCGGATCGCAGCCATGTCCTTGAGCATGTCCAGCTCATGTCGGATCGCGGCGACTTCCGCCCGAAGATCGCTGCCGGGGTCCGTGTCGCTCATGCCTGTGCCTCCGCCAGTTTCGCCGCGAGCGCCGCGTCGATGTCGTCCGGTATCTCGAAATAGCCGCCGGTCAGCGCGTCATATTTGCCCGAGAGCAGGTTCGCGACCCGCGTGGCGCAGGCGTCGAGTTCGGCGGAGAAGTCTTTGTCCGCGACCTGGGAGAGGCGCTCGACCATGCCGGCGAGATGTTGTTTCGCCTCCGGGTTGGTCATCGTCTCGCGCGCCAGGCTCGTGACCACGAAACCGGGGTCGATGGCGAACAGCGCCACGCCTGCGTCTTTCACCTCCAGCGCCGCGACATTGACGATGCGCACCTGTGCGGTCTTGCCGGTGATGTAGGCGCTCATCCCCCCGACGCTGAGGTGGCTCGCCTTGGCCGAGACCACGACCACGCGGCCGCGTTTCGCCCCGCTCATCTTGGGCAGGAGCCGGCTGAGGTAGAGCATGGGCGCGAGCTGATGAAGCTGCTGCGCTTCCCACCATGTGTCGACGTCCATGCCGCCGACCGGGCCATAGGGCCAGCCGACGCCGGCATTGTTCACGAACTGGGTGATCGGGCCGAACTCCGTTTCGGTCTCCAAAATGGATCTTTCGACGTCCGCGGCGTTGGTGACGTCCGCAGCGATGGGGAGGGCCGTGCCGCCGGCCGCGCGGATCTCCTCGGCAACAGCCTGAACGTCAGCGTAAGTCCTTGCGATCAAAGCCGTTTTTGCGCCCTCGGCCGCGAGCCTGAGCGCGATGGCGCGCCCAAAGCCCTTTCCGGAGCCTGTTACGAGCGCGGTTTCGCCTGAAAAGCGCATAAATCTCCCCTTTTTCCGCCCCGTCGTTGTTGAGGCCCGTTTCTATTCCGAGACCAGATCCAGTTCGTCCAGCTTCGTGGCGATCCACCGTTCCGCAGTCGCCCAATCGTCGATCCGCGCATGCGCATCCGCCGCCGTCACCGCAAACGGCGCGATCTCCGGCTCCCCCACGAACTGCAGTCGCCAGACTTGCGGGATCAGCGCCGCGACCGAGGCATGATTACTCTCGAGATCGTCAACGAACACCGTGCAGCTCGGCCGCCTCTCCGCCATCAGCTGCGCGATCACCGGGCCCTTGCCCCCGCGATTCCCGATGACCTGAAACGGCAGCCCCACGCCGTGCAGCTGATCCGCCCGCGCCTTCGCATTCTCCTCGCCGATATTCGTCACGATCACGATATCCGCCCGCTCCGCGAGTCCGCTCATCGCCTCGACCGCGCCCGAGATCGCGGTTTGCCTGTGCATCTCCGTTTCGAAGAATCCGCCGAGCAATCGCCAGACATGCATTCGCTCGACGATGTCCCCGCTGTCCTTGTGCCGCAGCGCCTCCTCGAACGACGACGAGAAATCGAAATATATCCCGTGATGCTCGTCCAGCCATTCACGAAACGGCACGACCATGTGCAGCAGAACTTCGTCGCAGTCCGAAACGATCAGCGGCCGGCTCACGCCCCGGTTCATGAAATCCCCCGCCGCGCCGCCGCGATTTTTTCCGGCGCCACGCCAATCTCTTTCGCGCAGGCCATGAGATCGGGCTCATGATCGAGCACGAAATCGAGCATCGCCCGCAATGTCGCCGGTTTTGTGAGATTTTCGCGCAAGGTCTGCGGGTCGAGACCCGTGATATCCAGCATGCGCTGTGCCCGGTCCGCATCGGATAGGGTCCACGCCACGACATTCAGCGCAAGCGCGGAACTTTCCTCCGCCGAGACTATTCGATATGTCGCGCTCACGACGTGCGGTCCAGGGGTGGGCAGAGGCCAGTTTTTTGGTCGTGATACATGGTCGCAGGGGGCGCTCGTGACAAAACGTGTCCTGGTTGTCGAGGATAATGAGCTCAATCTCAAGCTCTTCTGCGACCTCTTGAAGGCCCATGGCTATGAGACCGACGCGGTCCGCGACGGGCGCGATGCTTATGGGCGCGCGCGCGTCTTCGGGCCCGATCTCATCATTACCGATATCCAACTGCCCCATGTGAACGGCATGGAGCTGATCGCGGAACTGCGCGCCGATGCGCAACTGGCGCCCGTACCGATCATGGCGGTCACGGCTTATGCCGGAATGGGCGACGAGGCGCGCATCCGTGCCGCCGGCGCCAATGCCTATGTCTCCAAGCCGATCAGCGTCATGCGCTTCATGGATGTGGTAACGGGACTGCTGACGGCCGCATAGTTCTCGGAGCGCAAGAAAGGCCCGCGAGCCGACTGGCTCCGGGCCTCTGGATCCCGGCATCTGCCGGGATGATGCATTTCCAAGCCGCGCGCGTTCAGCGCACGGGGAAATCCATCACTTGATCTTGGCTTCCTTGAACTCGACATGCTTGCGCACGACGGGATCATACTTCCGGAAGGTCATCTTCTCGGTCGTGTTGCGCGGGTTCTTCTTGGTCACATAGAAGAAGCCGGTGTCAGCCGTGCTGACCAGTCGAATCTTCACGGTGGCTGGCTTCGCCATGGCCGATCCCTCAAAAAAAGCGGCGCTCGTGCCCGCCGAAGCGAGGCGCCAAGCGCAGACAGACAGTCGAAAAATGGGCGCTGCGCAAGAGCGCTCCGCCCGGTTCGGCGGGCCAATGCGGGAATCGCCCGGCTTTGTCAAGATCGGAGCCGGAAAAGTCGTGGAGGAAACCCGCACTAAACTCTTCGTTAACCACCCTGATGCAAGCTCCGTTCCGCAGACCGACGGCGGCAGCGAGGGCCGCTTCCGGGCGGAAAGGAGGGGGCATGAAGCACGACCCGTTGCTGATGGTGCGCAGCGATTTGCTGACTCGTATCGAGCTGCTGCAGCGCGACTGCGC
>JAGIAA010000012.1 GCA_017745115.1 Sphingobium sp. | reverse complement strand
TATCCTCTCCCCTGAAGGGGCGAGGAAATTGAGGCGCTTGACCTTCCGCCTCTCCCCACGCCATCAGTCTCTCAATGGACAATTTCACCCATAGCCTGGCCGGATGGGCTCTCGGCCAGGCGGGCCTCAAGTCGAAAAGCCGCAAGGGCCTCGCTGCGCTGATTCTGGGCGCGAACATGCCGGACATCGATGTATTCTTCGGTTGGGTGCCCTGGGCGCCGCTGGCGACCCATCGCGGCTTCACTCATGGCATTGGCGGCCTATTGCTCATGCCGCCGCTGCTGGCCGGATTGCTGTGGCTATTGGACCGATGGCACCTGTCGCGTGGGAAGCCGTTTCCGAGTGGCCTGTCGATGCACGTGCCATGGCTCATTGCCCTCTGCTACATCGGTGCGCTGACGCATCCCTTACTCGACATGCAGACCACCTATTCGGTGCAGCTGCTATCCCCCTTCAGCAATCTCTGGTTCCACACCGAGACCTTGTTCATCATCGATGTCTGGCTCTGGAGCGCGCTGGCTTTCGCGATCTGGATGTCGCGGCGGCGGCGGTGGCGTGGCGAGGCGAGCTGGATCAAGCCGGCCATGATCGGGCTCGCAGCGGCCGGCGCCTATCTTGCCGTCAATGGCGCGATCAGCCTGCATGCGCGCGCCGTTTTGCTGCAATCATTGCCGTCCGGAAGCATGCCCGACATCGTCATCGCGAGTGAGCAGCCGGTGCTGTTCTGGCGGCGCGACCTGATCTGGAGAGAGAAGGGCGCTTTCGGGCGGGCGAGCTACGATCCGTTCCGGTCCTTCTCTCACGTGGCCGATATGCAGCAGATGGTGCGCGACAACATGCGCGATCCGCTGGTGCGACGCGCGATGCAGACCGATCCGGGTATCGCGGCATTCATGCGCTGGTCGTTCATGCCTTATGCGGTGGTCAAGCGGGAGGCTTGCCAGGCCGAAGTCTCGGTCGGCGACGCGCGTTTCGGTATGCAGATGGGGCGCGGGCCGCTGCGCCGCGTGGTGACGCTACCGCTCCACGGTACCGGATGCGGACCGGATCGGACCAACTGAGCGAAATCAGCGCAATCGACTCATTGTGCTTGGGGCTCGGACACCCCAATATGGCGTCATGAATGTCCACAGCTCCAGCAGCGGCTTCAGGCGGGCAAAGGCGGAACGCGCCGCCCGACGCTACGGCAGCGCGCTCTGGATGAGGCTTCCGGTCCGGCTGTTTCTGCCGATCCTCGACCGCATCGACCGCGGGCTGATCTGCGGCTCGCTCGAACTGCACCTGCCCGACGGATCGATCCGCATGATGGGCGGACGCGAGCAGGGCTTTACGGCGATCGTTCATCTCAACAGCTACCGGGCGCTGCTGCGGCTTGCGACGGCGGGCTCGGTGGGCTGGTTCCGGGCCTGGGAAGAAGGGGAGTGGTCCAGCCCCGATCCAGTGACCCTATTCGCCCTGTTCATGGCCAATGCGCGTTCGCTGGGAACGGCGGCCCGGTCGCGGGGCTTTACGCGCCTCTTCGGCCGGCTGCGCCATGCCTGGCGGCATAACAGCCGCAAGGGTGCCCGGCGGAACATCGCCGAGCATTACGACCTCGGCAACGACTTCTACGCACTCTGGCTCGACGAGACGCTGACCTATAGCTGCGCGCGGCCTGCGTTTCCGGCCGAGCCGCTCGCCGATGCGCAGCGGCGCAAGATCAGTGAATTGCTTGACAGGCTCGATCTCAAGGATGGCGATCAACTTCTTGAAATTGGATGCGGATGGGGTGGATTGGCGCAGCAGGCACTGGAACGGGCCAAGATCGGTTACACCGGCCTCACCCTGTCCCAGGAGCAGCGCGCCGAGGTGCTAGCGCTGCCGGCGATCGTGCGGGCGGGAGAGCATGCACAAATTCTCTTGCAGGATTATAGGGATACCACCGGGACCTATGATACTATTGTAAGTGTTGAGATGGTCGAGGCGGTCGGCCAGGACTATTGGCCGGTCTTTCTGGAGACGATCCACCGGCTGCTGAAGCCGGGCGGCAAGGCGGCGATCCAGTTCATCAGCATCGACGACGCGATTTTCCCGGCCTATGCGCGCCGTGCTGACTTCATCCAGCGCTACATCTTCCCGGGCGGCTGCCTGATCTCCGAGCGGCGTTTCCGCGCGCTGGCCGAGGCTCAGGGCCTCGAATGGAGCAATCAGAGCCGCTTCGGCCTTGATTATGCCTGGACGTTGCGTCAGTGGCGCGAGCGCTTCGATGCGGTCGTCGAGGCCGGGAGGCTGCCGCGCCGCTTCGACGTCCATTTCGTCGATATGTGGCGCTATTACCTGATGTATTGCGAGGGCGGCTTTGCCGGGCGCGGGATCGACGTCGCGCAGGTCACGCTGGTGAAAAATTAGACCGGATTTGGCGGAATAGCCGCGTCGATCTCGTCGCGCAGACTCGCGATCAGGTTGGCGACTGCGGGCAGACGCTGGGCTTCCTCATCGAGGACCGCATGAAAAATGGCTCGTTTCCATTGGTTGCGCCGCGCGACTGAGGTCATGGCAACGTCGCCGATCGTCGAGAGCAAGATGTCGATCATGCGTTCGGCACCATGGAGACGGCCCCAGAGATAGTCGTTCTCGCGATAGGCGCGGCTGAAAAAGGCGCCGAAGCTGTTGAACTCGATGCCGCGCAGGGTCGCTGCTGCGCCGCCCTTGCGGATCGACGTGGCGTCGTCGGGCGAAATGCGGTCGACCTTGATGGGGTCATATTCGTCGAGGCCCTCGCCCTGGAGGAGGGGCAAAGTGGCGATGTCGTAATAAGGGAAGCCCAGATATGCGCGCAGCAGCACCCGCCGCTCATCCGCTGCGAGGGCCATGAGCGCGCTTGGGAAATGCCGATCGAACCGGTCGTCGAGGCCGCGCAGGTCGCGCAGCCGCGCAATCGCGTCGATCGCTGCCAGCGGATCGTCCGCGGCCTTGCGCGCGGCCAGGCGGCAATCGGCGTCGAAGAAGCCGGCTGCCTGCGTTTCGGCATAGGCGCCGATGGTGTCGTAAATCAGGTCGCGCATGGCCTCGCGGGCGGGCTCCGTCTCGTCAGCCGCCTTGCCACCGGCTTCGGCGAGCGGAATGAGCTGGCGGGCGAGGAAGCGCAGCCGCCGCAGCCGGAAATCGACATCGTGGCTGCGCAGGAAAGCGATGAGGCCGGGGCTGGCCCCATCGCGCGTGCCATGGCCGCAGCGGTCGACGCCGGTGGCGGTCAGCACCTCGTAAAGCCGCTTGCGAAGCGCCTCCCGTCCCGCAGGCGACGGGTCGCCGGCGAGGTTACCGAGCAGTTCGCCCAAGCTATCGACAATCCCCGAAAATTTGAGCTGCGCATAAGCGGGGTAGGCATAACCCGCCGCGCGGGCGGCCTTGCTCTGCATGCGCGTGCGCCATTGCGCCAATCGGGTACGAGTCGGGCGGACGAGGAACAGCGTCCGGCCCACGGTTGCCTCGACGACACGCTCGATATCCGGGCGCATGGCTTCGACAATGTCGCGCATGCGCCGGATGCGGCGGCTCCGCTCGGTGATGGCGTCGAGATTGTCGCGGATCGGCTGCTCGCGGGGAAGGTCGCTTAGGGCGCCGAAAATGGTGCGAAAGAAGCCGGGGAGGCGGGCATGGCCGCTCTTGTCCCGGGGGCCCGGCGAGGTCAGCCGGAAGCGGCCATGGCCGGGCGAGGGCTGGATGTAGACGAAGCGCCGGTCGACCAGCCGCCGCGCGGGCCGATCCCTGAGTGCACCGATCGCTTGGGCGAAGGGGGCATTGGCGAGCACGGACCCGTCGATGAGGACAGCATCATCCGCCACGCCCGCGGCGTCATGGCGCGGCAATATGCGCTGCAGGAAGGCAGACCGGCCTGGCCAGGCGACCTGGCGTTGGCCCAAGACCTTGTCCAGCTCGCGGACTGTGAATGGCGGGAAGGCGCCGGGAAAGCTGGCTGTCGCCCGCGCCGCGAAAACCAGTTCGGCCGGATCGGCCAGTCGCCGGGGCCGGGCGCCATGCGCCGAGAAGCTGATCGACAGGCGATGCTCGGTCTCGCTGATCTCGGGCGGGCTGTTGAGCAGGAGCCGCTCTTCATGGCCCGAGAAGTCGGTCGCCGTCACGAACAGGTCGAGCGGATGCCCGTCCGGAATGAGGGGGGCGGTGGTCTCGCTGGCGGCCATGGCGTCGAAGGCGTCGAGGAGCAGGCTCGAGAAGCCGACGCCGCCAAAGGGCGGGGCGAACCAGCGCGCCCGCACGAAATTGGTGAGTTTGCGCCGCACTTCCCTGCGCGTTTCCGGTGCGACCGTGCGTTCGACGGTGTCGCCGCGCTTGCGCATCATCAACCACAGGATAGGCCGCGCCCAGAATTTGGTGAAGCGGGAGAGGGGGCGGGCGTCAGGATCGATGAGCACGTCGGCATCCGCGCCGCGCAGCCAGAGGTCAGTCAGCGGGTCGATCGACTGACCGGTTTCCATCGCATGGGCGAGGAATACGCCGTTGATGCCGCCGGCACTCGCGCCCGAGATGATGTCGGGCACGACGCGGAGCCTGAGCTCGGCTTCCGATAGCGCGGTCTCGAGGATATCGCGATAAACGGCCTGGCTCGGCGACTTGTCCGGATCGGTCTTCTTGCTGGAGGTGAAGTCACGGCTCGCCCGGGCGAGGTGCCAGATCTCCTTGGTGACGCCATGCATATAGACGGCAAGACTGACGCCGCCGTAGCAGACCAGCGCCAGCCGGAGTTCCTTCTCTCCCATGACGGCAAGATGGCGTGGAATTGCGCCATTGTCGACCCTCGGAGCTTTGGTTTGGCCACTCGGTTGACTGGGTTCCCGCGTTCGCGGGAATGACGAGAAAGGCGCCCTTAATTTGATCCGTTGGCCTGCAGGTCCAATCCGGCCCTATTCGTCATTCCCGCGTAAGCGGGAACCCAGTAGGCCCAGCATATGTCATGCGACGTCTATCCTGCGGTCTATCTCATGGCCTCGCGACTCTGTGGCACGCTCTATGTCGGGGTGACCTCCGACCTCGTACAGCGTATCGCGCAACACCGCAGTGGGAGTTTTGGTGGTTTCACTGCCGAATATGGCGTCAAGATGCTCTTCTGGTTTGAGCAGCACAGCGCGACGGGCATGCGATCCTACGGGAGAAACGGATCAAGAAATGGCGGAGAGCCTGGAAGATCCAACTGATCGAACAGGTCAATCCCGACTGGCGAGATTTGGCTTGCGATCTTGGTTTTGCGCCGCTGGGGTGGCGAGGCTGCCGCGGTCGCGGGAATGACGAATAGCGTTCAGCTTCGCTCGAATCGCGCCCAGATCGGCAGATGATCGGAAGCGCGGCGGGCGGCGGCGCTGTGATGGACGCCGCTCTCGGCCAGTTCCAGTCCGCCGCGCCACAGGATGCGGTCGAGCGCCGCCACGGGCCTGGTGGCATGATAGCTGCGCCCGCACGACGCCAAGCGGTAATGGCGAGTGAAGTCGATCAGGCAGCCGCGCCCGGCGGTCCACTCGTTGAGGTCGCCCATGAGGATGGTGGCGTCGACCGGATGGTGTTGAGGCAAATCGAGCCAATGGACCAGCGAAGCGGCCTGCCGTCGCCGCCAGAGCCCTGAGAGATCGAGATGCATGCCGACGATGCGCAGGACGGTTTCGCCCGCCCGAAACGTCGCCGTGACGGCGCCGCGTGGTTCGAGGCAGGGCAAGTGGATGAGATCGTGGCCGATCAACTCGAACTCGCGCCGGATGAGCAAGGCATTGCCGTGCCAGCCCATGCTTTCGGTGCGGACGCCCAGCGGAACCGCCCGATAGGGCGTGTGATGCTCGAGCATGAAATCCGAGAGGACTGCGGTGCGTTTGCCGAAGCGCCGGTCGGCTTCCTGCAGCGCGACGACATCGGCGCCGATCTCGTTCAGAACCTCGATGATCCGGTCGGGGCTGCGACGCCGGTCCGTGCCGATGGCCTTGCGGATATTATAGCTGGCGACTTTGATCATCGTCATGTTCATCCGGCGCTCGCGCGACCATGACAAGCCCATTCAACCATAAGCAGGCAACCGACAGGCCTTGCCGGTCGTTCCTGACATGAAAGGAGACGGGCGATGAGGATCGACCATGATGCGCTGGTGATGGTGGCGGATGGCGGCAAGATGCTGCTGTTCCGCAACGAGGGGGACGCGGACTACCCCAATCTCCAGGTCGAGGAAGCGGCCGAAAATGCAAATCCCAAGGATCGCGAGCAACGCACGGATGCGCCGGGCAGAGCCCATTCGAGCGTGGGCAATATGCGCAGCGCGATGGGCGAAACCGATTTCCACGATCTTCAAGAGGATCGGTTTGCTGCGGATGCCGTGAATCTGCTCAACCAGCGCGCGCTGGCCAATGCGTTCGAGCGGCTCATCATCGTCGCACCTCCGGCCGTGCTCGGCGAAATGCGCAAGCATTACAACAAGGCGCTCGGGGCACGGCTGATCGGCGAAATCGCCAAGGACCTGACCGGGCATCATCCACCCGACATCGAGCGCGCCATCAGCGATTATGGCAGCGACGGAAGCTAATTTCGACCTTTCGTTCCCTCTTCGTTCTGCTATGAAGAGGCATGGTCAAACTGAAACGCCGCTTCGTCTGCCAATCCTGCGGGACGGTTTCGCCGCGCTGGCAGGGGCAATGCGAGGATTGCAACGAGTGGAACTGCCTCGTCGAGGAAGCGGCGCCGACGACCTTCTCCGCCAAGCATGATCTTCAAGGCGGCGGGCGGCCGATGGCGCTCATCGGACTCGATAGCGACGTGGCGCTGCCTCGGCGAACGGGGACAGGTCTCGCGGAGTTCGATCGCGCCTTGGGCGGAGGCTTGGTGCCCGGCTCGGCCACGTTGATCGGCGGCGATCCCGGCATCGGCAAATCGACATTGCTCCTGCAGGTGGCGGCGACATTGGCGCGAGGCGGCCGGGACGTCGTCTATGTGAGCGGCGAGGAGGCTGCCGACCAGGTCCGCCTGCGTGCCCGGCGGCTCGGGCTCGGCGACGCGCCGGTAAAACTCGCCAGCGCGACGTCGGTGCGCGATATCCTGACGACGCTGGGCAACGGACCCGCGCCGGCCTTGCTCATCATCGATTCGATCCAGACCATGCATTCGGACCTCATCGAGGGCGCCCCCGGCACGGTGAGCCAAGTGCGCGCTTCGGCGCAAGAACTCATCCGTTTCGCCAAGCAGGGCAGCACGGCGCTGGTGCTGGTCGGCCATGTCACCAAGGACGGCAGTCTCGCCGGCCCGCGCGTGCTCGAGCATATGGTCGACACAGTGCTGGCCTTCGAGGGGGAGCGCAGCCACCAATATCGCATACTGCGCGCCATCAAGAACCGCTTCGGCGGCACCGACGAGATCGGCGTCTTCGCCATGGCGGAGGAAGGCTTGACCGAGGTCGGCAATCCGTCCGCCCTGTTCCTGACCCAGCGCGACGAGCGGATTGCCGGCGCGACGGTGTTTCCCGCGCTCGAAGGCACGCGGCCGGTGCTGGTCGAGATCCAGGCGCTTACCGTGCGCCTCGCCAGCGGCGCGACGCCGCGCCGGGCGGTCGTGGGCTGGGACAGTGGACGGCTTGCCATGATCCTCGCTGTGCTGGAGGCACGCTGCGGTCTCAGCTTCTCGGCCTGCGAGGTCTATCTCAATGTAGCGGGCGGCTATCGCCTGTCCGATCCGGCGGCCGACCTGGCCGTGGCTGGCGCCCTGATTTCCGCGCTGACCGAGCGGCCGGTGCCGCACGACGCCGTGATGCTGGGGGAAATCGCGCTTTCCGGTGAAATCAGGCCAGTCGCGCACCTGCCGATGCGGCTGCGCGAGTCGGCAAAGCTGGGCTTTGGGGAAGCCTGGGGGCCGAAGTCTGCGGGTGATATGAGCGCCAGTATGACGCAACGGCATTTCGCGCGCCTGACCGATCTGGTTGACCAGATGCTTGGGCGGCACTAGCTCAGCAGCCATGGCCGCGTTCGACATCGTCGTCTTGCTTGTCGTGGGTGCATTCGGCGCCCGGGGCTTGATGAAGGGTTTCGTCAAGGAAGTGCTTGCGCTGTGCGCTGTCGTGGCCGGCATTGTCGCGGTTCGCCTGCTGCACGGGCCGATCACCAATTGGGCCGCGCCGCATCTCGGCAGCGAATATGTGGCTGCGCTGCTCGCTCTCGTGCTGATCTTCGGATCGGTCTTCCTGGCGACCAAACTTCTCGCCAGCACGATTTCCAGCCAGATCCGTAATGCTGGGCTCGGTTTCTTCGATCGTGTGCTCGGCTTCGGCTTCGGCGCCATCAAGGGCCTGCTCATCGTCACGGTCTGCTATGTCGGCTTTATCTTCGTCTATCACGCGCTCTACGGCCAGACGTCGGTGAAGCCGGACTGGCTGCGCCTGTCGCGCAGCGATCCGCTGCTCAACGCCAGCAGCGAGGCAATGAGCAGCTGGGTGGCGCAGAACAGCCGGGACGGCGGCTTGACCAGCTTCGGAGAGGACAAGGCCAAGCCGGACGGCGACGCGATCCCGATCAACAAGGCCGAGCCTTGAGACTGAAGTGAGCGGCACACTCTACAGTATCGATGTGCTGCGCATGGCGGCACGGGTCGCGGAGTTTCCGCCGCTGGCCGACGCGCCACTGCGCGAGGAACGGCGTTCGCCGACCTGCGGCAGCCGCATGACCGTGACACTGGCGTTGGCCGAGGATGGAACGGTCGCGGCGGTCGGGCTCGACGCCAAGGCCTGTGCGCTGGGCCAAGCGGCGGCGGCGATCATGGCGCTGGGCGCAAAGGGACGAAATTCTACAGAAATCGGGGCTGCGGGCGAGGCCTGGCGGGCTTATCTGGCTGGCGAGACGGACGCGCTTCCGGATTGGCCGGAGATCGGCCTGCTAGCGGCGGGAAAGGATTATCCGGCACGCCATCCCTCGATGCGGCTTGCCTTCGAGGCGGCCAGCGCGGCGCTTGATCGGGCAGCGGTCGATGGCTGAGGGGCGGATTGCCGGTTTCGCGGCGCTGAGCGCGGCAATTGCGGTCGGGGCGGCGGCATTCGGCGCGCATGCGGCGAGCTCGGCGCAGGCGGCGGAATGGCTGCAGACGGGCGGGCATTATCAGCTGGTGCATGCCGCAGCTGCGTTGCTGCTGATCCGCTGGCCAGTGCTGGCGCGGCCGGCATGGTTGCTGCTGGCGGGGAGCGTGCTGTTCGCGGCGACGCTCTACGCGATGGCGTTGGGCGCGCCGCGCTGGTTCGGGGCGATCACGCCGATCGGCGGCGTACTGATGATCGCGGGCTGGCTGTGGGCCGCCTGGAGTTTCTTCAAGGGCCGGATCTAGCCCCGGCTTTCGTCCAGGAATGCAGCGACGTCCGCGAGATCGACATTCTTCGCGAGATAGGTCTGGCCAATGCCGCGCGCGAGCAGGAAAGGCAGGGTCCCGCCCGCCATTTTCTTGTCGTGGAGCATGTGGCCTACGAGCGTCTCGCCGCTGGCCGACACGTCTGCATCGGCAAGGCTGGCCGGCAGGCCTGCGGTGCGCAGATGACCGGCTACACGGCCGGCTTCCTGGCCGGAGCATTCACCTCGGCGCACCGAATAAGCGAAGGCGAGCGCCATGCCCGCGGCGACCGCCTCGCCGTGGAGCAGCTTGTCGGAAAATCCGGTGTCGGCTTCCAGCGCATGGCCGAATGTATGTCCGAGATTGAGCAGGGCCCGCCGGCCGGTGGTTTCGCGCTCGTCTTCGGAGACGATGGCGGCCTTGGCGGCGACGCTCTTGGCAATGGCATATTCGCGCGCGGCGCCACTGCCATTCAGCAGGGCCGTGCCGTTCGCCTCGCACCAGCCGAAGAAGTCCGGATCGTCGATCAGGCCGTATTTGACGATCTCGGCATAGCCCGCCCGCGTCTCACGCGGCGGCAGCGTATCGAGTGTGTCGGGGTCGATCAGCACCAGAGCAGGCTGGTGGAAGGCGCCGATCAGGTTCTTGCCCGCGCGGCTGTTGATCGCGGTCTTGCCGCCGACCGAACTGTCGACTTGGGCGAGCAGCGTGGTTGGGATCTGGATGAAATTACAGCCGCGCTTCACCACAGAGGCTGCAAAGCCCACGAGATCGCCGATGACACCGCCGCCAAGGGCGATGACATGGTCGCTGCGCTCCACGCCGAGCTCGATCAGCTGGTCGGTCAGCGCTTCGAGCTGGGCCCAGCTCTTGGTGCCTTCACCGGGCGGAAGCTTGATGACCTGCGGCGCGGGGCCGACGGATGACAGTGCGTTGTACAGCGTCCAGAAGAAGGGCTGGGCCGCGACATTCTCGTCGGTGACGATGACGAAGGGGCGCTTGCCGGCATAAGGCTCGAGCACTTCGCCCGCCCGTTCGAGCAGGCCGGGCTCGATGCGGACCTTGTAGCTACGCTCACCGAGGGAAACGGGGACGGTCGTCATTGCCGGATCGCCTCGATAATGGCCTCGACCGTCGCGTCATGGGGCGAATCAGTGCTTCTCACGCGGATCGGGGCCTGTTCATAAAATGGGCTGCGCTCGGCGGCGAGGCGGGTGAGCACCTCGCGCGGATCCTTGCCCTTGAGTAAAGGGCGGCCGTCGCGGCGGGACACGCGGCCGACGAGGACATCGATATCCGCGTCGAGCCAGATGGCTGTCGCCTTGCCGAGGATGAGGGTGCGGGTCTGCGCGTTGACGAACGCGCCGCCCCCGGTCGCAATCACCTTGGGGGAGCCGTCGATGAGGCGAGCGATCACGCGCCGCTCGCCATCGCGGAAAGCGGCTTCACCATGGCGATCGAAGATTTCCTGGATGGTCATGCCGGCTGCCCGCTCGATTTCCTCGTCGGCATCGACGAACGGCAGGCCAAGCCGCGCAGCCAGCCGCCGGCCGATGGTCGACTTGCCGACACCCATCAACCCCACAAGGACGAGCGATGCTTTGACGCCCCTTTCGGCATATTTATCATTTCGCAGCATGACGAGCGCGGCTATACAGTCGCCTGCGCGTGTGGCAACGCCGTTCCGACCGCGCTCCCGCCGCTCACGGCAAATGCAGCCGGTTCGAGAAGGACCATGAAGATCAGCCGTTACGAACCCGCCCGCCGCCGCCGCAGTCCATTTTCGCTCTTGCTGATCCTCGCTGCCGTCATCGTCATCGGCGTGCTCGTGGCAGCCTGGATGAAGGGCGGAGAGCGGCCTCAGCAGCACGTCGAAATCGCCATTCCGTCCGAGCAGCTCGGGCACTAAGGCCATGGCCGTCCGGCTCAAGCGATGGCATGCGCTGATCGGCGCCGGCGCTGTGGCGCTGGCGATACCCGTGCTCGCGCAGGGCCCCGAATCGATCCTGCCGGAAGGCTTCGGCGCGCCCCAGCCGCCCGCGCCGCGCCAGCCGGCCCAGCCCCAGCCGGCTGCTACGCCAACGCCGACGTCTCCGCCGCCGCCGTCCGGGAGCCTCTCGGACCAGGCGGCAGAGGCCGTGCCGGGCGCTCCGGGCGAAGGCGGCCTGCTCAATGAGGCCCAGGGCGAAACCATCGTGGAAGGCGGCGTCGACTTGCCGGCAGCGGCGAGGCATTCGCTCGATCGCATCGGCCCGCTGACACCGGACCTCGGCGGTCTGGGCGGGGGCGCCTTCGGTTATGCCGCGGGGCTCGACAAGGCACGGATCATGGCGGCGACGCGGGCGCCGATCGCATCACGCTGGGCGAGCATCCTGCTCCGCCGCGCCCTGCTCACCCAAAGCGACACACCGGCCGGCATTGCCGGCGCCGACTGGGTCGCCGAGCGGTCATGGCTGCTGCTGCGCATGGGCGAGGCCGATAATGCCCGCCTGCTCATCCAGGGCGTCGACAACGACCGTTATACGCGGCGGCTCTATGCGATCGCGATGCAGTCGTTGCTCGCGTCGGCCGATCCGGCGGGCATGTGTCCGCTGCTGCCGCGCGCCCGCGACTTCTCCAATGAGCCGAGCTGGTTCATGGCGCAGGCGATCTGCGCGTCCTTCTCGGCGGACCAAAACAGCGCGACGGCGATTCTGGGCCAGGCCGAACGGCGGGGCATTGCCCGCGGCATCGACTATCGCCTTGCCGAGAAGACGGTGGGCGCAGGTCCCGCCAGCCGCCGTTCGGTCAAAATCGAGTGGGCAGGCGTCGATCGGCTCACGACATGGCGCTTCGGTCTCGCCACCGCGACCAATGTCGCCATTCCGGAGGAGCTGTACGCCACGGTGGGGCAGCAAGTGCGCGCCTGGGAAGCGCGCGCGCCGATGCTGACGTCCCTGCAGCGTTTGCCCGGCACGGTGACGGCGACACGGCTTGGCGTCTTTTCCGGTACGGCGGCGCGCGGCTTCTACGATTCATGGAATAGCGAGCCGGATGCCGAAGGACCGGCACAGGATATCGGCGACCTGCTTCGCACCGCTTATGCCGGCGAGGCCAGTGAAGAGCGCATCGGGGCGATGCATGATTTCTGGAGCCGTGATCGCGCCGACAAAGCTGCCGCAGGTCCGGGTGGCGTCGACTATGCCGCGCTGCCCGTCATTGCGCGCGCCGCTGCGACGGTAAAGCCGGAGAATATTGCCGGCGAAGACACGCCCTGGCTGATCGCCGCCATGCTGTCGTCCGGTTATGACCGCAGTGCGGCGCGCTGGTCGGAGATCGCCGAGGGCCTGTCGGGCGATGCGCGCCAGCGCTCCTGGGCGATGCTGGCGACCGGTACGCCGCAGCCGCGCGTGCCGCTCGCCGCATCGCGCATCCGCGATTTCGTCGGTGCGGATGAGAGCAAGGACGGCCGCGTCGGGCATTATCTTGTCGCTTCGCTGGCGGGGCTCGACCGCATTCCCACGACGGATCGGGCCGGTCTTCTCCGTGACATGGGTATCGACCCGGCGCCGCGAGGCAAATGGGCGCGCGCGATCATGGCGGCGGCAAGCCGGGGCGAGAAGGGGACGGTCGCATTGCTCGTGGCTGTGGGACTGCAGACCAATGACTGGAATGCCGTGCCTGCCCGCCATCTCTATTTCATCACGGCAGCGCTGAGGCAGGTCGGGCTCGACCCCTACGCCCGGATGATCGCCGCCGAGGCCATGGCGCGGGCGGGATGACCGAGATCGGGGACGCGGGTCCGGTCAGCCGGACCGATGCGGCCATGATCGACCGCTATCTCGCCATGCTGGCTGCTGAGCGCGGCGCGGCACGCAACACGCTCCTCGCTTATCGTAATGACCTGGAAGACGCTGCGGGACGCATCGGCAACCTGTCTGAGGCCAATGGGCAATCTCTGGGACGCCTGGCGCAGGGCTGGGCGACGCTTTCATCGTCCAGTCTTGCCCGCAAATCCTCGACTTTGCGCGGATTCTTCGGCTTCCTGGAGGCCGAGGGCATTCGGGCCGACAATCCGTCCGCCGCCTTGCCGCGCCCGACGACCCGCCGGCCGCTTCCCAAAGTGTTGAGCCATGACGATGTCGAGGCCCTGTTTGGCGCAATCCAGGCTCGACTCGATCGCTCGCCACCCGATCCGCTGGATCTGCGTCTCGCTGCCCTCATCGAACTGCTCTACGGATCGGGACTGCGCGCCTCTGAGCTCGTTTCGCTGCCGTTGCGTGCCGTTTCGACCGACCGGCCCTATTTGATCCTGCGCGGCAAGGGTGGGCGCGAGCGTCTCGTGCCGATCTCGGACCGCGCGCGCGCCGCCATCGCTGCCTGGCGCTCTCATGTTCCGGAAGCCAGCCTGTGGCTCTTTCCCTCGGGTGCCAGCCATCTTTCGCGCATCCGTCTCTTCCAGCTCGTGCGGGCATTGGCTGCGGCCGCCGGCATCGATCCCGCTCGCGTCAGCCCGCACGTCCTGCGCCATGCCTTCGCGACGCACCTGCTCGAAGGGGGCGCAGATCTCCGTGCGCTGCAGGCGATGCTCGGCCATGCCGACATCGCGACCACGCAGATCTACACTCATGTCGACGCCAGCCGGCTCGTCGCGCTCGTGAATGCGCGCCATCCGCTCGTTGACCTCAAGCGCCCCGGCGCTTAACGCACCTCGATGATTTCTTATCTCGACTTTGAGAAGCCCGTGGCCGCGCTCCAGGCCCGTATCGATGAACTGCGCGAGACGGCCGATAGCGGCTCGATCGACATCGACAGCGAGATCGAGAAGCTCCAGCAGCGCTCGACGACTATGCTGGGCGAACTCTATGCCAAGCTGACTCCTTGGCAGAAGACACAGGTGGCGCGTCATCCGCAGCGCCCGCATTTCCGCGACCTTGTCGCCGGAATGTGCTCGGATTTCGTGCCACTCGCCGGTGATCGTGCCTTTGGCGACGACCAGGCGATCTTGGGTGGCTTTGCCACGATCGGCGGCCGCCGGGTCATGCTGATCGGCCATGAGCGCGGAAATGACACAGCCAGCCGCGTGAAGCATAATTTCGGCATGGGCATGCCCGAAGGCTATCGGAAGGCGATCCGACTCATGGAACTCGCTGACCGCTTCGGACTCCCGGTCGTGACCCTGGTCGATACGTCGGGCGCTTTCCCCGGCGTGCAGGCAGAGGAGCGCGGACAGGCGGAAGCGATTGCGCGGGGCACCGAGGCCTGCCTGGCGCTCGGTGTGCCGCTCATTGCCGTGATCGTGGGCGAGGGCGGTTCAGGCGGCGCGGTCGCGCTGGCGGCGGGCAATAGCGTGCTGATGTTCGAGCATGCCATTTATTCCGTTATCTCGCCTGAAGGTTGTGCGTCGATTCTCTGGCGCACCGCCGACAAGGCAGCCGACGCCGCGCAAGCCATGCAGGTTTCAGCCCAGCAGCTTTCCGCGCTCGATGTGATCGACCGGATCGTGCCTGAACCGGTCGGGGGTGCACATCGCGAACCGACGGTGGCGATCGAAGCCCTTCGCAAGGCGATCGTGGCCGAGCTGCGCGACCTCGAAGGGCTCAAGCCGGAGCAGCTGCGCAAGCAACGCGCGGACAAGTTCCTGGCGATGGGCGGCTGACGCCCGCCAGCATTATTGCAATCGGTTCCCGTCGGGCTATCCTCTCCCGGCCTTGGGGAGCCGAACATGACGCGATTTGTGAAACACTGGGGCGCCGCCCTGATCCTGCTGGCTGGTGGCGTTGCGGTGCTGGCCCCGCAGGGCGATGCTGCCTCGACCAAGCCGATCCAGACCGTCAGCGCGATGAGCGCCGCGGAGAAGACGGAAGGCGCCAAGGCACATCCCGAACTGCTCAAGGAATTTGGGGGGCTCTACGACGGACCCCAGGCCGCCTATGTGATCCAGGTCGGGCGCAAGATCGCCGTCCAGTCGAGCCTTTCGAACCAGCAGGGCGATTTCACGATCAGCCTGCTCAACAGCTCGGTGAACAACGCTTTCGCGATCCCGGGCGGCTATGTCTATGTGACGCGCCAGCTCATGGGGTTGATGAACGACGAGGCCGAGCTGGCCGGCGTTCTTGGCCACGAGATCGGTCATGTCGCGGCTCAGCATGGCAAGAAGCGCCAGAGCGCGGCGACCCGGAACACGATCCTCGGCGTCCTGGGGCAGGTGCTGATAGGGCAGGTTGCCGGCGATAGCGGGCTCGGCGGCCTGCTCCAGAAGGGCATCGGCACCGGCGCGCAGCTGCTGACGCTCAAATATTCGCGCACCCAGGAATATGAGGCGGACGATCTTGGCGTTCAATACCTCTCCAAGGCCGGTTACGATCCCGCTGCGCTTTCGACCATGCTGGCCAGCCTCGCGGCGCAGACCGCGCTCGATGGACAGGTGAGCGGCACACCGAGCAGCGTTCCCGAATGGGCCAGCACGCACCCCGATCCAGGCGCACGTGTCTCACGGGCGCTGCAGACCGCCCGGTCGACCGGTTCGAAGGCGACGCTGCGCAACAAGGCGCTGTTCATCAGCAATCTCGAAGGCCTGCTCTACGGGGACGATGCGGCGCAGGGCATCGTCGTGGGCCGCCAGTTCATGCATCCCGGCCTCAAGCTCAAATTCACGGTGCCTGAGGGCTATGCGGTCGACAATCAATCGGATTTCGTGACGATTTCGTCCCAGTCGGCCAAGGCCCAGTTCAGCGGCGGGCGCTATGACGGCAATCTCGACGCTTATGTTCAAAGCCTCTTCCAGCAATTGGCCGGGCAGGGGAGCCAGATCGGCTCCATTCCCCTGCAGCGCACGACGATCAATGGGCTGGCCGCTAGCTTCGGCAGTGCCAGCATGACCAATTCACAGGGCTCGCGGCTCAGCGTCACCATCATCGGCTATGCCTATTCGTCCAACACGGCCTATCAGCTCATGGTGGTAACGCCGCAAGGCCAGAGCATGGGCGCGCTGGTGACGACGGTGAACTCCATGGTGCGCATGACCGACCAGGAGGCAGCCGGGATCAAATCGCGCAAGATCCATTTGGTGCGGGTGCGGGCGGGGGATACGCCGGCCAGTCTTGCTCAACAGATGGCCTATGGCGATCACCAGCTCGAGCGCTTCCTTGTTCTGAACGGAATGAAGTCAGGCGACCCGCTCACGCCGGGCGCCACGGTCAAGCTGGTCATATTCTAGAGGAAAGGACGTACTAGACGATTCAGATCTGCCGGATCAGACTCTAGCCCGAAAACGAGAAAGCGGCCGCATTCGCATGCGGCCGCTTCTACGGAGTAATACGACGCAAACGCCTGTTAGTTCAGGTTGTTCGCAACGCCATTGAACGTCGTGGTCAGCTTGCCGCCGAGGGCGCTCATGGCACCAATGGCAGCAACAGCGATCAGGGCGGCAATCAGGCCATATTCGATGGCCGTGGCGCCCTTGCTGTTCTTGATCAGCTTACGAAAGAAAGACATGGGGGGCTCCTCAGTCATTCAGCAAACACCCGACCCAAAAATTGAGCCAGCGCTGCAAAATTACGCTGCGTTCCTTTACGAAATCCTAAAAATGCCCGAGGTTCCGTAACGTCATCCGAGGTTAACCGTCGGTGCACTTTGATTCCTTCGGTTTTCTGCGGAAGTCGCCCGTCTGGAGCAGAGAGGGGCTCCGGAAAACCAAAAGGCGACCGCACTTTCGTGCGGCCGCCCTTATGGATCTGCTACGGAAACCGAACTGGATTAGTTCAGGTTGTTCGCAACACCGTTGAACGTCGTCTTCAGCTTGCCACCGAGCGAGCTCATGGCGCCGATAGCGGCGACGGCGATAAGGGCAGCGATCAGGCCATACTCGATGGCGGTGGCGCCCTTGCTGTTCTTGATCAGCTTACGAAAGAAGGTCATGCGAGGTCTCCTCAAACACATTCAGCAAACACCCGGCCCTGGAATATATAGCCAGCGTCGGTTCCTACCCTACGTCCCCAATTCTTGATAAATTCCTAATATTCTTAGAGAGATGTAAAGAATATGTGGTTAACTGTTGGTAACTTCATTTGCCACGTTGCCCCACATCCCGTTTGTCTTGGTGGCGACATTCGTCAGCGCCGCCAGCATCGCCAGGACGATCATGGCGATAATCAGGCCATATTCGACGGCGGTTGCGCCCTTGTCCGACGCGAGAAGTCTGCGAAGAATGCGGATCACGGTCTCATTCCCCTGTATGGGCGTTGACCGGATTGTAAAAAAGGAACGCTTAACAAAGTGTGGAATGAGAATGTCTCGAATGACTTAACTGTCATAACCGTTGTTGCAGCGGCACTTGTGGACGATCAGGCGCGCGTTTTCGTGCAGCAGCGGCCGCCCGAAAAGAACATGGGCGGCTTGTGGGAATTCCCCGGCGGCAAGGTCGAGCCCGGTGAAACGCCCGAGGCGGCATTGATCCGCGAGCTGCGCGAGGAGCTGTTGATCGACACCGATGTCGCATGCCTCGCGCCCGCGACATTCTCGACCGGCATGATCGGCGCGCGGACTCTGCTGCTGCTTCTGTATGTCTGTCGCAAATGGCGCGGAATCGTGACGCCCCAGGAGGCTCCACAGGCGAAATGGGTAGCGACGCGCGAGATGTTCAGTCTCGACATGCCGCCCGCCGATCGCCCGCTGGTGGCGATTCTCGACGCGTTGCTCTGATCAGCCGCTTTTGGTTTTCAAGACATCGGCCAGCGAGACCGTGGCGCTCCCCCGGCGCGCGGGCCGGGCCTGATTCGGTGCCGGATGCCAACCGCTACCATGCAGGATGACG
This sequence comes from Sphingobium sp., assembly GCA_017745115.1. Next base: position 42,334 of record JAGIAA010000012.1, on the reverse strand, counting down.
AACCGCTCGTTCGTGCGCCCGTCAGGATCGGCCATGCCGGCAAAGGCTTCGGCAGCGCGCGCTAGGCCGATGCGCGTGAGCGGCGGCGGCGCCGAGGCGAGGCACTGTGCGGCGCCCATGCCGCGCAGGTCGGCAAGCAAGGTGAACAGGGACCCATAACGCACATCGAGCGTCTCATGGTCGGCGACCGGCATGGCGAAGCCGGCGCGATGCAGGAGATCGCCGAGGGCGCGGACATCGACTTGCGGATGGAGTCGTTGAGCCGTGCGGTCGCCGTCGGCGGCGATCAGCGACGCGCGCAGCTTCGGCAGGGAGCCGGCGCCGGTAAAGCTGACCAGCATGAGCCCGTCCGGCTCCAGCGCGCGGTTCATGGCGATAAGGGCGCCAGGCAGGTCGTTGACGCTGTCGAGCGTGCCGCAGCACAGAACGAGGTCGAAGCTTGCCGGAGGATAGGGCAAGGCATCCTCACGGACGACCTCGCCCCCTGCCGCCTGCGCGAAGGCCGGTCCCGGATCGGCGCAAGTCACGTTTATGCCTCTCGCGCGCAGGGCGACCGCAAGCCTGTCGTCAGGGCAGCCGATGATCAGCGCCCGTTCGAATTGCCGCGTCACATCGTCCAGACGCTCCAGCATCTGTTCCGCCATGGCCGTATAGAGAAAGTCATGGGACGCGAACCGGTGTACTGCTCGGTCACGGCGCATGGCCCTGCGGGACTCATCGAAAATGGATGGGACAGTGCCCGGATCGCTCATGGGGCGGGCTTGTGCCGCGCCGAGGCCCATGGAACAAGCAGGATATGATGTGGGTCGCGCGGATACGGTCTATGGCGAAGCCCCTCCTCGGGCCGGCGCTGGACTATGCGCTGCCCCCGCGCTGCCCCGCCTGCGGCGATATCGTGAGCGAGCCGGGCGCTTTTTGCGGCCCTTGCTGGCAATCGATCGACTATATCGGCGATCCGCTATGCAGGATCTGCGGGGTGAAGCTGCCGTCGCAGGTGATGGGCGACGAGGCGCAATGCGGCGCCTGCCTCGCGGATCCTCCGCCGTTCGAGCGCGCGCGGGCGCTGATGCACTATGGCGAAGTCGGGCGCACCTTGGCGCATAAGCTCAAATATAGCCGACGCGTCAGTCTGGCGCGGGTCATGGCTGCGCAAATGCAGCGGTTGCTGGCATTGCCAAGTGACGGGGACGCCATATTGGTGCCCGTCCCGCTGCATCGGTGGCGCATCTGGTCACGGGGTTTCAATCAGGCCGCGCTGATCGGGCATCAGCTTTCGCGGAGCACCGGACTTCCGTTGGAAACGGGATTGCTTCGCCGGACGCGGAACACGCCGCCACTCCATTCGCTCGGGCCGCGGGCGCGCGAAAAGGCCGTCAAAGGCGCCTTTGCGCTGGCGCCTGGGGCAAAGGCGCGGCTTGCCGGCAAGACCGTGATCCTGATCGACGACATCTGGACCACGGGATCGACCGCGGTGGCCTGCGCGCGCATGTTGAAAGGCGGGGGGGCTGCGCGAGTCGAGATCATCTGCTGGACCCGCGCGGGGGAGATCGGTGACTGAACTCAGCCCGATTGACTTTGGCACCCATCGACCCGACATGAATTGCATGAAAATACATGGGAAGCGGTGCGATCATGGGGCGCGTTGAAATCTATACCAAGGACTGGTGCGGCTACTGCGCGCGCGCCAAGCGCCTGCTCAGCGAGAAGGGCGTCGACTTCGAGGAATATGACATCAGCCTCGGCGGCCCGCAGCGGGTCGAGATGATCGATCGTTCCGGCGGCCGCTCGACGGTGCCGCAGGTCTTCATCAATGGCATGCACGTCGGCGGCAGCGACGATCTGGCCGCGCTGGACCGCGCCGGAAAACTGGACGCGATGCTGGGATCCTCCGCGGCTTGACCAGCATGCGCGCCGCTCTTCTGCAAATGACGGCCGGCATCGATCCGGCCGCCAATGCCGCGATCCTGACCGCCGCCATTTCGGAGGCGCGTGCGGCCGGCGCCGACATGCTGTTTACCCCTGAAATGTCCGGCTGCCTCGATATGGACCGCCAGCGGTCGGCATCGGCGATCCGCGTCGAGGAAGAAGACGACGTGTTGGCGGCTGTAAAGATTGCGGCACGTGAGCATCGTCTCTGGGTGCAACTGGGCTCGCTCGCCATAGCCGATCCGGACAGCGGCAAGCGCCGCAATCGCGCCTATCTGATCGACGACGAGGGCGAGGTCCGTGCGCGCTACGACAAGATGCATCTCTTCGATGTCGACTTGCCGAGCGGCGAAAGCTGGCGCGAATCCAACAGCTATGTTGGCGGAGAAGGGCCGGTGCTGGCCGATACGCCTTGGGGTAAGCTCGGCCTAACGATCTGCTACGATCTGCGGTTTCCCGGCCTTTATCAGGCGCTCTCCGAGGCGGGTGCAACGATGGCAGCCATCCCGGCGGCCTTCACGGTTCCGACCGGAGAAGCGCATTGGCATGTGCTGATGCGCGCCCGCGCGATCGAAAACGCGATGTTCGTGATCGCGGCGGCGCAGGTCGGGCGCCATGAGGACGGGCGATCGACCTATGGCCATAGCCTCGTCGTCGATCCCTGGGGCGAGATCCTGCTCGATGCCGGCGACAGGCCCGGCCTTCACCTTGTCGACCTGCCGCTGGGCCGCATTGAAGATGTGCGTGCGCGTATTCCTGTCTTGCGCCATCGGCGGACCATTGCGAAAACAGCCACCGCATGATCAGCTTCGACCTCAAATGCACCCACGACCACGTCTTCGAAGGCTGGTTCCGTTCGAGCGGCGACTATGAGGATCAGCGCGGCAAGCGGCAGGTTGCCTGTCCCGTGTGCGGCAGTGCAGACGTCGCAAAGGCCGTAATGGCGCCTGCGGTTGCCGCCAAAAGCAATCGGCGGGGCAGTGCCCCGGCCGGCACCGTCGAAGCGCCGCCCTCGGTCGCCATGGCCAGCGGTTCGCCTGATCAGGCGAAGCTCGAGCAAATGCTCGGTGCCCTGGCGCAGGCCCAGGCCGAAATGCTGGAAAAGTCGCAATGGGTCGGCGACAAGTTCGCCGAGCAGGCGCGCGCCATGTATTATGGCGAAGCCGAGCAAGCGCCGATCCACGGCACGACGAATGCGCGCGAGGCGCGCGCGATGATGGAAGAAGGCGTGCCGGTCGCGCCGCTGATCGTGCCGGTTGCGCCGCCGGAAAGCACACATTAGAGCCGGCGCTACGTGCACCCATAGCTCAGCAGGATAGAGCGTCGGATTCCTAATCCGAAGGCCACAGGTTCGAATCCTGTTGGGTGCACCACTTCGGAAAGCCTCTCGACCGGAGGCTTTCCGAAGTGGTGTATTCTCGGACGGTTCGAGCCTTGTTCGGAGTCGAAGCGCCGCCAGGCGCGAAGCAATCTTGTGGGCGCAAGAGATTGAGGACAGGAAAAGTTGAGCCGAAATCCGCCAAACCAATACCTCATTTAACATAATATATATTATCGGACTTAGCGATGGATCAGCAGGCGACCGATATCTCTTACCCCGACATTTCCCCTCTCGTGGCGATCATGGCGCGGTTGCGTGATCGCGAGACCGGCTGTCCGTGGGACGTGGAGCAGGATTTCGCATCGATTGCGCCCTATACGATCGAGGAAGCCTATGAGGTTGCCGACGCGATCGAGCGCAATGATATGGCAGCGCTGAAGGACGAGCTTGGCGATCTCCTCCTCCAGGTCGTGTTTCACAGCCGCATGGCGGAGGAAGCTGGTAAGTTTTCGCTTTCAGACGTGATTACAGCTATTTGTGACAAGATGGTGCGACGTCATCCGCATGTTTTCGGTGACGGCGAAGAATCTCCCGGTTGGGAACAGATCAAGGCCGCCGAGCGTGCTGAGAAAGCGGATGATGATAGTTCCGCATTGGCCGGCGTAGCGCTGGGCCTGCCGGCGCTCGCGCGCGCCGAAAAGCTGCAAAAGCGCGCCGCGCGGGTCGGCTTCGATTGGAATGATATCTCAGCAGTTCAGGATAAGCTCATGGAAGAGCTTGAAGAATTGTCCTCTGCCACGACACCGGATCATGTCGCCGAAGAGATTGGAGACATGCTCTTCGCGGCCACCAATCTGGCCCGCCACCATCGCGTCGATCCGGAAGCCGCCCTGCGCGCCGCAAATCTTAAGTTCGAACGCCGCTTTCGTGCCATGGAAGCGATGACCGGACCGGTGCCTTTTCCCGATCTGTCCCTCGATCAGCAGGAAGCATTGTGGCAGGCTGTGAAAGCTACCGAATAGCCCAGGCGTGATTACGGCGCGAATTGCCTTTGAAACCGGTGGAAATCAGTCGGATCCAGCCGCACAGACGCCAGGATCGTACCGTCTTCCGCCACATCCTGGTCGACCACTTCCCCATGCGCATGCAGCCATGCCAGCGCCGCGCCATTGGCGGGATCGACGGCGATTTCGTAACGCCGATGGCCCTTGCCGAGCAGATCGGCCATAGCACGTTGAAGATCGGAAACGCCTTCCCCGCTGAGCGCTGAAACGATGACGACATTGCCTTCGCGTGCGGCGCGTTCCTCGATCGCGGCGCGATGAGCCGGATCGGCGACGAGATCGGCCTTGTTCCAGACCTCGATGACCGCAGGACCGGCTTCATTGCCGTCTATTCCCGCCGGTAGCGCCCCCAATTCGCCGAGCACGTCGAGGACGTCCGCCTTTTGTGCGTCCGTGTCCGGATGGGCGATATCGCGGACATGCAGGATGAGATCGGCCGACAGCACCTCCTCCAGCGTGGCGCGGAAGGCCGCGATGAGCTGGTGCGGCAAGTCCGAGACGAAACCGACGGTATCTGAGAGGATGGCCTTGTCGATGCCGGGCAGTGAGATCTGCCGCATCGTCGGATCGAGTGTCGCGAACAGCATGTCCTGGGCCAGCACTTCGGCGCCGGTCAAGCGGTTGAATAATGTCGATTTCCCGGCGTTGGTGTAGCCGACCAGCGCGATCACCGGCCATGGCGCGCGCTGGCGCCGGGCGCGATGCAGGCCGCGAGTGCGCGTTACCTGCTCCAGTTCGCGGCGAATACGCGACATCCGATCGCGGATCATACGCCGGTCGGCTTCGATCTGCGTCTCGCCCGGGCCGCCAAGGAAGCCGAAGCCGCCGCGCTGGCGCTCGAGGTGGGTCCAGCTTCGCACGAGCCGGCCAGCCTGATAGTCGAGATGGGCGAGTTCGACCTGCAGCCGCCCTTCGGCCGTGGCGGCGCGCTCGCCGAAAATTTCGAGAATGAGTCCGGTCCGGTCGATGACTTTGGCGTTCCAGGCCTTTTCGAGATTGCTCTGCTGGACCGGGGTCAGGTTGTTGTCGACGACGACCAGTTCGGCATCGTCCATCGCGACATGAGCCGCGACTTGCTCGATCTGGCCGGCGCCGAACAGTGTCGCCGGGCGCGACTGGCGCACGCGAAAGGCGTGGGTTTCGCGCACGTCGAGCCCGATGGCGAGGGCGAGACCCCTCGCCTCCTCAAGCCGCGCAGCGACGTCGCGCCGCTGCCGGCCGCCCTGCTCGGCATGGACGACCAGCGCACGCGCGCCGCGGGAAACCTCTTCTCTCTCGTTAAAATGCGCGATGGTTCCGGTCCCGTTGCCGCTCAGTCGAGCTCGGGATCCTCCCCTTCGGTCGAGAGGTCAAGGGGATGGGTCGGCTGAACCGTCGAGATGGCGTGCTTGTAGACCAGCTGGACGATGCCGTCGCGCTGAAGGAGCATGCAGAACAGGTCGAAGGCGGAGATGTCGCCCTGAAGCATGACGCCATTGACCAGGAACATCGTCACCGGATTGTTCGTTTTGTGCACCGCCGAAAGGAATATTTCCTGCAGAAGCTTCGGCTTGCGGTCATTGGCGGAAAAGGCCGACTCGATCTTGGCGAGATCGATCGGGTGAGCGGGCATCACGGTCGAAATAGCGTGCTTGTAGACGAGCTGAGTCTGTCCATCGCGGCGCAGAAGCACGGAAAAATTGTCGAACCAGGTTACAATTCCCTGAAGCTTCACGCCCTTGACCAGGAACATTGTCACCGGGGTCTTGCTCTTACGGAGGCTGTTCAGGAAAATATCCTGAAGATTATTGAGCTTTTCTGCCATTTGTTACTCCGTTTATTGGCGGATCGCTGTCCGCATTGCGTCATGACTTGACGTCTCAAATCATCGCCGCCACCCGCGGCGACACCAAGGTTAATAGGTTTCCCGGGCAAAATCCACAGACTTTGTCGCATTGCACAATGAAAAACTGATTCAATTGTCGCGCGTGTCGCCGAGCCCCAATGACTTGAGCTTCCGATGCAAGGCCGAACGTTCCATGCCAATGAACGCTGCCGTGCGGGAAATATTTCCCGAGAACCGCTTGATCTGGATCTTGAGATATTCGCGCTCGAAATTCTCGCGGGCTTCGCGGAGCGGCGCCCCCATGATCGCACTGGACAGGCCGACATCGTCGCCGCCGCCCGATGCCTCGGCCGGCAGCATGTCGAGCTCGATCGCGCCCTCATGCTGGGCCGGCGCCAGAATGATCGTGCGCTCGACCACATTGCGCAGCTGACGGACATTGCCGGGCCATTCGCCCGCCTGGAGCGCGGCCATGGCGTTCGAGGCCATGCGCGGCGGCGGTAGGCCGCGTTCGGAGGCGAAGCGCGCCAGATAATGATCGACCAGCGCGGGTATGTCGTCGCGGCGTTCTGCAAGCGGCGGGATACCGAGCGGCACGACATTGAGGCGATAATAGAGATCCTCGCGAAAACGCCGCGCCTCGATTTCTTCCTTGAGATTGCGCGCGGTGGCCGAGATCACCCGGATATCGACCTTCACCTGCCTTTGCCCGCCGATGCGGGTGAAGCTCTGGTCGGTGAGCACGCGCAGGATCTTGCCCTGCGTGGTGAGGGGCATGTCGGCGATCTCGTCGAGAAAGAGCGTGCCGCCATGCGCCTGCTCGAGCAGGCCAGGGCGGACGACGCCGTCGTCGCTCTCGACGCCGAACATCTCCTCTTCCGCCCGCTCGGGCTCCATGCGGGCCGCCGTCACGATGATGAAGGGACCGTCCGCCCGTCCCGACCAGTTATGCAGCATGCGCGCGGCGACTTCCTTGCCGACGCCCGCCGGCCCGGTGATCATCACGCGGCTCCCCGTGCCGGCGACCTTCTTGATCGTGGCGCGGACGGCGTTGATCGCATTGCTGGTGCCCGTCAGCTCCTCTTCCTGGCCGAAGCGGGCGCGCAGCACCTGGTTTTCGCGGCGCAGGCGTTCGGTTTCGGTCGCACGGCCGACGACGTGAAGCAAATGGCTCGATTCAAAGGGCTTTTCGAGGAAATCGACGGCGCCCTTGCGGATCGCGGCCACGGCCGTGTCGATATTGCCATGGCCTGAAATCATCAGCACCGGGATACTCGCATCGCGCCGCTTGATCTCCTCGAGCAGTTCGAGACCGTCCAGGCGCGAGCCTTGCAGCCAGACGTCGAGCAGCACCAGCGATGGCCGCCGCGCGGCGAGCGCCTCCAGGGCCTCGTCGCTGCCGCCCGCGAGCCGCGTTTCAAAGCCCTCATCCTCCAGGACACCCGCCACCAGATCCCGGATATCGGCTTCATCGTCTACGATCAGAACATCAAGCGCCATGCAAAGTCTCTCTCGTTACCTCATCCTGGCCCTCGCCGCTCCCCTCGGCGAGCCGTGCCAGTCTCTCCATATCGAAACGCAGGCTGACGACGGTTCCACCGCCGTCTGCGTCCGCAAAACTCATCGTGCCGAAATGTTCTTCGACGATCTTCCTGACGATCGCGAGGCCGAGGCCCGTGCCTTTGGCGCGGGTCGTCATATAGGGTTCGGCAATGCGGTCCCGGTCAGCGGGCAAGCCGATGCCGTCGTCGGCGACAGAAAGAACCAGTTCATTCTCCTGCTGCGCGAGCGTCATCGTGACATGCCCGATGGGCGCGTCCGTTGTGCCCTGCCCTTCGGCGGGAGGCTGGACCAATTGCCGCTGTTCAATGGCCTCGACCGCGTTTTTGACGATATTGGTCAGGGCCTGCGCGATCTGCCGCCGGTCGCAGATCATTGCCACGTCGTCATCGGCCGACTGGAAGCTGAATGCGATGGTGGGGTGCGCGACTTCGTGCAGGAACATGGCATGCCGGGCGATGTCGATCATCGCCTCGGAACGGAAGACCGGCTTGGGCATGCGCGCGAAGCTGTTGAATTCGTCGACGATGCGCCTCAGGTCGCTGACCTGCCGGATGATCGTTTCCGTGAGCCTGCGGAAGGTGCCGGGATCGGACTGGACTTCCTTGGCGTAGCGCCGCTCTAGCCGCTCGGCCGCGAGCTGGATCGGCGTCAGCGGGTTCTTGATCTCATGGGCGATGCGTCGCGCCACGTCGGCCCAGGTCGCGCGGCGTTGATCGAGCAGCTGCTGGGTGATGTCGTCGAAGGTCAGCACGCGATTGCCGCTGTCCGCCACGACTTTGACGGCCAATGTCCGGATGTCCGATCCCACGCGGATCTGGATGATCTCGTTATCCGTGCCTGAAGACATGAACTCGGCCAGCTCCGGCGAGAGCTCGGTGAGGGGCCGGCCGACGGGCTGGACGCCCGGCTTGGCGAGCAGCGCCATCGCCGAGCTGTTGAGCAATTGCACGACACCGTTTTGATCGACCGAGAGGATACCGGCGCTCACGCCCGACAGCACCGCCTCGATGAAGGCGCGGCGATTGGCGAGCTGGTTGTTGGCCGACACGAGGGCGCTGGTCTGTGCCTCCAGCCTCTGCGTCATGCGGTTGAAGGCGCTTGCCATCGTGCCGATCTCGTCGCGCGTATGCGGATCGGTGACGCGCGCGGACAGGTCGCCGGCCGTCACTCGACGCGCGGCATCGACGAGCTCGCCGACCGGGCGAACGAGGCGATCGGCGACCACAAGCGCGATCCAGACTGCAACGCCCACCAGCATCAGCGCGCCAAGGAACAAGGCGATGTTGAACGTGAGCTGCAGCCTGCGCGATTGCGATGTGAAATCCTCGTAATTCGCCAGCACTTGCTGCGCCGTGGTCATCTGGCGGAATGCGGACGCCTTGGAATTGCGGGCCACGTAGAGATAGGTCCGCGAATGCGGATAGAATTGTACGATCGCCTGGATCTGGTCGGGCTTGGGCTCGACGACGCTGGGCTCACCGGCCTCCAGACGCTTGATGATCTCGGGCGTAATCACGTCCGCCGCGGTGCGATTGTCCGGATCGACGGCCGCCGCCGTGCGCGCCACGCCGTCCTTGCCGATCTCGATGATCGCCGATCGGTTCAGCTTGCGCGTCGCGACTTGATAAACATAGCCCTCCGCGAAGGCCTGGCTCGTGATCTTCGATTCCGTGAGATAGTCGCGTAGATCGCTCGCCATCGTGATGGTTTCGTCGCCGACTTCGCGCAGGTTGTCCTGATAGTAGCCCCGGGCCAGATCACTGGCATTTTCGAGCATCGAGCGCGCATCGGACGAGAACCAGAAGCCCACGCCATATTGGAAAAGCAGCGACGCGAAGATCACGACGAGCAGCACGGGCACGCTGGCGATGACTGAGAAGATCGCGACCAGGCGCACGTGCAGGCGGCCGTCACCGCCGACGAGGCTTCGCGCGGCGCGATAACGGGCAATACGCTGACCGACCAGCACCAGCAGCGCCAGTGCCGGCAGGAGGTTGAGGACGAGCAGCAGCGCGACGATGGGCGCGCTCAACAGAGTCTGATGCTGATTGGGCTGCTCGACGAACCACCAAGTCAGGCTGGCCGTCAGGACGAGAAGGAACAGCACCAAAGGCTCGGCAAGCTTGCCGAGTCGGCGCAATGTTGTCGGCCCTCCGCCCGACCCTTGGGCGGTGCCTTGCAGGCCCGTCACCTGATCCATCGTGACATGCTTACAACATGTCCGTGATGCTGAAAACACGCTTAGGCCAACAATTATGTGAACTGGAATTCACCTTGTTGGCGCGTCATTGTCCCCGGAGAGGTGCAGCAGGATCGATATCGTAATGGGTTAGCTTCTTGCGCAGGGTGTTGCGGTTCATCCCGAGGGTCGCGGCGGCCCGGATTTGGTTCCCGTCGAGCGCGGCCAGCGTTTCCCCGAGCAGCGCCGGCTCCACGACCGCAAGCAGCTGTTCGTGGAGGTCGTCGGCGAGCGCGTCGCTGCGTCCCACCGCCAGTTGATCCCGCGCCCAACGGCTCACGGCCTCGCGCAGATCATTCGCGCCCGCCAGCCGCGTACCGGCGCCGGATGCACCGGAAATCGCCAGAACTTCGCGGACGTGCTCGACATTGATCTCCTTGTCGCGCGTCAGGACGGTGAGGCGCTGCATCAGGTTCTGCAGCTCTCGGACATTGCCCGGCCAGTCATGCAATTCGAGCAGAGCGGCCGCCTGGTCCGAGAGAGTCTTGCGCGGCAAGCCGTGCTGGGCCGCCAGCTCGAGGAAATGACGCGCCAGCAGCGGCACGTCGCCCGCCCGCTCGCGCAGCGCCGGTAGCCGGATCGGCACGACATTGAGGCGATAGAACAGATCCTCGCGGAAGCGCCCGTCGGCGATCAAGGCGGGCAGATCCTTGTTGGTGGCAGCGATAATCCGGACATTGACACGGACCGGCCTCGTGCCGCCGACGGTGGTGACTTCGCCCGACTGGAGCACGCGCAGCAGCCGCGTTTGTGCTTCCATCGGCATATCGCCGATTTCGTCCAGGAACAGCGTGCCGCCTTCCGCTTGCTCGAACTTGCCGGCCGAACGGGCCAGCGCGCCAGTGAATGCGCCCTTCTCATAGCCGAACAGTTCGGCCTCGATCAGTTCGCGCGGGATAGCTGCCATGTTGATCGCGACGAACGGGTGGCCGCGGCGCGGCCCCAGATTGTGGATCGCCTCGGCAACCAGCTCCTTGCCGGTGCCGGATTCGCCCAGCACGAGGATATTGAGATCGTTGCCGACCACGCGCGCGATCGTGCGGTAGACCTCCTGCATCTGCGCCGACCGGCCGTGGAGCGGCATGTCCTCACCGACCGTGCCGCCGCCGGTTTCCGCGGTGTTGCTGCTCGCCCGGATGCTGAGCGCCTCAGCGACGGCGCGCGTGAGTTCGTTGAGGTCGAACGGCTTGGGAAGATATTCGAAGGCTCCCTGCCCTGTCGCGCGCACGGCGGTATTGAGTGTGTTCTGGGCCGAGAGGATGATGACCTTGAGTTTCGGGTCGGCCTTGATCAGTTCGCCGACGTCGTCGAGCCCGTCGCCATCCGGCAGCATGACGTCGGTCACGAGCAGGTCCGGCGTGAAGGACGAGAGCGCCGTCCGCCGCTCGGCTATCGAGCCGACAGTGCGCACGACATGGCCGTGACGCTTCAGCGCCTCGGAGATCACCACGCAGATCGCGGGATCGTCGTCCACGACGAGAATCTTGCCGGTGAGGCGCGACATCAGCTTCCCTCCATCCGCAAAAGGACCCTGAAGATCGACCGGCCGCCGGCCGTATCGCGCTCATATTGGACGAGACCGTTCATGTCCCGGACGAGCTTGTCGACCAGCGCCAAACCAAGCCCCTGCCCGCTGCGCTTGTTCGAAATGAAGGGATTGAACAGGACGTCGCGGATGCTCTCCGGCACGCCGGGTCCATTGTCGATGACCTGGATCTCGATCTGGAGCGGGGCAGTCCCCTTGCCGCGCGTACTCATGACCGAAAGGCCATGGCGATAGGCGGTCGCGACCTGCACCTTGCCGCCTTCGATGCCCTCGACCGCTTCAACCGCGTTTTTGACGAGATTGAGCATGATCTGGACGAACGCGTCGCCGTTGACGACCGCATAAGGCAATGAGGGATCGAAATTGCGGGCGATCGGGCAATTGCGGGCAAAGCCCGCCTCGGCGATCTCCAGGCTGCGGTCGAGGATCGGATAGATATTCTCGGCCCGGCATTCGAGCGGCTGATTGCTGGTGAAATGCTGCATACGGTCGATCAGCGCCGCGACGCGGTCGACCTCGTCGACGATGAGCTTGGTGAGCGGACGCAGTGCTTTCTTGGTATCGCCTTCGAGCAGCTGCGCCGCACCGCGAATGCCCGAGAGCGGGTTCTTGATCTCGTGGGCGAGCATGGCGGCGGCACCGGTCGCCGATTTGGCACCCACGGACGAGCGGCGAATGCCGATGGCGCGGCTCTGCCCATGGACGTGCAGCGCTACGACGCGCCAGCGATCGTCGTCGGAGAGCGGATTGATGAGCACGTCCATGTCGACGGCCTCGTTGCGACCAGCGTGGACGCGGATATCATAAGCCGAGAGCGGTTTGTCTGTGGTCCAGATGGCGCTGTCCATCTGCGGATCGTCGATGCGCAGGACATGGCCGATCGCACTGCCGAGCAAAGCCGAGCGCGCCATGTTGAGGAGCGATTCCGCCCGGGCGTTGGCGAGTGCGATCCGGCCCTCGCCGTCGATCAGCAGCGTCGCCACGGGGTGTGCGGAGATGAGGTCGAGCGCATTCTTGGGCATGTCGCCCGATTGGGGCCGCGCCGCATGGCCGGCCGACAGATGCTGCTCAGGCGGCATTCCTGATCGGATCGACGGATGTTTCGCCCCGGGCGATCAGCGGCTCGTAGAAACGTGCCAGCATGTCGAGCACGGTCGCCGCATCCGGCACCTGGTTCACGGCGTTGCGGAACTCGGCCGAGCCGTGCAGGCCCTTGGTATACCAGCCGAGATGCTTGCGGGCCATGTTGACGCCCGTCATCTCGCCATAATGGGCCATCATTGCGTGATAGTGGCTGACGATAAGCGCATATTGCTCGGCAATATCGGGATCGGGCCGGGTCTCGCCCGTTTCCAGCCAGTGCATGACCTGGCCGAGCAGCCACGGCTTGCCATAGGCGCCGCGCCCGATCATCACGCCGTCGGCTCCACTCTGTTCGAGCGCCGTCTCGACGTTCGCGATCGAGCAAATGTCTCCGTTGACGATCACCGGCACCTTCACGGCGTTCTTCACATTGCGCACGAACGCCCAGTCCGCCTCACCGCGATACATCTGGTTGCGGGTGCGGCCATGGACCGTGATCATCTTGGCGCCCAGGTCTTCGGCGATGTGGGCGAGTTCCGGCGCGTTGAGGTTGTCGTGGCACCAGCCCATGCGCATCTTGACCGTCACCGGTACGTCGACGGCCTCGACTGTTGCTTTGATGAGGCTGGCGGCGAGCGGCAAGTCGCGCATGAGCGCGGAGCCGGCGTCGCCATTGACCACCTTTTTGACCGGGCAGCCCATGTTGATGTCGATAATGGCAGCGCCCCGATCGGCGTTGAGCTTGGCGGCTTCGGCCATCTCGCCGGGCTGGCAACCAGCGAGTTGCAGCGAAACCGGCTCCTCAACCGCATCCCAGGCCGCTTTCTGTAGCGACTGGCGCGTTTCGCGGATCATCGCGGGCGAAGCGATCATCTCGGTCACGTTGAGACCCGAGCCATAGCGGCGCACCAGCGTGCGGAACGGCATGTCCGTCACGCCAGTCATGGGCGCGAGGATAACCGGCGATTCGATGGTCACCGGACCGATCTGGATGGGAGCGAGCTTGGTCATCAGTTTCAATGTAGCGATTGATTGCCTAAAAAACAGGCAGCGCCCTTAGCGCGAAAGCCGCGGGTCGGCAAGCAAAGCCGCTGGTCGGCAGCCCAAGCCTCCGCTATGCGCCCGGCGATGAGCACCGCCCCTCGCCTCACTGCGATCGTTTTGGCCGCCGGCAGTGGCTCGCGCAGTGGCGCCAGTGCTCCTAAGCAATACCGGCTGCTGGGTGGCAAGAGCGTGCTGGCCCACTCGGTCGGCGCATTTCTGGCGCATCCTCGGGTTGATGATGTGCTGCTCGTCGTGGCGGCGGATGGCGAAGCCGATGCGCGATCTGCATTGGGCGCACTTGCCGACAAGGTGCGTTTCACGACCGGTGGTGCCGCACGCCGGGACTCGGTCGGTAAGGCGCTTGCCATCCTGGCCGGCGATGCCGGTCCCCCCAGCCACGTCCTGGTCCACGACAGTGCTCGCCCCGGTCTTCCGGCAGAGGTGATCGACCGCCTCGTTGCAGCCCTCGACGGCGGCGCGGTGGCAGGCATGCCGGTCCTGCCGGTGGTCGATACGCTGATCGGCAGCGACGGGACCGTCGTCGACCGCTCCGCCTTGCGCCGGGTGCAGACGCCGCAAGCCTTCGCATTCGATGCCCTGCGCGCCGCACATCTCGCCTGGACGGCGCTCGACGAACCGACGGACGATGCGCAGATGGTCCGCGCGATCGGCCATGACGTCGTGCTGGTCGATGGTGATGCGCGGCTTGAGAAGATCACGCTTCCCGGCGATCATGAGCGCATGGAGCGTTTGTTGTCACAAAATCTCATTACGCGCATCGGCATGGGATTCGACGTGCATCGGCTCGAGGACGGCGAAGAGCTCTGGCTTGGCGGCATATCGATCCCTCACAGCCACGGCCTGTCCGGCCACAGCGACGCCGACGTTGCTATCCATGCGCTGGTAGACGCGATCCTGGGCGCGTTGGGCGAAGGCGATATCGGCAGCCATTTCCCGCCCTCCGATCCGCAATGGCGGGGCGCCAGTTCGGACAAATTCCTCGCCTTCGCCGCCGACCGTGTGGCGGCGCGTGGCGGCATCATCGATCATACCGATCTCACCATCATTTGCGAGGCGCCCAAGATCGGGCCGCATCGTGACGCCATGCGCGCCCGGCTTGCCGAGGTGATGGGCGTCGAGATTGGCCAGGTGAGCGTCAAGGCCACCACCACCGAGCGGCTCGGCCTCACCGGCCGGCGCGAAGGGATAGCCGCGCAGGCCGTGGCGACCATAAGATTGCCCGGGAACCGGTGATGCGAAACATCGTAAATGGCCTTGGCTTTTGCAAAGCGATGGGAGCAAGGTTACCCCGATGACTGAAAATCCGGAGTCACCACAGACGCTCCTGCCCGACGCGCTCGTATCGCTCGCGCGCAGGGTCATCGAAGCGAACAGGGCTCTCGATCGCAAGATCGCCGTGGCGGAAAGCTGCACGGGCGGTCTGGTGTCCGCCGCGCTTACCGAAATCCCCGGTTCGTCCGAGGTGTTCGAGGCCGGGTTCGTGACCTATTCCAACGAGCTCAAGCATGACGTGCTCGGCGTCAGCGACGACGTGCTCGATACCTTCGGCTCGGTCTCCATTGCGACCGCCTGGGCCATGGCGCAGGGCGCTCTCATCAAGAGCCGGGCAGACATCGCCGTCTCAATCACCGGCATTGCCGGCCCTGGCGGCGGCAGCGAGATGAAGCCAGTCGGCACGGTCGTGTTCGCGCGCGCCGAAAAGGGCAATGACAGCGAGAATGTCGTAGCCGACTTGCGGCGCTTCCCCGACGAAGGCCGCGCCTCGATCCGACTTCAGGCGGCGCTCTGTGCGCTCGAACTGTTGCTGCCCGAAGCCGACGGCGCGGCATAGAGCTCGGCCGCGCGCGCTTCGAAGGCGCCGGTCATCTTCCGGAACGCGCGATCGAACATCTGCCCGGCGAGCATCTCGAACAGGCGGTTCTTGAACGCGAAGTCGACGCTGAAATGGACGAGGCAACCGCCCTTGCCGTCATCCTCGAAGCGCCAGTCGTTACTCAGATGCTTCAGCGGTCCGTCGATATAGTCGACATGCACATGATCGGGCCGTTCCTTGACCACGCGCGAGGTGAAGGTTTCCTTGAGGCTCTTGAAACCGACGATCATGTCGGCGAGCATCTCCGTCCCGTTGTCGGAACGGATACGGATCGCGCTCACCCAGGGCAGGAACTGCGGATAGGAGCCGACATCGGCCACCAGATCGAACATCTGCTCCGCGGTATAGGGCAGCGCCCTGACTTCCTCATGCCGGGACATGGCGTGCCTTTTTCGCCAGCGCGGCCTTGCGCGCTGCCCGCATCTCCGCGAAATCCTCGCCGGCATGATAGCTGGAGCGCGTGAGTGGGCTTGACGCGACTTGCAGGAAGCCCTTTGCGCGCGCGATCGAGCCGTAAGCCTTGAAGCCATCCGGCGTCACGAACTCGATGACCGGCGCATGTTTCGGCGTCGGCCGCAAATATTGCCCCATGGTCAGGAAATCGACGTCGGCCGAGCGCATGTCGTCCATGACCTGATGCACTTCGAGCCGCTCCTCACCGAGGCCCAGCATGATGCCGGACTTGGTGAAGATCGAAGGGTCGAGCCGTTTCACCATTTCGAGCAGCCGCAGCGAAGCATAATAGCGCGCGCCGGGCCGGATCGTGGGATAGAGGCGCGGCACCGTCTCGAGATTGTGGTTGTAGACGTCCGGCCGGGCCGCGACGATCGCCTCGACGGCGGCTTCATGCTTGTTGCGGAAGTCCGGCGTCAGGATCTCGATCGTCGTGTTCGGCGTCGTGCGGCGCAGCGCCTCGATGACCTTGACGAACTGTCCTGCCCCGCCGTCGGCGAGATCGTCGCGGTCCACCGACGTAACCACGATATGCTCGAGGCCCATCTCGGCGCAGGCATCGGCAAGGTTCTGTGGTTCGAGCGGATTGACCGGCATCGGCATGCCTGTCTTCACATTGCAGAAGGCGCAGGCCCGCGTGCAGGTATCGCCCAGGATCATCACGGTCGCGTGCTTCTTGGTCCAGCACTCGCCGATATTCGGACAGGCCGCTTCCTCGCAGACCGTAGCCAGCCCCTTGGCGCGCATGAGGTCGCGCGTCGCCTGATAGCCCGCACTGACCGGCGCCTTGACGCGGATCCAGTCCGGCTTGCGCGGCTTCATGCCCAGCGGGTCGGAGGAGAGATCGTTCATGGCGCCCAGATAGCGACCCTGTCTCGACCTTGCCAGTCCCGATCTTCTGCGGCAGAGGCATTGTCATGGTGACATTCGTGGACATGCTGGAGGGCTATCGCCGTTTCAGGGCGACAGGCTGGTCGAATCAACGCGCCCGCTGGGACGAACTCAAGGACGGGCAAAGCCCGCGCGTGATGGTCATCGCCTGCTCGGACAGCCGGGTCGATCCGACCGAGATTTTCGATACCAACCCCGGCGAAATCTTCGTGGTTCGCAATGTCGCCGCGCTGGTCCCGCCCTTCGAGACCAATCCGGGCCGCCACGGCGTGTCGGCCGCCGTCGAGTTCGCTGTGCAGATCCTTGGCGTACAGGAAATCCTTGTGGTGGGCCACGGCCTGTGCGGCGGCTGCAGCGCGGCGCTGACGCAGGACCTGCACGGTGCGCCTCCCGGCCAAGGCGGGTTCATCGCGAGCTGGATCTCCATGCTCGACGAGGCCCGGGCGCGGGTCGTTGCGGTCCATGGCGACGATCGCGGCAGGGTTGCCGGCCGGGCCATGGAGCAGGAAGCGGTCAAGGTCAGCCTTGCCAATCTGCGCACATTCCCCTGGATCGCCGAGAAGGAAAAGGCCGGGCGGCTGGCGCTCAAGGGTGCCTTCTTCGCCATTTCCGACGGCGTGCTCCACATTCTCGACGAGGCCGACGGCACCTTCACGCCCTATGCCTGAGCCTTTTCGGCTGTTCGTGTACGGGCATTTGCGCCGCGGACAGAGTGGCTGTCGCCTCCTGGAGTTGGAACAGCGCACCGAGTGGCTCGGCGAAGCGCAGGTCCGAGGTCGTCTCTACGATCTTGGCGACTATCCTGGGCTTGTTCTCGGTAGCAACGACATCGTCCAGGGCGAACTGATCGCCTTCGACGATCCGGCGCTCTGGACCGCGCTCGACGCTTATGAGGACTGCGATCCAGACGATCCCGACACGTCGGAATATCGCCGGATCGAAATCGACCTGCCCGGCGGCGATCGGGCATGGACCTACGTCTACAACCGGCCCGTCGAGAGCCTGGACCCTATTGCCTCCGGGGCCTGGCAAGGCGTCTGAAATCTTGTCAGGCTGATCCGATGGATATCATCGCCAAGCATTTGATCATCAAAGGCCGCGTCCAGGGCGTCTGGTATCGCGGCTGGACCTTGCAGTCCGCGCAGGCACTGGGCCTCGTCGGCTGGGTGCGTAACCGCGTGAATGGCGACGTCGAGGCGCTCGTGCAGGGGCCACGGGCGGATGTCGAGCGGCTGATCGACCTTGCGTGGCAGGGGCCGTCGGCGGCACGGGTCGACACGATCGAGGTCAGCGATGCGGAGAGCGGCGCGCTCACGAGCTTCGATCAGCGCGGGACCTTGTAGCGCCCGTCAGCTGATCTTCTTGAACAGCAACATGTCGCGCAATTGCCAGGTCGATCCCTCGTGGAAGCCGTTCTCTCCCTCCCATTCCCTCGGGTTGCGGTAGGTGCCGAAGATCATGTCCGGTAGCGGAATGTCGCCATAATTATAGGCATGCACCCCGCGCTGATGATGGATGAGATGGCTCTCCGGGCGCTGGAGGATGTAGCCCACCCAATGCGGCGTCTTGAAGTTGGCGTGCTGGAACATGCCGGGAATGGTCGCAAGCACCGCGACGACCAGTGTCGCCTCGGGTGTGAGGCCGACTATCCAGACGAGGCAGAGCGAACTCAACAGCGCCCAGCCCGCCATGTCGACAGGGTGGAAATAATAGGCGCCCCAGATGTCCATGCGCTCGGCCGAATGATGCATCTGGTGCGTCAGGCGCCAGACCGGGTCGAAAGCGTGCATCGTGCGGTGCCAGAAATAGATGCCGAACTCGACGACCAGGAAGCCGACGACCACCTGCGCCCAGAATGGCAGATTACTGCCGTTGAAAAGCTGGTGTCCGCCGAGAAAGCCATCCCACATGAAGGGAGCGAAGGTTCCGATGGCGAAATAAAGGATGAAGGATATCGTCCCCATGAGGCGCCAGTAGCGGACATCCGGAAAGGCCGTCCGCTTGCCGAGATGATCGGCGATCACGAACGCCACGAATATGCCCAGAACGATGTAATGGTAGATGGTCATCGCCTTGCCCCCGCAAGCCATTGCCGTCGGGTGGAAAGCTAACAGACTAGATTTGCAAGGTCACGGGCGGATTTCAGCCCCGATCCGGCGGGAAATCCTGCCAGCCGTCATTGGGCCAGAGAAAATTGGTGCAGGTCATCATCACGCTGAAGTCGAGGCTGCGGACCTGGTGCCACCAGCCGACCGGGATGAACAGCATGTCGCCCGGCTCCAGCATCACCACATAGGGCCGTACATCCTTCGCCTGCGGCTGGCGCGCCATGCACGCCGGATCCTCGAGGTCGTGGACGTCGCTGAACACGTGGCGGCGATGCGCCATCAGCTTCGTCTGGTTCGGCGAGACCAGCATCACGCGCTTGCGGCCGGTGATCTGGATGAGGAGATTGTTGGTGAGATCGAAGTGCAGCGGCGTGAACGTGCCTGCCGGCCCGACCCAGAGCATCCCCTCGCCCGGTCCGAGCAGGCTCGGAATAGGGCGGATGTCGGCCATGAGCGGCGCAAAGGCTGCCTGGTTCGCCGCACTGTTATAGGCCGTGACATAGGCATCGTTGCCGGGATTGTCCTCGATGAGGTCGAGATAGGCGGTGAACGGCGCGACGCGCTTGTGCCGGTCCTTGGCAAGCTCGAAATCGCCGGCTTCGTCGCGCCCGCCCTGGAATTCGACCGGAGCATCGCCCACGGTGTTGCGCAGATATTCGGGCGTCCATTTGGCGAGCGCCGGCCATCCGGCGATCGCGCCGCCAATGACGCAGGGCCGGCTGGTCGCGTAGAAATGATCGCGGAACTGCTCGCTCGAAAGATCCTCGCAGCGCATCAACGCCGCCGCGACAGGCGAAACCTGCCGCTGCCGCTCCATGACGTTGAGGATCCAGTCGCGGCGCGCGAGGGCGAGCGCTGTATCGGCCGCGGTCGCGCCGCCGGTGAAGCCGCTCGCCTGGATCGGTGGCGCGGCCTGCAACTGGCCGTTGAACCCGGTGTTGCGCAGCGCCATGTCGAAGCGGTCGTCCCGCACGCCCGCTCCGGTACCGGAGCGAGGGAGAAACGGCGCCCGATCGTTGGATTTCTGGCTCACGCTTGGTCCTCCAGACCCCCTGCTGGCTTATCCTATCGCGTCAGCTTCTTGTAGGCGAGACGCGTGGGACGGTCGGCAGCATCGCCAAGGCGGCGGCGCTTGTCTTCCTCGTACATCTCGAAATTGCCTTCGAACCATTCGACATGGCTGTCGCCCTCGAAAGCGAGGATGTGCGTGGCAAGGCGATCGAGGAAGAAGCGGTCGTGGCTGATGACCACGGCGCAGCCGGCGAAATTCTCCAGTGCATCCTCGAGCGCGCGCAACGTCTCGACGTCGAGATCGTTGGTGGGCTCGTCGAGCAGGAGGACGTTGCCACCCTCCTTGAGCATCTTGGCGATATGGACGCGATTGCGTTCACCGCCGGAGAGTTGGCCAACCTTCTTCTGCTGGTCGACGCCCTTGAAGTTGAAGGCGCCGACATAGGCGCGGGTCTGGATCTCGTGCTTGCCGATGGTCATGAGATCATGGCCGCCCGAAATTTCCTCCCAGACATTCTTGTTGGCATCGAGCGCATCGCGGCTTTGGTCGACGAAGCCGAGCTTCACCGTTTCGCCGACTTCGATCGTGCCGCTATCCGGCTTTTCGACGCCGGTGATCAGCTTGAACAAGGTCGATTTGCCGGCGCCGTTCGGGCCGATGACGCCGACGATGCCGCCCGGCGGCAGCGTGAAATCGAGATTTTCGAAGAGCAGCTTGTCGCCATATGACTTGGTCAGGCCGTGGGCCTCGATCACCTTGCTGCCGAGACGCGGCGGCGTCTGGATGACGATCTGGGCCTTGCCGGGTGCGCGGTTCTCCTGCTTTTCGACCAGCTCGTCGAATGCGCGGATACGGGCCTTGGACTTGGTCTGGCGCGCCTTGGGGCTCTGCCGGATCCACTCCAGCTCTTCCTTGATCGCTTTCTGGCGGCCGGCATCCTCGCGCTCTTCCTGTTCCATGCGCTTGGCCTTGGCTTCGAGCCAGTTGGAATAGTTGCCCTCGAAGGGGATGCCGCGGCCGCGGTCCAGCTCGAGGACCCAGCCGACCACATTGTCGAGGAAGTAGCGGTCGTGGGTGACGAGGATGACGTTGCCGGCATAGTTGATCAGATGCTGCTCCAGCCACTGCACGCTCTCGGCGTCGAGATGGTTGGTCGGTTCGTCGAGCAGCAGGATGTCGGGCTTTTCCAGCAGCAGGCGGCAAAGTGCGATGCGGCGCTTTTCACCGCCCGAGAGATTGTCCACCGACCAGTCGCCCGGCGGGCAGCGCAGCGCTTCCATCGCGATTTCGAGCTGATTGTCGAGCGTCCAGCCGTCGACCGCGTCGATCTTTTCCTGCAGTTCGCCCATCTCGGTCATCAGCGCGTCGAAATCGGCGTCTTCCGGCGGATCGCCCATGATTTCGCTGATCTTGTTGAACCGCTCGACCAGGTCGGCGACGTCGCGCACGCCGTCCTTCACATTTTCGATGACATTCTTCTTAGGGTTCAGCTGCGGCTCCTGCGGCAGATAGCCGACCGTGACTCCCTCCGCGGCCCAGGCTTCGCCCTGATATTCGGTGTCGATGCCGGCCATCACCTTCATCAGCGTCGACTTACCGGCGCCGTTGACGCCGATGACGGCGATCTTCGTACCGGGGAGGAACTGGAGGTGGATGTTGTTGAAGACGGGCTTCTGGGCGCCGGGGAAGGTCTTGGTCAGGCCCTTCATGACGAAGCTGTACTGGACGGCCATGGAAAATCGGTCCTCTTGAGAAGCTTGAGAGATGTATGAGAATCCGCGCCCGGTTAGCCGAGGCGGCGTGTCTTGGCAAATATCTGCTCAGCGCGACGAGAGCTTGACTACGGCCTCCATTGCAAAGTGGATTGGTTGATATAGGCCTTGATTTCGCCGTTGCAGACGTTAAAGGGCGCCAGACGTGCACCCCTCGGGGCACGCGGAAATGCTATGGGAGCCCATATAATGAAGAAGTTTGCTGTTGCTTGCGCTGCTGCTGCGCTGATGAGCCTGGCCGCGTGCGGCGAGAAGCCGGCCGCCGAAGCCAATAACGCGTCCAACGAGGCTGTTGCCAACGCTGTCGAGAACCAGGCGAACGCCATCGACAACGCCGCGAACGCGACGAACGCTGCGACCAACGCCGCCACGAACAACGCGGCCAAGTAATCTTCTTCCGGTCTTCGGACTGGTGGACCAAGAAGGGGCTGCGCGGAAACGCGCGGCCCCTCTTTTTATGCGGGGCTATAAAGCCGGCCTTGAATGGATGATTGCGGTCAAGTCTCCGCTTGTCTAAGCGAGCCCACGTCGGGGAGTAGCGCAGCCTGGTAGCGCATCTGCTTTGGGAGCAGAGGGTCGCAGGTTCGAATCCTGTCTCCCCGACCATGATTTTAAGCGAGTTCGCGACGAAGGACCGGATGCGTTGAAAGTTGCCGTCCTGCTGCCCTGCTACAATGAGGAAGGCGCGATCGGCGAGACAGTGCGCGCCTTCCGCGCGGCGCTGCCCGATGCCACCATCTACGTCTACGACAACAACAGCACCGACAAGACCATGTTCGTGGCGGCCGCCGAGGGGGCAATCGTGCGCACCGAGCGCATGCAGGGCAAGGGCAATGTCGTCCGCCGCATGTTCGCCGACATCGAGGCCGACATCTACGTGCTGGCGGATGGCGATGCCACCTATGACGCGTCGGTTGCACCGAAGCTGATCGAGATGCTGCTCACCGACCGGCTCGACATGGTGGTCGGCGCGCGCAAATCCGAGGTCGAGGCGGCCTATCGCCGCGGCCATCGCATGGGCAATGCGCTGCTGACCGGCATCCTGGCGCAAATCTTCGGGCGAACCTTCACCGACATATTGTCGGGCTACCGCATTTTCTCGCGCCGTTTCGTGAAGAGCTTCCCGATTCTCTCGACCGGTTTCGAGATCGAAACCGAGATGAGCGTCCATGCCCTCGAACTGCGCATGCCGGTCGGCGAAATGGTCACGGCCTATGCCGCGCGGCCGGAGGGATCGGTGTCGAAGCTCTCCACCTACCGGGACGGGTGGCGCATTCTCAACATGATCTTCCGTCTGTCGCGGATCGAGCGGCCCATCCAGTTCTTCGGGCTGCTCGGCGCTCTGCTGGCATTGCTCGGTATCATTCTCGCGATTCCGCTGGTCATGACTTATTTGCAGACCGGCCTCGTGCCGCGCTTCCCGACGGCGATTCTCGTGACCGGCCTCGTCATCCTGGCTTCGCTCTGCTTCTTCTCGGGCCTCATCCTCGACACCGTCGTGCGTGGCCGGCTCGAAGTACGGCGGCTCGCCTATCTTGCGCTGCCCGCACCCGGAGAGCACTGAAGCCCGCGCCCATGGACTTCGCATGTGTGTCACCTTACATGCGCGGCCATGAACTATCCGTTCGCCAAGATGCACGGGCTCGGAAACGACTTTGTCGTGATCGACGAGCGTGACGGACCGGTCTCCATGACCGGTGCGCTGGCGCGCGCCATTTCCGATCGCAAGACTGGCATCGGTTGCGACCAGCTCATCCTGATCGGCGCGTCGGACAAGGCCGATGTCGCCATGCGCATCTTCAACCAGGACGGAAGTGAGGTCGAGGCCTGTGGCAATGCGACGCGCTGCGTGCCCCTGTTCGTCGGCAATGACGTCACCATCGAAACCAGGGCCGGCATTCTCGATGCACGAGCGCGGGATGGCCTCGTCAGCGTCGATATGGGTGAGCCGGGCTTCGACTGGCAGGCGATCCCGCTGGCTTATGCGATGGATACGCTGGAAATGCCGGTGAGCTGGGACAATCTCCCCGCCCCGTCCGCGGCCAATATCGGCAATCCGCATGTCGTCTTCTTCTGCGAGGATCTCGGCGCGATCGACATGGACACGCTGGGGCCGCAGATCGAGCATGACCCGCTTTTTCCGGCCCGTGTCAACGTCAATTTCGCGCAGATCATCGGCCCCAACCATATCCAGCTGACGGTCTGGGAGCGCGGCGTCGGCTTTACCCGCGCTTGCGGGACCGGCGCCTGTGCGACCGCAGTCTGCGCAATCCGGCGCAAGCTGTGCAGCGGCCCGGTCCGCGTCAGCCTCGAAGGCGGCGACCTCGTCATCGACTGGGCGCCTGGCGGGCGGATCACGATGACCGGCCCCGCCACCCACGTCTATGACGGCACCATCGACTTTGAGACGCTGGCCCCCGTTCCGGCATGACCGGTCCTGAGATCATTACGCTCGGCTGCCGGCTCAACATCGCCGACAGCGAGGCCATTCGCCAGCAACTCGGGGCCCGAGACGATCTCGTCGTCATCAACAGCTGCGCCGTCACCGGAGAAGCCGTCCGTCAGACGCGCCAGGCCATCCGCCGGGCGCACCGGCGCCGTCCCGATGCGCGGATCGTGGTGACGGGCTGTGCCGCCCAGACCGATCCGGCCATGTTTGCGGCGATGCCCGAGGTTTCCTTGGTGCTCGGCAACAATGAAAAGGCGGATTTTGGACGCCACATTCCGTTCGTGTCGATCGAAGTCGAGACACGTCGTTCACTGGGCTTCTCGACTTTGCTCGAAGCGAACGGGTTGGGTGGTGAGAAAGTCCAAGTCAGTGATGTCATGACGGTGCGCGACCAGGCGCCGCAGCTTCTCGCCGCCTTTGCCGATCGTGTCCGCGCCTTCATCACCGTCCAGAATGGCTGCGATCACCGCTGCACCTTCTGCATCATTCCCTATGGCCGTGGGCCGAGCCGTTCCGTGCCCGCCGGCGCGGTCGTCGATCAAGTGAAGCGGCTTGTCGACGAGGGCGTGCGGGAGGTGGTGCTCACCGGCGTCGACGTCACCAGCTATGGACCCGATTTACCCGGCGAGCAGACGCTCGGGCATCTCGTCGAACGTATCCTCAAGGGCGTACCTGCCCTGCCCCGCCTGCGTCTCTCCTCCCTCGACGGCGTGGAAATCGACGAGCGCCTGTTCGACCTGATCGTCAGCGAGCAGCGTCTCATGCCGCACGTCCATCTCTCGTTACAGGCGGGCGACGACATGATCCTCAAGCGCATGAAGCGCCGCCACAATCGCGCACAGGCCGTCGGCCTTGTCGAGCGCCTCCATGCGCGCCGGCCCGAGATCGCCATCGGCGCTGACATCATCGCCGGTTTCCCGACCGAGGACGAGGCGATGTTCGAGAACGGCTTGGCGCTCGTCCGCGAATGCCGCATCGTCCACGGTCATATTTTCCCGTATTCGCCGCGCGCCGGCACGCCAGCCGCGCGCATGCCGCAGGTCAACCCGTCGCTCATCAAGGAGCGCGCCGCCCGCTTGCGTGAAGCCTGCGCCGAGCAACGCGGGACATGGCTCGGTTCGCTTGTGGGCACGGAGCAGACTGTGCTCGTTGAGACCAGCGGGCTTGCCGGCCATGCCGAGAATTTTGCGCCAGTGCGCTTTTCGGCGCCCCAGCCTGCTGGTCAGATCGTCTCTGTTCGCATCGTGGGGCTTGAGGATGGCGCGCTGATCGCGCAAGAGCGGGCTCCATATGTCTGAAACTCCTGACACACCCAGCTGGCGCGACCGGCTTTTCGGCGGCTTCAAGCGCACATCCGACAGGCTCGGAGAAAACCTCGCCGGTCTCTTCACCAAGGCCGCGCTCGACGACCAGACCCTCGACGAGATCGAGGAAGCGCTGATCGTCACCGATCTCGGCCCCGCCATGGCCGTGCGCATTCGTGATCGCCTCGCTGAAGGGCGTTTCAACAAGGAACTGACCGAGGAATATCTGCGCGAGATCATCGCCGAGGAAATCGAGAAGGTTCTCGCGCCGGTCGCCAAGCCGCTCGAAATCGAGGCCTTTCCCCGCCCTCAGGTCATCCTCGTCATCGGCGTCAACGGGTCGGGCAAGACCACGACCATCGCCAAGCTCGCCCATCTCTTCCAGGAACAGGATTACGGCGTGATGCTCGCGGCGGGCGATACTTTCCGCGCCGCGGCGATCGGTCAGCTCAAGGTCTGGGCGGAGCGGCTCGGCGTGCCCATTGTGTCCGGACCCGAAGGCGGCGATGCCGCAGGCGTCGTATTCGACGCGGTCAAGCAGGCGACGGCGACAGGCATCGACGTCCTGATCGTCGACACGGCCGGGCGGTTGCAGAACAAACGCGAACTCATGGACGAGCTCGCCAAGATCCGCCGGGTGCTCGGCCGTCTGAATCCAGAGGCACCACACGACGTCGTGCTCGTGCTCGACGCCACGACCGGCCAGAATGCGCTGTCGCAAATCGAGATTTTCAAGGAGGTCGCGGGTGTGACCGGCCTGGTGATGACCAAGCTCGACGGCACGGCGCGCGGCGGTGTCCTCGTTGCCGCCGCCGAGAAGTTCAAGCTGCCGATCCATGCGATCGGTGTCGGCGAGAAGATCGACGATCTGCGCCCCTTCGATCCGGAAGAACTTGCTCGCGCCATTGCTGGAGCCGCTTATGCCCGCTGAAGACGACAAGCCCATCGATGTGACGATCGATGGCGGACCGGTCGCGCCGGGGCCGAAGGGCGAAGGCTGGCTGCCGATGGCACTCGACTTCGGTCCGCTTCTGGTCTGGTTTCTTTCCTATCGGGCCGCGCGCTGGCATTTCGGCGCGGCCGACAATGTGCAGAACACGATCGTCTCTACCGCCGCTTTCATGATCGCGATCGTCGCAGCGGTGCTGATCAGCAAATGGAAGCTGGGCAGGGTTTCGCCGATGCTTTGGCTCTCGGCGCTGTTGGTCGTCTTCTTCGGAGGGCTCACCATCTATCTGAAAGATCAGCGTTTCATCCAAACGAAGCCGACCATCATTTATGCCTTTTTCGCGCTCATGCTGTTGGGCGGATGGCTGCGCGGCAAGCCGCTGTTGCGCTATCTGCTGCAGTCCGCCTATGATGGGCTGGACCACATTGGCTGGCTCAAGCTGTCACGCAACTGGGGCCTCTTCTTCGTCGGTCTGGCGTTCGCCAACGAAGCCATGCGTACCTTTCTGAGCTTCGACACTTGGCTCACCATAAAGGTGTGGGGCGTGACCGTCGCGACCTTCCTGTTCGGCGCCGCAAATCTGCCGATGATGATGAGGCATGGCCTTAATCTCGGTCTCGAAGAGACTGAAAAAAAGACTTAATCCTCAGCCATTCTTCGACCAGCCGTAGGCGCGGTCCACGCTCGCGACGATCAGCCGGTAATGGCTGTACCACCGCTCGCGACCCATATCGCGGACAGCCGCATGTTCCGCATTGGCTTTCCAGCCCCGTGCGCTCGCATCGTCCGCCCAATAGCTCACCGTGATGCCGAGACCATCGGCGCCGCGAACGCTGTCAATGCCGAGATAGCCGGGCTGGGTTCGGGCCAATTCATCCATGCGATTGGCCGCTTCGTCATAGCCGGCATCATCCTGATCCGTGCGCAACGCGATGAAAATGACGGCAATCGCACCTTCTGGCGGCAAAACGCCCGGAATTCCGGCCATGTCGATCTCCCTACGTCAACAAGGCCCCTTGCCACACCTTCCGGATTTTGCAACGGCGAGAGGCAGATGGAGAGCTGCCTCACATGACCGTTCATCGACCACCGGCCGCGCCGCGCGACCTGTTCTTTTTTCGGCAGTTCCTGAAGTCCCCGGGCAGTATCGGCTCGATCATTCCG
This sequence comes from Sphingobium sp., assembly GCA_017745115.1. Next base: position 14,727 of record JAGIAA010000012.1, on the reverse strand, counting down.
ACCTCCCCTGTCGCAATCCGTGCGATGCTCGATCCGGTCGACTGGAGCGAGGCGAAATGCGTGGTCGAATATGGGCCGGGCACCGGCGTTTTCACGCGAGCCTTGCTCGCGCGCCTCGGCCCCGACGCGCGACTGATCGCCATCGACACCAATCCCGATTTCACCGCTTATCTGCGGCAGGCGATCCATGATTCGCGGCTCATCCTGATCGATGGCAATGCCGCTAATGTGGAAACGATCCTCGCGGTGCACGGCTTCACTCATGCTGATTATGTGATTTCCGGCCTTCCCTTCTCCACCATCCCCCAGCAGGTCGTGCGCAACATCCTGGACGCTACCGCTCGCGCGATCCGACCGGGCGGCGCCTTCCTCGTCTACCAATATTCGCTGGGAATCTTGCCGCGCCTCGCATCACGCTTTTCCCGCGTCGACCTTGGCCGGGCCTGGCGCTGCATTCCGCCTGCCCGGCTGTTCTACGCCTGGCGCGCGGCCTAATCGCCGCTTCGGTCGCGCCACATGTTGAGGCGGCGCGTCACGGTGAAATCCAGCACCGCGACCAGCAGATAATCCCACCACCAGCGCAAGCGGCTGAATGGGCCGGACATCGTCCTGTATGTCGCCTCGTCGATGACGCGGCTCGCGGCCGCCATCGCTTCGATATCGGCCCGTACGGCAGCGGCGAAGGCCGGATCGTCGACCCGAAGCACCAGCTCGATGTTGAGGAAGAGGCTGCGCATGTCGAAGTTGGCCGACCCGACATAGGCGATGTCGTCGATGGCGATCAGCTTGGCGTGGAGCTTTTGGCGGCCATACTCAAAGACGGCCACTCCGGCGCGGATCAGCCGCGCATAAAGGTGGCGGGCCGCGCCGATCGTCGCCGTGTTGTCGGATTTGGCTGCCGTGACGATCCGGGCCGATCCTGCGCGCGAGAGGCGTCCTAGGCGGCGCACCATGGCCCAGCCCGGCGAAAAATAGGCAGCGGCAAGATCGAGACGTTTGCCGGACTGCAGGTCGAGCTTCAGCCGCTTGGCCCAGCCGTTGAGATGGCGCGTGGGCCCACCCATGAGCCACATCGTACTGCCCACGCCCGGCCGCCAGTCGCGCACCATGCGGCGCAGGGCCATGAAGCTTTGTTTTTCGTCCAAAGTCCATTCGGCAATGTCGTCGAACCAACGCTGCAAATCGGCGACCAACGGCCCATCCACTTGCAGGCCCATGTCGCGCCAGCCCGCTGGATCGGTTTCCGGCGCGAAATAGTCCTCAGCGATATTGAAGCCACCCACCATGGCGTGCCGGCCGTCGGCTATGACGATCTTCTGGTGATTGCGGATGAGATAGCGGGTCGAGCGCCGCTTGCCGAAGCGCCCGAACCGCGCGCCCGCGTCCCTCAGCGGCCAGAAGAAGCTGTCCGGCGTGAAGGCCGATCCGAAGGCATCGACAAGCAACGTGACGGCAACGCCGCGATTGCAGGCGTCGATCAACGCCTCTCGCACTTCGACCGCGCGGGCGTCGTGGGTGAACATGTAGAAGTAGAGGTTGAGGCTATCGCGTGCGCTCGCGATCAGGGCATGAAGCGCGGCCAGCCGATCGGGGCCGCCGGGAAGCAAGGTCAGCCGATTGCCGTCGACGGTGAAGCTCATCGGCTCGGGCTCGCCATCCGCCAGGTCTTGCTGCGTCATGCTGCCAAGATGGGCGAAACAGTGCCTCCTGAACAGCGCTTTTCATTGACTTGAAAGGCCCCGCCTGATAGCGGAGCGCACTTTCCCGCACACTCTATGTAGCCGAGGAGCCAGATATGGCGCGCGTTACTGTCGAAGATTGCATCGACAAGGTTTCCAATCGTTTTGATCTCGTCCTCCTGGCCGCTCAGCGCGCCCGCGCCATTTCCGGTGGCGCAGAGCTGACGATCGACCGCGACCGCGACAAGAATCCGGTCGTGGCGCTGCGCGAAATCGCGGACGAGACCATCCTGCCCGACGATCTCAAGGCCGACCTCGTCGGATCCATGCAGAAGATGCAGATCGACGACGACGATACGCCGGACGAGATCGGCTCGCTGTCGCGTTCGGCCGAGGCGCTGCGCCTCACCGCCGCCACGCCGCCGCGCAACCACAATCTGGGCGCCGACTACGACGGCTGACCGATCGCCCCGCAAGGGACATGAAAGCCCGGCGTTGCATCCCGCACCGCCGGGCTTTTCATTTGCTGATGTTCAAAAGGAGCGGGACTCCGGGTCAACCTCGGGGTGACGAAACTATTTTTTCAATTGGCCTGGAGCGGAATGCCCGGCTCGCCTTTGGCGGCGTCCGCCGCATCGAGCATTGCCGGGGTGATCGACGCGTGCTCGACATGCTGAAGCGGACGGCTGCGCAGGATATGCGACTGCACGAACGGCTCGACGATCGCCGCGATGCGGTGCGACCGGCCTGAACTGATTGCGAGATTATAGTAGCTGTTGGCAATCACGTCGGCGATCTGGATGCCGGGGCAGCGCGAACTGTCCTCCATGCGCGCCGTACCGAAGCTCGCGAGCATGGCAACGATATCGAGCCGCACCTGTTCCAGCACCAACGCGCTATACCGTCCTTCGTCGACGATGAAGCTGGCGCAGCCGCCGCTCTCAGGCAGCCAGTCCTCGACGAGCTGCTTCAGGAGCGAAACATAGGTTTCGAAGTCGGTCGGCCTGTCGGGCATATGGCCGAGCAGGCCGGTCTGCACGACGCGGATGCGGGCGCGGCCGCGAAACCGCTCGAGCAGCTCGAAGAACAGCGCCCGCTGGACGAGATCGATCCGGCTGCCTTTCAGCTCGCCGCGCAGGCCTGTGACAGAACGGAAGCGCTGGAGCAACTTCTCGGCATTGTCCGCATCGATCTCGACAGCCGCCATGGTCATGGCGCCGGCGGAGATGCCTCCGCTCTCGTCGACATAGATGGGCAATGAACCCCTCCCCTTTGCCGCAGCGCGCCGTGTCAGGCGTTCTGCGGCTCTTCGGCGCTGCCCTTTGCCGTCTTGCGGCGGCCGGTCTTCGGGATCGATGTGCCTGCCGTCGGGACAGGCGCGGGCCGCAGCGAGGCATCGTCGCGGTTCATTTCGCCCTTCTCGACCAGCGACTTGATCTCTTCGCCCGTCAGCGTCTCATATTCGAGCAGCGCGCCGGCAACGCGGTGAAGCTGGTCGATATTCTTCGTGATCACCTCGGTGGCGCGGGCCAGGCCCTGGTCGACCAGACGGCGGATCTCGCTGTCGATGAGCAAAGCCGTCTCGTTCGACATGCTGTGGCGCTGGGTCTGCGAATAGCCCAGGAACGTCTCGCCCTGCTCTTCTTCATATTCGAGCGGGCCGAGCTTGTCGGACATGCCCCAGCGCATGACCATCGCGCGGGCGAGTTTGGTCGCCTGCTTGATGTCGCCGGAAGCGCCCGAGGAGACCTTGTCGTGGCCGAAGATGACTTCCTCGGCGACGCGGCCGCCCATGACGGTCGCAAGATCGGCGAACATCTTGTCGCGGTGATAGGAGTAGTTGTCGCGTTCCGGCATCGACACGACCATGCCGAGGGCGCCGCCGCGCGGTATGATCGTCGCTTTGTGGATCGGATCGGACGCCGGCTCATGCGTGCGCACCAGCGCGTGACCGGCCTCGTGATAGGCGGTCATCTTCTTCTCTTCCGGCGTCATCACGAGCGATTTCCACTCGGTGCCCATGATCACGCGGTCCTTGGCCTGCTCGAACTGCGCCATGGAGACCAGGCGCTTGCCGAGGCGAGCCGCCATCAGGGCCGCCTCGTTGACGAGGTTGGCGAGGTCGGCACCGGCCATGCCCGGGCAGCCGCGCGCGATCGTGCGTGCGTCGACGTCGGGCGCCAGCGGCACCTTCTTCATGTGGACCTCGAGGATCTTCACGCGCCCTTCGATGTCGGGCAGCGGCACCGTCACGCGGCGGTCGAAGCGGCCCGGGCGCAGCAGCGCGGGATCGAGCACATCGGGCCGGTTGGTGGCGGCGATGATGATGATACCCTCATTGGCCTCGAAACCGTCCATCTCGACGAGGAGCTGGTTCAGCGTCTGTTCGCGCTCGTCATTGCCGTTGCCAAGGCCTGCGCCACGGTGACGGCCGACAGCGTCGATTTCGTCGATGAAGACGATGCAGGGCGCGTTCTTCTTGGCCTGCTCGAACATATCGCGGACGCGGCTGGCACCGACGCCGACGAACATCTCGACGAAGTCCGAGCCTGAAATGGTGAAGAACGGCACGCCGGCCTCGCCCGCAATGGCGCGCGCAAGCAGCGTCTTGCCGGTGCCAGGCGAACCGACCAGCAGTGCGCCCTTGGGAATCTTGCCGCCCAGGCGCGCGAATTTGCTCGGATCCTTCAGGAACTCGACGATCTCCTGCAGTTCCTCGCGAGCCTCGTCGATACCGGCAACGTCATCGAACGTGACGCGGCCCTGCTTTTCGGTGAGCAGCTTGGCCTTGGACTTGCCGAAACCCATGGCACCGCCGGCGCCTCCGCCCTTCTGCATCTGGCGCAGGACGAAAAACGCGATGCCGAGGATCAGGATGAACGGCAGCGATTGATAGAGCAGGATCATCCAGAAATTGGGCTGCTCTTCGGGCTGGCCGGAATATTTGACGTTATGCGCGTCCAGCAGTTCCGGAAGCTTGTCGTCCCGAACGGCATAGGCGGTGAACTTTTCGCCATTCTTGAGCTCGCCGGTGATGCGGTCAGGGGCGATCGCCACTTCCTTGACGCTGTCGGCGCTGACCTTGGCCTTGAACTCCGAATACATCATCGGCGTGCCCTTCTGCGACACGCCTTTGCTGTCGAAGAGCGTGACGAACATCAGGAGGGCCAGGAACACGCCTGCCAATATGAGGGCACTCTTGATCCAGGGGTTGCCCTGCGGTTCCTTGTTATCGCTCATCATCTCTCTCTTTCGCGCCCCAAAATAGGACGTCCCCGCCGGAACGCAATGCTCGCGACAATAGATTACATCGCGTTACATCACGTTTTCCGGGCCGGTGCCCGCCGGATGGTCCAACGGCCGCCGCCCGTCACGACACAGTCGCCGAGCGAAACGGTCTTACCATCGAAAAGTTGAACAAGCGCTTGATCGATCGTCGGACCGCGCGGAATTTCTGCACTTTCATTGATCGATGAAATCATTCTCTGCAGTAGCCGGCGCAATATGGCGGGCGGCAGATCGGTTCGCGCGAGTATCAGCGCGTCGCCGTTCTCGTGGAGATGTTCCGTTGCAATCTCGTTCGTCATCCAGTCGAGCGCGGCATCGGCCTCGGCCAGGGCTTCGACCGACCGGTTGAGCCGGCTCAGATCGATAAGGTCGAGGCCGGCGAGGCGGCGCCGCAGCCTTGCCCGGTCGAAGCGCTCATCGGCATTGGATGGGTCGTCGACATACGGCACGTCCTCGGCATCGCAATAATCGCGCAGGTCGGCACGGCGCATGCCGAGCATGGGCCGCAGGATCGCGCCACGCCGGGCCCGCACGGCGGCAAGTCCGCCAACGCCCGAACCACGCCCCAATCTCAGCAACACGGTCTCGAACTGGTCGTCGGCATGATGCGCTGTGAGGAGCCAGCCGAGACCGCGCTCAGCCCGCCATGCCTCCAGCAGCGCATAGCGCACTGCCCGTGCTTCCGCCTGCACACTGCCGGAAATCGGTTCGGCGGGGACCAGGATCGCATGGGGCACATGGTGATCGGTGCACCAGTCCGCGACCATCCGCGCTTCCTCGCGGGCCTCTGGGCGCAAGCCATGATCGACCGTCGCCGCTTCGATCTGGCCGGGCCAGCACGCGTGCGCCAGCGCCAGCATCGCCATACTGTCCGCTCCGCCGGAGACGGCCAGGCCGAATCTGTCCTCTTTCGCGACCGGGCGGCCGATCAGCCGCGCGACCGTCTCGCCAAGCTGCCCGGAAAGTTCGTCAAGCACCGCATTTCGCGCGGACTTTGCCCTTCGTCATCATGTCGCGGACATTGGCCGGCATGGCCGTGCCGAAATTGGCGTCCAGTTCCTCATAGGCCAGGCAGGCGTCCTTCGGCTTGTTGAGCTGGATGAGCGCCTCTCCAACCCAGGCAAGGCTCTCCGCAGCGCGATCGCCCTTGGGGCGCTTCTGGTAGTTCTCGAACAGCACCTTGGCGGCCTGCGTCGGCTTGTTGTCGTCGAGATAGGTGCGGCCCAGCAGGTTGGCGGTCCGGCTCGCGACCGGATCGTTCGCATATTTGGTCAGCGTGTCTTCCAGCTGCGCTTCGGCCTCGGGGTAGAATTTCGCGGTCCAGAGGCGGAAGCCATAGGTGTAACCGTCAAGAGGCGCATTGCCCGTGCTGGGCTTCTCGACAGCGGCGACGGCCTGCGTCCGGGCTGCCGAGGCCGCCGGTGTCACAACCGGCTTGGCGGCTGATGTCGCCGCGGGCTTGGCGACCGATGTCGCAGGCCGGTTCGCAGCCGCATTCGTCGTCCGTCCGGGCGGTGTCGTGGCGGGCGGCGCAGGCACGGAGAAAACCTGAGGTTCAACTGCCGCTTCAGGCGCTGGCGGTGGCGCGGCCTGGGCCTGCAAAGCCTGCAGCTGAGCCGTCAGCTTGATATTGGCGTCTTCGAGCTGCTTCAGACGGAAGCCGGTCTCCTCGACCTGGCCGGTCAGGCGCGCAACCTGCGATTCGATCGCACTGACACGGGCCGTCAGATCCGCGAGCGGAGTCGATGCGGGCGACCCTACCGGTTGCGCGGGCACGGCCTGCGGCGTCACGTCCGGGGCGACGATCTGGCCGGCGCCACCGGGAAAGACCTTGCGCTGGACCGCCTGCATTTCCTTTTCGAGCTTGTCGACGCGACCCTCGACCGACTTGGGCTGCGCCAGGACGGGCGAGACGGCGACAAGCACGGTCAGCGAGGTGGTCAGAGCGAGGAGGCGAAGCTTGAGGGCCATGAGCGAGGATCCTGATGATTGTCGCGCTCGTCCATAGCCGATCAAGCGCAATGGTAAAGCAGGCGTCGCGCGAAACGCATTCCCGGCGCGCCGACGCGAATCTTCAAGGCGTGGCGGCGTTCGAGGCCGGGCCTGACGACGGCTGTGCTTGTGATGTCGAAGGCTGAGAGGCCCTGTTTGGCCGCCTGGCCGGCGCGGGCGCCGGCGGCACACCGGTCGTTGAGGCTGTGTTGCCGGTTTCGACGGGCGCTGCGGCATTGTCTTCAGGCGCCACCGGTTGCTTCAGGCGCGCCAGCAATGCCGTCGCGCTCACCGGTACGTCCGATATGGTGCGCTCGGGCGGACCCAGTTGCGGAATGGCCTGTCCGCCGACGGTCACAGCCAGCGCGTCCGGCCGACCCGTGAGGATCATCGGGTCGCGGGCGCTGTCGGGCACGGTGTAGCTCTCGCCGCGCTTCAGCGTGCCTTCGTAGAGCCGCGTGCCATCCGCTTGGTAGATGCGGATCCAGACATCATCCGCCGCTGTCATGACGACGGGCCCCGTCACCGGCGCCGGAGCGGCTGCGGCGGCATTGTTGGCGGGAACGCTGGCCGTATTGTCCTCGGCGGCAATTTGTTCGTCGGTCGGCGCGGTCGTGAGCTGCATGCGCCAGATACCGTAGCCCGCCGCCAAAGCCAGTGCGATGAGCGCTGCCGTCCAGGCAAGCCAGCGCGGCGGAATGCGTGCCGGATTCACCGCTTCTTCGAATTCATAGGGACTATGGCCGAGGCCGCCTGCCTCGCCGATTTCCTCGCGAAGTTGCTGGACCAGCTCGGCTTCGTCGATCCCGACGGCCCTGGCATAGGCGCGCGCAAAACCTGACACGTAGGTCGTACCCGGTAGGGCGCTGAAATTGCCTTCCTCGAGCGCAGCCAGATGGCGAAGCGGTACGCGAGTCGTCTCGGCAATGTCCTTGAGCGTCATGCCGGCGGCTTCGCGTGCCGCGCGCATACGTGCCGCAGCCCCACTCACGCCGAATGTTCCATCCTCGTCTGCCGCGATGGGCTGCTCAGACATTCTCTTGTCCGTTTTTTCGTGGTCTACGCCCCGCCAGCTTGTCCCATGGCCTGTTGCATTATGTCAACGTGCTTCCTTGCAATAACAACACGGCACGAAACGAAGCGAATATTTGCCGTCAGTTGAATTCGACCCTGTTTTCCTCCGCCCATTTCAGCAGCGGATCGCGCAGATTGCCGACGCGGCCGCGAAGCATGTCGGGCATAACTGCGCGTAGTGCGGCTAGGTCGAGCGAACGGATCATCGCCTTGACCGGGCCGATGGAGGCCGGCGTGATCGAGAGGCGTTTTACGCCGAGGCCGAGCAACGCCATGGCTTCCAGCGTCCGTCCCCCCATCTCGCCGCATACGCCGACGGTGACCTTGTGATCGTCGCATGCGCGTATGACGCGATCGAGGAAGCGCAGGATGGCCACGCTGAGCCAGTCATAGCGCTCGGCGAGCTTGGGATTGGCGCGGTCGGCCGCGAACAGGAACTGCGTGAGATCGTTCGTGCCGATCGACAGGAAGTCGAGCTCCGGAAGGAGCATATCCAGCACTTCGGCCAGCGCCGGGACTTCCAGCATCGCGCCATATTTGATTGCTGTGGGGAGCTTCTTGTCGTGGCTCGCGAGCCATGCTTTTTGCTGTTCGAACAGCAGCTTGGCTTCCATATATTCCCACGGCTCCGAAATCATCGGGAACATAACATGGAGCGTTCGTCCGGCCGCCGCTTCGAGCAGCGCGCGCGCCTGGGCCTTCATCAGGCCGTCGCGCTCGAGGCTGAGGCGCACCGCGCGCCAGCCCATGGCGGGATTTTCCTCCTGCTCGCCATCGTCCTGCCGCAGATAGGGCAATGCCTTGTCGCCGCCGATATCGACCGTCCGGAAGATAACGGGCCGCGGGTTCGCCGCGTCGAGCACGTCCTTGTAGAGCCGCTGCTGGCGCTCGCGCTGGGGTAGCGTGGCCGAGACGAGGAACTGGAATTCGGTGCGGAACAGGCCGATGCCGTCTGCCCCCGTCACGTCGAGCGCCGCGACATCGTCGCGAAGGCCCGCATTGACCATGAGTTCGATGCGAACATCGTCCTTCGTCACCGCAGGCAGGTCGCGCATCGCCGCATAGGCCGCGCGGCGCTTCTGGCTCAGCGCCAGGCCGGCCTCGAACGCTTCGTCCATCGGCGCCGAGGGCCTGATGAAGAGCCGGTTCTGGTTGACGTCGAGAAGGAGCAGATCTCCCTCGTTGATGAGGCGCAGTCCCTTCAGGCGGCCCAGCACCGGCACGCCCATGGCGCGCGCGACGATGGTGACGTGCGCCGTGAGCGATCCTTCTTCCAGGACCACGCCCTTGAGGCGGCGGCGGTCATATTCGAGCAGTTCGGCCGGCCCCAGATTACGCGCGATGAGGATCGTATCCTGGCGCAGGCCGCTTTGGGCGGCGGTGCCGAGCTGGCCGGAGACGATGCGCAGCAGCCGGTTGGAGAGGTCCTCCAGGTCGTGCATGCGGTCCTGGAGCAGCGGGTCGTCGATCTGGCGCATGCGCATGCGGGTGCGCTGCTGGACGCGCTCGATCGCGGCCTCGGCGGTGAGGCCGCTATCGATCGCTTCGTTGATGCGCCGCGACCAGCCTTCGTCATAGGCGAACATCTTGTAGGTCTCGAGCACCTCCTGATGCTCGCCATCCGTGCCGAACTCGGCCTGCCCTGCCATGCGGTCGATCTGTTCGCGCATCTTGGCGAATGCCGAATAGACACGCGCGCGCTCGGCCTCGACATCCTCGGCGACCGTATGCTCGATCGTGATGCGGGGCTGGTGGAAGACGGCGTGGCCGCGCGCCATGCCCATGACGAGCTGGAGACCCGAGAGCACCGACGCACCGGTCTCCATTGGCCGGGCCTCGGCGGGGTTCTCGTCCACGAGGCCGGCATGGGTGATGAGCTCGGACAGGACCATGGCGACGGTCTGCAGCGCCTCGATCTCGACTTCCTGATAGGCGCGCGGATCGACATGCTGCACGCAGACCGCACCGATCGCCTTCTCACGTCGGACGATCGGGACGCCGGCGAAGCTGTGAAACAGCTCCTCGCCCGTTTCCGGGCGATAGGCGAAATCGGGATGCGATGTCGCTTCCTCGAGGTTCAGCATGTCGACATTCTTGGCGATGGTGCCGACAAGCCCCTCGCCCATCGCCATTTTCGTGACGTGCACGGCGTCCTGGTTGAGGCCGCGCGTCGCGAACAGCTCGAGCATGCCTTCTCGGAGCAAATAAATGGAGCAAACCTCGCTCGACAGTTCCTCGCCGATGATCTCGACGACCTTGTTGAGCTTGGCCTGCACATTGCTGCGCGCTGCCATCACCTCATGGAGGCGCTGCAAGATCTTGCGTGCCGACGCGGCGGCGCCTGGGCTTGCCAATTGGGGCGGCTGAGCGGTCATGTGTGAACGCTATCAGAAACTGCGAAGGCAGACCAATAGCGTCTGGATCGCCTCATTCACTTGGCCTCCCCTGGCCCTGATTCCGTCCACTCGGCTGCTTCCACGGCAATCGGGCCTTCTTTTGGCAGTTCGGGTATAAGCTCAGCGGCTGCGCCGTTCCAGCGCCGCCCGCGCTTCGGCCATGAGCGTGTCGATGATCTCGCTCACCGGCTCTTCCTTGGTCACCATGCCGACCGACTGGCCCGCCATCAGCGAACCGCCGTCGACATCGCCATCGATGACGGCACGGCGAAGCGCGCCCGCCCAATAATGCTCGATCTGCAGCTGGGCCTCGCCCATGTCGACCTTGCCCGCGTCGAGCAGCTGGGCGACTTCGCGCTGCTTGGCCGTGAAGGCCTCCGTCCCCGCATTCTTGAGCGCGCGCACCGGAATGACCGGCAGGCGCGGATCGACCTGGACGCTCGCCGTCGCGTCGCGTGCCGACGCTCGGAAAAACGCTTTCTTGAAATTGGGGTGCGCAATGCTCTCGGTCGCGCAGGCAAAACGCGTGCCCAGCTGGACGCCCGCCGCGCCCATCTCCAGATAGGCCGCGATCGCCTCGCCATGGCCGATCCCGCCCGCCACGAAGATCGGCAGTTCGCTGGCCATTTCGGGCAGGATCTCCTGCGCCAGCACGCTGGTCGCGACCGGGCCGATATGGCCGCCGGCTTCCATGCCCTCGATGACCAGCGCGTCGACGCCGGAACGGTGCAGCTTCTTGGCGAGTGCGAGTGCGGGCGCGAAGCAGATCACCTTGGCACCGTTCGCCTTGATCGCCTCGATGCTGCCGCGCGGCGGCAGTCCGCCCGCGAGCACGATATGGCCGACATCGTGGCGGTTGCAGACTTCAATCAGGTCGAAGATCATCGGATGCATCGTGATGAGATTGACGCCGAACGGCGCCTTGGCGAGCGCCTTGGTCGCAGTGATCTCCTTGTCGAGCAGCTCGGGAGTCATTGCCCCGCAGGCGATGAGTCCGAAACCGCCGGCATTGCTCACCGCCGAAACGAGGTTGCGCTCCGACACCCAGCTCATCGCGCCGCACAGGATCGCGACCTTCGAGCCGAGAAAATCCGTGCCGCGCGCCATCAATGTTGTCAGGCGGTCGGTTGCCACAAGCGTGTCGCTCATCCTTGCTCCAAGGCTAAAGCAGGCCGAATATCGGCCTTGATTGTTATCGAGTCTTGCCCGGTTAGGCGACTGGCGCGGGAAGAGCAACGAGGGAGAGCGGCAATGGAAATACACAGGCTCGGACACGGCCCCCATGTCTCGGCGGTGGGACTGGGTTGCATGAGCATGTCCGGCGTCTACGGTCCCGCCGATCGGGACGACGCGATCCGCACCATCCATGCCGCGCTCGACGCCGGCATCACTCTGCTCGACACCGGCGATTTCTACGGCATGGGCCACAATGAAATGCTCATTGCCGAAGCCGTACGGGACCGTCCGCGCGACTCCTATCGGCTCAGCGTCAAATTCGGTGCGCTGCGCGATCCCGGCAATGGCTGGGGCGGCAACGACACGCGGCCCGAGGCGATCAAGAACTTCCTCGCTTACAGTCTGCAGCGCCTCGGCACGGACTATATCGACATTTACCGCCCGGCCCGCCTCGATCCCACCGTCCCCATCGAGGAGACGATGGGAGCGCTCGCCGATTGCGTGAAAGCGGGGTGGGTTCGCTATGTTGGCCTGTCGGAGGTTGGTGTCGAGACGCTGCGACGCGCCAGCGCGGTCCATCCGATCTGTGACCTGCAGATCGAATATGCGCTGGTCAGCCGCGGGATCGAGCGGGAAATCCTGCCGGCGGCGCGTGAGCTCGGCATTGCGATTACGGCCTATGGTATTCTCTCTCGCGGATTGCTCAGCGGTCATTGGCATCCGGACGCCGCGAAACCCGGAGACATGCGCGGCCATTATCCGCGCTTCAGCACCGGCAATGTCGCGGCGAACCTGCAGCTCGTCGAACGCATGCGGGAGCTTGCGCCGGCCTATGGCGCCACGCCGACGCAACTCGCCATCGCCTGGGTGGCCGCACAGGGAGACGATGTGTTTCCGTTGATCGGCGCGCGCAGGCCGACCCAGCTCCGGGAAGCGCTGGCCGCGATCGAGCTCAAGCTCAGCCCGGAAGCCGTTGCGCACATCGGCGAGGTAATCTCACCGGACAAAATCCATGGCGAGCGTTATGCGCCGGCGCAAATGGCACATCTCGATAGTGAGCGTCACTGAACGCAATTTGACAAAATCACCTTCAGCCTGAATTCATTCGCTCGGTTCCAGGCCGGATTCGGCGGATCAGTTTGAAGGAAGAGAGAATTTCATGCGCATTATCGCCATCACCGGCGCCGCAATCATCGCACTTGCGAGCACGACGGCCTCGGCTCAGGCGCCGGAGCTGCAACAGCAGGCGATGGACCTCATGGCGCTGGCCGATGCCAATGGCGACGGCAAGGTCACGCTGGAGGAATATCAGGCATTTACCGAGCAAGGCTGGGGTTTCGTCTCGCAAGGCGCCGACAAGGTGAAGGTCGCCGATCTCGATGACCAGGCCAAGCTTGCCTTCTTCGGTGTCCAGCCCGATGCGCAGGGCTATGTCACGCACAAGATGTACACTGACGCGGCACCGGCCCGCTTCAAGCTGTTCGACACGGACAAGAACGGCTCGCTGAATGCCGACGAAATCAACGGGCGCACGGTCCAGCCAAACTGAACCGCGTCCGGCGCAGAGGGGGGAATTCGAGATGGTCAAGGCGGCTCGCTGGATGATCGGCGGACTCGTGGGGGCGCTTTTCCTTGTAGGACCGCTTCATGCGCAGGCGGACCAAGGTCAGGCGAAGTCCGCCCTCGCTCCCTCCCTGATCGGCGAAGGCGCGCCGAGGCCCGACGATGAAATCGTCGTCACCGGCAAGACTGAAGCCAAGCCGGAGGAAATCCGGGAACAGGCCCGAGTCATCACGCGGCAGAGTGCCAAGTTCAATTATCCGCTGGCGATGATTCAGTCGCGGGTCTGTCCGGGCATTGTCGGCATGCCGGCAAACATGGCGGAAATCATGGTCGACCGGATGCGCTTCAATGCCGAGCGCGTGGGGCTGACGCTTGCTCCGCTCGGCAATTGCACGCCGAATGTCCTCGTGATTTTCGTGCGCAATGGCCAGGGCGTCATCAAGGATCTCTCGAAGAAGCCTGGCGGGCTGCTCGATGGCATCAAGTTCGCGGATCTCAAGGAGCTGCTGGCGGAGCGCGGCCCGGTTCACGCCTGGGTCGTCACGGAGACGCGGTCGCGGCAGGGCGATACGATCCAGGGCGACAATGAGTGGGACATGACCAAGATTCCCACGCTTAATATCGCGCAGTCCCAGTCGCATATCTTCCTCGCGCACCGGATCGACATCAACAAGGCGGTGGTCATGATCGACATCGCCGCGATTGACGGCATGGGCGTGGTCCAACTCGCCGACTATGCAACGATGCGCGCATTTGCGGCGACCAACCCGGTGAAGGGCGACGCGGCAGCCTCGACGATCCTCGGCCTGTTCGATCCGGGCGTCGCGCGCCCCCGCGAACTTACGGATTTCGATCTCGCCTATCTGCGCACGGTCTATGAGGGCGTGGACAGCCTCAACGCGGCGTCCAAGCTGGCCTCAATCAACAGCAAGCTGCGTGCGGTCCAGGCCGAAGGCGGTTCGGCCAAGGGCGACGAATAGGGTCGACTTGCGGGCAGCGCATATCGTCTAGAGCCCGATCCGGCATACCTGAGGCGTCATTGCGAGCGACGAAGTCGCGCGGCAATCCAGGTCTGTCTTGAACTCCCTTGGATTGCTTCGCCCCGCTTTGCGAGACTCGCAATGACGGGAGGTCAATATGGATCAGACTTTAGAAATCAGCCGTCGAGGCCATATGCGGTGTGCAGGACACGCACGGCAAGCTCGGTCTCATCCTCGTCGATCAGCACCGAGACCTTGATCTCGCTGGTCGAGATGGCCTCGATGTTGATGCCGCGCTCGGCCAGGGTCTTGAACATCACGGCCGCGACGCCGGCATGGCTGCGCATGCCCACGCCCACGACGCTGACTTTCGCCACTTCGGCGTCGGTGATGATGCTCTCGAAGCCAATGGCGGACTTTTCGCGCTCGAGAACGTCGATGCTTCGGGCCACATCGCTCCGCGGCACCGTGAACGTCACATCCGTCACAATGCCGCTATGTCCGACATTCTGAATAATCATGTCGACGTTGATGGCGGCGTCGGCGAGCGGGCCGAAGATGCTGGCGACGATGCCGGGC
>JAGIAA010000123.1 GCA_017745115.1 Sphingobium sp. | reverse complement strand
CCGCCAAGCGCGCCGCACTGAAGGCGATCGTGATGAACCAGTCCCTTCCGATCGAAGACCGGTTCAAGGCCACTCTGAAGCTCGCTTCGCTGCCGCGTGACGGCTCGAAGACGCGTATCCGCAACCGCTGCGAAGTAACGGGCCGTCCGCGCGCGTTCTATCGCAAGCTCAAGATGTCGCGTATCGCGCTTCGTGAGCTGGGCAATTCCGGCAAGGTGCCGGGCATTGTCAAGTCGAGCTGGTAAGGAGACGGGCACATGACCATGACTGATCCTTTGGGTGATATGCTCACCCGCATCCGCAATGGTGCTGCTCGCCGCAAGTCGTCGGTAAGCACGCCTGCTTCCAGCCTGCGCGCACGCGTTCTCGACGTGCTGCAGTCTGAAGGCTACATCCGCGGTTATTCCAAGGTCGATTTCGAAAACGGCAAGTCCGAATTCACCATCGAGCTGAAGTACTACGAAGGCGCGTCGGTGATCCGTGAGATCGGCCGCGTGTCCAAGCC
>JAGIAA010000122.1 GCA_017745115.1 Sphingobium sp. | reverse complement strand
CCTGTACGAGGCGGGCGTGAAGGGCATCTATGGGCCCGGCACGCCGATTCCGGCGAGTGCGAAGGATGTGCTGGAGCAGATCCGGGCGGCCGTCGCCGCTTGAGGCTGGTCTATGCCTATGCCTGTGCCTGTGCCTGTGCCTGTGCGGTCGTAGCTCTACCGTGGATCCATCGCTGCCCTTTCCACCGTTCGGGCTGAGCTTGTCGAAGCCTTTTCTCCCAATCGTGTGAAGCCCTTCTTCGTCTACCTGCTCCACTGCGCGGACGGCTCCTATTACGCGGGCCATACCGATGACTTGGATGCGCGCCTGCAGCAGCATGTGTCGGGCCGGATCGGCTACACCGCCACGCGCAAGCCGTTCACGGTGTCGTGGCAGGGCGAGTTCGAGACGCGTGAAGCGGCGCTGGCCTTCGAGCTGCGGATCAAGGGATGGTCGCGGGCGAAGAAGGAAGCGCTTGCGCGGGGCGATTGGGCTGCGATCCAACAGTTGGCGTGCTCGCGGACTGGTACGGAG
>JAGIAA010000121.1 GCA_017745115.1 Sphingobium sp. | reverse complement strand
TCTGGTAGCTGCCCTGCCCGAACAGCGCCCAGCTCTCGTTCTGGTGCCGCACCAGCGTCGGCGGCGGGAAGTCGAACCCCTGGGTCAGCACGGTGAAGTCGCTGTCGAAGTAGAACCCGCCGACCTGCCAGGCGAACGCGCCGGTGCCGTTCGAGGCCAGCCGCACCTCCTGCGTGGTCTGCTTGAGGTCGATCGAATCCTGCGTGTCCGACGGGAACGGGATGAACCCCGGCCCCATGACCGGCAGGAACACCGCGCCGTAGCCGCCGTCGATGTCGCCGCGGCTGTGGCCCTCGCTCTCGTCGTGCGCGGTGATCGAGGTCAGCGTCGCGCCGCCGAAGTCGTAGTCGACCTTCAGCGAGGCGCCCCAGATGTCGTACTGCGCCTCGTTGCCGCCGCCCGCATCGTAGTACACCGTCCGGCGGTCGTAGTTCTCGTTGAGCTCGTTGTCGCCCGGCCCGAGCACGTTCGCCCGGAACAGCGTCGACTGCCCGTCGAGCCGCCGGTACTGCCCCACCG
>JAGIAA010000120.1 GCA_017745115.1 Sphingobium sp. | reverse complement strand
CTGTTCGGTCAACGAGACGGTGGCGCGCCTCGGCGGTGACGAATTCGCCGTCGTGCTGCATGACGTGCCCGATCCCGCTTATGTCGAGACGCTTGCGCTGGCGGTGATCGACGCCGTGTCGAAGCCGTATGTGGTCGAGAACCACGCCCTGCACATCGGGGCCAGCGTCGGCTCGGCGATGGCGCCGCACGACGGCCGCTCGGTAAGCGCGCTGATGCGCAGCGCCGATCTCGCCATGTATCGCGCCAAGGATGACGGCGGCGGCCGTCACTTCGCGTTCGAGCCCGCCATGCAGGCGGACATCGAGGAACGCCGCATGCTGGAGGCCGCGCTGCGCCAGGCATTGACCGCGAACCAGCTCCATCTCGCCTACCAGCCGATCATCGATGCCGCCAATGGCAGCATCACCGGCTTCGAGGCGCTGGCGCGTTGGACGCATCCGGTGCTCGGCCCGGTGCCGCCGACCAGCTTCATTCCCATTGCCGAGGAAGCGCGGCTGATCGGCCCGATCGGCGATTGGG
>JAGIAA010000011.1 GCA_017745115.1 Sphingobium sp. | reverse complement strand
GCGCCCAGGGGAGCGCACAAGGTGGCGGAACCGATGAATTACGAAAGCAGTTTCGACAAGAACGCCGTGCTCGGAACGGACGAGCTGGATGCCGAAACCATCCGCAAGCGCCGTCGCCTGATCCTCTGGCTGCTGATCGCTATCGGGGTCATCGTCGTGGCATTCGTCGCCTGGCGCGTGATGGGCGGCAAGAAGGAGCAGAACCAGGGCAACTCGCAGGTGCCGCTGGTGACCGTTGCGGTGCCGGGCCAGCAGGCCGTGACCAAGACGGCCAATGCCACCGGCTCGCTGGATGCCCGCGTCGACATGCCGGTCGGCGTGCTCGGCGAAGGCGGCCGCGTGCTGCGCGTGCTGGTCGAGCCGGGCGCCTGGGTCCAGAAGGGCCAGATCCTGGTGGTGATCGAGCGCACGGTTCAGGCCCAGCAGATCGCTTCGTCGGCCGCCCAGGTCGAGGTCGCGCGTGCCAATGCCAAGCTCGCGGAGAACAATCTCGAGCGCGCCAAGGCGCTCGTCGGCCAGGGCTTCGTCTCCAAGGCGGACATCGACCAGAAGACCGCCGCGCGCGATGCAGCGGTGGCCCAGCAGCGTGTCGCCGAAGCCCAGCTGGGGCAGCTTCGCGCCTCGGTTGGCCGCCTCGACATCCGTGCGCCGGAATCCGGCCTGGTGCTGACGCGCAACGTCGAGCCCGGCCAGGTCGTGTCGGCGGGCAGCGGCACGCTGTTCCGTGTCGCCAAGAATGGCGAGATGGAAATGCTGGCCCAGCTCGCGGAAAACGAACTCGCCGCGCTGCGCCCTGGCGTGAAGGCGATCGTGACGCCGGTCGGCACGGACGCCAAGTTTATCGGCACTGTCTGGCAGGTTTCGCCGGTCATCGATCCGCAGTCGCGCCTCGGTGTAGCCCGCATCGCGCTGCCCTATAATGTCGCGCTGCGCCCCGGCGGCTTCGCCAATGCGAGCATCGACATCGCGGACATGCGCGCGTCGGTGCTGCCGGAATCGGCGGTGCTGAGCGACCAGAAGGGCAGCTACGTCTATATTATCAACGACAAGAACAAGGTCGAGCGCCGCAACGTCGTGACCGGCACGGTGACGCCCAATGGTCTCGCGATCAACTCCGGCCTGCAGGGCAATGAGAAGGTCGTGCTCTTCGCCGGCGGTTTCCTCAACCCGGGGGAGACGGTGAAGGTGAATGTCGCGAAGCCGGGGACCACGCGGCGCTGAGCGCAGCAGATGAGCTAAGGGGCAGGGCCGGACGGAACCGCCCCTCTATGACGATCAGTCAGGACGACGAGCCATGAACTTTCGCAATATTTCGGCCTGGTGCATCCGCAACCCCGTTGCGCCGATCGTCCTGTTCATCGGCCTGACGATCGCCGGCCTGCTCTCGTTCAGCAAGATGGCGGTGGTCAACGATCCGCCCATCGAATTCCCGGCCGTGTCCGTGTTCATCAGCCAGCCTGGTGCGGCGCCCACGGAGATCGAGACGCAGATCACCCAGCGTGTCGAGGCGGCGATCCGTTCGATCAACGGCGTCGAAGAAATCAACAGCCAGGCCCGCGAAGGCAGCAGCCAGACGACGGTCCAGTTCGAGATCGGCGTCGATCCCGACAATGCCGTCAACGAAGTCAAGAATGCAGTCGACCAGATCCGCAGCGATCTGCCGGACGGCATTCTCGAGCCGCAGGTGGTCAAGATCGAGGTCTCCGACAGCGAGATTGCCTTCTTCGCCGTCGGCGCGACCGACATGACGATCGAGCAGCTGAGCTGGTTCGTCGACGATACGATTGCCAAGCGCCTGCTCGGCGTGCCCGGCATGAGCCAGGTCAGCCGCCAAGGCGGCGTCGACCGCGAAATCCGCGTCATTCTCGACCCCGCGAAGATGCAGTCGCTCGGCGTGACGGCCAGCCAGGTCAACCAGGCGCTGCGCTCGGTCAACCTGAACGCCGCAGGCGGCCAGGCCGAAATCGCCGGCTCGCGCCAGTCCGTGCGCGTGCTCGGGAACAAAGCCAATGCCTATGACCTCGGCCTGACCGAGATCGCGCTGGGCGGCGGCCGGACCATCCATCTGAACGACATCGCCTCGGTCTATGACGGCTATGGCGAACAGAAGCGCATCAGTAAGGTGCAAGGCCGCCAGGTCGTCACCTTCTCGCTCAATCGCGCGAAAACGGCATCGGACGTCTCGGTCTATGACGACGCGATGAAGGAAATCGCGAAGATCGAGAAGGAGAATCCGGGTGTCCACTTCACCCAGCTCTTCACCAGCGTCGACTATACCAAGGACCAGTATTCCAGCTCCATCGACGCCATGGTCGAGGGCGCTATCCTGGCCGTCGTCGTGGTGTTCATCTTCCTGCGCGACTGGCGTGCAACGCTGATCAGCGCGGTGGCGATCCCACTGTCGGCGATCCCGACCTTCTGGTTCATGGATCTCATCGGCTTCAACCTGAACCAGCTGTCCCTGCTGGCGCTGAGCCTTGTGGCCGGCGTGCTCGTCGACGACGCGATCGTGGAGATCGAGAACATCGTCCGACACATGCGCATGGGCAAGACTGCCTATCAGGCCTCGATCGACGCCGCCGACGAGATCGGTCTTGCCGTCGTCGCGACGACCATGTCGATCGTCGCGGTGTTCCTGCCAGTCGGCCTGATGCCGGGCATTTCCGGCCAGTTCTTCAAATATTTCGGCTTCACCGTCGTCGTCGCTGTGCTCATGAGCCTTGCGGTCGCGCGCATGATCACGCCGATGATCGCAGCCTATTTCCTGGAGCATAAGGGCCGCCAGTCGCATGGCGAAGGCTGGCTCATGGACCGCTATATGGGCCTGCTTGCCTGGTCGATCGACACGAAGAAGTATCGCGCGATGCGCGAGCGCCTCGGGCACGTATCGACCAAGCTCAGCTATCACCTCTATGCGCTGGTCGGCGGCAGCCTCCTGATGATGGCCGTGGTGGTCGCACGGAGGCTCAAGGGCGGCGAAGCGCAGGCGGTGAGCGATGCCGCTCAGGCTAGCGCCATCTCGGCCAGCACGATCGTGCAGGTCGTGGTCATCGGCTATCTGCTGGGTAGCGCGCTGAGCTTCATCGGCGGCTCCATCTATGGCTGGGCGGCCGGGTTCGATACCAATAACTACACCCGGCGCGTTCGCTTCCTGCTTGCGCGCTTCCTCGACCATCGCATCTGGATGATGGGCTTCGCAATGCTCGCGCTGAGCCTCACGGTGCTGCTGTTCGCGAAGATGCCGCAGCAGTTCCAGCCGACGCAGGACCGGGATTTCAGCCAGGTCCGCATCAACATGGTGCCCGGTACGACGATCATGCAGACCGTCGATGTCGCCGACCGCGTCGCCGCGATCATCAACAAGCAGCCCGAGGTCAACACGGCGGTCGAGATCGTGCAGGAGGGCTTTGCCCGTCTGTTCATCACGCTGAAGCCCGACCGCGCGCGGACATCGATCGAGTTCGAACGGCAGCTCACGCCGGAACTGGCTCAGATCGCCGACGCGCGCGTCACCTTCCAGTCGCAGAATGGCGGTGGCGGCACCGGCCGCGACATCTCGGTGATGCTCACGGGCAGCGATCCCAGAAAGCTCGAGGATACGGCAAACATCCTGCTCGAGCAGATGAAGGCCGTGCCCGAAGCCGTGGCGCCGCGCATCGACGCGGACATGCGCCGCCCCGAGCTGGTCATCAAACCGCACTTCGATCTCGCGGCCCGCTTGGGCGTAACGACCTCGGCGCTGTCGCAGACCATTCGCATCGCGACACTGGGCGACATCGACCAGAACAGCGCGAAATTCTCGCTGTCCGACCGCCAGATCCCGATCCGCGTGATGCTCCCCGAGGCGTCGCGGCGCGATATTGCGACGATCCAGAACCTGCCGGTGCCGACCACCGTCGGGGGATCGGTGCCCCTCTCGCGCGTGGCCGACATCACCTTCGGTTCGGGCCCGACCCAGATCCAGCGCTACAACCAGCAGCGCCGCATCTTCGTCGGCGCGGATCTTGCGCCCAATACGATCAAGGGCCCGGTCATGAACAAGATCAAGGCCCTGCCGATCATGAAGAACCTGCCGGCCGGCGTCTCCAACGAAGCGATCGGCAACGACCGCTGGCAGGGCGAGCTCATCACCAACTTCATCATCGCCGTCTTCTCGGGCGTGGCGCTGGTGTTCGCGGTGCTGGTGCTGCTCTACAAGCGCTTCATCTCGCCATTGGTGAACATGAGTTCGTTGACCCTGGCCCCGCTGGGCGGCCTGCTCGCACTGCTCATCCTCGGCCAGCCGATCAGCATCTCGGTCTATATCGGTCTGCTGATGCTGCTCGGCATCGTCGCGAAGAACTCGATCCTGCTGGTGGACTTCGCGATCGAGGAAATGTCGCGCGGCGTGCCCAAGTTCGACGCGATCATGGAAGCCGGACACAAGCGCGCCCAGCCGATCGTGATGACCACGGTCGCCATGGTCGCGGGCATGATCCCGACCGCCATCTCGCTCTCCGGCGACAGCGCGTGGCGCTCGCCGATGGGCGTGACGGTGATCGGCGGCCTGATCCTGTCGACGCTGCTCACGCTGGCCATCGTGCCCGCTGGCTTCAGCCTGGCTGACGGCGCCGAGAAGAAGATCGGCCCCTGGCTGCGCAAGCGCCTGCTGACCTACCAGGGTTCGGCATCCCATGATCCGGCGGCCCAGCCGGCGGAATAAAGGAACGGGAGCGAACTTGCCATCTGGCCGTTCCGGCTTCATGACGGCGCCAGAATGAGGATGCGCAAGACGCCATGAAAGCGCTGCCGGCACGAGACGTCGCCGGAAACGGTGGACGCCGCATGCGCCAGATCGCGACCGGCATGCTGGTCGTCATGGCCGGTATCTATGCGACGGCCCGCGCGTTCGAGTCCGTTCACCCCGCCATCGGGTTCGTGCGGGCCTTTGCGGAGGCGGCGATGGTCGGCGGCCTCGCCGACTGGTTCGCCGTGACGGCCTTGTTCCGTCATCCGCTCGGCGTGCCGATCCCGCACACGGCCATCATTCCGCGCAACAAGGACCGCATCGGCCAGACGCTGGCGAATTTCCTGCGCGACAATTTCCTGACCCCCCAGGTGGTTGCCCGGCGCATGGGGCGCATCGACGTTGCGGGTGCGGCCGGCCGGCTGCTTGCCACGCCCAATGAAGGCGACATGCGATTGCGGCAAGGTGCCTCGCGCCTGATTGCCGATGTGCTGGATGCCCTCGATGACGAGCGGCTGGGCGGGGTCGCCAAGGCGGCGATCGCCCAGCGCCTCGGCCAGATGAAATTCGCGCCGATCCTCGGCCAGCTGCTCACGGCGGCGATGAAGGAAGGCCGGCACCAGCCGGTGATGGACAGCATCATTCGCTGGCTGGCGCAGGTGCTCGAGGAGAACCGGGCGCTGATCCACCAGATGGTGCATGAGCGCGCGAACACGATCGTGCGCTGGACGGGCCTCGACGAGACGATCGCCAATTCGATCATCACGGGCCTCGACAACATGCTCAAGGAAGCAGCCGACGATCCCGATCACCGGCTGCGCGTCAAGGTGGAGGAGGGGCTGATGACGCTCGCCTTCGACCTCCAGCACGACGACGAGATGCAGGCGCGCGTCGACCGCATCCGGGACGAGATCGTCGCCAATCCGGCCATGCAGCGCTGGCTCGACGGGCTGTGGCAGCAATTGCGCGAGAGCCTGCTGAAAGCGGCCCGCGATCCCGACGCGGCGCTTGCCGGAAAGCTCGGCGAGGCGCTGCGCCAGATCGGCGTGACGCTGCGCGACGACCCTCATCTCAAGGCGCTGGTCAACCGGTTCGTGCGGCGCGTCGCTGCGGGATCGGCGGCGCGTTATGGCGACGGCATCGTGAAGCTCGTCTCCGAGACGGTGCGCGGCTGGGATGCGCAGACGGTCACCGACCGCCTTGAAAATGCCGTGGGCCGCGACCTGCAATATATCCGCGTCAACGGCACGCTGGTCGGCGGTCTCGTCGGCGTGACGATCCACGCCGTGGACAAGCTGCTTTAGGAAAAAAGAAAAAGACGCCGGCTCCCGTGGCCCGCTTTCCCGATGCGCTGCGCATAGGGGAGGTCAACGCGACAGTGGGAGACTTGCAGTGACCAAGAGTTTCAAAGGGGCAATCGCGGCGCTCGCTATTCTGGCGGCACCGGCCCAAGCGACGGTTTATGACCTCGCCGCCGACTTCAGCAACGCATCCAATCCGAACGGGGTATGGTCGTTCACATGGGGCGGCGCGCTGCCCCATTACGGGCAACCGAGCACCTTCAATTCGCTCAATGCCGTTGCGACGAATGGCTATTGGGGCACCGGTGCCGACTTCTTCTCGGCGCCGTTCATCCTCCAGGCCACCGGAAATGGCAGCACGATCGGCTACACCGACCAGGACTTCCTGGCCGGCGATGTGCTGGTGCATGGACCCAATGACGGCTCGGCCGTGCTCATCAACTGGACGGCGCCGACCGACGGTACGATCGATCTGAGCTCGTCGCTCTGGTATGCGCATTCACTGGTGACGCGCTCGCAGGACATCTTCGTGACGCTCGGCGGCAACCCGCTCGGCAATACGACGGTGGCAAACGGCGACGGGCGCAGCAACGCGAACACGATCAATGCGCTCGGTCTTACAGTGAACGCCGGCGACGTACTGACCTTCGCCTTCAGCAAGACCTCGGGCCAGCAATATGGTTCCCTGACGGGCATCGACGCGGTCGTCGATTTTACCGCCAAGCCGCAGACCGCGCCAGTCCCGGAACCGGCGAGCTGGGCGTTGATGATCGGCGGGTTCGCGCTGGCGGGCAGCACCTTGCGCCGGCGCAAGCTGGCGGTGTCGTTCGCCTAGACGGCAACGATCTCGCCGAGGATGCCGTCGAGTAGCAGCATGCCTTGCGGGGTGACCGCGAGGCGGCTGCCATGTCGGGCGACGAGGTCGTGCGACGCGAGCTGCGCGACGGCGGCCTCGTCGACGAGCGTGTCGTGGGCGACGCCGGTCCGTGCGGCGATGCCGGCAAGGTCCACGCCTTCGGCAAGCCGCAGGCCCATCATCAGCGCCTCGCCGGCGCGTTCTCTCGGGGGCAGGGGGCGTTCTTCCTGCAGGCCATGGCCGTTGCGATCGAGCGCGGCGAGCCAGTTTTCCGGCTTCTTGTGGCGCGTGGTGGCGAGGGCGCCGCGCCGGCCATGGGCACCGGGGCCGACGCCGGCATAATCGGCATAGCGCCAGTAAGCGAGATTGTGCCGGCTCTCTGCGCCCGGCGCGGCGTGGTTCGAGACTTCATAGGCGGGGCGGCCGGCGGCTTCGGTCATGTCCTGCGTCAGCTCGTACAGGCTGGCGGCATGATCCGGATCGGCGGGTGTCATGGCGCCGAGGCGCACGTCCGTCTCGAAGCGCGTGCCCGGCTCGATGGTCAGCTGATAGAGCGAGAGATGCTCGGTGCCGAACGACAGCGCCAGGGCGAGCTCGGCTTCCCAGTCGGCTGCGCCCTGGTCCGGCCGCGCGTAGATGAGATCGATGGAGACGCGCTCCACGGCGCGCTGGGCGGCATCGAGCGCGGCCAGTCCTTCGCGGACATCGTGCGCGCGGCCCAGAAAGTGCAGCGCCCGGTCGTCGAGTGCCTGCAGGCCGAGCGACAGGCGATTGACGCCCGCAGCGGCGACATCGGCGAAGCGCGCGGCCTCGGCGCTGTTGGGGTGGGCTTCCATCGTGATCTCGATGTCACCGGCCAATGTCCAGTGCTGCGACGCCGCGTCGATCAGCGCGGCGACGGTCGCGGGCTCCATGAGCGATGGCGTGCCGCCGCCGAAGAAGATCGAGCCGAGGGTGCGGCCGGCGGTCAGGCTGGCCTCATGGCGCAGGTCGGCGAGCAACGCGGCGCGCCACTGCGCCTGGTCCACCTGCTCGCGGACATGGCTGTTGAAGTCACAATAAGGACATTTGGAGACGCAGAACGGCCAATGGATATAAAGCGCGAGGGGGAGCGGATCGGCCATCGGCGGGCCTTGTAACGCAACCGGCGTTTTTGTCAGGTCCGCAATTCAGGCGGGCGGCGCGTCCTGCCCGAGCAGCTGCAGCGCAGGCCAGTAGAGATCGCGCTCTTCATGGTCGATCAGAGCCTTCAGATAGCGGATCATCTCGACCAGCGCGTCCGCATAGCCATCCCAATCGGCCTGGATGGACGCCAGCGTCCATTTGCCGACATGGTTGGAATAATGGGCGCGCGACTCCCGGATAGCGGCAATAGCGGCCTGCGCTTTCGGTAGCTCGTCGATCCGTCCGCTGGCGAACAGCGGGCGGATGATCATCGCATCCTCGTCGCGCAAATGCTGGGCGGCACGGCTGCCGAGCCTCGAGCGGACTTCCGCCAAGGCTGCGAGGCCGGGGCGCGGGGTTTGGCGCACCAGCTCCAATATTTCCTCCGCGATCGCCGTGATCGCGCGGTGGTCGTCGAAAAGATCGGCCGGCATGGCGGTGGTGCCCCGGAATGAGAATCGGTGCGAAAATGAACTTGTCCATGTTGCCGCGCCGAAGTCCAGCGGATTGCGCAGGCTCGCCGCTACGGCAGACTGACTATGCCCGGCGGGGGATCTGGATGTTCTTCAGACCGAGCACCGGCTGGTAGATCCGCGCCTCCTCGTCGAGGAGGATTTGCTTGAAGGCCCGCAGCCGCAGCTCGCATGACTCCACATAGCCGTTCCAGTTCTGCTCGATCGCCTGCGGCGTCCACTTGCGAATGTGCTCGGAATATTTGACCTTCTCGAGCATCAGCTCCTGCACGACGGTTTCGAGATGGGGCAGGCGGCCAAAACCGCCGTCGCGCCTGAGCGGCCCGAAGATGAATTCCTCCTCGGTCGTCCGGTGCCGGCGGATGAGCGAGCCCAAGCGCATGCGCTTGCGGCTCAATTCCTCCATCGAAATGCGTGGCGTGCGTCTCACCGCGGCGAGGAAATCCTCTGCCGCCTCGAGCATTGCGGAATGTTCTTCGAACAGTGCGACCGGCACGGCCTTCTGCTCCCTTTTTTGCGACTCTTTGGTTGAGCCTAGAGGAACAAAGATGAAAAATTCATCCACAGGCAGATGGGCGATCCGCGGCCGAGGCGGATGAGCCGAGGTTCGCAGTCAGGTGAGAGCGGCCACCAGCTTCCGGAAGGCATCGGCGCGATGGCTAATGGCATGCTTGGCTTCGGGTTCGAACTCGCCGAAGGTAAGGGGATGGCCAACCGGCTGGAAGACGGGGTCGTAGCCGAAGCCATGGCGCCCACGCGGCGGCCAGACGAGGCTGCCGGCAACCCGGCCCTCGAACAGGGCGGTCTCGCCGTCGGGCCAGGCAAGGCATAAGGTGCAGACGAAGGCGGCGCTGCGATCGACGGTCGCGCCCAGCTCGCAGAGCAGGCCCTCGACCTTGCCCATCGCCATGTACCAGTCGCGGCCTTCCTGGCCTTCGAACCATTGCCGCTCGGCCCAGTCGGCCGTGTAGACGCCGGGACGGCCGCCGAGCGCTGCGACGTCGAGACCGCTGTCGTCGGCCAGGGCGGGCAGGCCGGAAGCGGTCGCGCTCGCGAGTGCCTTGATGCGGGCGTTCTCGGCGAAGGTCGTGCCGGTCTCCTCGGGCTCGGGCAGACCGAGCGATCCGGCCGAAACCGGATCCATCCCATAGGGACCGAGCAGCGCGGTGATCTCGCGCACCTTGCCTTCGTTATGGCTGGCGATGACGAGGCGGCCGGCCTCCAGTTTCCTCATTTCAAACTCCGTTCGCCCTGAGCCCGTCGAAGGGCTCTACTTCTTGAAGAAAAGGTTGGGGCTTCGACAAGCTCAGCCCGAACGGCTTTTTGAATTCGCTGTCGGGATTACCGCCCCGTCGCCTTGTCCTGCGCCTCGAAAATCTTCGCGCAGCCGATACGGGCGAGGCGAAGCAAGCGCAGCAGCGCTTCCTCGTCATAGGTCGCGCCCTCGGCCGTCGCCTGGGCTTCGGCGATATTGCCGTTGGAGAGCAGCACGAAATTGGCGTCGGCATGGGCATTGCTGTCCTCGATATAGTCGAGGTCGAGCACCGGATTGCCCTCATAAATGCCGCACGAGATGGCCGCGACCTTGGCCTGGATCGGATCGACGGTCAGCGCGCCGGAAGCGATGAGCTTGTCGACGGCGATGCGGAGCGCCACCCAGGCGCCGGAGATGCTGGCCGTACGCGTGCCGCCATCGGCCTGGATGACGTCGCAATCGAGCGTGATCTGGCGTTCGCCGAGAGCCTTGAGATCAACGACGGCGCGGAGCGAGCGGCCGATCAGCCGCTGGATTTCCTGCGTCCGGCCGGACTGCTTGCCCTTGGCCGCCTCACGGCTGCCGCGCGTGTGGGTGGCGCGTGGAAGCATGCCATATTCGGCGGTCACCCAGCCTTCGCCCTTGCCGCGGAGGAACGGCGGAACCTTTTCCTCGACGCTGGCCGTCACCAGCACGCGCGTGTCGCCGAAGCTGACCAAGCAGGATCCCTCGGCATGTTTGGTGAAGCCTGGTTCCATGGTGATGGCACGCATTTCGTCGGGGGAACGGCCGGATGGGCGCATGAAGACAATATCCTGGTTGAGCGTATCGACGCTGATGGTGATGTGGATCGAAAAGATGGGCGAGCGACAGAAATCGGCGCCCGAAACCCTACCTTAACTTGCGCTTGCCATAGATGGGCGCCACTGGCAATGAAACCCCGCCGCCTGAAAACCGCGCAGAAGTCGAGGTCCTGAATGCAGTCCGGCAGCATGACTGACGACATGGAAATGCGCGATCCGACCCCCGGGAAGGGCCAAGGCGCGCCGGGCGAAGCACCGCTCTGCGTGGATCTGGACGGCACGCTGGTGCGGACGGACCTGCTGCACGAAGCCGTCTTCCGCTATATCAAGAGTTCGCCCTTCGCGCTGCTCCAGATGATCCTGTGGCTGCTCGGAGGGAAGGCCAATCTGAAGGCGAAGCTCGCCGAACGCGTGGAGCTGCGCCACGATCTGTTGCCCTATCGTGCCGACCTCATCGAATTTCTCCGAGCCGAACAGGCGCGCGGGCGCGAGATCCATCTCGTGACCGCCTCGCCGCAGGCCTGGGCCGATCTTGTTGCCGCGCACGTCGGCCTGTTCAGCGGTGTGACAGGGAGCGGTTCCGTCAACATCAAGGGCCGCAACAAGGCCGCGCTGCTCGTCGAGCGGCATGGCGAGGGCGGTTACGACTATGTCGGCGATCATGCCGCCGACCTTCCGGTCTGGAAGACGGCGCGAACGGCCCATTTCGCGGGCGCTCGCGGGAAGGCACTGGCCGGTCGCATCAGCGGCGCGACGGCGGGCACGCATTTCAGCGAGGAGACGCGCGGCACGCTGCGCGGTCTCCTCAAGGCGGCGCGGCCG
The DNA here is from genome assembly GCA_017745115.1 of Sphingobium sp. Next base: position 57,105 of record JAGIAA010000011.1, on the reverse strand, counting down.
CATCAATGGCTCAAGAACCTGTTGTTGTTCGTGTCGATCGCGGCTGCGCATCGGATGCTGGATTTCAACCTGCTCGGCAAGGTCGTCATCGGGTTCGGCAGTTTTTCGCTACTCGCATCAGCGACCTACATGATCAACGACCTGCTGGATCTCGACACGGACCGGGCGCATCCCCGCAAGAAGAAGCGGCCCTTTGCGAGCGGCGCGGTGCCCATCGCCGACGGCGTCATTGCGGTGCTGGTTCTTTCGCTCGCGTCGCTTGGCCTTGCCTTGCTACTGCCCCCATTCTTCCTCGTCATGCTCACCATCTATGCGGTGACCACGCTCGCTTATTCATTCCGGCTGAAGCGGGCGGCGCTGGTCGACGTCATCACGCTGGCGGGGCTCTACACGTTGCGGATCATCGCCGGCACGGTCGCGGCCGGTATTCCCATCTCGAGCTGGCTGCTTGCCTTCTCGATGTTCTCCTTCATGACGCTCGCCATCGCCAAGCGCTGCGCTGAGCTTACGGGCACACAGGTCACCGCCGAGGCGAAAATCAGCGGACGCGGCTATTTTGGCGCCGATATCGAGGTGCTGGCGGGGATGGGAAGCGCGAGCAGCTTCTGCGCTTCGCTCGTGCTGTGCATCTACACCGTCCAACCTTATGTGCTGACGCGCTATGCGAGCCCGGCGATCCTCTGGCTGCTGTGCCCCGTGCTGCTCTACCTCCTCAATCGTATCCTGATCATGGCGCGGCGGGGGCATATGGACGATGATCCGATCGTGTTCTGCATCAAGGACCGGATCACGCAGCAACTGGGCGTTTTCGCGCTGCTCATCCTCGTCGCGGCGACATACATCCATTTGCCTGTCACTCTGATTGCGGACGTCTGACGCCGATGACCTCCGTGCTTTTCCTCGTTGTGATCGCTTCCGTGACGCTCAATGCCGCGGCGCAGGTCGTGCTGCGCAAGGCGATGCTGACGGCAGCGCCGCTGCCGCCGCTCAATGAACCGGTCACTTTGGCGCTGCACATGGCCGGCAATCTCTATCTCTGGATCGGCCTGTTCTGCTTCGCGGGCAGCATCCTGCTCTGGCTTGGCGTGCTCTCCCGCATTCCGGTGTCGGCAGCCTATCCGCTGGCCTCGCTGGGCTATATCGTCGCGGCGGCGAGCGGCGTGGTCTTTCTCGGCGAGACCGTCTCCCTGATGCGCGCTTTCGGACTCATCCTGATCTGCGCCGGCGTCTTCGTCGTCGCCCAGAGCGCCTGAGCAAGCTGTTCAGCGGTAGAGATCGGTCGGCGTCCGCAGGTCGATCAGCTGGTAGGTTCGGTCGGCGAGCCCGTCCGGCATGGCGCGTCCGAGGATGAGCCAGCGTCCGTTGCCCAGGTCGAACCGCAGCATGTGGGGACCGGTATAGCTGCCAATGATCCCGCGCCGCGCGAGCAGGAGCTGGAGATGGCGCCAGCCCATGCCGCCAGGGTCGAAGACATTCTCGCCGCCGAGAAAGACGACGTTGCCGCCCTTGGGTCCGAGCAGCGAGGCAGCGAGCGCGGCCGCCTGCTTCTGCTTCGCATCCTGGGCCTGAGGGCCGTCCGTGGCCATCGCCAGCCAGAGATAGCCGCCATAGCTGCGCGAGCCGTCATGGGTTCCGACCGGCTTTGTGGCGAGCAGGCCGGGGACCAGGAACGGCGGACGTTTGGTGAGCGACAGCGAGACGAACACCGGCACCAAGGCCAGCAGTGCCAGCGCGCCGAACGCCGCCTTTTCGCGCCCGGAGGATAGCCACGGTGAGAGCTTGTCCAGCGCATGGACGAAAAGCAGCGCGAGAAACGGCGCTTCCGGCAAGATATATTTGGGGCTCAATATATTGAGCATCGGATAGGCGCTGATTACTGCGGCGATGAGCCAGCCCAGAGCGCGCCAATCCCGTTTCGTCGCGGCATGGATCAGTGCCACCGGCGTGCCGATGAGGAACAACAGCCACCCGACCGGACTGAGCGACACCGAGGCGACGCTCAGCTTCGTGCGGAGGTCCCAGCCGGGCAGATGGGCATTGGCGCTGATCTCTGCAACGCTCATGCGCTGGGTCTCGATAACGGCCTGCACATCGAGAATGCCCGTGAAATAGCCGATCGCAAGCGCGGCAACGACGCCAAGAGCGACCAGGATTGGCTTGGAAAGGCCTTCGCCGCGCGGCCAAGCGGCGATGGCAAGCAGGGGGCAAATCAGGATGAAGTCCATCCGCAGCAGCACGGCGGCGCCTGTGAGCAGGCCGGCGAGCAGGGCCGAGACGGGATGCGGGTGGCGGCGCACCAGCAGGATAGCCAGCGCGAGCAACGGCATGCCGAGAATGGTGGAGTTGTAATAGAGCGCGGAAAACCAGAGTTCCGGCACGCCGAGCAAAGCGACGAGCGCGATCGGCACGGTGGATGGCGATCTCCCTTCTCGGGACAGCCAGTAGATCAGCAGGCCGAGAGTCAGCGCGCCGGCCACCGGCGCCATCAGGAACACCGCGGTCGGCGTCCCGAACCACGACCAGATCAGCGCCCCCAGCTCATAGGACAGCGGCTGCCACGCATAACGGTAGATGACGAGCAGCCCGTGCTTCGCCAGGGTCAGATGCGCCATCGGCACGACGCTGTTGATGTCGTCGCCCTCATAGCCGTCGCGATCCGCGAACGCGACGAGGAAGGCCAGATTGGCGAGGAAGAACAGCAGCGCCCAGAGGAGAGCGCTGGAGCGCGGTCGCGCTATCTCGTCGTTCAAGGTCAACGTCCCCCCGTCCAGCCAATCCCTTCAACAGGCAAAGCTCTACTTCCCGGTTGAGGAATGTCCAGTGAACACCTAGCTAAGAGCGATGTCCGATCAGCCTCTGCTCGCCCTTTCAGACCGTGCGCGCGACATCTTCCGGCTCGTCGTCGAGTCCTATCTGGGCCAAGGCGCGCCGGTCGGCTCGCGCACGATCAGCCGCCTGCCCGGCCTCAATCTCTCACCGGCTTCGATCCGCAATGTGATGCAGGATCTGGAGGAAGCCGGGCTGCTCGCGGCGCCGCATACCTCGGCGGGTCGGATGCCGACCGAGACGGGCCTGCGCCTGTTCGTCGACGCGATGATGCAGGTTGCCGAGCCAAGCGAGGAGGATCGCCGCACGATCGAGCGCGAGCTTAGTGGCGAGGGGCCTATCGAAAACGCACTCAACACCGCATCCGCCTTGCTCTCCGGCCTGTCGGCCTGTGCCGGACTCGTCATGGTGCCGCGCCGCGAAGCCGTCGTGAAGCAGTTCGGTTTCGCCTGGCTCTCGAACACGCAGGCGCTTGCGGTCCTGGTCGGAACGGACGGCAGCGTCGAGAACCGCGTTGTCGAGCTGGTGCCAGGGACGACCCCGTCCATGCTGGCGGAGGCGGCGAATTATCTGACCGCACATCTCTCCGGCCGCACGCTTTTCGAGGCGCAGGCCCTGCTGGCACGCCAGATCGAAGACGATGAGCATGCGCTGGACGAAGCCTCGCGCGACCTCGTGGCACGAGGGCTCGCGGCGTGGAGCCGCGATACGGCGGATCGCCCCGTGCTGATCGTGCGTGGCCAGGCCAATCTCATCGACGCACAGGCCGCGGGTGACCTGGAGCGCGTGCGCCAGCTGCTCGAAGAGCTTGAAGGCAAGAGCGAGATCGCGCGCCTGCTCGACAGCGCGCGCACGGGGGCGGCGACGCGGATTTTCATCGGATCGGAGAACAAGCTCTTTTCCCTGAGCGGTTCTTCGGTCATAGCCGCGCCTTACCGTGGGCCGGGCGGCCAGGTCGTCGGCGTGGTCGGCGTGATCGGCCCGACAAGGTTGAACTATGCGCGGGTCGTCCCCATGGTGGACTTTACGGCCCAGACCCTGTCTCGCCTGATGCAATGAGCGGAACGGAATAACCGGACAAACGATGGAAGATATGAGCGACGTGAACGACGAAAGCGAAGCGATGAACGAAGCCCCAGCCGCCGAGGCGCCGAATGCAGGCGCGGACGATGCGCAGACGCGGATCGCGGCGCTCGAAGCCGCGCTCGAGACCGCCAAGCAGGAAAGCCTCTATGCGATGGCGGACACGCAGAATGTCCGCCGCCGCCTGGAGAAGGAGCTGCAGGACGCGCGCGCTTATGCAGCGACCGCGATGGCACGCGACGTGCTCTCGGTTGCCGACAATCTGGCGCGTGCGCTGGGCACCATCCCGATCGAGCTGCGCGACGACGAGAAGTTCAAGGGCCTCGTGACCGGACTCGAAGCGACCGCCAAGGAGCTGGAAAGCGCCTTCCGCAAGCATGGCATCGAGAAGTTCGAGTCGATGGGCGAAGTGCTCGACCCGAACAGGCACCAGGCGATGATCGAAGTGCCGTCGGCGGACGCTCCGTCCGGGACGATCGTGCAGGAGCTTCAGGCGGGCTACACGATCAAGGACCGGCTCCTGCGCCCCGCGCTGGTCGCCGTCGCCAAAGCGCCGGATTGATCCGGGAACACGCAAAAAGGGGAACGGGATGATCTTGGTGACGGGCAGTGCCGGCCATTTGGGCGAGGCACTGCTGCGGCTGCTGCGGGCAAAGGGAAGGCCGGCACGCGGGCTCGATATCAAGGCATCGCCCTATACCGACATCATTGGCTCCGTCGCCGATCGCGAGACCGTGCGCGCGGCGATGGCAGGCGTGACAGCCGTCCTGCACTGTGCAACGTTGCACAAGCCGCACGTCGCCACCCACAGCGCGCAGGACTTCATCGATACCAATGTGAGCGGCACGCTGGCGTTGCTGGAAGAAGCGGTGCGGCAGGGCGTCGAGGCCTTCGTGTTCACCAGCACGACCAGCACCTTCGGCAATGCCATGAAGCCGGGGCCGAGCGACCCGGCGGTCTGGATCGACGAAGATGTCATGCCGATCCCGAAGAACATCTATGGCGCAACCAAGCTTGCGGCCGAGCATCTCTGCGAGATGTTCGCGAGCAAGCATCGCTTGCCGACGATCATCCTGCGCACGTCGCGCTTCTTTCCCGAAGACGACGACCAGGAAACGACGCGCACGAGGTTCACCCGCGACAATATCCAGCTGCTCGAGCTGCTCTACCGGCGCGGCGATATCGCCGACATGGCAAGCGCGCATCTGGCGGCGCTGGAGCGGGCAAGCGCGATCGGTTTCGGGCGCTATATCGTCTCGGCAACCACGCCTTTTTCGCAGGCGGATCTGGGCGAACTGCATCGCGACGCGCGATCGGTCATCACGCGTCTCTTCCCAGAGGTGGAAGCGGTGTTCGAGGCGCGCGGCTGGTCGTTCCTCGACCGGATCGACCGGGTCTACAGCAATGTCCGGGCACGGACGGACCTCGGCTGGACGCCGCGGTACGACTTCAAGAACGGCCTGCAATGCCTTAAGAACGGGCAGGATTTCCGAAGCGACCTTGCTCGGGCGATCGGCGCCAAGGGCTATCATGACGAGGTCTTCGCCGAAGGACCTTATCCGGTCGATTGAAAGGAGCATAAGAGATGAGCGACGTGCAGGCGCAGCCGAGCAATGCCACGAGCATCATCACCGACGAAAAGATCCTCGCCGTGCTCGATCTCTATAATGCCCGTATCGCCGACGAGCGCCGCGCCCGGCAGGAGAATCCGACACTGATGCAGGGCATCGGCTGGCGCGATACGCAGCTGCTGACGGTCGGCGAGGAGGTCGGCATCCTCATCAACATCCTTGCCAAGAGCCTGGAGACGCCGCGCATCCTCGAGATCGGGACGTCCTATGGCTATTCGGGCATCTGGCTCGCCGAAGCGGCGCGCGCCACCGGGGGCCGGCTGACGACGCTGGAACTGCACGACTACAAGTCGAACCACGCGCGCGAAATGGCGGAGCGGGCGGGCCTAGCCGAGCATGTCGATTTCCTGGTCGGGGACGCGGTCAGCCTGATCGAGAGTCTGCCGGGCACGTTCGACCTCATCCTGCTCGATCTCTGGAAGGACATGTACGTTCCCTGCCTGGAGGCCTTCTTTCCACGGCTCAGCCCGGGCGCGATCATCGTCGCGGACAATATGATCGTCCCGGGCGGTCCGGAGGTGGACCGTTACGGCCGCGCCGTTCGCGCCAAGCCAGGCATCACGAGCGTACTCCTGCCGGTCGGCCAAGGCATCGAGATCAGCCGCTACGAGCCGGGCTGAAGGCCGTGAGCGGCACGCCCGGATCGCTGAAGGCGCTGCCGGCGCTGGCGATCGCGCTTCTCGTGGGGATCGTCCTGGCCTGGAGCCAGCGGAGCACGGGGCCGAGCCGCGCGGAGCTGGCGGAGGCACTCTCGAAAACCGGCACCGGCAGGGTCGCTGCGAGCGACATCCGCTCACTCCGCTGCGCGGAAGCGGCAAGAGGCTTCACGTGCCGGTGGCAGCAGCTTCGGGATGATGCGTGGATCGACCGGACGGGGAACGCCCGGATCGACGGCGGCGGCTGGCATGCGACCCCGGGCTCTTAGAGCAGGCGCTGCCACCATCCGACATCGCGCCAGCCGTCCATCTTCCAGCCGACTTCGCGATAGACGCCGATCGGCGTGAAACCCATTGCCTCGTGCAGGCCGATGCTGCCCGGATTGGGCAGGGCGATGCCGGCAAAGGCGGCATGGCTCCACTTGTCCCTGAGGAGCGGAAACAGCGCCTCATAGAGCATGCGGCCGATACCCTGGCGAGCGAAGGCCGGATCGACATAGACCGCAACATCGGCGGAGGTCGCATAGGCGGCGCGGGTGCGGTGCGGGCTGCCATAGGCATAGCCGGCGATCACGCCGGATGAAGCTTCGGCAACCAGCCAGGCGTGGCTTGCCGAATAGGCGACGATCCGCGCGGCCATTTCGGCCGCGTCGGGCGGATCGGTCTCGAAGCTCACCCAATTGTCGGTGACGAACGGCCGGTAAATCTCGGCGCAGCGAGCGGCATCTGAGGGGGTGGCTGGGCGAATTGAAAAACTCATATCCAAACTTCCGTTCGTCCTGTTCGAGCGAGGCGCGTAACTCGCTCGAATGTCGAAGGGCGTTCCCTTCCTTCTTCAAGAACAAGAGAACGTGCTTCGACAAGCTCAGCACGAACGGTGTTTGAATGGAAGCGGGCGTTATCCCCGCCCGATGAACGGCATCTTGGTCGGCATCACCGTGAGAAACTGCACGTTCGCATCGATCGGCAGGCTGTCCATATAGGCCACGCTTTCGCCGACGACGCTCGCATCCATTACAGGTTCGGGCCGCAGCGAGCCGTCCGCCTGCGGCACGCCGCGGGCAAAGGCTTCCGAGAAGACACTCGCGGCATTGCCAATGTCGATCTGCCCAACGGCGATGTCATGGCGCCGCCCCTCGAGGCTGCCGATCTTGGTGAGCCCGAGCACGCCATGCTTGCTGCCGCAGTAGGCCGCCGTGTCGGGGCGGGGGCTGTAGGCGGAGATCGATCCATTGTTGATGATGCGCCCGCCGCGCGGCTCCTGCGCCTTCATGACGCGAAACGCTTCGCGCAGGCAGAGGAAGACGCCGGTCAAGTTGATATCGACGACCTCCTTGAAGCGGTCGAGCGGCATATCCTCGATGCCGAAGCGGCCGCCGTTCACACCGGCATTGTTAAAGAGCAAGTCGACCCGGCCGAAATGCTCGACCGCCTTCGCGAACAGCGCCTCGACCGACGCTTCGTCGGCGACGTCCGTCGGGACGCAGAGCGGCGGTACGGCGGCGTCGGTGCAGAGCGTGGCGGTTTCGGTAAGGGGCTCGGCCCGGCGGCCGGCGAGGACCAGCTTGTAGCCCTTGGCGGACAGAACGAGCGCGACGGCGCGGCCGATGCCGCTGCCGGCGCCCGTGACGATGGCGACGCGTCCGGTCATGTCAGACGATCACCGCCGTGCCGGTCGCCGACACCATCAGCATCGAGCCGCTCTTGCCGAGCACCTCATAGTCGATGTCGACGCCGATCACGGCATTGGCACCGATCTTGGCGGCGCGGGCGCGCAATTCCGAGATGGCTTTCTGGCGGGCGTCTTCGAGCACCTCCTCATAGGCGGCCGAGCGGCCGCCCACGATGTCGCGGATGCCGGCCAGGAAATCACGGAAGATATTCGCGCCGGCGATCACTTCGCCGGAGACGATGCCGAGATAATGCTGCACCGGCCGGCCATCGATGCCGTGCGTGGTGGTGACGATCATCTCGCTGTCAGAGGTCGAGCTCCACGGTCCCTGGCTCATCAATCTCTCCCGTTCCTTCGTCTTCCGCGCGAGACCTCAGTCGAGTCCGAGCGCGGCCTTATATGTTTCGAGCAGCGCCTCGGCCTCCATCCGGTCATGCTTCTCCATTTTCCGCAAGCGGACGATGGCGCGCATCGTCTTGGCATCATAGCCGGTCGACTTGGCTTCCGAATAGACGTCGCGAATATCGTCGGCGATGCCCTTCTTCTCTTCCTCAAGGCGTTCGATGCGTTCGATGAAGAGGCGCAGCTGGTCGGCGGCGATAGCGGTGTCGCTCATAGAAATGAAATCTCCGGAAGGGGTGAATCGAAGCGCGGTCCTATCGACCGCTGCCCGTACCTGTCCAGAGGCGGGTGCGCCGGAGTGAAAATTGCCGCGGGAAATGCGAATCCTGTTTCATAATATGCCTACCAGTTAAGGCATCCTCAACGAACGCGCACTATCGGTAATCTTGCTCAGTCCGGGGAGAATGAAGTGAGCAAGAAGAGTGCGAATCGGAAGATCGCGGAGGAAGCTCTGCGCTTCCTGGACGGTCATATGCTTGATCCGACACCGTCCAACTATGCCTTTGCCTATCTTTATGTGACCGGCGCCAACGGCTGGCTCCGCAAGACCGTTGACGGCATGATCGACGGTGGCGTGCGCCTGGTCCAGAAGGAGGTCGACGACCTCATGGAGCGGGCGCCCAGCGAAGCCAGTAGTGCAGCCAGCATGAATGCCTTGCTGGACCAGCACCAAGCCCACCTGCGCCACCAGATGCTGAGCTTTGCCGAGCTGACCGCGACCGCAGCGCGCGACACCGGGCATTTCAGCAAGGATCTCGAGGAAAGCGCCTGCAAGATCGGCGGCCATGAGGAATTGGGCGGTGTCATCCGGTCGATGATCGTGCGCACGACGGCCATGGAAAGGAAGCTTGCGGAGACCTGCAAGGAGACCGAGCGGCTGAAGCACGATCTGGACGCGGCGCGCGACGATGCGACCCGCGACGCGCTCACCAATCTCCCCAATCGCCGCGCCGTCGATCGCGAACTGGAAAAGATCGCGGAAGCCGGCCGGCTCCTGTCGGTCGCCTTCTGCGACATCGACCACTTCAAGGCGATCAACGACAAATATGGCCATGCCGTCGGCGACCGCGTGCTCAAGGTCGTCGCGGAAACGCTGGCGGAGACGCTCACTCCCCACACGGTCGGCCGCTTCGGTGGCGAGGAGTTCGTCGTCGTGCTGCCCGAGACGGACGCGGCTTCGGCCTTCGAGCTCGTCGAACGGGCAAGGACTGCGCTCAGCCAACGCCATTTCCGCGTGCGCGACACGGACGAGCCGATCGGCCAGGTCACCTTCTCGGCGGGTATCGCCGTGACGGAGACCGATCCGCAGGAAGCCCTGCGCGAGGCGGACGACCTCCTCTACGAAGCCAAGCGCACCGGCCGGAACAGGACTGTCTGCAAGCTCGCAGCCTGAATCAAAAGCCCCGGAATATCCGGGGCTTTTCCTTTATTGCGAAGTCGCCGGGATCAGGCGAAACTGATCGCTACCTTGCGGCGGCGCATCACGCACCCTGCCAGCGCGATGCCACCGATCATCAGGGCCCAGCTTGCGGGTTCCGGAACGGGCGCGACCGCCGCATTGCCGGTGAGCAGGATGTTGCTGAGGCCCCAGCCTTCATCGCCCAGGCCCTGCGGGCCGAAATGCTGTCCGGTCCCGCCCAGCGCATCGCCGGTCGGGCTCACATAGGCGAAAACGAAGCTGTTATTCCCGGTGAGGAGCGGCAGCGTCGCGATGCTGACGTCGATCGCCCAGTGACCGCCCGCATCGTAGCGCGACGACACCGTGGCCCCGTAGGTGTTGGTGAAAATGGCATTGCCGCCGCCGCCGCCCAGATCATAGGAAAGCTGGAGGATCGGCGAGCTATTGAGGGCGAGGGTGAAATCGTCCTCATAGATATTGACGCCATCAAGGCTGTTATAGCCGTGGATCGTGAAGCTGAGTGCGCCATTGCCGCCGCTGCTCGCCGCGATGAAGGCGTAAGAGCTCGGCGATTCGGCCGGGCCGGTCGGACCCAAATCACTGTAAAGCGTTGCCGCATGCGAAGGTATCGCCGCGGCAGCAAGAGCCGCAGCGGACACAACTATCCCGATCCTCATAAACAGTCCTCCCAAAGAACGCGTCCGAAACAGTTTGGGGAGGCATTGGTTCCGCAGCGGGAATGATTAAAATGATACACAGAGCGGGCACGGCAGATTTCTGCCTCAAAATGGGTCATCGGAGGCGCCGTACGACGCCTCCGATACGTAATCAGGCCCTGCCGCAGAGCACCTCGCCGATCTGGACCGCATTGAGCGCAGCGCCCTTGCGGAGGTTATCGCCGACGACGAACAGGGCCAGGCCATGCGCCACCGTGGGATCGGGCCGGACGCGGCCGACGAAGACCGGATCGGCGCCGGTCGCCTCCAGCGGATTGGGCACGTCGCTGACGACCACGCCGGGCGCCTTGCCGAGCAGCGCAAGCGCCTGATCGACCGGGAGCGGCCGCTCGAACTCGACATTGAGCGAGAGCGAGTGGCCGGTGAACACCGGCACGCGCACGCAGGTGCCCGAGACGGGCAGGCCGGGAATGTCGAGAATCTTGCGGCTCTCGTCGCGGAGCTTCAGCTCTTCTTCGGTGTAGCCGTCTTCCATGAGCACATAGTTCAGCGGCGTCACATTGTGCGCGATGGGCACGGTCCACTTCTCCGGCTTCGGCAGGAAGTCCGCCCTGCCGTCAAAGGCGAGCTCGGCGCACTTGTCGCCGACAGCAGCCACCTGGCGCGCGAGGACGTCGATACCCTCCATGCCGCCGCCGGACACGGCCTGATAAGTCGAGCAGGTGAGGCGCTTGAGTCCTGCCGCCTCATGCAGCGGCTTCAGGACCGGCATCGCGGCCATGGTCGTGCAATTGGGATTGGCGATGATGCCCTTGGGGATGTTGGCCAGGTGATGCGGATTGACCTCCGACACGACCAACGGAACATCCGGATCGCTGCGCCAGGCGGAGCTGTTGTCGATGACCAGCGCGCCGGCTGCGGCTGCCTTGGGCGCTAGTGCCTTGGACGTCGAGCCGCCGGCGGAAAAGAAGACGATGTCGAGGCCGGAGAAATCGGCCGTGGACGCGTCTTCCACGGTGACCGGGCTACCCTGCCAGTCGATGCTGGTCCCGGCCGAACGGGCCGATGCGAACAGGCGCAAGCTCGCGACCGGAAAATTCCGCTCGGCAAGCAGCTGGCGCATCATCGAGCCGACCAGGCCGGTGGCGCCGACAATGCCGACATTGAGGCGGGCGTCGGCGGAAAAACGGGCAACCATGTCAAACGTCTCCTTTATCTCAAGGAAGGCGCGGCGGTCAGTTTCCGGTTGGAAAGAGCCCCGCGCTTCCGCAGGGCTTCTTGTCCAGCTCGCTTGGCCCTCAGGCCGTGCGTACGAGCCGAACCGCCCCGCGAGCGCGGGTCGGTTTAATGATAATCGGCTTGATCATCAGGCTGGACATGGAGCGGGCCTCTAGCGTCCAGAGGTTAAGAAGTAAACCGCCTTCGTTTGCGGCGGCTCGTCAATCGAGGCCGAGCCATTCGAGCGCCGCGGCCTCGCTTCCGAAAATCCGGCTGTGCGGATTTCCGACGAGACGCTCGGCCTGCAAGCGGCCGAGTGCGCTCGAAGTCACGACCGCGATGCGATTCTGCGGGGTCTGGTTGCCCATTTCCTTGAGACGCTCGAACCCCGCGGAGACATCCGGCCCCTGAACGGGAAAGCCGTTGCATTCGCTGAGCATATCAAAGCGCCCATGGCGGGCAACGAGCGCCTGCATGGCCGCGCCGCAGTCACGCATATAGGCATTGAACGTATCCATCGTCCAAAACCCGCGCATGACGACACGGAGGAGCGGCGGGTTGTCCTGGACGTCTATCGTGTACGACATGGCGGATTCTTGCCGCTCAGGCCGCGGTCGCGCCGTGCTTCTCGGGCAGCAGGCGAATGAGGCCGTAGCGAAGCGCCGCGGGATAGAGGGACTGGTTCTCCGCCTCGACCTGTTCGGCCAGGCGCCCGACCATCCAATCCGTTGCCTCGACGAACGTCGGCCAGTCGGCTCGGATATTCTCCTCGGTCCATTCGAGCAGATAGGTGCTCCATTCCCCGACGAGATCGTCGAACCGCTCGCCGTGCTGCTCGGCCAACGCCGCGAAATCGCCCTTGCCGAAGTGATTTTCGGCGTTGATGAACTCGGCTTCCGCGCGCAGATGATTGTCCAGCAACCGCGCGAGCTGGCGAAGCGACGCGAACGCGGCGCTGCCGTCGGCCGTCGATGCCCGGGTGATGGCCGTAAGCGACTTGGTGGCGGAGAGGATCAGCGCGTGATCCTTCAACAGTTCGACGAAATTCTGCATGACGTGGCGACCTTTTTTGGGTTGAGGTCAATCTAATGCAGTCATGCTCAACAGGCCGTTACCGCGCCACTCATCCTTTCGATTGAACGCCGGCGCAAAACGTAGCGTCAATGCCGGTTTTTTGCGACGCTTTCCTTCATCCGTTCGAGCTGTTCGGGCGTTGCCTCCGCCTGGTAGCGCGCTTTCCATTCGCTCTGAGGCATGCCGTAGATGATCGCGCGTGCGCTGTCCTTGTCCAGCGCGCCGTCCGCCTCTTCCTGTATCCAGTCCGACAGACAATTGCGGCAAAAGCCGGCCAGCCCCATGAGATCGACATTCTGCGCGTCGGTCCGGTGCTGCAAATGCGTAACGAGCCGCCGGAAAGCTGCTGCCGCTATCTTGTCATCGAGCGTCTCTATCGCCATTGATCGGTCGTTCATTGTCGCTTCCTTGTCGTGCAGCTGGGAACGCAGCACCATAGGCCCCGTGCCGTTCGTTTCCATTAGGGCCCAAAAGACCCATTTGGATAGAGCGGCGGGCTTCGCAAGAGGTTGTCGCTTATCATGAAGAAGCTTGCTCCGCGTTCCCGCAAGGTCCGCATCCTCGCGACGCTGGGCCCCGCGAGCAGCAGCGAGGAGATGATCCGCCGGCTGTTCCTCGCCGGCGCCGATGCCTTCCGCCTGAATATGAGCCACGGCCTCCATGAGGTCCATGCCGCGAATGTCGCGTTGATTCGCGGGCTCGAGAAGGAATTCAGCCGCTCGACCACCATCCTGGCCGACCTGCAGGGCCCCAAGCTGCGCATCGGAACCTTCGAGAAGGGTCCGGTGACGCTGAAGGCGGGCGCCAAGTTCCAGCTCGACAAGAACAGCGCGCCCGGTGACGCGACCCGTGTGAACCTGCCGCATCCCGAGATTTTCGCGGCGCTCGAAACCGGCAGCCGCCTGTTGCTTGACGACGGCAAGCTGGTGTTGCGCGTGCAGGCCGTGAGCGACCAGACGATCGAGACGAAAGTGGAAGTCGGCGGCGCCCTGTCGGAGCGCAAGGGCGTAAACGTGCCGGATGTCGTCGTGCCGATGGCCGCGCTGACCGACAAGGACCGGCGCGACCTCGCGTTCGCGCTCGAGCAGGGGGTCGACTGGATCGCTTTGAGCTTTGTGCAGCGCCCGGAGGATTTGGCTGAAGCGCGCAAGCTGATGGGTGGCTATGGACATTTGATGGCCAAGATCGAGAAGCCCGCGGCCATCGACCGGCTTGGGGAGATCCTCGAACTGTGTGACGCGGTGATGGTCGCGCGCGGCGATCTCGGCGTCGAACTTCCGCCGCAGGCCGTGCCGCCGCTGCAGAAGCAAATCGTCGAAGGCGCTCGCCGGCTGGGCAAGCCGGTCGTCGTGGCAACGCAGATGCTGGAATCGATGATCAAGGCACCGACGCCGACGCGCGCCGAGGTCTCGGACGTGGCGACGGCGGTCTATGACGGCGCCGACGCGATCATGCTCTCGGCCGAGACGGCTGCGGGCGACTGGCCCGAGCAGGCCGTCGCGATGATGGATTCGATTGCTCACAGCGTCGAGCATGATCCCGGCTATCTCGACCGGCTCCACTTCACCAAGACATTGCCCGATCCGACCACGGCCGACGCGCTTGCCGAAGCGGCCCACTCGATCAGCACCAATGTGACCGCCAAGCTGATCGTCTGCTTCACCTCATCGGGCAGCACGGTGCGGCGGGTCGCCCGCGAGCGGCCGGGCGTGCCGATCCTCGCGCTCACGCCTCGACAGGACACGGCGCGGCGCATGGGCCTCATGTGGGGCGTCCATGCCGTGCGCACCAAGGATATCGGCAGCTTCGAGGAGATGATCGCCAAGGCCAAGCGCTTTGCGCTGCGCACCGAACTGGCGGCAGGTGGCGACAAGATCATCATCCTCGCCGGCGTCCCCTTCGGCACGCCGGGCTCGACCAACGTGCTCCATGTTGCCACCATCAGAGGCGACGAACTCAAGGGGCACACGGACGGCTGACGAGGCGTCCGCGTCGAAGACGCTGCTTGCGAAAAGGGCCCGGAGGAATTGCCTCCGAGCCCCTTTTGTTTTGATCGGTTGCGCTGAAGCTCAGTCCTTGCCCCAGACCTCTTCGGCGACGTCCAGCACCAGGCGCATCTTGGCGGCCTGCTGCTCGACTTCGATGTCGTTGCCGTGCACGGTCGAGGCGAAACCGCACTGCGGCGACAGGGCGAGCTGGTCGAGCGCGATATATTTGGTCGCTTCGTCGATGCGGCGCTTGATCTCGTCCTTGGTCTCGAGGTCGCCGAGCTTGGTGGTGACCAGGCCGAGCACGATGGTCTTGCCCTTGGGGACGAAGCGCAGCGGCGCGAAATCGCCCGAGCGCGGATCGTCATATTCGAGGAAGAAGCTGTCGATGTTCAAATGGTTGAACATGATGTCCGCGACCGGTTCGTAACCGCCCTCGGCCGCCCAGCTCGAACGGAAATTGCCGCGGCACAGGTGCACGCCGGTGACCATGTCGTCCGGCACGTCGGCGATCGCGTCGTTGATCATCTTGGCATAGTGACGCGGCAGGTCGTCGGGATCGAGGCCGCGCTTGCGGGCATTCTCGCGCTGCTTGTCGTCGCAGAGATAGGCGAGGTTGGTGTCGTCGAGCTGCAGGTAGCGGCAGCCGGCATCGACCAGGTCGGCGATCTCATCGCGATAGGCGGCGCCCACGTCCGCGAAGAACTCGGCCATGTCCGGATAGGCCTGCTCGCTAATGCCTTCGCGGCCGGCGCGGAAGTGCAGCATCGTCGGCGAGGGGATGGTGACCTTGGGCGTCTCGCTGACGACGCTGGCCAGATACTCATAGTCGGCGCGCTGGATCGGCTTGGCGTGCTTGATCTTGCCGGTCACGACCATCTTGGGCGGTGCGAAATGCACGTCCTTGCCGATGGCGTTCTGGAACTGCACTTCCATGCCGCCGTGCTCCTCGATGCCGTCGAGCTGCAGCAGGAAGTCGGTGTGGAAGAACTTGCGGCGATATTCGCCGTCCGTGATCGACTTGAGGCCGAGGGCCTCCTGCCATTTCACGACACCCTTGATCGCTTCATCCTCGACGGCGCGCAGGGCAGCCTTGTCGATGGTGCCGGCGGCGAAGGCGTCGCGCGCATCGAGCACAGACTTGGGGCGGAGGAACGAGCCGACATGATCGGCATGGAAAGGGGGCTTGGACGTCATGAGGGTTCTCCGCTTGCGGGATATCGAGGCGCTTAAACGCGCCCGCAGCCCTTATGTCAAGCAACATATAAAGAATTCTTTATATGATCATGAGCATGCGAATGGCTGAGACTGCGACGGCGCTTGGCGTCAAATTTTTGGCATCCTTTTTTCGAGCAATGCATTGTTGTCGCTGGAAGAAAGGACAAAGCAGTGCTCGACGACATTCCGGATCCGCTGGAAGAAATGATGCATTTGCGGTCGGTCGCCGAACAGCGGCTCGACGCCGCCATCGATCATGGTGACGTCGAGCAGATTCAGGACTGGGTTGGACGGATCGCCGATATCGACAAGACCCTGCGCCAATATGGCATCGACGTTGAGGCCTAAGGGCCCGATCGCCGGCCGCGTCTCCCGCTAGGGGCGATAGAGCCAGAAATTCTCGCCGAAGCGGGCATGCAGCGCGTCCAGAAGCTCTTTCTGGATCTCCTTGACGCGGGCTGCGGTGATCAACTCGGAGGGGTCGACCTCGGTCCAGGTCAGGCTCGTCTTGTCCTCGTAGAGATTCTCGCCCTTGAGCCGCGCCTTTTCGTCGTACGGCCAGATGAAGGCCTGGCGGCTGGCCGTATGATAATGCTTGTCGGCATCGGGTACGGCATAGCCTAGCGCCTGGAGGACGAAGCCGGGCGCGAGGATGTTGAAGGTGAGTTCGTCGGCAATGCCCCAGTCGGCGACCGCGATCAGATCGTCCGAGTTCCACAGCACGGCCTCGCCGACGCTGTTGTAGAAGGTCTTCACCCCTTCGCGGCCGTGGATGACGGCGGGATTGGCGCCCCAGGTGATGCGATATTCCGGCTCGGAGACCATCATGTCGTCCGAGCAGATCTGGTCGTAAAGCCCGGCGCCCTCGAGATGCACATGCCGCCAGAAGTTGAGCAGGATCGCCTTGTGCAGGGGATTGGTGGTGCGCTCGTACAGCGCTTCCGTCGGCTTCATGCAGTCATAGACGGCTTGCTCGAAACGGTTCATCGCGCTCTCTCCTGCTCAATCCTGGCTTGCCATCTCACGGTCCATCATCGCCTGCAAGACGCGGCGACCCATCACCGCGGTCTGGTCGCTTTTCAGCATCAGTTCCGGCGGGATCGTGTCGAGCGTGTTGACGATCTTCTCGATCTCCTCGGTCGCGAATACATCCTCGTCGATCACGGGCGCGAGGTTCGTACGCGCGCTGGCGAGGGCTTCCATCGAATGCGAGCTCATCGCGAAGAAGTAATTGGCGGTCGTCCGGGTGCCCGGTGTCACGGCGTGCCAGACGCGGTTGGCCGAGAGAACTTCGCCGCCGCCCGGCTGGCTCGTTGCAATGCTGACCTCGGCGAGGCCGGCATGAAAACCGGGAAAGTAGAAGTCCATGCCCGAGACGCGATCGACCAGTCCTTCATACTCGAGCAGCGCGCGGTAGCTCGGCGGCAGGTGCGTCTCCTTCATATAGCGCCGGCTGGAGAGGCGGCGTTCGCTGAGGTCGCGCACTTCCGGCGTCTCGGCGTCAGCCTGCGTGCCGATCGATGTGCCATGCAGATAGCCGAGGTGGGTCAGGTCGAGCAGATTGTCGTTGAGCAGCTGGTAGCGGCCGTTGACGTGGCGGTAGTAAAAGGCCTCGGGAATCTGGCCGGGCAGACCGAAGCCGATTTCCTCCAGCGTGGGAATCAGTGCCTCGTCCGCCTCGTCCGGGTCTCCCATCCAGATAAATGCCCACAGACCGCGTTCGACGAGCGGATAGGCGGGAATCGTATAGACGCCGGGAATCGCGACCTGGCTGGGCACGAAGGTGCACTTGCCGTCCGCGCCGAAGGTGATGCCGTGATAGCCGCACTGGATCGCGTCGCCGACGCGCTTGCTCGCGCCGAGCGGATAATGGCGATGCGGGCAACGGCCGTTCACGGCGACAGCAGTGCCGTCGGCCTTTCGGTAGAGCACGACCGGCTGGTTCAGGATCCATCGCGAAAGCAATGCCTCGCCGATCTCCTCGACGAAGGCGGCGACATACCAGCCGTTAAGGGGAGCGAAGCTGCCGGTTTTGAAAGGGTACATGCCTCTCTCCATTTTCTAATCGAACAATGTTCGTTTTGTGTGTAATGCTTTTCGGGCCACTTGGTGTCAAGGCAGCTTCATGTCCTTTTCAAAGCTGGATCAGAATCAGATCGTCCGCGAAGCCGTGGCTCTGCTCACCGAGGAGGGGCTGGATGCAGTCAGTCTGCGCAAAGTCGCGGCACGCCTGGGCGTCACGGTCTCCTCACTCTACTGGCACGTGAAAGATAAAGAGACGCTCCTTGGGCTCATGTCGGCCTCCATCTTCCGAGCGTGCTTAGACGCGATCCCTCCTTCAGCGGACTGGCGTACATGGCTGCATGATTTCGGCCTGTCGCTTTGGGATGCCCAAATCACCATCACCGATGCGCGACAGCTCATCGTCATCGCTCGCCCCCAGGCCAGCCTTGCGGAGGAGGCGCTTGACCGCGTCCTTCATACGCTCTCCACCCTGGGATTGCCGAAGGCGCGGGCCGTTGTTGCCCAGCGTTCGGTGCAAGCGCTGGTGACGGGCTGGACGACATTGCGATCCGCCACCCCGCATGCCGTCGGTTCCGATCGCGACAGTTTCGTCGTCGCGCTCGATATCCTGATCGACGGATGGAGCGCTCATCTGGGAGCGGCTAAGGCCGTAGGAGGTTAGATACACTGCACGGGGCACGCGGCACTTCTCTGCCCGTTCACGAGACGACAAAAAGCCCGACCAGAAACTGGCCGGGCGTTCCGTATCCCGTTGGCAAGGCCGATCGGCCCTGCGTGTCGCTTAGCCCTGGCGGGCCTTGAAACGGCGGTTCGTCTTGTTGATGACGTAGGTGCGCCCGCGACGGCGAATCACGCGATTGTCGCGATGACGGTCCTTGAGGGACTTGAGGCTATTGCGGATCTTCATGATCGGGCGTCCAGAATCTCGTGTAATGGCTGAAAATCGAAGCCGGGCCTCTATGGAGGTCGCCCGCGAAAGTCAAGGCGTTGCGGCCCGATTTCCGAGAAATAGAGTCGTCCGCCGCACTCGTGCGTTCATGAGGGGTGCAGGCTCCCGGCACAAGCTGTAGACAGGGCGCATGACCGACAGGAGAGTTCCATCATGACGAAGCGAGGCAATTGGTCGAAGCTGGGAGGTGCGCTCGCTGCGGCGGCGACACTCTCGCTTTCGGGCTGCATGACCGCTGTGCCGTCGGTCGACGTGACGCGCTTTTTCAATGGTCCGATGGTGCCGACGGCGGGGGCGATCACCATTGCGCCCGCCGAGGCGCGCGATGCCGGGAGCCTCGAATTCCGCACCACCGCGAATGCGGTCTCAGCTAACCTGACCCGCATCGGCTTCCTCGTGCTGGATGAAAAGGCGACGAATGCCACGTTCAGGGCCGTCGTGGAGATTCGGCGAGAGACCATCGAGCCGTCGCGCGAGCGGCGTTCGCCGGTTTCGGTCGGCGTCGGCGGCTCGACCGGGAGCTATGGCAGCGGCGTCGGCGTTGGTATCGGCATCGACCTCTCGGGCAAGCCCAAGCCGGTCGTGACGACGCAGTTGCGCGTGCAGATCCGGAAAGTGAGCGACAATCAGGCCGTGTGGGAAGGCCGTGCCGAAACGTCCGCCAAGCAGGGATCGCCGGCGGCGCAGCCGGGCATTGCGGCCGGCAAGCTCGCCGATGCGCTGTTCCGCCAATATCCCGGCGAATCGGGCAAGACAGTCACCATTCAATGACAGGCCGTTCAAATATGCAGATCAACGCAGCTTTCGACAGCGGCAACATCGTCGTCCACGCCATCGATGGCAACGAAGCGACGCTCTCCATCCGCAAGGATGAACAGAGCGACTTCCTGCAGTGGTTCCACTTTCGCGTGGCTGCCGAGGCAGGCCGCGAGGTGACGCTGCGCATCACCGGCCTGGGCGCCTCGGCCTATCCGGATGGCTGGCCCGGCTACGCCGCCTGCGTGTCCGAGGACCGCGAACGCTGGGAACGCGCGCCGAGCCGTTACGATGCACGCGAAGACAACGGCACGCTCACCGTGCGCTACACGATGGCGGGCGACGTAGCCTGGTTCGCCTATTTCGCGCCCTATTCGCTCGAGCGGCATGCCGATCTTGTCGCGCAGGCAGCGTCCTGCCCGGGCGTGACGCTGCGCCAACTCGGCACCACGCTCGACGGGCGCGCGATCGACTGCCTGGAGATGGGCACGGGCGACAAGCCGGTCTGGATCATCGCGCGCCAGCATCCGGGCGAGAGCATGGCGGAATGGTGGATGGAAGGCGCGATCGACATGCTGACCGATCCGGCCAATCCTCATGCGCGGAAGCTGCTGGGCGCGGCAAAGCTGTATATCGTGCCGAACATGAACCCCGATGGCTCGTTCCGTGGTCATTTACGAACCAATGCGGTCGGCGTCAATCTCAACCGCGAATGGCATGCCCCCAGCGCGGAGAAGTCGCGCGAGGTGCTGTGCGTGCGCAACCGGATGGATCAGACCGGCGTCGCCTTCGCAATGGACGTGCATGGCGACGAGGCGATCGCTGCCGTGTTCCTTGCCGGCTTCGAGGGCATTCCATCGATCCGCCCCGATCAGATCGCGGCATTTCGCAAATATCGCGATCTTCTGGCGGTGCGCACGCCCGATTTCCAGACGCGCCTTGGCTATGCCGAAGCGCCGCCGGGCAAGGCCAATCTGTCCATGGCCACCTCGCAGATCGCAGAGCGCTACGGCGCCGTCGCAATGACGCTGGAAATGCCGTTCAAGGATAATGACGACCTGCCCGATCCGGCACAAGGCTGGAGTCCCGAGCGGTCCCAGCAGCTCGCACGAGACTGTTTGGCGACGCTCGCGGAGATGATCGGAGAGATCTGAATGAGCTTGCCAGTCATTCTTATTTGGGCCGCCGCAGCATCAGTACCTCAAGACGTGGTGCCTCGAGCCAACAACATGGGTTGGTTTTATCTTCATTATTCCGGCGACACCAAGGCGACAGACGGTTCGACATTTTTCAAATTGATCGTGGGACGCGACGGCAAACCCGAGCAGTGCGTCGTCCTTTTATCGACGCATAATGCCGCCTTGAATAAAGCTGTTTGTATCCACGCCATGAAGTTCAGTTACAAACCAGCATTGGACGGCCAAGGGCAGCCCACATATGGCGTCGCCGAAACCATGGTCAATTTTCAAGCCGACCGCGGTGGGACCATTTATCTTCAGCAGCCCGACTTTATTGTCGATCTGGCAGCAGTCCCTGAAGGCTTGCCGCCGCAATCATATGTGAAAGTGGCTGTCGAGGTCGATGAACAGGGGATGCTCAAAGCCTGCAATCCGGGCGCCCCGGTTAAGGACCAAGGTAAGCTGAATGCCGTCGTTACCCAGATGCAGAAAATCGCTTGCAAGCAACTCCCCCTGCTGTGGGATTCTCTCGTCGAAACCAATCTCGAAAAAAAGCGCATATCCTATGTACGGACGATCCGCGTCGGCTTCGAAAAGCAGAAGGATGGCGTGGCTGCGGAGAAGTGATCGGCAGTTCTAAGGCTGCCGTCAGAAGAACACCTCCGCGAGGAAATCCGTCATCGCCTTCCAGCTGCGGCGATTGGTGTCGGGCTGGAAGCCGAAGGTCCTTTCCGGGTTCATCGGCACGTTGTCGGCGGTGAAGCCGTGGCCGGTGTCGCTATAGGTGATGAACTGCCAGTCGACGCCGGACGCGGTGAGTTCGTCGCACAGCGCATTCTTGGCGGCGGGCGGGCAGAGCTGGTCGTTCCAGCCGTCGCAGACCAGCAGCTTGGCTGTGATCTTTGCGTTGGGGAAGGGCGGGGCGTCATAGACGCCGTGGAAGGAGACGCCGCCCTTGATGTCGCCGCCGGCGCGGGCGAGGTCGAGCACGCATTTGCCGCCGGCGCAGAAACCGATCGCGCCGCATTTCTCGGGATCGACGCCGGGCTGCTTCTTCAGCTCGGCGAGCGCGTCGAGCAGGCGGCCCTTGACGACAGTGCGGTCGGCCATGAAGTCGTGGAGCAGTTCGCCCGACGAGGCCATGTCGGTGCCGCGCTTGCCCTGGCCATAATAGTCGACGACGAGGACCTTGTAGCCGAGCGCGGCGAGGGTCTCGGCCTTGGCGAAGTCCCATTCCTTGGCGCCGAAGAAATTTGGGAAGAGCAGCATGCCGGGCTGGATGCCCGCCGCAGTATCGCCGACGAACATCGATTCGAACGGACCGCCGGGGCCGTCATGGATGTGGACTTTGCGTTCGATGGCCATGGCTTTTCTCCCTTGTCGCTGCGCACTCGCCCAGAGTTGGCGAACTCATTGGCGCATTGATTGTCCGCGGACAAGTTGCACTGATGTGAAAGACCGCTATCAGGCGGGCAGTTGCTGGAGGGAGACCCGATTTCATGCCCACGCTCGTCCTCATTCGCCACGGCCAGTCCGCCTGGAACCTGGAGAACCGCTTCACCGGCTGGTGGGATGTCGACGTGACCGAGAAGGGCGCCGCCGAAGCGAAGGCGGCCGGCGAGCTGATGGCGGCTAAGGGCCTCGACTTCGACCAGTGCTTCACCAGCGTCCAGACCCGGGCGATCAAGACGCTCAACCTCGCGCTCGAAGCCATGGGCCGGCTCTGGCTGCCGGTCGAGAAGGACTGGCATCTCAATGAGCGCCATTATGGCGGCCTCACCGGGCTGGACAAGGCGGAGACGGCGGCCAAGCATGGCGAGGAGCAGGTCAAGATCTGGCGCCGCAGTTTCGACATTCCGCCGCCACCGCTCGAAGCCGGCAGCGAATTCGATCTGTCGAAGGATCGCCGCTATGCGGGCATCCCGATCCCCGCGACCGAGAGCCTGAAGGACACGATCGCGCGGGTGCTGCCTTATTGGGAGAGCCGCATCGCGCCCGAGCTCAAGGCCGGCAAGCGCGTACTGATCTCGGCCCATGGCAACTCGCTGCGCGCGCTGGTCAAGCATCTCTCCGGCATTTCGGACGCGGACATCACAGGGCTCGAAATCCCGACCGGCCAGCCGATCGTTTACGACCTCGCCGACGATCTGACGGCGCTCGACCGCTATTATTTGTCCGAGCGCTGAGCATCCGCGTCATTTTCCGTCCAGGATAAACCGATTTTGGAAACGGAATTGTGGCAGACCCCCGCAGCGCTTGATAAGCAGTGTCATTCCGCACTGCGGCAAAGCGGAATGAGAGCGGGGGCTGGGTATGACGAAGGGCGAATGGGCATGGCGCGAAGGCCTTGAAGGCGAGATTGTCGAGGCACTGGTCCATCGCATCGGCAAGGACGAACATGCCGCGCTGCCGCATGACTGGCTCGCCGCGACCATCTACACGTTGCGCGACGAAATCATCGAGCGCTGGATGGACAGCTCCCGTGCCGCGCACGCCGCCGGCAAGAAGCGCGTCTATTATCTCAGCATGGAGTTTCTGATCGGCCGTCTGCTGCGCGACACGCTCTCCAATCTCGGGCGATCGGGGGAAGTGCGCAAGGCGCTGGAGGGCCTGGGCGTCGACCTCGCCGAAATCGAGGAAATCGAGCCGGATGCCGCGCTCGGCAACGGCGGCCTCGGCCGCCTCGCCGCCTGCTTCATGGAGAGCCTCGCGAGCCTCGACATCCCCGCTTACGGCTATGGCATCCGCTATGTGAACGGCATGTTCCGCCAGCGCGTGGACGATGGCTGGCAGGTCGAACTGCCGGAGAGCTGGCTGGCGCACGGCAATCCCTGGGAGTTCGAGCGCCGCGAAAGCGCCTATCGCGTCGGCTTCGGTGGTGAGGTCATCGGCGATGCCGACGGCAAGGTCGAATGGAAGCCCGCCGAGCAGGTGATCGCGACGGCGGTCGATACGCCGATGGTCGGCTGGCGCGGCAAGCGCGTCAACACGCTGCGGCTCTGGAATGCGTTCCCGACCGATCCGATCCGGCTCGATGCGTTCAATGCCGGCGACCATGCCGGCGCGCTGGCCGGGCAGGTGCGCGCCGAAAGCCTGGTGCGCGTCCTCTATCCGGCGGACCAAACCGCCGCCGGGCAGGAACTACGGCTGCGCCAGGAGTATTTCTTCTCATCGGCCTCCATCCAGGACATCGTGCGGCGTCACATGCAATATCATGGCGACATATTGACCCTGTCCGAGAAGGTCGCGATCCAGCTCAACGACACGCATCCCGCGGTCTCGGTCGCCGAGCTGATGCGCATCCTCATGGATCTGCACAATCTCGAGCTGGCCGAGGCCTGGACGCTGACCAAGGGCACGTTCGGCTACACCAACCACACATTGCTGCCCGAGGCCCTTGAGAGCTGGCCGCTGCCGCTGTTCGAGCGCATGCTCCCGCGTCATATGCAGATCATCTACGCGATCAACGCAATGGTCCTGCGCGAGGCGCGGGCCGCGAAGGTGCTCGACGATGCTGCTATCTCCGCCATCTCGGTGATCGACGAGAGCGGCGAGCGGCGCGTGCGCATGGCCAACCTCGCCTTCGCCGGGTCGCACAGCGTCAATGGCGTTGCCGCGCTCCACACCGAGCTCATGAAGCAGACGGTCTTTGCCGACCTGCACAAGCTCTACCCCGACCGGATCAACAACAAGACCAATGGCGTGACGCCGCGGCGCTGGCTGCTCGAATGCAACCCCGGCCTCACTAGCCTGATCCGCGAGGCGATTGGCGACGGGTTCATGGATGACGCCGAGAAGCTCACCGACCTGACCAAGTTCGCCAACGACAAGGCGTTCGGCGAGAAGCTGGCAGCGGTCAAGCGCGCGAACAAGGATGCGCTCGCCACGCACCTTCGCCACCATATGGGCGTCCGCGTCGACCCTTCCGCGCTGTTCGACGTGCAGATCAAGCGCATCCACGAATATAAGCGCCAGCTGCTCAACCTGATCGAGACGGTGACGCTTTACGACCAGATCCGCAGCCATCCCGAGCGGGACTGGACGCCGCGCGTGAAGATTTTCGGCGGCAAGGCGGCGCCGAGCTATCACAATGCCAAGCTCATCATCAAACTGGCGAACGACATCGCCCGGCGAGTGAATAGCGACCCCTCGGTGGGCGGCCTGCTCAAGATCGTGTTCGTGCCCAATTACAATGTAAGCCTGGCCGAGAAGATCATGCCCGCCGCCGATCTCTCCGAGCAGATCTCGACCGCCGGCATGGAAGCCTCAGGCACCGGCAATATGAAGTTCGCGCTCAACGGCGCGCTGACCATCGGCACGCTCGACGGCGCCAACATCGAGATCAAGGATCATGTCGGCGACGAGAATATCGTGATCTTCGGCCTCACCGCCGAGGAGGTCGCCGAGAAACGTGCGGGCGGCTATAATCCGCGCGCGCTGATCGAGAGCTCGCGCGAACTGCAGCAAGCAGTGAACGCGATCGCCTCGGGCGTGTTCTCGCCCGACGATCCCAACCGCTACAAGGACCTCATGGGCGGGCTCTACGACCATGACTGGTTCATGGTGGCGGCCGATTTCGAGAGTTATGCGCTGGCCCAGCGTTCGGTCGACGAGCGCTGGACGGATGCGGCGGGCTGGAATGCGGCATGCATTCACAACATCGCCAATGTCGGCTGGTTCTCGTCCGACCGGACCATCTCCGAATATGCGCGCGACATCTGGGGAGTGCTGTGAAGCCACCCAAATCGGCCATCGACTCCCTGCTCAACGGAACCCATGCCGATCCCTTCTCGATCCTGGGTATCCATGAGGGGCCCGAAGGTTGTTTTGCACGGACGATCATCGCGGGTGCGGATAAGGTCGAGGCGCACGACCTCAAGGGCAAGAAGCTCGGTACGCTGGACCGTGTCGACGGTCGCGGCCTCTTCGAAGGGGCGATCAAGGGAAAGCGTCAGCCGGTCAAATATCATGCCAGCAATACCGACGCCGACTGGTGGGTCACGGACGCATACAGCTTCGGGCCGGTGCTGGGGCCGATCGACGACCTGCTGATCGCGGAGGGCTCGCACTTCCGTTTGTTCGACAAGATGGGTGCCCATCTCATCGAGCATGAAGGCGCTGCCGGCGTTCATTTTGCGGTCTGGGCGCCCAACGCCCGGCGCGTCTCGGTGGTCGGCGACTTCAATGACTGGGACGGCCGCCGCCACCTCATGCGCAATCGTCAGGACATCGGTGTCTGGGAGATCTTCATTCCCGACATCGGCGAGTGGCGCGCGTACAAATATGAGATTGTCGGGCCGGACGGCGCGACGCTGCCGCTCAAGGCCGACCCGTTTGCATTCGCATCGGAAGTGCGGCCGCGCACGGCCTCGCTGACTGGCTATCCAGGCAAGGCGGAGTGGGGCGACGAGGCCCATCTCGCCCATTGGCGCTCGGTCGATCCGCGGCGCGAGGCGATCAGCATCTACGAGGTCCATGCCGGGTCATGGGACCGCAATCCCTGGAACTGGTACCTGAACTGGGACGAGTTGGCCGAGCGGCTTATTCCCTATGTGGTGGACCTGGGTTTCACTCATATCGAGTTCCTGCCGGTCTCGGAGCATCCATACGATCCGAGCTGGGGCTACCAGACGACGGGGCTCTACGCGCCGAGCGCCCGTTTCGGCGAACCGGCGGGCTTCGCGCGCTTCGTCGACGGCGCGCACCGGGCGGGCATTTCAGTGCTGGTCGACTGGGTGCCCGCGCACTTCCCGACCGACGAGCACGGCCTCGCTCGCTTCGACGGCACGGCGCTCTACGAGCATGAAGATCCACGGATGGGCCATCATCCCGACTGGGACACGGCGATCTACAATTTCGGGCGGCGCGAGGTTTCGAGCTTCCTCGTCAACAATGCGCTGTTCTGGTCGGAGGTCTATCATGTCGACGGGCTGCGCGTGGATGCCGTGGCGTCCATGCTCTATCGCGATTATAGCCGCGAGGCGGGGCAATGGATCCCCAACAAGGATGGCGGCCGCGAGAATTGGGAGGCGGTCGAGTTCCTTCGCGCGATGAACAAGGCGGTCTATGGGCAGCATCCCGGAACCGTCACGATCGCCGAGGAATCCACCGCCTGGCCGGGCGTCACCCTGCCGGCGCACGAGGGGGGACTGGGCTTCGGCTTCAAGTGGAACATGGGCTTCATGCACGACACGCTGAACTACATGAGCCGCGATCCGGTTTATCGCCGCCATCATCATGGCGAGATCACCTTCGGCCTCATGTATGCCTTTGCCGAGAATTTCGTGCTGCCGCTCAGCCATGACGAAGTGGTGCATGGCAAGGGCTCGCTGCTCAACAAGATGAGTGGCGACGATTGGCAAAAATTCGCCAATCTGCGGGCCTATTATGCGCTGATGTGGGGCTATCCCGGCAAGAAGCTCTTGTTCATGGGGCAGGAGTTCGCCCAGCGGCGCGAATGGAGCGAGGAGCGCGCGCTCGACTGGGAGCTGCGCGACGCACCGGCGCATGAGGGGGTGCGCAATCTCGTGCGCGATCTCAATCGGCTCTACCGCGAACTGCCCGCGCTCCATGCCCGCGATTGCGAGGGCGAGGGCTTCGAGTGGCTGATCGTCGACGACCAGGCCAATTCGGTTTTTGCCTGGATGCGCAAGGCGCCCGGCGCACGGCCGGTCGCGGTGATTGCCAACATGACGCCCGTCGCACATTCGGGTTATGTCGTGCCGTTGGGCCATGACGGCGTGTGGAAGGAAGTGTTGAACAGCGACGCCGGCGACTATGGCGGCAGTGGCATTGGCAATCTGGGAGTGGTGATGACGAAGGACGGAAAGGCGGCTCTGACTTTGCCGCCGCTTGCAACGATCATGCTGCATTATGAAGGTTGAGCGGCGGAGCCGGGACCGCCGGGATCGAAGGGAAGAGGATGCGGTGACAGGCATGGAGAGACGATTCCAGCCCCTGGCGCGCGATGCCATGGCCTATGTGCTGGCCGGCGGGCGCGGTAGCCGCCTCATGGAGCTGACCGACGGCCGCGCCAAGCCAGCCGTCTATTTCGGCGGCATGTCCCGCATCATCGACTTTGCGCTCTCCAATGCCATCAACTCGGGCATTCGCCGCATCGGCGTCGCGACCCAGTACAAGGCGCACTCGCTCATCCGCCACATGCAGCGCGCGTGGAATTTCCTGCGGCCGGAGCGCAACGAGAGCTTCGACATCCTGCCGGCCTCGCAGCGCATCGACGAGTTCCACTGGTACGAGGGCACGGCGGACGCCGTCTTCCAGAATATCGACATCATCGCCGCGCACGATCCGACATACATCGTCATCCTCGCGGGCGATCATATCTATAAGATGGACTATGAGCTGATGCTCCAGCAGCATGTCCGCCAGGGTGCGGATGTGACCGTGGGGTGCCTCGAAGTGCCGATCGCGCAGGCGACGGGCTTCGGTGTGATGGCCATCGATGACATGGGGCAGATCACAAGCTTCATCGAAAAGCCCGACGATCCGCCGGCGATGCCGGGCAAGCCCGACATGGCGCTCGCCTCCATGGGCATCTACGTGTTCAACACGCAGTTCCTGTTCGATCAGCTGCGCCGCGACGCGGACACGCCGGACAGCAAGCGCGACTTCGGCAACGACATCATTCCCTATATCGTGAAGCACGGCAAAGCCGTCGCGCATCTCTTCTCGTCGAGCTGCATCCGTGCCGCGGAGGAGATCGGGGAATATTGGCGCGATGTGGGAACGCTCGACGCTTATTGGGAAGCTAATATCGACCTCACCGACACGGTGCCCAAACTCAACATGTACGACCGCGAATGGCCGATCTGGACCGACCAGATCATCGCCGCACCCGCCAAGTTTGTGCATGACGAGGAAGGCCGGCGCGGCTCGGCGATCTGCTCGCTCATCTCGCAGGACTGCATCGTCTCGGGCGCGACGGCCTATCGCAGCCTGCTCTTCACCGGCGTCAAGATGGGCAGCTATTCCAATGTCGAGGAAGCGGTCGTCCTGCCATATTGCAACATCGGCCGCGGCGCCTCGCTCAAGCGCTGCATCATCGACAGCGGGGTGCGCATCCCGGAAGGCCTGGTCGTGGGCGAAGATCCGGAACTGGATGGCCGGCGGTTCAGGCGCACCGAGAGCGGTCTGTGCTTGATCACCAAGCCCATGATCGATCGGCTGGGGTAGGGTCGGGTGCCAGGTTGAGCCAGTCCATGGCCGAAGCGAAGGATTGGCCTAGCCGTAATAAGCGTCGATGAAGGGCTGCAGAAACTCGCGATAGGGCTCCGCCGCGCCGATCGCCGTCCGGTTTATCGGCTGGCGGACCTGGACCATGCTGGCGGTCATCACTGGCCGCCGGTTTTCGTGAGGTACGAAGACCTGCGGTTCGGCCAGGAGGCCGCAATGTGCCAGCAGGCGCGGGATCCATGTGGCCGGATCGGTCACCAGCGCCTCGTAGGGCAGCACGAGGAGCCGGTCGCCGAGCAGTTCCTGCCATCGTGCGAGAAGCTCGTCCTCCAAGCGAAAATGAGCCGCGATCTCCGCGAGGTCATTGCTCCAGGCTATGGCGGTACCGGCGAAACTGGTGCGGAAGCACGACCAAGCGCAGTCGAGCGGATCGCGTGTCATCCAGATCAAGGGTGCCTCCGGCAGCAGGCCGGCAGCGAGGCCGAGGAAGCGGCTCGCCTCGAGCGTCTTGTCGACGATCCGCCCGGACGCGGGATAGAGTTCGTCCAGCCAGTAGTCCCAGAGACGCGCGGGCGATGCGATGCCCTTCGCATCGACATGACGCGCAAGCGCATGCCAATCCGTGCCGCTCACCTCATCGGCGAGCAGGAATAGCCGTGCCGTCTCTCCGCCGTCGCTGACGGCGCTATGGCTGGTGAGAATCTGCTCGACGAGCGTCGTCCCCGATCGCGGCAGGCCGGTCACGAAAATGGTTCGGCCCGTCGCCTCGGTCTGCTGGCTGGTGAGTGCAGCAATGCGGTCTGCCGTATAGCCCTCAGTTGCTCTTGTGGCGGCCGCGCGGTCTGCCTGGATGTCATAATCGACCGTTGATCTCGTCAGACGCGCGCCGCTCGCAAAAGCCTCGAAGGCGAGCGCATGTTCGCCGCGGTCGGCATGCGCCTTGCCCAATGCATAACGATAGGGAATGCGCTGCAGAAGCGGGCCGGTGTCCGCGGTTGCGGCATTGGCGATCAGGCGCTCGGCAAGCTCCGGCTCGCGCGAGAAATCGACCGTCATGGCGAGTGAGGACCATGCGAAGCCCATGGTGGGGCGCATGCGTATCAGCCGTTCGAATAAAGCTCGCGCCTCGTCGATCCGGCCAAGATTCAGTGCAGCCGATCCCTTCCGATAGATATTCGAGACAGGGTCGGGGACATTCTCGGGGACCGTCTGGAACAAAACATCGGCATCTCGCCAGTTGTTCAGAAGCGTCAGAAACGCGGCTTTCTTGAACTGCGCGGACGGACGCCCTCCCCAATAGTCGACGAAGAGATCGATGGCCAGCATGGCCAGCCGGTGTTCGCCGTTGCCGGCCGCGATCTGGGCCAGCTGCTCCCACTGATCGCCCATCGGCGCGTGGGCCGCGACGAGTTGCCGGATAATATCGTTTAGAGTGATGCGGTCGCCGCGCTGCAATGCCGGCTGGATCTGTTCGACCAGCTTGAGGACTTCGGCAAGATCGCGATCGGACATGCTGGGAAGCCAGACTTTTCTGCCGTCAGGCGTGGGCGGCGTGCGCGTGGGTCGAGCCCTCGCGCAAGCAACCGGCGAAGGGCGAAAAGCTCACGGCATCGGACCGGATACAGGCCGGACGAAAGAATTTCGGTCTCACGAGATTTCCTTGTGCGGGTTTTTCGCGGTGGCGCCGTCTAACCGGTAGGCGACGCCGTTAACTTCTTTGTTTCAGCTGTGAAATCAAGCGCTTCTTGCTGAATTTTTCGCCGCTGAAATGCCGGGTTCAAAGGTGGTCGTTGGGACGAATGCGCCTTGCGTCTAGGTCGGATGCAACCGGCCAATAGAGCAGGTGCATGGAGAGGAAGGACTGATGGCCATTGCTATCCGGCGCGCTCAAGAGGGCAGGCCCATTCAGATTCGGGCGGACATTCTCGGCCGCACCGACGCCATCGCGCCCTTCCTCGACCGGCTCGGCGCTGCTTCGATGACGGACGATGCTGCGGACCAGGGAGCCACTAGCGATAAGCCTGCCGAGGCAGGCTGGCGCGACGAAGATCTCAGTCGCGCGATCGCCGTCGCTGAGGAAGCGGGGCTCGCATCCTACCGCATCGAGATCGCCCCGGACGGCACCATCACCATCTACGTCGGAGGGCCGTCGCAAGGCGGCGAATAACGCGTCAGGCTGCTTCTGCCGACGATCCGCTTTATTTCCCGGAAACTGCCATTAGGGTGCCTCTGTGCCCGACATCTCCGTCCTTTCCGTCGCTTCCGAATATTGGCCCCTCGTGAAGACGGGAGGCCTGGCCGATGTAGCCGGCGCGCTGCCCGCCGCCGTGGCGCCGCACGGCGTGGCGATGACGCCGTTTATCCCCGGCTATCCGGCGGTCATGAAGGCGCTGGGCCGCAAGCGCGTGGTGCACAAATATGCGTCGCTTCTCGGTTCGCCCGCGCGCATCGTCGCGGCCAAGCATGGCGAGCATCCGATCCTGGTGCTGGATGCGCCAGCCTTTTTCGACCGCGATGGCGGCCCCTACTCGGATGCCATGGGACGCGACTGGATGGACAACGGCCTGCGGTTCGCGGCTTTCTCCAAGGCCGCTGCCGACCTGGCCGCCGGCCTCGCGGGCACCAGGCCTTTCGACGTCCTGCATGCGCATGACTGGCAGGCGGGTCTCGCGCCGGCCTATCTGACCTACGCGACAACGGGCGCGCATCGCCCGCGCACGGTGATGACGATCCACAACATGGCTTTCCAGGGCTTTTTCGGCGCGGACTTCTTCCCGCGGCTGGAGCTGCCGCAGCAGGCCTGGTCGATCGAAGGTGTCGAATATCATGGCGGCGTCGGCTTCCTGAAGGCGGGCGTTGGCCTTGCCGATGCGATCACCACCGTGAGCCCGGGCTATGCCGAGGAGATCCGCCGACCGCAGTTCGGCATGGGCCTCGAAGGGCTGATCCTCGGGAGGCAGGACCGCCTGAGCGGGATCGTGAACGGCAT
The DNA here is from genome assembly GCA_017745115.1 of Sphingobium sp. Next base: position 25,171 of record JAGIAA010000011.1, on the reverse strand, counting down.
CGATCCCGCGATCTGGAATGCGGCCACGGACAAGGCGCTGGCGGCTACCTTCACGGCGAACACGCTGGAGAAGCGCGCGAAGAACAAACGCGCGGTCGAGGCGGCGTTCGCGCTGGAGCCGTGCGATGGCGCGCTGTTCGTGGTGATCAGCCGCCTGACCTGGCAGAAGGGCATGGACGTGCTCATCGAAGTGCTCGACCACCTCGTCGGCCTCGGCGGGCGGCTCGCGCTGCTCGGTTCAGGCGATGCGGCGATCGAGGCGGGGCTGCGCGAGGCAGCCGGTCGCCATCCCGGACGGATCGGCATTCGCACGGGCTATGACGAGGCGCTGTCGCACCTGATGCAGGGCGGCGGCGACGCGATCCTGGTGCCCTCGCGTTTCGAGCCCTGCGGCCTGACGCAGCTTTACGGCCTTGCCTATGGCTGCGTGCCGATCGTGGCGCGCACCGGCGGGCTGGCCGATACCATTGTCGACGCCAATCTTGCCGCGGTCGATGCGGACGCTGCGACGGGTATCCTCTTCTCGCCGCTCAACTATGAGAGCTTCGCCCATGCCATCACCCGCGCCGTGCGGCTGCATGCCGATGCCGCAGCTTGGGCGCGCATCCAGAAACGCGGCATGGCGGCCGATTTCAGTTGGACGCGCAGCGGCAGGACCTATGCGCAGCTCTATGCCCGCCTTAAGGAACATGTATGACGATCCGGACCGTTGCGACGACCCCATTCGACGGCCAGAAGCCGGGCACGTCCGGCCTGCGCAAGAAGGTGAAGGTCTTCGAGCAGCCCAATTATTCGGAGAATTTCGTCCAGTCCGTGTTCGATGTCGTTGAGGGCAAGGCGGGCGCCACGCTCGTGATCGGCGGCGACGGGCGCTACCATAACCGCACTGTGATCCAGCAGGCGATCCGCATGGCGGCCGCCAATGGTTTTGCGAAGGTGCTGGTCGGGCAGGGGGGCATTCTCTCGACGCCGGCGGCGAGCAACGTGATCCGCCAACATAAAGCGATCGGCGGCCTCGTGCTGTCGGCGAGCCACAATCCGGGCGGGCCGGACGAGGATTTCGGCATCAAATACAATGTCGCCAATGGCGGCCCCGCGCCGGAGAAGATCACCGACGCGATCTACGCGCGGACGACTAATATCGACCGCTGGCTGACGGTGGACGCGCCGGACATCGATCTCGACACAATCGGCGCGACGAGCGTCGGCGGCATGGCCGTCGAGGTGATCGACAGCGTCGCCGATTATGCGGCGCTCATGGAGACCTTGTTCGACTTCGACGCGATCCGGGCGATGGCGGCTGGCGGCTTCACGCTCGCCTTCGATGCGATGAGCGCCGTGACCGGGCCGTATGCGCACGAGATTTTCGAAAAGCGGCTCGGCTTCGCGCCGGGGACGGTGCGGAACGGCACGCCCCTTGAGGATTTCGGGCATCACCATCCCGACCCGAACCTCGTTCACGCGAAGGACCTCTACGATCTCATGATGAGCGACGCGGCACCCGATTTCGGTGCGGCGTCGGACGGCGACGGCGACCGCAATCTCATCATCGGGCGCGGCCGCTTCATCACGCCCTCGGACAGCCTCGCGATGCTGGCGGCGAACGCCCATCTGGCGAAGGGCTATGCGGCTGGGCTCAAGGGCATTGCGCGCTCCATGCCGACGAGCGCCGCGGCGGACAGGGTCGCGGACGCGCTCGGCATCACCTGCTATGAGACGCCGACGGGCTGGAAATTCTTCGGCAACCTGCTCGACGCTGGCATGGCAACGATCTGCGGTGAAGAAAGCGCCGGCACCGGTAGCGACCATGTCCGCGAGAAGGACGGGGTCTGGGCCGTGCTGCTCTGGCTCAACATTCTCGCGGTGCGGAAGCTGAGCGTGGATGCGCTGGCCCGGGATCATTGGGCACGGTTCGGGCGCAATTATTACGCTCGGCACGACTATGAGGCGATCGAGACCGACAAGGCCAATGCGCTGATGGCGGCGTTGCAGGCCTCGCTGGCCGATCTGCCGCGCCAGGCCATCGGCAGCCTCATCGTCGCGCAGGCGGACAGCTTCTCCTACACCGACCCGGTCGACGGATCGGTGAGCAGCAACCAAGGCCTGCGCATCCTCTTCGAGGGCGGCTCGCGCATCGTCTTCCGCCTGTCCGGCACCGGCACGCAGGGCGCGACGCTGCGCGTCTATCTCGAGCGCTATGAGGACCGGAATCTCGACGCGGAGACGCCGGACATGCTCGCTGACCTCGTTTCGGCAGCGGACACCATCGCGGGCATCGAGCGTCACACGGGACGCACCGCGCCGGACGTTGTGACATGATGATGCCGATGCGGCCTTCGTTTGATGCAAGGCGGTCACTCCGGCGTAGGCCGGGGTCCATATCCACTTGGCTGCCGTGGACCCCGGCCTGCGCCGGGGTGACGATAAGGTTGGAATGACAGATCGCGTTCTCGGCGCGCGGCTGACGGAGAGCGGCGCGGCCTTCGCCGTGCGCGCGCCGCGTGCCGAAGTGGTCACACTGTGTCTGTTCGACGGAAGACGGGAGACGCAGGTCCCGATGATGCGCAATGGCGATCTCTGGCGCGCGATCGTCAAAGGAGGGCGCGCCGGCCAGCGCTACGGCTTCCGTGCGAGCGGGCAATGGGCGCCGGAGCAGGGCCTGTGGTTCGATCCGTCCAAGTTGCTCGTCGATCCCTATACAACGGCGATCGACCAGCGCTTCGGCTGGCATCCCGCGCTCAACCAATATGGCGTGGAGACGGCCACCCTGGTGCCATGGTCGGTGCTGGAGGCGCCGCTGCCCGATGTCGAGCGCGCGCCGCCGGTCTTCGCGCAGGGCGGGCTGGTCTACGAGATCAATGTCCGCGGCTTCACCATGCTGCATCCCGATGTGCCGCCCGAACTGCGCGGCACGGTGGCGGCACTCGCTCATCCGGCGGTCATCGCGCATCTTAAGAAGCTGCGCGTGACGGCGGTCGAGCTCATGCCGATCGTCGCCTGGATCGACGAGCGCCACTTGCCGCCGCTCGGGCTCAGCAATGCCTGGGGTTATAATCCGGTGGTGCCGATGCCGCTCGATCCCCGGCTTTGCCCCGGCGGCATGACGGAGTTGCGCGCGACGGTGGCGGCACTGCATGCGGCCGGGATCGGCGTCATCCTTGACCTCGTCTTCAACCACACCGGCGAGAGCGACATGCAGGGGCCTGTCCTCGCGCTGCGCGGACTCGACGATGCGGCCTATGCGCGCGAGCCGGATGGAAGGCTGATCAACGATACCGGCACCGGCAATACGCTCGACTTCTCACAACAACCGGTCCGCGCTCTGATCCTCGAAAGCCTGCGCCATTTCGCGCGGCAGGCCGGCGTCGACGGCTACCGTTTCGACCTGGCGCCGGTGCTGGCCCGCGGCCCAGGCTTCTCGCCCGCCGCGCCGATCTTCGCGGAGATCGCCGATGATCCGTGGCTTGCGGACCGCATCCTGATCGCCGAGCCCTGGGACATCGGTCCGGGCGGTTATCAGCTGGGAAATTTCCCGGATAACTGGCTGGAATGGAACGATATCTACCGCGACGACGTGCGCCGCTTCTGGCGCGGCGATGGCGGCATCGGATCGCTCGTCACGCGGCTTTGCGGCTCGTCGGACGTGTTTGGCCAAGGAACGATCCGGCCAACGCGCAGCGTAAATTTCCTCGCCGCCCATGACGGCTTCACGCTCGCCGACACCGTCGCTTACGAGACCAAGCACAATGAGGCCAATGGCGAGGGCAATCGCGATGGCCATAATGAGAATTGCAGCTGGAACAACGGCGTTGAAGGGCCGAGCGACGATCCTACGGTCGTGACGGCGCGCGCCGCGGACTTGCGCGCCCTGTTGGCGACATTGTTCGCGTCGACGGGCACGATCATGCTGACCGCCGGCGACGAGTTCGGCCGCACGCAGCAGGGCAACAACAATGCCTATGCGCAGGACAATGACATCGGCTGGGTCGCCTGGGAGGGGCGCGACACGGCGCTCGAGAATTTCGTCGCGCAGCTTTCGCACAGGCGTGCCGAGGCGCTCGACATGTTCACGCGGTTTCCTGAACCGGGCGCGTGGAAGCGGCTCGACGGAGCACCGATGACCGTGTCCGATTGGGAGTCCCCGCGCACCGGTGGCGTCCGCTACGAAGCCGTGCTTGGCGACGGCCGTCGCTTCCGTCTCGAAGTGGATCGATCGGCAAAAAGTGTCTTTGTTGACATAGTCGCCGAATAGGCGGAGACCGAGAGTGTCGGGGCAGTCTGCGAGCACCGATCCCTAAAAAATACAGCAATTACTGTTACATGACCGTTTTCCGTCCTTCCAACGGGCGGCCGAAAGGTGCATGGTTCGGCACGGACATTCCACAGAGTCGATCCGGCCGGCAGGACGAGCAGACGGGAGAGAGATGTCATGAAGGATTTGCAAGGCCAGCTGGCCTTCATCACCGGCGGCGCGTCGGGCGCGGGCCTGGGCCAGGCCAAAGTCTTCGGCCGTGCCGGCGCCTCGATCGTCATCGCGGATGTTCGCAAGGAGGCTGTCGACCGGGCGCTCGGCGAGCTGCGTGCGGAGAGCATCACGGCCTATGGCATCGTCCTGGATATCACCGATCGCGCTGCCTATGCCGCTGCCGCGGATGAAGTGGAGCGCGTGTTCGGCGGCCCGCCCACCATCCTGTCGAATACCGCGGGCGTGAACAGCTTCGGTCCGATCGAGAATACCAGCTATGACGATTTCGACTGGATCGTCGGCGTCAACCTCGGCGGCGTCATCAATGGCTGCGTGACCTTCGTCCCGCGCATGATCGCGAGCCGCAGGCCCGGCCATATCGTTTCGCTCTCGTCGATGGGCGGTCTCCAGGGCACTTTCATTGCTGCGCCCTATGCTGCGGCCAAGGCGGCTGTGATCAATCTCATGGAGAGCTACCGGCAGGGGCTGGAAAAGTACGGCATCGGCGTCTCGGTCGTGTGCCCGGCGAACATCAAGTCGAACATCGCCGAGGCGAGCAAGTTGCGTCCGGCGCGGTTCGGCAAGAGCGGCTATGTCGAGAACGAGCAGTCGATCGCCTCGCTGCAGTCGATCCACCAGCACGGCCTCGACCCCGAAGCGCTGGCGGAGGCGATCCTGGCCGGCATCAAGGAGAATGCCGCCTACATCATCCCCTATCCGGAAGTGAGGGATGAGCTGGAAAAGCACTTCAGGGAGATCGTGGATAGCGTTGCACCTCTCGAAAGCGACCCGGAAGGGGCGCGCCTGCGCGTGGAAGCGCTTGCGAATTGGCGCGCCGGGCGTAGCAAGGTCTTCAACGAGGAAGAAGCCAGATAAGCTCCGTCCTCCGCCGTCATCCCAGCGAAAGCTGGGATCTTGTGCGAGGACGGGCCACGCTGCCTGAGATCCCGGCTTTCGCTGGGATGACGTTTGAGATTTAGGAGAGATGTCCCAATGCTGACTCTTTACAGCTTCGGCCCCGGTGCGAATTCGCTGAAGCCTATGGCGACGCTTTACGAGAAAGGCCTCGACTTCAAGATCCGCTTCGTCGACCCGTCCAAGTTCGAGCAGCATTCCGACTGGTTCAAGAAGATCAATCCGCGCGGACAGGTCCCGGCGCTCGACCACGACGGCAAGATCGTCGTCGAATCCACCGTGATCTGCGAATATCTCGAAGACGTCTTCCCGGACCAGAATCCGCTGCGCCCAGCCGACCCCTATATGCGCGCGCAGATGCGCGTCTGGACCAAGTGGGTCGACGAGTATTTCTGCTGGTGCGTCTCGACGATCGGCTGGCACTACGGCATCCGTCCGATCGCCCAGTCGATGACCGACGAGGCGTTCGAGGAGCATCTCAAGAACGTCCCGATCCCCGAGCAGAAGGTGAAGTGGCGCCATGCCCGCAACGGCTTCCCGCAGGAGCTGCTCGACGAGGAATTCCGCAAGGTGCGGGTCTCCGCCCAGCGGCTGGAGGAAACCCTGTCCAGGCAGGAGTATCTGCTCGAGACCGGCTTCAGCCTCGCCGACATCTGCAACTTTGCGATTGCCAACGGCCTCGACCGCCCGGGCGGCTGGTTCAACGACTTCGTCAACGAGAAGGATACGCCCGGTCTCATCGCCTGGCTCAAGCGCGTCAAGGAACGCCCGGCCATCGCGAAGATGTTCGCCGAGGCGACGCGGGAAGAGCTGCTGAAGGACAGATAGATCCGTTTACGCCGTTCGCCCAGAGCCTGTCGAAGGGCTGTCCTGTTATTAGAGAAGAAGGACGAGGCTTCGACATTTGAACGAGTCACTCGCCTCGTTCAAACAGCCCGAACGGATTTGGGGGTAGTTGGGATCACGCAATGGCCAAGAACAACATCATCACGCTCTATGACCTGCAGCTCGAAAGCGGCTGCACGATCAGCCCCTATGTCTGGCGCACCAAATATGCGCTGGCGCACAAGGGCTTCGATGTCGACATCGTGCCCGGCGGCTTCACCGGGATCGAGGAGCGCACCGGCGGCAAGTCCGCGCGCTGCCCGGTCATTGTCGACGATGGCGAATGGATCCTCGATAGCTGGGTCATCGCCGAATATCTCGACGAGACATATCCCGACCGGCCGATGCTCTTCGAGGGGCCGACGCAGAAGAACCTCATGAAGTTCCTCGACAACTGGATCTGGTCGACCGCGGTGGGGCCTTGGTTCCGCTGTTACATCCTCGACTATCACGATCTCTCGTTGCCCTGCGACCGCGACTATGTGCGCTGGAGTCGCGAACAGTGGTTCCTCGGCGGTCAGAAGCTGGAGGACGTGCAGGCCGGCCGCGAGGATCGTCTGCCGCTCGTGCCGCCGACGCTGGAGCCGCTGCGCAAGATCCTTGGCGAAACGAAATGGCTGGGGGGCGATGAGCCCAATTTCGCCGACTATTCCGCCATGTCGAGCTTCCTCTGGTGCGCCTCGGTCGCGACCACGCCGCCGCTCACCGACGACGATCCGCTGCGTGATTGGCTCGACCGGGGCTTCGATCTGTTCGATGGCCTCGGCCGCCATCCCGGCATGCACCCGCTCTTCGGCCTCAAGCTGCGGCCAGGCGATCCGGAGCCGTTCGTCAAGGTGACCGGCCCCGCCGGCGCCGGCGGGCAGGGCATCAATACCGGCCCGGCAACGACGCGGATGCCGGAGCGGCAGGCGGAAAAGGCGGGGTGAGTTATCGTATCCTCGCCCCTTCAGGGGGGAGGATCGTGAAGCTTGTGGCCAGAGGTCGCTAGCGGAACTTGGAGAGGGGAAGGCAGCGTTCTCCCCTCTCCAACTCCGCCTAATCGCTTCGCGATAAGGCTCCGCATCCTCTCCCCTGAAGGGGCGAGGAGAAAATGCTGGCAAATCAAGTGACATCCCCGGCCTGTCTCGCTACCGGTCGCTCAGGGCCGCCGGCAGAGCGGCCAGACAAGCTGTTCAGGACGGGGAAAATCGTGAGGCGTGCGGAATATTTGCTGGCGGGTCTGTGCCTGGCACTGACGCAACCGGCATTGGCGCAGGATGAGGCGGCTGCAGGCAAGTCGGTCTACGAAGCCGATTTCTTCAAGACCTTCTCCCCCTCCAACGCGCTGCAGATGGTCCAGCGCCTGCCTGGCTTCCAGTTCGAGAGCGGCAGTACCGAAGTGCGCGGCTTTGCGCAGGCTGCCGGTAATGTCGTCATCAATGGCCAGCGGCCCAGCTCGAAGAGCGACACGATCGACGCGGTGCTCTCGCGCATCCCGGCCTCGCGCGTGCTGCGCATCGAACTGGTCTCGGGCAACGCCTTCGGCGCCGATTATGCGGGCAAGGCGCAAGTCGCCAATGTGATCCTGACGGAAGCGGGCGGTCTGGCCGGCAATCTCGAGGGCCGGCTCGAGCACGAGTTCACTGGGCGCGTGCTCCCTAAGGTCGCCGCCTCGGCGGTCTTGCGCAAGGGCGCCTCGACCTTCAGCGCCTCGGCCAGCTACCAGCTCTACAGCGCGGTGACTGAGGATGGCTTCGATCGGCTCTTCAACCTGCCGTCGGGTGCGGAAACCGAATATCGCAACGTCTTCAGCCGCAACACCGAACCGTTCACCAACGCCGCGCTCGGCTGGGCCTATGAGGAAGCGCCGAACAAGAGCTTCCACATCAACGGCAAGGCCAATTGGGACAAGTGGACCTACCTGCAGACGAGCAACGTCTACAATGCCAGCGCCCTTACCCGGGACAGCATCTACTACGAAGATCATCTCTGGCGGACATGGGAGCTGAGCGGCGACGTGACGCGGCCCTTGGGCGGCGGCGCGATCAAGCTCAACGCTTTGGCGACGCACCGGCATCGCGGCAATACCGACGAGTTGAACAACGCGGTCCATATCGGCAGTCCGATGAACGGCTTCTTCCAGCGCTTCGACGACTGGCGCACCGAGCGCGTGGCGCGTCTCGCCTGGAGCCATCCTAATGTCGGCGGCTGGGCCATCGAGCTGGGCGCGGAAGGGGCCTATAACCGCCTCAAGAGCAATCTCGGCGTTTTCTCGGTCGCCCCTTCGGGCACGCGGACGGCGATCAACCTGCCGATCGCGAACGCCATCGTGTCGGAATATCGCGGCGAGGTCTTCGCCAATGCCGGGCGCAAGATCACTGGCAACCTTCGCCTCGACCTCGGCGTCAATTACGAGGCGTCGCGGCTCAAGGTGGCCGGCGATGCGAACGCGCGGCGCACGCTCAAATTCCTGAAGCCCAAGGCATCGCTCGACTGGACGCCGGGCGCCTGGCACGCCCAGCTCAGCCTGAAGCGCACCGTCAATCAGCTCAACTTCAGCGATTTCGTCAGCGCGGCCGACTTCGAGTCCAACCAAAGCAATGGCGGCAATGCCGAGCTCCGGCCGCAGCGCAGCTGGGAATTGCTGTTCAGTGCCGACCGCGCCGTGCTGGGCGATGGTCGTATCAAGGTCGAGCTGGGTCATAATTGGGTTACGCAGGTGCAGGACCGCGTTCCGACCTTCACGGTGAATGCCCAAGGCGATCGCGTCGCAACTGGCCTCGATGCACCCGGCAATCTCGGCAATGGCGAGACCTGGATCGCACGGACCAACATCAACCTGCCGCTCACGCGCCTGGGCCTCAAGGGCATGCGCGCCAGTGTCTACGGCTCCTATGTGAAGACGTCGGTGCGTGATCTCTACACGCACCAGGATCGCGCTTTCTCGGGCAACTCCATGTTCTTCTTCACGAGCGAGCTCCGGCAGGATCTGGGCCGGTTCGCGTGGAGCGTCTCGGCATCGGGCAACACCGGCTCGACCTTCTTCCGCCTCGGCGAGACCGACACCAGCCAGAATGCATCTCCGAGCGTGTCGGCCTTCGTCGAATATCGGCCCAATCCGCGCACCACGGTAACGCTCGGCGCCGACAATCTGCTCGACAGCCCGAACAAGCGGTGGCGCTATTTCTATGCGCCCGACCGTACGACGCCGAACCCGTTCCAGGAAGAGTATCGGGAACGGAACGGCCACCGCACGATCTATCTCACCGTAAAGCGTTCGTTCGGATGACTGCGGCTTTGCCTCATTTCCGCCGTCATTCGTTCAGGCATGGTGCATGGCTCATCAGCCATTGTCCATTTGCCGCCACAATCGTGCGTTAGCGGGCCTGCCGGAAGGCACCGCCCAGGAGTGAAGCTGCCGATGTCGATGTTGAACTTGCTGCTGGTTGCCGCTGCCGCCATTCCGGCGCCCGGCCAGCCTGGATATATCCCCTCCTCGCCGGATCTCGGCGTGGCCGAGGGCAAGTGCCGTCCGAACGAGGGCGGATCGGCCTATATCGTCACGGTCACCGGTCTCAAGGACCGCAAGGGCACGCTGCGCGCCGAGCTCTATCCCAACAACGACAAGGATTTCCTGGCCGACGACAATATTCTGGTCATGGAAGGCAAGGCATTCGCGCGGGTCGCCCAGCCGATCCCGGCGAAAGGCGACGTATCGATCTGTATCCGTGCGCCCGGGCCGGGGAGCTATACGCTTAGCCTTCTCCATGACCGCAATTCCAACCGGAAGTTCGAATATGGAAATGAGGGCGCCGGCTTCCCGCGCATCGGCAATCTCGGACGGTCCAAGCCAAAGGCGGCGGACGTCGCGGTCTCGGTCGGCAATTCGCCTCAGGCGGTGACGGTGCCGATGCAGTATTTCAGCTTGTTCAAGCTGGGTCTGGCAAAGAACTGAGATCGGCGCGCGGCGGCAGGACAGACTGCCCGCTGCGCCGCGCCACTACCGGATTGGCGATCAGCGCCTCATAATAAGCGAAGAGATCGGCGAAATGCTCGTCGATCGTGCGTACGCTTTTCGCGAGCTCGACGGCGCGTGCGCGCACCGGCCCGCGCGGCGTTTCGATGAAATCGACAATGGCGTCCGCCGCCGATCGTGGATTGGCGGATTCATAAAGCCAGCCATGCGCAAGTTTGGCGTGGTCCGATGCGCCGCCGCGGTCGGGCATGATCAAGGGCAGACCGGCCGCACGCGCCTCGCCGCCGACCGTGCAGAAGACTTCGGCCTCGCAGCCATGGAGCAATGCGTCGCAGCTGGCGAAGAGCCTGGCGACCTCGTGCCGGTCCGATACCGGGGTCAGCAGATGCACATGGGGATTGTCGGCAGCCGCGCGGGCTACGCGCGCGCGATCGCGCCCATCGCCGGCGATGACGAGTCCGACGGGGGCTTTGGCGCCGGCCAGCGTGACGGCTTCGATCATCATCGGCCAGCGCTTCTCCGGCCCGTGGCGGCCGGCGCCGAGCAGCAACGTCGCATCGGGCCCGAGCGCACACCGCTCGAGCAGGCGCGCGCGCAGACCTTCGTCCCGCAGTTCGGGCGAGAAAACGCCCGGCTGCACCCCCATGGGATTGGTGACGACACGCTTCATGCCGCCGGCGAGCAGCCGGTTGGTCTGGTCCTCGCCGGTCGTGATCGCGCCGTCGTAGAGGCGGTCCATGCGCTGCAGGTGGCGCCAGAACATGCCGAACATCCGGTCGATGATGGGGCGCGAGAACACCGGATCGAACCAGCGATAGGCATAAGCCGACATGGGGTCGGCATGCATGACCATGGCTCTGGGGGCCCGGCCGGCCCACTCCCCGACATAGCGCGCGCTCCGCCAGGGCGAGGAGCATTCGACGACGTCGGGCTGGAGCTGGTCGAGCGTCGCGTGGAGCGTCTCGACGTCGCGGAAATAATGGTAGCGCCGGTCCAGCGGGAATTGCGGATTCTCGAGATAGACGACGCGCGCGTTGGGCCCGCGCTCCTCGGTGCGATAGCCAGGGCCGGGCGCGATGCAGATGACTTCGTGCCCGGCGGCAGGCCCGGCAAGCAGCTTGCGGTCGATATAGGTTTTCACGCCGCCGCCATAAGGCGTGTAGAAAGCGGCAACGTCGACGATGCGCATCGGGTTCAGACGGCCATAGCGACGGCGCGGCCGGACCGCGCTGCCAGCGTCACTCTTGCTTCTCCCGCCGGGAGGGGTGGATCGTCACCAGGTCGCCGACCGCGAGGACGGCGGCCAGCGCGAGGTGGGTCACGAAGACGAGCGCCGCCATGAAGGCAAGCAGCACCTGCAGCTGCGTGTCGTGGCCGATCACCACGATCGCGAAGCCCACCAGCAGCACATCTTTGTTGGGAATGAGGGGCAGGCGCGAGAGCAGCATCTTGGCGGTGGCAAGCAGCAGCCACATGGAGAGCGGGACATTGGGCAGAGCGAGGTTCCAGGCGAGGGCCTGCAGACCATTGCCGACCGCCAGGGCACCGAAATGCATGCCGGCGATTCCCCAGAGCTGCTTGCGGTTCAGGCTGAAGATGCGCTTGCCGAAGACGACGATGCCGGTCGAAATCAGCGTGATGACGCCGATCGAGGCAGCCAGCGCCTGGCCGGAAAAGCCCAGCTGCAGCGTGCGCGCATAGGGATAGGCCGCAGCCATCAGCGCGAGCGTCGTCAGGTTGGAGACGAGCGCGGAGAGGATCGAGACGTCCTTGACGGCGCCGAAGGGCGAACCCTCCATCCTCACCTTGCGGCGGGCCCAGCTGTAGAAATAAGCCTCGCCGAGGTAGTCGACGAGCAGTCCATTGCTGATGTTCTTGCGCAGCAGCGCGATCAGTCCCTCGAACGGGATCTTCCAGAGCCACTTGTAGATCAGGAATTCATTGACCGTGCCGACGAAATAATAGGCCAGGAAAACAGCCCAGAACAATGGGTTGCGCGGCACGACCGAGACGAGCTGATTGAAGTCGAACTGCCGGAAATGCCAGGCGACGACCGCGAGCAGCGCGATCGACAAGGCCGGCGTTATCCACGCCCAGATCGCAGATTGGCGCACTGGGAGCGGCAGCGGATCCTTGGGATCGGCGCTATCGATCGGCGCGGGTATTTGCATGGTCAAAAGGGGGCACTCATTCGTCGCGACACGGCAAACGCCGAGCCCATAGCAATCTTGGGTCTAACTGGGAAGCGCATGAATTGAGGCTGTATGGTCCGCATCTTCATTTGCGGGCGACCCGTTCGAACAATGCGATCCACTGTTCGACCGTCGCTTCCATTGTGAATTGTTCGGCGCGCGCGCGCATCTCTTTGACGTCGACCGGATCGTCGCAGATCTTGTCCATCGCTTCGGCCAAGGCGTCGACGTCCTTGACCGGCACGAGCCGGCCGACGCCTTCGATCATGGCCGGCAGCGCCACCGTGCAATCCGTTGCGACGGTGGGGATGCCGGCGGCGAGCGCCTCGGCGACGACGGCGGGAAGCCCTTCGAAATCCGAGGAAAGGACGAAAGCGTCTGCCTTCGCAAACCAGGGGTCGACCGGCGCTTTGTGACCGGGCATTTCCAGGCGGTCGGCAATACCGAGCCGCGCGGCCTGCGCTTCGAGATCGCCGCGCTGCGTGCCTTCGCCCACGATGGTGAGGCGGTCCTGCGGGCGGGCGATCCGCGCGAAGGCGTCGAGCAACAGGCTGAAATTCTTCTGGGGCATGAGCCGCCCCAGCCCGAGGAAGTGGCGGCCCCCATGATCGCGCTTGGCGGCGTCGCGCGCCGCGGCGAGACCCTCTGCAATGGCCTTGGTCATCGATGCATTGTTGATCGTGACGACTCGATCGCCCGGCAGCCCCATGCGCTTGATGATCTCGGCACGCACCGGCGCCGACATGGCGACCGCAGCGGCATAGATGCCGCTATGTGCCCACAGCACGGTCTTGTCGAGCCAGCGCATGAGCCAGCTCTGGTCCTTGCGGTCGAGACTGTTGCTCGGCCGGACCACGATGGGAGGGCAGGTCTTGCCGAGCATGAGGCGGAGCCAGACCGCAACGGCCATCAGACCATTGCTGGGGATGAACACGACGTCCGGCCGCTCCGCGCGGACGATGGCCGGAAGAACCTGCATCATCCAGAGCGTCTCGGTCTCGATCTTCGCGAGCCGGCCCCTGGGCGGGATGATGAAGGGCACGTCCGGCGCCTCCTCGGTCAGCAGTCCCTCCCAGCGGCCGAGCGCGATACGCGCGTCGGCGCCGTGATCACGCCAGGCCTTGGTGAAGCGCATGAGATCGCGCTCGACGCCGCCGGGCTCCAGGCTGTGGAGAACGCCGAGAATGCGCAGCGGCCGTCCGGCCCGATCTTCAAATCCCATCAGGCGAGCAGATCTGCGTAGCGCGCCGGTTTGTGCGTGCGCATGAACGTGCCGTAGGTGGCATCGATGCTGTCGAGCAGGGCGGGAACGGTGGTGTCGCCCGGATGCACGGCGATACGGGCATTGCGCAATGCCCAGGGCGCAGCGCGCGCAGCTGCCGCGACCATGAGCGAACTGCGGACGCGGCCCGGCGTACGGCTGGCCCAGGTGATGACCGGGCTCTTGGCGACGACGCGGCCGGTGGTCGGCTGCCAGACCTTGAGATGGTTCTCGGCGAGCGCGAAACCGGCTTCGCCAAGCGCATCGAGGGCGTCGGCCGAATAGAGCCAGGCCGGTGCGATGAAGCCCGCCACCGGTGCGCCGATCGCATCTTCGACGACCTTGCGGCCATCGGAGAGGCGCCGCAGGGCTTCGGCCTTGCCGAGCTGGGCGAATTCGCCGGCGCCGGCGGTCATATGCTTCTGCATGAAGCCGCGTTTCCTGGCATCGTCGCGATGGCACCAGCCGTGCAGAAACATCTCGACGCCATCTTTCGCCCAGCCGCGCAGCTTGGCGGCATAGGCGCTGTTGCCGGCCAGCGGCGCGCGGTCCTCGAAGTCGGGCACGACCAGCATCGCAAGGCGCGGACCGTTCAGCAGGCCGCAGAGCCGGTCGTAAAGCGCATCGACCTCCGTCTCGAAGGCCGGGCTCACGTCGTGGATTGAGGCAAGAAGGCGGGCAGGCATTGCCGCGCCGTTACAGCCTTTGAGCCGTCCTGTCACGAGTCACCGGTTGCAACCCTATCCATTTGCGCTTGCACGAGCCGCCAACTCTGGCAGGCTACGTTACGGAATATCGGAAAAGAGAGGAGCCCCCCATGAAGTCCCTCGACTTTGCTGCCTTGGCGTTGCCCATCCTGCTGCTCGCGGCGGCGCCGGCGGCTGCGCAGCCTCCCAGTCCCGCCATCGCGGCGGCTGTCGCCTCGCCGGATCGGCCTGCTGCCGACAGCGCGCGCGATGCCGATCGCAAGCCAGCCGAACTGGTCGCCTGGGCCGGCATCAAGCCCGGCGACAAGGTTGCGGACTTCTGGGCCGGCGGCGGATATTTCACGCGCATCTTCAGCAAGGTCGTGGGTTCGAAGGGCAAGGTCTACGGCATCATGCCGAGCGAGATGATTGCGCGCCGCGCCAATGCGGGCGATGCGATCAAGGCCATCGCCGCCGACCCCAAATTCTCCAATGTCGTCGAGGTCGAGACGCCGAGCAGCACCTTCGCGCTGCCCGAACCCGTCGATCTGGTCTGGACGTCGGAAAACTATCATGACGTCTATGGCGGCTTCGGCGTCGATGTTGCGGCGAAGTTCGGTGCAGCCGTGTTCAAGGCACTCAAGCCCGGCGGCGTGTTCATCGTGACCGACCATGCGGCGCTTGCCGGTTCGGGCGAGACTGCACCCAAGACGCTGCACCGGATCGACCCCGCGATCGTGAAGGCGCAACTGACAGCGGCCGGCTTCGTTTTCGAGGGCGAAAGCAAGCTGATCGCCAATCCTGCCGACCCGCATGACAAGAGCGTGTTCGACGCCTCGATCCGCGGCAAGACCGACCAGTTCGCCTACAAGTTCCGCAAACCGGCCAAGTGAGGACCGAGGAGAGACTATCATGAAAGCAGTCCTGACCGCCGCGGCTCTCGCGGTGATGACGACGGCGGCGCAGGCTGCCACGCCCGCCTATATCACGGCCGCCGTCGCGGCGCCCGATCGGCCAGCGGTCGACCAGGCGCGCGACGCCGAGCGCAAGCCCGCCGCCATGCTCGAATTTGCCGAGGTGAAGCCGGGCCAGAGCATTGCCGAGCTGTTGCCAGGAGGCGGCTATTTCACGCGCATCTTCAGCACCGCGGTGGGTGATAAGGGCAAGGTCTACGGCGTGACCTTCGGCGACGGCGCCCCGGTCAAGGCGATCGCGGCATCTGCCGGCCATGCCAATGTAAGCTTCCTGCCGCTGGCAGCTGGCGCCTTCACAGTGCCGGCGCCGGTCGATCTCGTCTGGACGTCCCAGAACTATCACGACGCCTATAATCGCGATCCGAACGGCGCGGCCGCGCTCGACAAGGCAGCGTTCGCAGCGCTCAAGCCCGGCGGCATCTACATCGTGCTCGATCACAAGGCGCTGCCAGGCGTGGGTGACCCCAAGGAGATGCACCGCATCGACCCTGCGCTGGTGAAGGCGCAAGCCCAGGCTGCGGGCTTCGAATATGTCGGCGAGAGCAATGCTCTCGCCAATCCCGCTGACCCGCACAATGTCGGCGTGCGTGACCCCAGCGTGCAGGGCAAGACCGATCAGTTCATCCTGAAGTTCCGCAAGCCCAAATAATCGGAGCCTTCACTTCAGCGAAAGTTGGGTGAGACGCTTACAGGCAGCGGGCCGGCGCGCCGCGCTGGCCCATGACCAGCGTCAATGTGCGCGGTGCTTGGCCGTCGACGGACAGCGTCAGGGTCACCGTGCCGCCGCTGGCGCGCCCCGCGAGCGTCGCCGGCTGTGCCGGGAGATCGGGCTGGGCATCATCGGCCTCGCCATTGCCGACGGGCGGCGCGAGGCTGATCTGTTCGAGGCGGGCGCTGGTGCTGAAGGCGCCGTCCTTGTCGGCCGCGACAGGCTCGAAACGGACGAGCGTGCAGCCGATCTGGAGGCGACCGCCCTGCGCGTCGCTGACGAGCGTGGCATTGCCGGCGCCCCACATGCCGGTGAGCACGGGCCCGCCCGCGGCGGTGCAGGCAAGCGCCGCCAACGCTACGAGCAGCCTAAAAGGCGCGCGTGATGCCGAAGTCCACATTGACGCGATGATAGTCATAGATCCCCACAGTCGAGAAGTTCCGCTCATAGGCCACGCGCACCACGGGTGAGAAGCCCGCGATCTCGATCTGGCGGAAGGTGGCGCCGGCGCCTGCGCGGAGGAACCATTCCTTACGCCGGTCCTTGAAGAGACCGATCCGTGCGTCCGATTCGAGGCGGCGGGCGGTCGCGTTGAGGAAGAGCGTCGTCTTGCCCATGTCGCGCCAGCCGATGAGGGTGAGGCCGCCGGACGCGGTCGCATAGCCGCGGTCCCTGGCCGTCTGGCGATTGCCGTTGAGCGAGACGGCGACGCCGCTGCGGGCGCTCAGGGCGCGCTCCAGCGTCAGCCCGAGATTGTAGAGCTGGCCGTCCTGCAGTGCGTTTTTCAAATAGCGGGTGGTGCCAAAGGAGAAGCTGGTGTCGAGCTGGGCTCGGCGGCCGAGCACGTGAGTCCAGCGCAGGTCGGTGCTGAAGGTACGCGCATAGGGATGGCCGCCATAAGTACGCCAGGTGACGCCGGCGGAGGGCATCACCCGGTCCTTCGCGTTTGCCTGCCATTCAAGGCCCAGCAGTGCGCTGCCGGACAAGTCATTGAATTCGCTGTTTTTGTAGAAGGTGCCATCGCCCGACAGTCGCGGCACGAGTGCAACCTGCGGCGACAGGCGGAGTCGCGCATAGACCTGACCGGCCAGATGCGCGCCGATTCCCGATTGCCGCCGCGCATCTTCGGAGAGCGTGAGCGGCGCGATCACCGTGTCGAGCGTCTTGGCGTCGGTTGCGCGATTGATGTTGCTGTCGGGCGCCACGGCCGCTTCGAACGTGCCGCCGAACGTCTTGTTGGAGCGCAGGGCCGCCTGGAAACGGTCGACGACAAGCGCGACGTCAGGGGGGAGGCCGGTGGCCTGGGCCTGGCGGAGCTGCGCGCGCGCACCGCCTTCGTCGCCCATCGCCGTCAGGACGCGCGCCAGCTCCAGGCGCACCCGCGCGGCCTCTGGCTGCTCGTCGAGAATGGCGCGGAAAGCGAGGGCGGCATCGGTATAGCGCTTCTGGTCGGCATACATCATGCCGAGACGAAAGCGCGCTTCGGATCGTGTCGTCACGACCGGATCCTGCGACAGCGCCTTGTAGATCGCTTCCGCATCCGGATCATGGCCGGCCTTACGTGCCTGGTCGGCAATATCGAAAAGCTGCGCCGCGCTGAGATTGGTGAGCGCACGCCCGTCGCTGGACAGCACGGGCGCCTGCGCCGCGGGGCTTTCAGGCTGCGCCGGCTGAGCAGCCGCTTGCGCCGAAGCGCAAGCGAGCAGCACTCCGCTCATGAGGGATGGGCGAGAAAGCATTGGTCCAGCTAGGCCAAGCGGCCAGCGAGTTCAATCGTTAGCGCTTTCCGACCACCGCACCGCTCAGGTTGGTCATCCCGGCATAGCCAGGATCCCAGGGCTGATAGATGCCGGACTTGAAACCGAACGTGCCGCCGATCTCCTGGGCAGTGGGGCCGTAGAGGGCGCCTTCGAAATAACCCAGATAATTGCTGCTGCCGTCGACGACGCTGGCGGCGAGGCCCCCGTCGATATCCATCAGACCGCCGGTGACGGAATAGGTTCCGAAATCGCGCGTCGCGAGCGTCGAGAGATCCTTGCCGATCGGATGCAGCGAGCCGGTGAAGGTCGCGGCGCCGAAATTGACGTCGAACGTGCTCGTGCCGGTCAGATCATACGCCGCGCCGCCCTGATCGGTCGCACCCTTGCCGACGAGGATGCCGTCGAAGTGGCCGGTGCCAGTCGGGATCTGGAAGGCATTGGTGCGGACGCCCCAGGCGAACCAGCGGTCCTTTGCATCGGTCGAGCCGTTCTGCATCTGCTGCCAGCGGCCATAGCTCGCATAGCTCAGCTGGATCGTGGGGTTGCTTGCACCGGCCTTCATCAGAGTCAGGCGATAGGCGGTGCCGCTGTTGGTGACGTCGTAAACCGCGACGCTGCTGTTCGACGCGCCGGAGTTGAGGCTGGACGCAGGGAATGCGGTACTGGAGCCACCAACCTCCGACCAAGTGTTGCCGTTCTGGGTAAGCTGGACATAAGTGTAGCTGTTTGCGCTGGCGTCGAATTTCAACCGGCCGTCCGAGCGCAGGAAGGTCGAACCGCTCGATGCGGTACCGTTGCCATTGTCGTGAAAATCGAGCTCGGAGAAGCGGCCGTCGAAATTCTCGCTGAACTGCAGCGGCGCGAGCGAGGTGTTATACGCCGTAACCGTATTGTCGCTGCGGCCGAGCAAATAGCCCGACGCATATTCGCCACCGGTGCTGCTGATGTACCAGGCTGCTCCCACTTCCTGGTTGGCCGGGCCGTAGAAGCGGCCCTTCCACCCACCGGTGAAGCGCGTGCCGTCGTCCATGGCAAAGGTGCCGGAAAAGGCATTGGTCGTGCTCGAGAGCTGGGCCGAACCATAATAGATGCCCAGGCTCTGGATCACGCCGGTGCTGGTGTCGATCGTGGTCAGGATGCCACTGCTCGACATCTTGCCGCCGGCAAAGTCGACCTGCATCGTTCCCGATCCCGCCATGGAATAGGGTATGTCGCTTTCGCGCGCGCCGACAAGGCTGACCGAGAACAGGCCCGTTCCGCTTCGCGCAAGATTGGCGTCGGCGGTCGCAAAGCCATAAGTGAACGGATTATAGGTGAAATCGAGGGTCGTGCTGCCGAGATTGGCGCGTTCCCAGGCACCGCCGCCGACATATTGATATTGCAGGGCGCCGCTCGAACCGGGGACGGTCAGCGACAGCGATTCATGCAGGTTGCCGGACGATTTTTCGAACGCCTTGAAGTCGGTCGAGCCCGAGGCAACCTGGTCGGCCGGCGTGAATGTCTGCGTGCGGCTGCCCGTGCTCACCGTGTAGCTCTGGCTCGTCGCATTGTAGCTGACCGTGAAGCTCGCAGCGGCGTTGGCGAACGCGCTGGTCACCGGGCTGCCATCCGAATGGAACGTGCCTGCCGCGTCAGCGGCGTCGTTTAGAAACGACTGCGACGTGACCGGGCTCAGGAAGCCCCCCGTGGGCGTCGGGGTAGGCGTCGGCGTCGGCGTCGGGGTGGGCGTCGGCGTGGGCGTCGGCGTCGGGGTAGGCGTCGGCGTCGGGGTGGGCGTCGGAGTCGGCGTCGGCGTCGGAGTCGGCGTCGGAGTAGGCGTAGGCGTAGGACCACCCTGCGGCGTGCTCGTGGAGTTCACAGCTCCGCCGCCACAGGCGGAAACCATCAACGAAATAACGAGAGGCGCGGCCCAGCGCTTGGTCCTGATCATGATTTACAGCTCCGACTGGCCGCGTGGGAGGGAAGGCGGCCCTTTGGAGCGAAATCACCATAACATGCTTTAAAAAGGGTTATGGGCGGCGGGAGGAAATCGAACGATGGCCAGAAAGCGCCATTCGCCGGCATCGCAGTCCGACGAAAGGACCATATCTAGGTAAGTTTTTATCGTCCCAATTGAACACAGACCTGCGTTAACCCTTTTTTAGCCTTTTCGGCTTGTTAACAGGTCGTTAACTTCCAGACTCATGAAACGAGTTCTGGTCCTCACCGACGAAGCAGCACGCCACCCCTTCCGGCAGCGTCTGCCCCGCCACGTCTGCTCCGGCAGCGCGATCCATGCAGCGGCGGCGCGCAAGGCGCCCAGCGACGATCAGGACTGGAAGCTCTTCCTCCTGAGCTTCGCGGCCTTCTTCACCGTCGCTTACACGTTCGTCCTCTGATCTGATTCAAGACCGGCCGGTCCTCAGGGCAGGCCACGCTCGCGCGCTGTCCGATGTTCCCGGTCGCAAGCGCGCTGGAGCATGATCGCCAACGCGGCCGAGAACACGCACATCACCACGACCACGAGCAATGCGAGCCGGTTTGAGAGGCCTGCGCCTGTCGCGCCGAGAATGACGAGCGCGCCGAACACCATGGCGCCCGAGTTGACTACATTATTGGCCGCGACGGTCCGTGCCGCCTCATCCTTGGCGACTGTGGTCGTCATGAAGGCATAGAGCGGCACCACGAACATGCCGCCAAACACCGCGATGCCGAACAGCGCGAAGAGCACGCGCCAGCTGTGCGGTTCGGCGACGAATTCGGAGACGGTGTAGAGGGTGCCGGCGGGCGCGGGGATCCAGCTGCCCGCCACATATTCGAAGAACCAGATGAAGGCGCCCATCATCAGGACCGAGACTGGGGCGTAGCGGGCCGATACATGGCCCTGGAGCAGCCGATTGATGGCGACCGAGCCCACGGCGACGCCAACCGAGAAGATGGCGAGGAACATGCTCGCCACTTCCTTGCTGGAGGTGAAGTCGTTCTTCACCAGCGGCGGGAAAATGATCACGAGCACAGTCGCGATCATCCAGAAGAAGCTGATCGACATGATCGCGAGGAACAGCCGGCGGATATGCATGGTGGCGTTGATCAGCCGCCAGGAGGCGCGGAACATGTTGAAATCGAGATCGACCGGCGGGCCGAGACGGGGCGCGGGCGGGATCATGCGTCCCGAAAAATAGCCGATGACGGCAACGAACAGGACCGCGCCCGCGGCGAGCGGCGGGTCGATCCAGCCTGCTACGATCGTGCCGGCGAGGATGGCGATATAGGTCCCCGCCTCGACCAGGCCGGTTCCGCCGAGGACATGATCCTCATCGAGATGCTGGGGCAAGATCGCGTATTTGATCGGACCGAAGAAGGTCGAATGCACGCCCATGGCCAGCACGGCGATCAGCATCAGCGCGACCCCGGTCATGGGAAAGGTCTCGCAGAGCAGCAGACCTATGCCGCCGACGATCATGATGCCGATCTCGGCGAGCTTCACCACGCGGATGATCTTCGCCTTGTCCATATGGTCGGCGAGCTGGCCCGACAGAGCGGACAGCAGGAAGAAGGGCAGGATGAACAGGCCCGTCGCGATCGCGTTGAAGCTCGATTCCTGACGGGGATCCTTGAACACCGTGAAGGTGGCGAAGAGGATCATCGCCGTCTTGAAGAGATTATCGTTGAAGGCCCCCAGGAACTGGGTGGTGAAGAGGGGCAGGAACTTGCGGTGCGTCAGAAGTCGCAGGGAGGCCTGCATAAAATAGGTAACTCGCGATTCCGGGCGGAGCACATGCCGCCTTGCGCGGCTCTTTAGCCTCGAACGATCCGGGAGGGAAGGGCGACATTGTCAACCAAGCCCATTGCGGGACGATCCTCCGCTTGCCGATGGAGGCGTGATCGCGGGCGGCGTCAGCCGGAAAATTGCGCCCGCAACCGGACGGTTGCTTCCTTCGAGGGTTCCGCCATGCGCTTCGGCAAAATGTTGCGAGACTTCGGATCGAGCTCCTCTTGTCTGCGTCCCTATGCTGTGGCAGGCCGAGCGGCACCATGCTCTGGCTACCGAACATCCTCACACTGTCGCGGATCCTGGCGGTTCCGCTGCTGGTCGGGCTGCTATGGCCTGCCGAGCAGGGCCATGAATGGCGGATCGGCTATATCGCCGCCTTCGGCCTCTACTGCCTGATGGGCATCACCGACTATTTCGACGGATATCTGGCCCGTGCGCAGGGCACGGTCTCCAAGCTCGGCGTGTTCCTCGATCCGATCGCCGACAAGATCATGATCGGCGCGGTCATTCTCATGCTGTGCGCGACCCGCGACATTACCGGCCCGCACATCGTCGCCGCGCTCGTCATCCTTCTGCGTGAAATCGCCGTGTCGGGTCTCCGCGAGTTCCTCGCCCAGCTGCGGGTGTCGGTGCCGGTCTCGCAGCTCGCCAAGTGGAAGACGGCTTGCCAGATCGTCGCGCTTGGCGCGCTGATCCTTGCCGGCGGCCTGCCGGATTGGCCGTTCGTCAAGATGACCGGCCTCGTGACCCTGTGGGGTGCGGCGGTCCTGACGCTGATCACCGGCTGGGATTATCTGCGGGTCGGCCTCAAGCACATGACGGAATGAGGCTGTGGCCGCGCTCACGCTTCTCTACTTCGCCTGGGTGCGCGAACGCGTGGGACGCGGCGAGGAACGCGTGGAACGGCCGGTTGCCGGAACCAGCATCGCCGCACTGCTCGACACCCTCGCCACGCAAAGCGAAGGCCACGCCGCTGCCTTTGCGGACCGAACGCGGCTGCGCGCGGCGCTCGACCAGAAATTCGTGCCGCTCGACACGCAGATTGGCGGGGCGAAGGAGCTCGCGCTCTTCCCGCCAGTGACCGGTGGCTGACGGCGCCCGCCTCGACGTCCGCGTGCAGGCGGGCGATTTCGACCCAGGCACTGAGCTGGCTGCGCTCGAGGCCCTCGGCGGTGGCGGTATCGCAAGCTTCACCGGGCTCGTGCGGGATGACGGCGGGCTGGAGGCGCTCCACCTCGAACATTATCCGGCCATGACGGAGCAGCAGGTGCGTGCGGTAGTCGAGGAGGCGGCGCAGCGCTGGCCGTTGCTGGGCGTCACGGTGATCCACCGCTTTGGCACATTGCCGGTCGGCGCGCGCATCGTCTTCGTCGGCACGGCGTCGTCGCACCGCGTCGCAGCCCTCGAAAGCTGTGCCTACCTGATCGACTGGCTCAAGGTCGCCGCGCCCTTCTGGAAACAGGCGATCCGCACGGACGGCGGGCGCGACTGGGTCGAGGCACAGGGCGCGGACGACGCGCGGGCGGCGGTGTGGGGGAAGAGCTGAGCCCTCTCCCGCAGGCGGGAGAGGGTTGGGTGAGGGTCTTTTGACGTCGACAGACCCTCATCCTCCCACCGCTGCGCGGCGGGCCCCTCCTTCTCCCGCAGGCTGGAGAAGGGACTAGGCCGCTTTCGCTTCCCTCTGCCGCTCGGCGGCGTTGCGCAATATCCCTGCCATCATCCGGAAATCGGTTTCGCGCGGTGAATTGCGACGCCAGATGAGTGCGATGTCGCGCGCGGCACTGGTCGATCGGATCGGGCGGGCGGCGATCTGCGTGTTCGCGAGGATGCCCCCGTTGATCGCCATTTCGGGCAGCAGCGTCAGGCCCAGGCCATTGTCGACCATCTGCACCAGCGTGTGCAGCGAGGTGCCGGTGATCGTCGCCTCGGTCCGCAGCTCGGCGCGGTTGCAGGCTGCGAGCGCATGCTCCTTCAGGCAATGGCCATCCTCGAGCAGCAGGAGCCGATTGCCGTCGATCATGTCGGGATCGATCTCCACCGGCGGATCGCGGGGATCGTCCTTGGGAAAGGCGACATAGAGCGGATCGTCGAACAGGATCTCGGTTTCGACGTCGCCGACCGGGAAGGGAAGCGCGAGCAGCACGCAGTCCGCATGGCCATGGCGCAGCGAATCCAGCGCGGCGTGGCTCGTTTCCTCGCGCAGATAGAGCTGGAGGGAGGGGCGCTCCGCTCTGAGGCGCGGCAACAGGCTGGGCAGCAGGAAGGGCGCGATGGTCGGGATGACGCTCATGCGCAACTCGCCTGCAAGCGGCGTTCCGGATGCCTGGGCGATGGCGGCCAGTTCCTCAGCTTCACGCAGGACGCGGTGCGCTTTCTCGACGATACGGTCGCCGAGCGCCGTGAAGCGCACGATTCTGCGCGTCCGCTCCACGAGTGTCACGCCGATCAGCGATTCAAGCTCGCGCAGGCCGGCGGACAGTGTCGATTGCGTCACGAAACAGGCGTCCGCCGCCCGGCCGAAATGGCCATGCTCTTTCAGCGCCACCAGATATTGGAGCTGCTTGAGGGTGGGCATGTAGGCGGACATTGATCGCTCCAGTCGATGAATAACTGGAAATCTAATCGCTCGAGGCGATCAGGACAACCCTAGATCAGGGCGCGATAGATGCCGAACAGCGAGGTCATGGTGAGGATCACGCCGACCATGATGAGCAGCGGCTTGGGCGCCACGTGCCGCGCGATCATCGCGCCGAAGGGCGCCGCGATCACGCCGCCGACGAGCAGGCCGATGGTGGCCAGCGTGAACGTCTGCCAGCCGAGGTTGACCAGGAAGGTCGCGCTGATCGCCACGGTGAGGAAAAACTCGACCGTGTTGACCGTGCCGATCGTGTGACGCGGACTGGAACCCTGCAGAAGGAGGTTGGACGTGACGACCGGTCCCCAGCCGCCGCCGCCCGACGCGTCGAGGAAGCCGCCGATGAGGCCCAGCGGCGCGACCCAGCGGGCATCGCGCTTCTGCGGCGGATATTTGACGCCGCGCCAGATCAGCCACAGCCCGATCGCGGTCAGATAGGCGAGAATGAAGGGCTTGATCAGCGATCCGTCGATGGAAGACAGCACATAGGCGCCGGTGACGCCGCCGACGATGCCAGGCAAGATCAGTTTCAGGAAAAGGCCCCAATCGACGTTGCGATGCCAGATGTGGCTGGCTGCGGACACGGCGGTCGTGAAGGTTTCGGCGGCATGGACACTGGCCGACGCGGCGCGCGGATGAACACCCAGGGCGAGCAGCAACGAGCTCGAAATCACGCCATAGGCCATGCCCAGCGCGCCATCGACGATCTGGGCTCCGAAGCCGACGAGGACGAAGGGGAGCAGTGCTTCAGCGATCGAAATCCAGGACTCAGGCACTGCGCTTCCATTTTTCAATTGGTTTAATAGAGATTGAGCATTTCTCGTGCCAGAGCAAGACAAGTAATTCTTTGGCACACCCGTTCTTCCCCTTCCTCTGGAAATCTGTACCGCAAGTGACTAAAATGACTGTCTTGCCCGCCACGAGGATCCGAGCGTTATGGGACTGATTACCTATCTCAACTCCGTGAAGGCGCGCGA
>JAGIAA010000119.1 GCA_017745115.1 Sphingobium sp. | reverse complement strand
GTGCCGGCCAGCCGCATGCCGCGCAACGTGGCGATCCCGTCGCGCAGATTGACGGCGCAGTTGATGCCGCCGGGCAGCGGCTTGTCGAAATCGAGCACGAACGTCTGCTGGTCGACCCAGCGGCCATTCGCCGGGACCGGACAATCACTCGTTGCAGCGGGCGCGGCGCGCGGATCGCCCAAGGGGACCATCGCCTCGGAAAAGCGCAGGGTGAAGCGCTCGATGGCGCCGCTGCCGGGGCCGGCACTGCCGGGAATGGCCAGCGTCACCTGCGGGCCGGTGTCACTCTGCGCCGCGAGCGGCAGGCACAGAATCGCCATCACGACAAGAAGCCACTTGCCCCGCATCATTCCCTCCCAGCCCTGCTGTGTTCCGTCCTGTCGTCGAGTCGTCCGCGCACAGAATGCTCCAACGGTTCGTCGCTGTCTAGCAACGCTTCGTCGTATATTTTCGTTCCCGCGACCGTGTTTTCCGGGCTTCTTCCGATCCGTCAAAAGCATGAAGCCGTTGCGGATCGATGGCACCGGTGC
>JAGIAA010000118.1 GCA_017745115.1 Sphingobium sp. | reverse complement strand
GCTGATGGGCTCGGTGTATCCGCCGTGGGAAAAGCTGAAGAAGGAAGGCGGGGAGGCGGGCCGCAAGACCCTCAACCAATATACCCGCTACCTGGCCGTGGTTCTGGCCATCGTGCAGTCGGCCTCGATCGCCATGGGCCTGCAGGCCCAGCCCGGCGTGGTCGCCGGCGGCATCAGCCCGGCCTTCTTCGTGGTCTCGACCGTGGTCGTCCTGACGGGCGGCACCCTGTTCGTGATGTGGCTGGGCGAGCAGATCACCAGCCGCGGCGTGGGTAACGGCGTGTCCCTGATCATCTTCGCTGGCATCGTGGCCCACCTGCCGATCGCCATCGGCCAGCTGCTGGTCCAGTCTCAGACCTCGGGCAACTACACCCCGCTGTTCCTGATCCTGATCGGCTGTATCGCCGCGATCCTGGCCATCGTGTTCATGGAGCGCTCGCAGCGCCGCCTGCTGGTCCACTACCCCAAGCGCCAGCAAGGCAACCGCATGATCGGCGGCGAAAGCTCGTTCATGCCGCTGAAGATCAACAC
>JAGIAA010000117.1 GCA_017745115.1 Sphingobium sp. | reverse complement strand
AGCTGGCCTGTCGCGCCAGGACGTCATTGCTGCGAATCAAGGACAGAGTGTCGGCGGCTACGAGAAATCGCTGATTGCCAGGGGCAAGGCCTTGTGCCCGCTCCGCCGGAACCTGCGTCATTTTTTTGACGCTGACGACCGCGATGGCTGGACTGGCGATGACTAAGTCCGAGAGTCGAGCATAGGTCGGCTTTGGCGCCACGATCACCGGCGGCGGCTTGTTGGCCGCAATAACCGGCCCATGAGCGAGAAATGTCAAGGCAAGGACGCAGGCAGCGAGCGCGCGATTCCTGCGCAAGGGATCGTTGACTTTGTCTCTCATCATGTCCTCTTTGACCTTTGTTTCGACCCTGCCGAGCCCCTCGATAACCCCCCGCGAGCCATAAGCAAACAAAGCGTTTGCCTACTGCGATTTGCCACGATAGGACTCGGCCGAACTACCAATCCGAGCGGCCAGTTTCGCGCGGTGTGTGTGATGTTGTTTCATCGCGCTGATTCGCGGAGAACGGGTGCAAGCCCATATAGAAGTTGAGGG
>JAGIAA010000116.1 GCA_017745115.1 Sphingobium sp. | reverse complement strand
GATGCTGGTAGTTCGTCATTGCGCAAAACCGTCCTTTTTTAGCGCCATTAACGGATCGGCGCGGCAGGCGCCACCCATAAGTTGAGAAAGTCCCTAGCCGGGACGCTCTCACAGAACATTGATCTGAGTCATATTGTAGCGCGCCAATGCCGGCGCCAGTGCATCGACCCCTGCATCCCAGCGGGTGAACACGGCCTGACCGGGAGGGGTGACCGTGGGCCAAGGCTGGTCACCATTCAGATAGGCGACGCGACGGGCGATGCCGGCGCCACCGTCCAGGAAGGTGAGCGGCCGCGGCGCGGCGGCGGTCAGTTCGTCCTCGACCAGCGGGAAATGGGTGCAGGCCAGCACGACCATGTCCATCCGGTCGCCGCCGGGCTGGTCGAGCAGACCGGCGAGCGCGTCCGCGGGAATGTTCGGATCGGCCGGCTCGCCGCGCAGCCGCGCCTCGGTATAGGAGACCAGCGCGGCGCTGCCGTGGCGCAGAACCTTGCAATCCGCACCATGTTCGGCGGCGAGGCGGTCGACATAAGGC
>JAGIAA010000115.1 GCA_017745115.1 Sphingobium sp. | reverse complement strand
CGACCACCCCGAGCAGCTGCATGAAGGCGTAGGACCCCGCGCCGAGATCGTCGAAACTGGTCTTGCCCGCCGAGCCCAGCCACAGCGCCGCCTCGCGCGCCTCGTGCATCGCCTCGCGCAAGGGGGCGGCGAGGACATGCAGCTCGGCCGGCGCCGTCTCGCACTCGCCTTCGACCAGCGCAATGAACCGCTCGGCCGTCTGTCCACCGTCGCGCAGCAGCTTGCGTCCGGCGAGATCGAGCGCCTGCACACCGTTGGCGCCTTCGTAGAGCATCGCTACGCGGGCATCGCGGACGATCTGCTCCATGCCCCACTCGGCGACGTAGCCGTGCCCGCCGAACACCTGCTGCATCGCGACCGCGGTCTCGAAGCCCTTGTCGGTGCCGTAGCCCTTGAGCACCGGCGTCAGCAGCCCAACAAGCGCCTCGGCCTCGGCCCGCTCGGCCTCGTCCTCCGCCGTGTGCGACAGATCGATTTGCCCGGCGGTCCACAGCACCAGCGCGCGGAAGCCCTCGGTGAAGGCCTTCGCATCCATCAGC
>JAGIAA010000114.1 GCA_017745115.1 Sphingobium sp. | reverse complement strand
GCTGCTGATCCGGCTCAAGGGCAAGCCGGGCGAGAAGCGCGAGAACTGGCTGCTGCGCAAGCTTTCGGACGAGTATGCCGAGGCCGGCGACGGGCTGGTCGAGCACGGGCTGACCTCGGTGCTGACCGGGCGCTCGATGGCCGAGATCGCCGGGGATGCCGGCGGGGCGTACTCGCTCAAGGGAGTGCGCGGGGACAAGTTCACCGCGGTCATGGCCAAGGCGGCCACACGCAACAAGGCGCTTGGCCGGAAGGTCAAGCCCAAGGCGCGCGGCGGTGGCAAGCCGCCCAAGTTCCGGCCGCCGCAGCTGGCGACTTTGGTCGACGCGGTGCCGGCCGGGAACGGCTGGCTGCACGAGATCAAGTTCGACGGCTATCGCGCGCTGATCGCCTGCGCCGGGAGGAGGTGCGGGTCTATACCCGCAAGGGGCTCGACTGGAGCGACAAGTTCGCGCCGCTGGTGGCGCGGCTGCAGGCGCTCGACCTGCCGCCGTGCCTGATCGACGGCGAGATCGTCGCCTACGACGCCGAGGGGTACCCGGAC
>JAGIAA010000113.1 GCA_017745115.1 Sphingobium sp. | reverse complement strand
TAGGTGCAGTTCTCGAAATAATAGTGAGTCACCTGCGACCAGCGCGTGCGCGTTGGGTCGTTGTGGGGGCTGCCCCCGTGGAGGAGATTGGCTGCCCAGATCAGCGCCTGGCCTTTGCGCGCCAAGAAGGTCTCCGTCGGGATGTCCTGTGCTTCGATCATCGCCCGCCAGGCAGCCTCATAGGGCTCCTGCGCCATCTGCGAGTGATCGCCGAAGCGCGGGGTGTTGAGCATCAGGTTCGACAGGATCGGCCAGCGGTGAGAGCCGGGGCAATAAGCCAGCGGCCCCGCGTCCGGATGAATATCCTCCATCGCCAGCCACACGCCGCACATGAAGCGCTCCGGCAGACTGGAAAAGTGGATGGAATCACTGTGGACGTGCTGCTGGGTGCCAACGGGGAAATTAAGCGTCTGGAACGGAATGGCGCGACGGCCATAAAGCCGCCCGAGCAGATCCATGACCTGCGCATTGACGGCGATCGCCTTCACGTCAGGATCGAACAGCCACGCATCCTGGACGCGCTGATTACCCTTTACCTTGATGC
>JAGIAA010000112.1 GCA_017745115.1 Sphingobium sp. | reverse complement strand
CCCAGGTCCGTTCGAAGCCCTCGTCCCCGCCATAATAGGGATCGCCAATGGCCCCGCCCTGGCGTCCCTCGACGAGATCGAGCAGCAACGCGAGTTCCGCACGCGCATCCACAGGCGCCATCGCCTGCAGATCGGCGAGATTGCTGTGATCCAGTGCGAAGATATGCGTGAAATAGTGGAAGTCTTCGGGCTCGACCTGCCGTGCGGCGTAGCGGGAGATGTCAGCGCCATAGCGAAGCGCGGTGGCCTGCGCGCGATGATCCGGCGGATTGCCGACATGCCAGTCGCCCGTGCCCGCCGATTCGATCTCGACATCGAGCCCCGCGTCCTGGGCGGCGAGGCGGAACGCCCCTTCGGCCATGGGCGAGCGGCAGATGTTGCCGAGGCAGACGAAGAGGATGGCGGGTCGGGCCATAACTGGGCTCTAGCTCAGTTCGTCGTACAACAGAAAATGTTCGTCGCCTGCAAACTTCCCTGCGGTTGAACATTCTCGACTGAAATGGCAGAGATACCTCATCAGGTACATGAGACCCGAATCTCCTGCGCCTGATCGCGGCTTTTGATG
>JAGIAA010000111.1 GCA_017745115.1 Sphingobium sp. | reverse complement strand
TCGAAAAGCCGTTCTCCGAGATCACGATCGTGGTCCGCGAACTGGGTGAGGCCGCCTAATGGGTCAGAAAGTCAATCCGGTCGGGCTGCGGCTCGGCGTAAACCGCACCTGGGACAGCCGTTGGTTCGCCGACGGCAACCAGTACGGCAAGATGCTGCACCAGGATCTCGCGATCCGCGCCGCCCTGAAGAAGCGCCTGTACCAAGCCGGTGTCTCGCGCATCATCATCGAGCGTCCGCACAAGAAGTGCCGCATCACGATCTATGCCGCTCGTCCGGGCGTCATCATCGGCAAGAAGGGCGCTGACATCGACAAGCTCCGCAAGGACCTGTCGATCAAGACCGAGGGCGAAGTCCACCTGAACATCGTCGAGATCCGCAAGCCGGAAACCGACGCTCAGCTGGTGGCCGAGTCGATCGCTCAACAACTCGAGCGTCGTATCGCCTTCCGTCGCGCCATGAAGCGTTCGATCCAGTCGGCCGTGCGTCTCGGCGCCAAGGGCATCCGGATCAACGTCTCGGGTCGCCTGGGCGGCGCTGAAATCGCTCGTATGGAGTGGTATCGCGA
>JAGIAA010000110.1 GCA_017745115.1 Sphingobium sp. | reverse complement strand
GGCGATGTTGAACTGCAACTGCAGCTTGCGCGCCCCGGTGGTGAAATCCTCGTAATCGGAGAGCACCTGCTGCGCCTGCTTCACCTGTCCGAAGACGTTGAGCTCGGAATCGCGGGTGACATAGAGATAGGTGTTCGAGCGCGGGTAGAGCAGCACCACCGCCTCGATCTGGTTGGGCTTGGGCTCGACGACCGCCAGTTCGCCTTCGCGCAGGCGCTTGATGATGTCGGGCGTGATGACCGCGCCCGCGGTGCGGCCGTCGGGATCGACCGCCGTTGGCGTGCGCGCGACGCCGTCCTTGCCGATCTCGATGATCTTCGAGCGGCTGAGCTTTCGCGTCACCACCTGGTAGACATAGCCCTCGTAGAAGGCCTTGCTGGTGACCTGGGATTCCGAAAGATAGTCGCGCAGGTCGCCCGCCATGGTCAGCGCCTCGCTGCCCACGTCGTTGATGTTGTCCTGATAATAGCCGCGCGCCAGCTTGCTGGCGTTCTCGAGCATCGAGCGGGCATTGTCGGAGAACCAGAACTGCACGCCATATTGGAAGAGCAGCGACGCGAAGATCACC
>JAGIAA010000010.1 GCA_017745115.1 Sphingobium sp. | reverse complement strand
CTTTCGATGATCAGCGTCGCACTGTGCAGTCCGCCGAGGCGGTCCTGCACGGCTCGGTTGATGAGCTCGTAATAGCGCGCGGTCGAGGTCCAGCTGAGACCGCCGATGAGGCCGAGTTTCTTCATGATGCCTTTCTTGAGGGATGCTGTGGGCAAGGGCAAGCGTAACCAAAAAATCTCCGTTCGTCCTGAGCTTGTCGAAGGACCGTACTCCTTACTTCCGAGCCGTTGAAAAGAAGAAGGACAGTCCTGCGACAAGTTCAGGACGAACGGGTATATGAGAGATGTTTAATGTCCCAATGACTTCACGATTTCCTCGACCATCTTCTTAGCGTCAGCCAGCAGCATCATCGTATTATCCTGATAGAAGACGTCATTGTCGACACCGGCATAGCCGACGCCGCCCATGGATCGCTTCACGAACAGCACCGTCTTGGCGTTGCCGACGTCGAGGATCGGCATGCCAAAGATCGGTGACGTCTTGTCGGTCTTGGCGGCGGGATTGGTGACGTCATTGGCGCCGATCACGAAGGCGACATCCGTCTGCGCAAAGCTGCTGTTGATGTCTTCGAGCTCGAACACTTCGTCATACGGCACGTTGGCTTCGGCGAGCAGCACGTTCATATGGCCCGGCATGCGTCCCGCGACCGGATGAATGGCATATTTGACGCTGACGCCCTCGGCCTTGAGCATGTCGGCCATCTCCCGCAGCGCATGCTGGGCCTGGGAGACGGCCATGCCGTAGCCGGGCACGATGATGACGCTGTCGGCCTGCTTCATCAGGAACGCGGCGTCCTCGGCCGAGCCGCGCTTCCACGGCCGCTGTTCCTTGGCCTCGCCGCCGCCCGGCGCCGCTTCGGCGCCGAAACCGCCGGCGATCACCGCCAGGAAGCCGCGGTTCATGGCCTTGCACATGATGTAGCTCAGAATCGCGCCGGAGGAGCCGACCAGTGCGCCGGTGATGATCATCGCCGTGTTCTGCAGCGTGAAGCCCATCGCCGCCGCGGCCCAGCCCGAATAGCTGTTCAGCATGGAGACGACGACCGGCATGTCCGCGCCGCCGATCGGAATGATGAGCAGGAAGCCGATCAGGAAGGAGAGGGCGACCACGGTCCAGAACAGCCATGGCACGCCGGTCGGTGCGGGCAGGGCGTAGAACCAGCCGATGAGGCCCAGGATCGCAACGAGCGTGCCCAGGTTGATGACATGGCGCAGCGGCAGCAGGATCGGCTTGCCCGACATGTTGCCGTTGAGCTTGAGGAACGCGATGACTGATCCCGAGAAGGTGATGGCGCCGATCGCCACCCCAAGGCCCAGCTCGATGCGGCTGGCATGGTGGATCTGCTGCGTGGCGGCATCGAGAATGCCGAACGATTCCGGATTGAGATAGGCTGCGGCACCCACCACCACCGCCGCGAGGCCGACCAAGCTGTGAAACGCCGCGACCAGCTGCGGCATGGCCGTCATGGCGATCTTGCGCGCCACGAAGAAGCCGATGAGGCCGCCGATCAGGATCGCCCCGCCAAGCTCTGGCAGCGCGACCGCATCGTGCGTCGCCATGGTCGTGCCGACGGCGATGAGCATGCCGAGCATGCCGAGCCGATTGCCGCGCCGGCTGCTCTCAGGGCTGGAAAGGCCGCGCAGAGCGAGGATGAACAAGACGCCCGAGACCAGATAGGCGAAGGCGACGAGCGGGGTGACGGCCAAGCCCTCCATCACTTGCGCTCTTTCTTCTTGTACATCGCCAGCATTCGCTCAGTGACGGCGAACCCGCCGAAGATGTTGATCGACGCGAGGACGACGCCGCCAAGGCCCAGCCAGTGCGCGATCGGGTTCTCCGCCTCGGCGGCCGCAATCAGCGCGCCGACGATAATGACCGAGCTGATCGCGTTGGTGACCGCCATGAGCGGCGTGTGCAGCGCCGGGGTCACCGACCAGACGACATAATAGCCGACGAAGCAGGCCAGCACGAAGATGGAGAGGATGGCGATGAAGTCCATTGGGGTTCCCCTGTCGTCCGTCCGATCAGCCAGCGGGCTGTGCGATCTCCACGGCATTGCCTTCCGGATCGGCGAGGTAGAGCACCTTGATGCCGAGCGGTGCGACATCGGTGATGTCCATCGCCAGCGTGGCCCCCTTGGCGAGCAGGGCCGCCTTGGTGGCGGCGAGGTCCGGCGACTGCAGGGTAAAGTGAGTATAGCCGTGCAGACCGGCATGCGCAGGCGGCTTGCCGCGGGCCGGGCTGCTGTCCTTCGCCGTTGGCGAATAGACCAGTTCGAGGCGCTGGTTGCCGATCATCAGCCAGCGGAAATGCGTTCCGCTATTCCCGAAATCGGCATCCTTGACGACCTTCGCGCCCAGCATGTTCACATACCAGTCGGTTTCCTTCTTGAGGTCAGTGACAGATACGGCGACCATGAAGGGCTGCAGCGTGGGCTCGGCGGCATGGAGCGGAGCGGCCATGAGTGCTGCCAACGCGCCTGGCATCAGCATATGGGCGGGAATCTTCATGGCATTCTCTCCGTTCAGTTTTTTAGTTTCTGCAACAATTCGATCGGATTGCCCTCGGGATCGCGCAGCACCATGATGCGGATGCCGAGCGGCGGAATGGGCGTGATGTCGAGACCGGGCTTCACGCCCTTGGCAGCGAGCGCGGCTTTGGCGGCATCGAGGTCGGGCACTTCCATGGCGAGTTGCACGAAGCCGCGCGTCTGGCCTGGTGAGCCGGGGAGGGCATGCTCGGTCCCCGGCTTGGAATCCGGCGTATAGACCAGCTCGATCCGCTCATTGCCAGCTTCGAGGAAACGAACCTTGCCGCCGCCCGTGCCCATCGGCACTTCCTTCGCGACCTTGAAGCCCAGCATCTCGCCATACCATTTCGTCATCTTCTCGATATCGGCAACCGAGATGCCCATCATGAAATGCTGGACCGACGGGACGGCGGGCTGGGCGAGGGCGGGCGTCGAGGTGGAAGAGATAAGGGCCACCGCAAAAATGCCTCCCCCGAGTGAGAGTATGGGTTTCATTTGGCGCTCCTGATGTGCGTTTCGAATTCTGTGAGTTTCTCGTCCGCATGTGTGAGCAGCATGTCCCATCGTTCAGGGCGGGAATCCGCGCAGCCATTGTAATAGGCGCTCTCCATCAACGGAACCTGGCCCTCTTCTTCGTCGGTCAATGGACCAAACCGTTTTTCGAAATCCCCGATCATCGCTTTGAACTCACGCACGGCCCAGTCTAGCTGTTCCCGTCGCCCCCGGTCTTTGCAGACGAAGTGTCCTAAATCCGACACCGCAACTTCAGCCGCCAGCCATGACGAGACCAACTCCTCTCGCTTTGCCGCCGGCAAGGGCGTTGCTGCCGAGAGAAATGTTGCCAAGATCACCCCAGCAGCCTCTCGTTGATGACCTTGCCGTCCTTGGTGAGCCGAATGCCTTTCACGATCTCGTCGTCATCGGGGAGGACGGGCGCGCCTGTGTCCTTGTCCCAATAGGCCGAGAGGAAATTGAACAGGTTGCGCGCGAACAGGGCCGACGTGTCGGCGGCAAGGCGGCTCGGCACGTTCTTGTGGCCGACGATCTTGACGCCATGCTTCTCGACCACTTCGCCCGCGACGGCGCCCTCGACATTGCCGCCTTGCTCGACCGCCAAGTCGACGATCACGCTGCCGGGCTTCATTGTCGCGATCTGCGCATCGCTGATCAGGCGCGGCGCGGCGCGGCCGGGTATCAGCGCCGTGGTGATCACGATGTCCTGCTTGGCGATATGGCTGGAGACCAGCTCGGCCTGCGCTTTCTGATATTCGGGTGACATTTCCGTCGCATAGCCGCCGGTACCTTCGCCCTCGATGCCCTTTACGGCCTCGACGAAGATCGGCTTGGCGCCGAGCGATTCGATCTGCTCCTTGGTGGCGGCGCGGACGTCGGTCGCGCTCACCTGGGCGCCCAGTCGCCGTGCCGTCGCGATCGCCTGCAGGCCCGCAACGCCGACGCCCATGATGAAGACGCGTGCGGCCGACACCGTCCCGGCGGCCGTCATCATCATCGGGAAGGCGCGACCATATTCGGCGGCGGCGTCGAGCACGGCCTTGTAGCCCGCGAGATTGGACTGGGAGGACAAGATGTCCATCGACTGCGCGCGCGTGATGCGCGGCATGAATTCCATGGCCAGCGCTTCCACGCCCGCTGTCGCATAGGCGTCGACCCGGGCGCGCTCCCCGAACGGATTGAGCCCGCCGACGACCAGTGCGCCGGGCTGGATGCCCTTGAGGCTCGCCGGATCGGGGCCTTGCACACAAAGGATGATGCCGGCGTCCTTCAGGACCGCCGCGCGCGTGCCGATGCTGGCGCCTGCTGCCTCATAGTCCGCGTCGCTGACGCTCGCCGTCAGCCCTGCGCCCGATTCGACCGCAACCGCTGCACCGAGCCCGATAAACTTGCGCACGGTCTCGGCGGAAGCGGCGACCCGCTTCTCGCCAGGCGCTGTTTCTCTGAGGACCGCGATCTTCACGGTTGCGACGGGAAAGGGCCGTTATTTCGATATTAGCAGGATGACCAGGAAGCCCACAATCGCGCTGCCGATCGTCCCCCATGTCATCAGCGACACGAACCCTTTGAAGGTCGAGCGAGCGGCAACAATCTCTTCGTCATGCACCATGTGTTCAGGCCCCTTTGTACATCCTC
Source organism: Sphingobium sp. (assembly GCA_017745115.1). The sequence goes on along the minus strand of JAGIAA010000010.1, from coordinate 65,172 downwards.
ACGCCCTGTCTAGCGGCAAGGCGCGCGCCTCTCAAGCCCGGCCCGGCCGCGGTCCCGATTTTTGGTGGATGAAGAAGGAGAGCCGGCTCGTTTGATCCAAAGCAGGCCTTTTTCGTCCCGCGCCGGCACGAATGGCACAAGGTTTAAGGGCCTCTTTACCCCGCTGGTTTATTCCCGCGAAGGGGACAGGCAGGACATATTTTCAAATGAGCGACGCTGATACGCCCCTTCTCATGCTGGTCGACGACGAGCCTGCGCAGCGCCGCCTGAACATGGCGCTGGCCTCGCGCGCCGGTTGGCGGAGCATTTGCGCCAATAATGCCGATGATGCGCTGACCATGCTCGACACGCGGGATGGCCTGCGCCTCGCCGCCGTCATCATCGACGACTGGACGCCGGGCCTCGAAGCCACGGCCCTGATTCGCGCGATTCACGACAAGCGTCCGAACCTGCCCGTCCTCGTGCTGACCGCCAATGGCAGCGCGGCTCTCGCCGTCGAGGCGATGCGGGCGGGCGCCTTCGATTTCCTCATCAAGCCGATCGCACCTGAAAATTTCCTCGCCGCGCTCCAGTCCGTGCTGTCGAGCCCGCGCGACCAGGGTGAACTGCGCCCGCTCACCGAGAAGATTCGCGCCCCGCTCGGTTTCGACGAGATCGTGGGATCGTCACCGACCTTCCGTGCCGCGCTGGCCATCGCTGCCAAGGCGGCGCGCGCGCGCGTGCCGATCCTCATCGAGGGCGAAAGCGGCGTCGGCAAGGAAGTGATCGCGCATGCGATCCACACCGCTTCTCCGCGCGCCCGCATGCCGATGCTCACCGTCAATTGCGGCGCGATCCCGCCGAACCTGGTCGAGAGCGATCTGTTCGGCCACGAGCGGGGCGCTTTCACCGGTGCGTTCGATCGCCATGTCGGCAAGTTCATGACTGCCAATGGCGGCACCATCTTCCTGGACGAGATCAGCGAGCTTCCCCTCGATGCGCAGGTCAAGCTGCTTCGCGTCCTGCAGGAAGGCGAGATCCAGCCCGTCGGCGGCCGCATGCCGGTGCAGGTCGATGTCCGCGTCATCGCGGCGACCAACAAGCGCTTGATCGACGAAGTCGAGGCCGGCCGCTTCCGCGAGGATCTCTATTACCGCCTCAACGTCGTGCAGCTGACCATTCCGCCGCTACGCGAGCGAAGCGGCGACGTGCCGGCATTGGCGCGTCATCTGCTCGATCGCATCAGCGCGCAGCCGGGCATGCGCAGCCTGGGCGTCACCAGCGAGGCCATCAGCCTGCTCATGCGTCACGACTGGCCGGGCAACGTCCGCCAGCTCCACAACACGCTGTTCCGCGCCGCCGTCCTGTGCGAGGGCGATGCGCTCACGCCGGCCGATTTTCCGCAGCTCTCCGACGAGCTCTACGGCCGTGTCGATCCGCGCCCGAAGGCGCCGCAGAATTCGATCGTGCGCAATGCCCAGGAGAACGGCATCGGCGTCACGCTCTACGAGGCGAACGGGCATCTCCGCTCGCTCTCGGACATCGAGGCGGACGTCATCCGCCTCGCCATCGGCCATTATCGCGGCCGCATGACGGAAGTGGCCCGCCGCCTCGGCATCGGGCGCTCGACTCTCTACCGCAAGCTCGCCGAGCTGGGGATCGAGACGGCCGCCTGACCGCGGTTTGTGTCAAAGTCCCAGCAAAGTCCAAATATTCATTCGGATGACTTCATGTTCTCAAATGAACATGATAGGAAATGCAACAGGGTGGATTCGCTAGTATAGTCATGACTCACTGCTTGCGCAGTAGGTCATTGATTTCGTTTCGGCTTCTTTGGGGAGGCGCCGATGTCGAATGCATCCGGACCTGATTCCTGGATACCTGCCGCGACATGGCGAGATCTCGGCATATTGCCATGGTTTCGGCATCTTCTTTTGGGGCCGAAGAGCAGCCAGTCGAACAGGAGAGACGGCCGGACCGATCCTTTGCTCTCGCAATTGGCCGCGCTGGGCGTGGTCATGCTCGTCGTGCTTGGCCTTTACGGCTTCTCGCTCAAAAAGGAGGTCTCGTCGGAATTCATCGTCTGGGGCTACACCGGAGCGCTGTCCGCCTATCTCGTCGGTGTCGCCCTGGGGATGCTGTTTGGTCTGCCCACCACGCGAGGCTGGACGTCCCGCAAGACCACCGCCGTCAACGCCAAGCCAGTTGCCGCACCTGCACCGGCGCCTGCTGCCCCTGCGGCCGGCGGGACCGAACCGCCGGTGGCCAGAGACGAAGGACCGCCATCGCCCGTGGGCGGCTCACTCGGGGATTATGACATTCCCTATGATGAGAACACGAGCCTTGAACAGATCGCGGACTGGCTGACAAAGATCATCGTTGGTCTGACGTTGACGCAATTTTCGGTCTGGCGCGATTACTTCCAGTGGACCGCGAAATATCTGACCCGGGCCATGCACCAGGACACCTCGACGAACTTCGCGGCGATCAACCCGATGCCGGGCGGCCTCGTCATGACGGGCTTCGCCCTCCTGGGCTTCCTCATGGCCTATCTGTGGATGCGGCGGTACTTCATTCCCGAGATGGTGATTGCCCGGCGCAATGCGATCGAATTCGCGCTCGCGGATGCGAACAAGCGCCTGCTGGACGCGCAGCGCGAAGCAAGCGAGCGGCTGTTGGCGCAGAAAGAAAGCGAGATCAATCTCGCCAAGGCTAGGCTGGAACAGCAGAAGGCCGAAGCGGACGAAAAAATCAGGCAACTGGAGGCGAATGCCAGCGCCGTGCAGAAAAAGCCCGACGAGGGCGGGCCTTCGCTTGATGTCGGGAGGATCATCACGGCTGCGGCGGAACGCCTACCGAAGACGAACCTCCTGAAAGAGGCGCTCAGGGTGATCAGCACCATTCCCGTCGCTGATCGCGATCCCGACGACCCTTGGAAAGGCCGGTTTGGGGGATCGGCGTCACGGGACGGGTATACGCTTGAGGGAACCGTGAGTGGCATCGAGGGCAATCCCGAGCAATTCAACGTCCAGTTGAAGGTTAAGGCCGACACGCCCGAAGCGGTCGAGAAAGTCGCGGCCGGCAAGCAGAATGCGATGTTCTTCCTTCATCCCACCTTTGGCGATCCTGTCCGCGTCGCTTTTGGCGCAGACGGCGTCGCGCCTCTGAGTTTGCTCGCTTTCGGCGCATTCACGGTGGGCGTCCTGCTCGACGAAGGGGTCATGCTGGAGCTCAATCTGGCCAGTCTGCCCGAGGCTCTGAATTACCCCGTCTTTCTCGCGCGATAGGTATGCGAGGCGACCGAGCGGAACGGGGAACGAGGCCGAGCCTGAGTCTTCACGCAGCCGGCAGAGGCGTTGGCCCGGGCGGAAGCCAGAGTCCGACCGACGTTCCGTCGGAGTGGTTCATCGAGCGCATTCGCACATAGCGCCTGCCATCCTTGGCGACCCATCCTTCCACGGCTAGCGCCTCGCCAGGGTTGATGCTGTGCTCGGTCCAGCCGCGCGCGCCCAGCCCCGTCGCCGATGTCGTCTCGATGTGCCAGGATTCCGGTTTGCCATCCGCGCCTGTGACCGTAAGCGTGAAATAGCTGTGCGGGTTGGTGAACGTGAATTCGGACACTGTGCCGGACAGTTTCACCAGTCTGTTTCTGTCGAAGGTGCCGTCGAACGAATGGTGGGCAACTGCCGGGATCGCTGCCATGGCGATCGCCATACCCAAAGCGAATATCGTGCCTCTCATGACCCTGCTCCTGCTCGGCTGAGCAGTGTCGGCCTACGCCTCGATTTGGCCCACCACAAGTTTCAGAACGGTTTCACGAGAGTTTCAGGGCCTCAGGGGTTTCAGCACCTCAGGCGTCGATAGCTTCTTCTTCGACTTGCGCGGCATTTTCCTGGATGAACGCGAAGCGATGGGCCGGATTGGTGCCCATCAGCCGGTCGACTAGGTCCTTGACGACGGCGCGGTCTTCATAGTCGGCGGGCAAAGTCACGCGGATGAGGCTGCGCACCTTCGGATCCATTGTGGTCTCGCGCAGCTGCTGCGGGTTCATCTCGCCCAGGCCCTTGAAGCGGCTGACCTCGACCTTCTTACCCTTGAGTTCGCCCTCGAGCAGCGCGATGCGCGCCTCGTCATTGGCGGCGTAGATGCTCTTGCCGCCGGTCACGAGCCGATAGAGCGGCGGCTGGGCGAGATACAGATGGCCGCGCCGGACGAGGTCCGGCATTTCCTGGAAGAAGAAGGTCATCAGCAGCGTCGCGATATGGGCGCCGTCCACGTCGGCATCGGTCATGATGACGATGCGCTCATAGCGCAGGTTCTCGGGGTTGCAGTCCTTGCGCGTGCCGCAGCCCATCGCCAGGATGAGATCAGCAATTTCCTGATTTGCCAATATCTTGGCGGATGTTGCTGAGGCGACGTTGAGGATCTTGCCGCGGATCGGAAGGATCGCCTGCGTCTTGCGGTCGCGCGCCTGCTTGGCCGATCCGCCGGCGCTGTCGCCCTCGACGATGAACAGCTCCGTGCCTTCCGGATCGTCGGAGGAGCAGTCGGTGAGTTTGCCCGGCAGGCGGAGTTTGCGGCCGCTGGTCGCGGTCTTGCGCTTGATTTCCTTTTCCTGCTTGCGGCGCAGGCGCTCGTCCATGCGCTCCAGCACATAGCCGATCAGTGCCTTGCCGCGGTCCATATTGTCGGCAAGGAAATGGTCGAAATGGTCGCGCACGGCGTTTTCGACGAGACGGGTCGCTTCGGGCGACGTCAGCCGGTCCTTGGTCTGGCTCTGGAACTGCGGCTCGCGGATGAACACGCTCAACATCAGTTCGACGCCGTTCATGACGTCTTCGGCCTGGATATCCTTGGCCTTCTTCTGGCCGATGAGGTCGCCGAATGCGCGAATGCCCTTGGTCAGCGCCGCGCGGAGGCCGGCTTCATGCGTGCCGCCGTCGGGCGTAGGAATGGTGTTGCAGTACCAGCTGGTCGATCCGTCCGACCACAAAGGCCAGGCGACCGCCCATTCGACGCGCCCGGCGCTCTCTGCGAAGTCCTGCGTGCCCGAGAAAAAATCGGTCGTCGCGCATTCGCGCGTGCCAAGCTGCTCCCTGAGATGATCGGAAAGGCCGCCGGGAAACTGGAAGACCGCCTCGGCCGGCGTATCATCGGTGATGATTGAGGGATCGCATTTCCAGCGGATCTCGACGCCGGCGTAGAGATAGGCCTTGGAGCGCGCCAGCCGGTGCAGCCGCGCGGGCTTGAAGGTGAGCTCGCCGAAGATCTCATGGTCCGGCACGAAGCTGACCGTCGTGCCGCGCCGGTTGGGTGCGGCGCCGATCTTCTCCAGCGGGCCTTGCGGATGCCCGCGCGAGAAGCGCTGGCGGTAAAGCTCCCGATTGAGCGCCACCTCGACGCTCGTGTCCGCCGAGAGCGCATTGACGACGCTGACGCCCACGCCATGCAGGCCGCCCGAGGTTTCATAGGCTTTGCCGGAGAATTTGCCGCCCGAGTGGAGCATCGTGAAGATGACCTCGAGCGCTGACTTGTCCGGATATTTGGGATGCATGTCGACCGGGATGCCGCGGCCGTTGTCGGTGATCGTCAGGCGGTTGCCCGCGTCCAGAGTCACCTCGATGCGCGTCGCATGACCCGCGACGGCCTCATCCATGGCATTGTCGAGCACTTCGGAAGCGAGATGGTGCAGGGCCCGCTCGTCCGTGCCGCCGATATACATGCCGGGGCGCCGCCGGACCGGCTCCAGGCCCTCCAGCACTTCGATCGCGGATGCATCGTAGGATTGGGCGCTGCCGGGCTTGCCGCCGGCAAAAAGATCGTCGGACATGGCCGAGCTATAGGGGCAGGGGAGTCACCCGCGCAAGCGGAGACGTCGGGTCAGCGGCAGATGCCGACGCTAGATCTCATGCCCTTCATCCTTGCCCAGTAGCCATGGCAGCACATTGGCGGCGAATTGCTCCGGCTCGGTGATATTGCAGGCATGACCGCCACTCGCCTGGAGCATGCGGCGGCCCTGTGGCAGCAGGTCGCACAGGCTTCGCGACGCATTGCTGGGCACGAGCGCGTCGTCGGCGGTCGCGAACACCAGCACGGGCAGCTCGATCTCGGTCAATGCCGGGCCGGGATGCCAGTCGCGCAACGCCGCGATGCGTTTCTCGACCGTCGCGCGGCCGGGAAACTGCACGAGTTCCTCATTCGCCTCGGCTTCCAGCGTCTGATGGTTGGCCGAGGTCCAGGCGGGCGGATAGAAGAAGATCGGCTGAGCCTGCAGATAGGCCTCCGGGCCGCTGCCGCGCAGCAGCGCAAGGCGCACATCGAAGCAGCGGGCCGTATAGGGATCGAGCTGGCCCCAGCCGTTGACGATCACCAGCCGGCTCACGCGATCCGGTGCGCGCATCGCCAGTTCCAGCCCGATGAGCCCGCCCAGCGCATGGCCCATATAATGGGCATAGTTGATCCGTAGCGCGTCCATGAGCACGATCACGTCCTGCGCCATGGCTTCGACCGAGGTGGGCCCCGGGGGCTCGCGGTCGCTGCGGCCTATGCCGCGATGATCATAGGCGACGACGCGGAAGTGCTCGGCAAGGGCTGCGATATTTGGGCGCCAATAGTCTGCCGATCCGGCCAGGCCCGGCGACAGAATCAACACGGGGGCATCGGCCGATCCGTGCGTTTCGTAATAGAGGCCGTCCGCGTCAGGCATCGGGCAGTCTCGGGCTCTCAGGGGTCATGGGGGATCGTTCGTTCGCAGTCGCGAAACAGGCCATGAATTTTCTTGGTGTGCAAGCCATAAAGAAAGCCGCCCGGTTGGGGGCGGCTTTCCTGTCACCGTGGCGGCGTTCAGCGGACGCGTGGCCCGCCATAGGGCAGCGGCGGGGGCGGACGGCGCGTTCCGCGCGGAAGCTGCGCCTGGTAGGCGCGGCCGCAATGCTCGACGCAATAAGGGAAGCCGGGGTTCACCTTGTCGCCGCAGAAATGGAAATCGGGCTCGCCGGGATGGCCCATCGGCCATTTGCAGATTTTCTCGTTGAGATCGAGCAGGCTGGTCTTGTCGGCAACCTCGGCACTTGGCTTGGCGGGCACCAGGCGGCGCGGCGGCGCTGGCGGAATCGGCTGCTGCAGTTCGCCGGGGCCTTGGCGCAAGAAGCCGCCGGGTCCGACGGAGACGATGCGCGGCTGTGGCGGAGCGGGCTGGGCGGGCGCGACGGCCTCGCGTGCACTGGCCTCCATGGCAGCCGGCGGCAGCTTGGCCTCGACGACCGGAATAGGTGCGGGCTTTTCGCGGGGCTTGGGCGCCGGGCGCGGCGCGGCGCTTTCAGCGCTCGGCGCAGCCTTGCGGGGCTGGGAAGCCGCCTTGGGCGTGCTGTCGGTTGCCTTGACCGGCGAGGGGCGCGCTTGCAGGCCGAGGCGATGAGCCTTGCCGATGACGGCATTGCGACTGACGCCGCCCAGTTCGTCGGCGATCTGGCTGGCGGTCATGCCGCGCTCCCACATCGTCTTCAACTGGTCGATGCGTTCGTCTGTCCAGGACATGGATCTTGAATTCCTTGCTAGCTGTCGGCTGCCATATGGGGTCGCGGGGGGTAAAGGTCAAATCATGCCGCATCGGCGCGTTTCAATGCCACGATCCGCTCGCTGGCCAACCGGTTTTCCGTTGCGGCTCGAGACTGGAAATTATAGGCGGGAACGCATGCCTGAGCAGCCCAATTCCCACGCCGCGACCAGCCTGATCCGGCACGAGCCCGGCGTTCGCGTCATTCGCAACATCAATTGGGCCGGCATGGGTGCGCTCTACATGAAGGAAGTGCGCCGTTTCATGAAGGTGCAGCTCCAGACCGTCTGGGCGCCGGCGATCACGACCTTGCTCTATCTGGTGATCTTCACGCTCGCGCTCGGGCGCGGCGGCCTCAAGGTGCTCGGCGTGCCCTTCTCCGACTTCGTGGCGCCCGGCCTCATCATGATGGCGATGATCCAGAACGCGTTCCAGAATGCGAGTTTTTCGCTGCTGGTCGGCAAGATGCAGGGGACGATTGTCGATTTCCTGATGCCGCCGGTGTCCGCCGGCGAACTCCTCATGGCGCTGGTTGCCTCGTCGATGACGCGCGCCATCATGGTCGGCGCTGCGATCTGGCTCGTCATGCTGTTCTGGCCGGGCGTCCATGTCATGCCCGCGCATCTCTGGGCCGTGGTCTGGTTCGGCCTCATGGGCTCGGCGCTGCTGAGCTTCATCGGCATCCTGACCTCGATCTGGGCCGAGAAGTTCGATCACGCCGCGGCGATCGCCAATTTCGTGGTCGCGCCGGCGTCCTTGCTCTCCGGCACATTCTATTCGATCGACCGCCTGGCGCCGCTGTTCCGGGCGATCAGCCATGCCAATCCCTTCTTCTATGCGATTTCCGGCTTCCGCTACGGCTTCCTGTCGGCTGCCGACTCGCATGTCATGACCGGCGCGATCGGACTGCTCGCGCTCAATGCCGTGCTGGCATTCGCCTGCTACCGGGCATTGGCGAAGGGCTGGAAGATCAAGGCCTGATCGGACCCCGGCGGTTCAGTTCCAGCGCGTGGCGTCGAGCTTATAGTCGCCGTCCGGCAGGCGCTTGAACATCGCGGCAATCGCCGGATGGTCGATCGGTTCGCGCCCATCGTCCGCCACCAGGTTCTGCTGGCTTACATAAGCGACGTAGCTCTGTTCGCCATTGTCGGCGAGCAAATGGTAGAATGGCTGGTTGCGGTCGGGCCGTAGCGGGTTGGATTCGTACCATTCCTCGGTGTTGGCGAAGACGGGATCGACATCGAAAACGACGCCACGAAAGCCAAATATGCTGTGTTTCACCCTGTCGCCGAGACGGAATCGGGCGTGGGAAACCCGCGGCGCATCGGCAAATCGGGTGGGAAGGGCTTCGGAGGCAACCCCCGGCTCACGCGGCGGCTGCCCGTTTGGGGGCTGGTCCATGACTGTGATGTAATGCCGCAATTGCGAAGCGCAAGATTTCGACTGCGCTTCCCCGCTTGGCAAAGCGGAAATCATCGGCTAACAGCGCCCGCTCGACACGCCGCCGGTCGCCATGTTGCGCCGGGCATTCCTCTGCGGAGAGGTGGCAGAGTGGTCGAACGCGCCGCACTCGAAATGCGGTTTACGGGCAACCGTAACGTGGGTTCGAATCCCACCCTCTCCGCCAGTCACCGCCGTTTCCCGCCCAAACGCTGCAGCGCCTCGTCGAGGCCGTTGCGTTCAAGAGCGCGCGCGGCGAACTCAACCGGACATGCTCGGAAGGGCATTCATATCGATCTGGTTGATACGAAGATCAGGCCAGCGGCATCCGAGCACTCACAAACTCAGCCGCGTTCGAGGCGTGCGGATGCCCGCGATTGCATAGCACGATGATCGTGTACCCCGAGCGCGGATAGACAGCGAAGTCGGCGTTCACACCCGGAGCGCTGCCGCGATGTCCGTGACAGGTCTCGCCGTTGCGCGTAGCGATGCGCAAGCCGAGCGACCATTGCGCGCTCCCGGCCGCAACCGCCGGCGTCGTCAGCAATCGGTGATGGGCCGGATCGAGCAGGGTGCCTCGTTGCAGTGCCACCGCGAAACGATGCAGGTCGTCGACTGTCGAATAGCCGCCGCCGGCAGGCAAGCCGACATAGTAAGGAAGCGGCCGCAACCCCGTTTGTGCAGCGCCATTGAGCGGCACGGCCGTATTGCCTGCCGCCGCAACCGCCGAGGTGGCAGTCATGCCGGCGACACGGAAGACGCTCTGCTCCAGGCAGGCATCCCAGCTCTGGCCGGTCACCTGTTCGAGGATCGCGCCGAGCAGGATGAAACCGAAATTGCTGTAGGCCCAGCGAGAGCCAGGCGGAAACAATGGATCACGCTGGCCGAACCGCCGGATGAAGTCGGACGGCGTGCGAAGCTCGGATGCATGCGCGTCGTAATCGGGGCCGAAGAAATCTCCGGTCCCGCCGCTGTGCGTGAGCAGCTGCCGCACCGTCACCGTTCGGGCGAGCGGCGTGTCCGGATATTCCGGCAAGCGCATGGCGATCGTGTCAGTCAGGCTCAATCGACCGGCCTGCACGAGCTGGAGCACGCCGACCGCGGTAAACATCTTGCCGGCCGAGCCGATGCAGAAGCGGGTGGCAGGGGTGATTGCTCGAACGTTTTCGGCGTCCTGCGCGCCATAGGCCTCGCGCAGGAGGACATGATCGCCCTTGGCGACAAGCACCGATCCCGAGAAACGGCCGGTGGCCGCCTCGGCGCGCAATTTCCGGCGGAAGGTTTGCAAGGTCGCCGCTTCACTCATTCGTCCAATGGAGAAGCCGGGCGGCTCCGGCGCGCCAGCGAAGGACAGATCATCTATGAAATTGTCGCCGATCGACAACACGACCTGCGAGAAGCGGTCCCAGTTGCGGTCGCGCACCCAAGCGGTGATTTCTTGGGGACCGGTCTGCTCGCTGCGCAGAAGAACAAAACCACCGGACGCCTCCCGCACCCCCAGATCCTCTTCGAGATAGGGGACGAGGCTGGGGATTCTCTGCCTCACGAAATCCGGATAGATGCCGGCGCGAGGATCATTGAAGGCGTCCAGCCATCGGGACAGCCAGTCCGCGGGCGTGAGCGGCTGCGCGGCGAAGGCGCGCCGCGGCAGGCTCGCGAACGCCAGCCCACCGGCCAAGACATGGCGTCTCGATAGAATCATCATTCAGCCTCTACGAATCGTCGTTGCAACCAATTAGGTAGGCGCCTACATATAAGTCAATCGAGATACGGAAAAAGCTATATGAAGGACTATGTTGTGGAGATGGGCGGGGCCGCGCTCGGTGCACGCCTGCGGCGCCTGAGTGCGGCGATCGATGCCGATGCCTCGCGGATTTATGCCGCGCGCGGAATCCAGTTCGAACAGCGATGGTTCGGCGTCATCAACCAGCTGGCGCTCGCCGGTCCGCTGAGTGTCAGCCAATTGGCCGATGTGCTCGGGATAACGCATGCTTCGGTCAGCGAGACGCGACAGTCGCTCGAAAGGGCCGGCTTGATAACGGCGGAGGCGGACCGGGGCGACGCGCGGCGGCGGGTACTTGCCCTCTCTCCATCCGGTCAGGCCCTCGTCGGCCGGTTGCGGCCGCTTTGGGACGACTTTGACGAGGTGGCACGAGAACTCGACATCGAAGCCGGCGGTGTGACCGAGGCATTGGCGAGACTCGAACAGGCGCTGGCGCGAACGTCGCTCTATGAGCGCTTGGCTGCAACGGTGCAGCGACGGGGGATCGACGACCTCGCAATCCGCCATTCAGCAGACTGAGCTACGTCGGTTTTCGTGGCTAACTCTTCGAAGCGGGCATTCCGCCTTCGGCTCGGAATCCGCCGTCAGTTGGGCTCCTCGAACATTATTGGAAAGCGCCCAGCACCGGATCACACCGGTGCGGCCTCCTGGCTGCGCTACACTCCGCTCTTTGGAGGAACCGGGAAGATCATAGCGCTACAGCGCAGACGTTTTGCTCATCTTCATCGGGCGTGCTCCGCCATCATTCCTGCTAACGAGCGGCCAATGGCAATCAGGCCTGAGAAGCGCTTTCGATAAGCTTCGTTGCGAGCTTGCGGCCCTCACGAATGGCATAGTTGGTGCCGCGGTCTTCGGGATAGATCTGCGCCATGGAACATAGGTGCAGACCCGGCAGCGGCCCCGCCTCGTCCGGGATCAGGCTTGAATAGTGCTTCTCCACCACCGGCTGCGACCAGCGCGCCTTCCAGACATGAAATGCCTTGATCCAGCTGCGGTCGAAGGCCGGGAACATGGTCTTGAGATAGGGCAGCGAATATTCGAGCACCTCATCCTGCGACATCAGGTAGAGCGCCTCCGTGTGGGGCAGATATTTCGAGAGATAGACGACATGGTCGCCGGCATAGGTCTCCGGCCGCTCGAAATTGGTGTGTTCGATGACGCCGACATAGGGGAAGCTGGGGTCATTGACGTTGAGCCAATAGGTTGAGCTCAAGGACCGGTCGAGCTGCAGGACCAGGCAGACATTGCCGAGATAGTCGATGCGGCGCAGCGCGGCGAGATAGTCGGGGGAGGCCCAGTCCCGGATCATGTCGGCAATGAGCGGCAGCGCCGGCGTTGCGATCACCTCGTCGCTCTCGACCTCGCCCCAGGGCCCTTCGACGACCCAGCGGCCGTCATCCTTGCGGTGGAAGCGATCGACCGACGCATTGACGCGCACGTCGCCGCCGGATGCGCGGACGGCATCGGCAGTGGCTTCGGCGAGCCGCGCGAAGCTGCCCTTGAAATAGGCAAGCCGTTCCTCGCCCGCCTTGCCGCGCGATCCGCCACGCAGCTTGAGCTTGTTCCAGATCCACACCGCCGAGATCTTCTCGGCATAGGGCCCGAACTTGCCCTGCATGAGCGGCTCCCACATGACCTTGTAGACGCGGTCTCCACCGAGCTTGCGCAGCCATTCCGCCGCGGTCTTGCCCTCGAGCTGCTTCCAGTCGGCGACGCGGCGGGCGCGCAGCGTCAGGATACCGAGCTTGATGCGGTCGATGAAGGGCAGGGGCGTGAACTTCAGCAGATCGAGCGGTGTCGAAAGCTTGAACACCGACTGGTTGTAGTAGACGCCGGTGTTGGTCGGGTTGATCACCACCTCGTCCGACAGGCCGAGGTCCGCGATCAGGCCCATGACGTCGAGATCGTTGGTGAACCAGTGGTGGTAGAAGCGGTCGAGCCGTTCGCCCTGCGTCTCGAAGGCGCCGGCAAGACCGCCGACACAGCTGTCCGCTTCCAGTACCGTCACCTTGTGCCCGGCGCGGACGAGGTCGAACGCAGCGGCAAGGCCGCTGAATCCGCCGCCGATGATGGTGATGTCCCTTGAATTCGCAGTCATGAAGGGGCTCGCTCGGGCGTTTGCGGAAGTGCGGACGGCTGTTTTGCGGCATTCCAGACCAGTAGGGCAATGCCGCCGATGATCGTCGCGGGCAGCCAGATGACGAGATGGACGAGCAGCGCGAAGGCCGCTGACGCAGCCGCATTGTTGCCCATGGTCTGCGCGGCCTTGATGGCGAAGAAGTCGAACGTGCCGACATAGCCGGGCGTGGAGGGCAGCAAGGTCGCCAGCGTGCCCACCGGAAAGGAGAGCCAGCCCGCGCTCGGCACGGTCATCGCGGGAATGGCATGGGCGACGGACCAGAAGACGGCGCCTTCGAAGCCCCAGGCGCAGGCGGACCACAGGACGAGGATGAGCATGCGCGGACCATGAGCCAGGTGGCGCAGCGTCGCGAAGGTGCGTTCGCTGAACTCGCCGAGCTTGCCGCTGATGCCGGGCGAGAGCCGGGCCAGGATGCGCAGGCAGGCACCCGCGATCGGCTCGAACATCTGGGGAAAGAGCAGGACGGCCATGACGATGAGGCCGACGCCGATGAGGCCCGATCCGCCGACGCCGATCAACGTGCCGGCCGCGCCGCCCGTCAGTGGCAGGAACAGCAATGCGAGTCCGAATGCCATGAGCAGGCTCAGCAGGTCGAGCAGCCGCTCGACCACCAGCGTCGCCAGCAGCGTCGATACGGGCACGCCCAGATATCTGGAAAAACCGAAGACGCGCAGGGCGTCGCCCGCACGAAAAGGCAGCACATTGTTCGCCGCGATCGAGCCGTAGAAGGCGGCGGAGATGGGCAGCCAGCCAAGGCCCGGATTGTCGCGCACCAGCATGACACGCCAGCGCGCGATCCGGCAGCAATAGCCGCAGAGGAAAGCCGCGACACCCAGTGCGACCCAGCCCGGGCGGGCCGCGGCCATGGCGCTGATCAACTCGGGCCCGTTGATCGTGCGAATGGCGAGCCACACGAACAGCCCGGCGACGCCGACACTGACGGCGAGTTGAACGATCCGTCCGGGAGTCATCGGGTCATCCGTGCTCGGACGGGACGAACGTCTTGGCGCGGACCTTGCGCGGCAGCAGCGACGGCCCCTCGAACCCCACCTTTTCATCGACGACGTACAGCGGGCGGCGCTTCACCTCGCTGTAGATGCGGCCGATATACTCGCCGATGATGCCGAGCGAGAGCAACTGCACGCCGCCCATGAACAGCACGGCGATCATGAGGGCCGTCCAGCCCTCGACCCACACCGAGCTGAAGATCCGGAGAGCCAGGGCATAGGCGATGCCCACCATGGCGACGGCCGCCGAAGTCAGGCCCAGCCCGACCGCGAGCCGCAACGGTTTAATCGAGAAGGACAATATGCCGTCCATCGCGAAGCGCACCATCTTGCGCAGCGGATATTTGGACTCGCCTGCGAAGCGCTCGGCACGCTCATAAGGCAAGGCGGTCTGCTTGAAGCCGATCCAGGCGACCATGCCGCGAACGAAGCGGTGGCGCTCGGGCATTGACTTGAGCACGTCGACCACCGGCCGGCTCATCAGGCGGAAATCGCCCGTGTCGAGCGGGATCGGCACTTCGGAGAGCGTGTTGAGGAAGCGGTAGAAGCCGCGGGCTGAAACCTGCTTGAAGGCGCTCTCGCCGGCGCGCGAGGTGCGCACGCCATAGATGACGTCGAAGCCCTCTTCCCACTTCGCGATCATCTGGCTGACGATTTCGGGCGGATCCTGGAGGTCGGCGTCGATCAGCACGACGGCGTCGCCTCCCGCGGCATCGATGCCGGCGGTCACCGCGATCTGATGGCCGAAATTGCGGGAAAATTTGACGATGCGCAGGCCGGGCATGGTTTCGGCAGCAGCACGGAGAAGCGCGTAGGTCTTGTCGCGCGAACCGTCGTCGACGCAGATGATTTCGAATGCATAATCATGAAGCGATTTGCAGAGCTGCGCCAACCGCCCGAGCGTTTCCCCGATGACCTCCTGCTCGTTGTAGCAGGGGATTACGAGCGAAATCAGCTTCTTGTCCTGCGCCCGGAAGATCTTCTCGTGAATCAAGTTCGCCTCGTCCGCATCGTCATGACGGCTTCATCGCGCGATATGTCGATGAAATTACGATGTGATCCGATAAACGAGAATGGTTAACGGACGTTTACCCGGCCCAGCGTTTGCGGGATCAATCCTGCGATTTCGGTGGCCCGTGACGCTGGCAAATAGCCCGCACGTCCTCGCGGAAATGCGGGCTATGGAAAAGGATCAAGTCGCGTGGCGGATGATCCGCCGATCGCTCACTTCTTGTGCGGGTTCGGCGCCACGAAATTGTCCGCATAGTGGCGGAACAGATCGAAATAGGAATCGTCCTTGAAATAGATGACGTTCTGGCCGCCGATGCCCCTGGCGACGCGATCCTTGACGTCCTGCTCGCTAATCGCCTCGTGCTGGTTGACCCGCATCTGGTCGTAGCTGAACTTCCAGCCCAGCGACGTCATGGCATCGATGAGAGCCACGCTTTCGGGGATCTTGTTGTCGGTCTCGATCAAGACGGTCTTGAGGTCCGGGGACTGCAGCGTTTTCCGCGCACCCTCGAAGACCTTCCACTCGAACCCGTCGACATCCACCTTGATGTGTTGCGGTTGCGGAAAAGTCCCTTGCGCGACAACCTCATCCACGACGATCGACGTGCAGCCCTGCTCGAGCCGGTCATCGCGCTTCAGCACGTGGTGACCGAGGTCCATGTCCTTCGTCCACCTGTTCTCACCAAAGTCATGGTGAGAGAAGCCGGGGCAGAAATGGCTGAGGAACAGCGTCGAAATCTCGAACTTGTTGCTCGCCGCGAGGTTGTAGGCGGTGACCTTGCCGTTGAGTTCGTTCAGGAAAATATTCCTGTTGAGCTCGGCATAATTCTGGGATTCCGGCTCAAACGCAAAGACGCGGGCACCTGAAATTTTGCCCGCATAGACGGAATACATTCCGACGTTGCCGCCGATGTCGAACATGACTTCGCCGGGCTTGAACTGATCCATCCACAGGATCGTGGTCGGTTCTTTCGTGAAGAGCGAGGCCACGCGTTTGCGCGACAACGAATTGGTATCGGCAAATTTCAGGCTTCCGCCGTCGAATGTAATCTCGATATAGTCCATCGAGAAATACATGTGCTCGAACGTAGCGTTGTTTTTGGTCAGTATCGGACGACAGGTCATGTCTCAACCTTCATTTTAAAAGTCGTGGGAAAAGCGATTAAGCGTCTAAAGCTTCCAATTGAGCGATACCACGCGTTTGGCGATATTTTTCAACAGAGCGAAGATAATATTTCGATGGATCGAGGACGGAGTCCTGAGTCGCGAAATAGTCGAGAGACAGCGCGCGGCGCCCATAGAAAATCTGATGGGAAACGCGTCGGCTGTCCACCATCCAGATTTCGCCGGGATGAAAGAAGGCCGTATGGCGGGGCTGGCCGTCCTTGCCGGCATCCGGCAGGTCGCCGTAGAGCCGATAATTGAGCAGCTTGCAGAGAGCGGTGGCGCCGAGCGTGGCCAGTTCCTCGTCGGTCAGCAGATGCCCGAACTTCTCCAGCATGCCTTCGAGCGTGTAGCCGGTCTGCCAAATCCGGGGAACGACATCGAGATTGACGAACATCCGAATCTGGAAGTCCGTCATCTCGTTCTTGTAGACGTCGATATGAAGGTTTTCGTGGATGGTTTCCGACATGCGCCAGACCAGGCGCCGGTCAAGGAACGTGCAGTGCGCGAAGATGCGATTGATGATGGGCGTGACCTGGGCGCTGATGCGGGCCGCCTGTAACGGAAATTCCTCGATCGTGGCGTCGTCTTTGGCACATTTCTCGAGCTGTGCTCCGAGGAGCGTCGGATCGATGGTGCCGTCATCGTTCACCACGCTTTTGAGCTTCTTGGCGGCGCGGTTTTCGTGAAGGTCGAGCCCGTTGAAAAACGCCCTGTCAAAATCGACCGTCCAGTTCTTGAAGCAGATGCACTTCCCGTCTTCGAATGCTTCCGCGACTTGCCGATCGAGTGCTCCGCTGTTCCTGACCTCAGGGGAAAAATCGATATCGACAAAATAGTCGGGGAGATCCGCGGACGGAAACAACGTCGGCATAATTGTCCTTGGTTGAGATGGCCGGCCTAATAAGCCTGAAACATTGACCACCGCAAGAAGTCAGATGGCCGCACGCGTGTTCCGCGACCGAGGTACGAGCAGTTGACGAGCCGCCGAAAAGCGGCTTTGCGGCGAGCAGTGTGGTTGAGGTTCGGTTGTCAATTATGACGACCCCGGCTTGTACTATCGGCGCGGGGCCGGCTGGGCTTATATTGGGGCATTTGCCGCGGAGCGAGGGCGTGGACCGCGCCGTGCTGGAGCGCGCCAGCCCCGATTATGTGTTGGGCCGGATCTGCGCCGGCGTTCTCGAGAATGTGACGGTCGACATCATGAAGAGGCTCGGCCTCGATGCGCGCCTGCGGCTCCATGTCGCGTTCCGGTAAATGGACCGGGGTCATCTCTTCGCTCATCGTGCCTCCCAAGTCCTCGCCATCCGTCCCTTACCTATGTCGACGGAAGCTCGGCCGGCAAGATCGCTCGGCGGATCGCCGCTTTTTCGGCGCTTGGCCGTTGCCCGGTCATGCGCAGGTAAAAGCGCGAGAAATAGCTGGGATCGGCGAAGCCCAGCTCGGCGGCGACATCAGCTGCGCTGGCATTGGTGAAGCGCAGGAGTTGCTGGGCCTCGCGCAGCAGGCGGCCGTTGATGACCTGCAGCGGTGTCGCGCCGAGTGCTTCGCTGGTCTGGCGGGAGAGCGTCCGCATGGTGCAGCCCAGCGTTCTTGCGTAGAAGTCGAGAGGGTGATGGCTGCGATGATGGGTTTCGACCAGCATCTGGAAGCGTTGAGCGAGCCCTTGTTCGCCTGGGTTCTCCGCAGGCTGCAAGGCGAGCCGCAGCCACGCCTCGCCGAGTGCGCGATGAAGCTGGTGTGCGTTGAGAAGGAAACGTTCGCTCTCGGCCTGGAGAAGCTCGCGTCCGAGCCGGAGGAGCCTGCGCACGTGCCGGCCCGGGACAGGGCGCGCGCGAGCCTTGATCAGCTCCGCCCGCAATAGGTCTTGGGACACGAGGCCATCGATGAAGCTCTGCGCAACGGTGAAGACCAGGCCCATGACGTCAGGCGAGAAGCGAAAACCGTGGATGACGCCCGCCGGCACGCAGATAAGCAGCGGCCCGGGCAGAGCATGCCGGTCCTTGCCGAGCTGGAAATCGACTTGGCCGCCCGCAATGAAAAGTACCTGAGACAGCGCGGGGTGGAGATGCGGCGCGATTTCCCATTCGTAGCGCTGGCTGCGGACCCTGATCGTCTCGCAATGGAATGAATCATGGCGAGGGAGTGGATCATCCTCTCCGTAGAGCGCGTAGGACGGAACCGGCTTACCTGAGCTGATCATGTCCGGAAAGTACCAGGCATCGTCTGGTCTGTCCCTTCAAATCAGTCGGAGCCTGCGCGACAATAGGAGGAGGAGATGGGAAAGGATCGGTCATGAAGACGCAGGTTTGCATCATCGGGGCAGGACCAGCAGGCCTGATGCTCGGGCATTTGCTCCGCAGCGAAGGCATTGATTGCGTCGTGCTGGAGCGCGCGGCCGGCGATTATGTCTTGGGTCGCATCCGCGCCGGCGTCCTGGAGACGATAACCGCCGACATCATGGCGCGGCTTGGCCTCGATGCGCGGCTTAAGGCGGAGGGACTGGTGCATGACGGGTTCAATCTCGCCGACGGCCAACGCCTGATCCGAATCGACATGGCGGAGCTCACGGGACGTCATGTCGTGGTGTACGGCCAGACGGAGCTGACCAGGGACCTCATGGGCGCCAGCGCCGAACGCGGCCTCGAAATCGTCTACGAGGCGGCGGATGTGGCCCTCCATGACGTCGAGAGCGATGCCCCCTACGCCACCTACGTGAAGAACGGCCGGACGGAGCGCGTGGATTGCCGCTTCATCGCCGGATGCGACGGGGCCCACGGAGCTAGCCGTCAAAAGATCGCCGGCGTGACGGGACAGGCTTATGAAAAACTCTATCCCTTCGGATGGCTCGGCATCCTCGCTGACGTACCGCCGTGCAATCATGAGCTGATCTACGCCAATCACGAGCGCGGTTTTGCGCTCGCCTCGATGCGCAGCGAGACACGCAGCCGCTATTATGTCGATGTGCCGCTGACCGAGAAGATCGAAGACTGGCCCGACGAGCGGATCTGGGACGAACTGGCCATCCGCCTGGGACCGGAAGCAGCGGCCCATATCACGCGTGGACCGTCGATCGAGAAGTCGATCGCCCCTCTTCGAAGTTTCGTATTCGCGCCGATGCGCCATGGCAGTCTGCTCCTCTGCGGCGACGCAGCCCATATTGTACCGCCGACCGGCGCCAAGGGGCTCAACCTTGCTGCGAGCGACGTGCTTTATGCGGCTGAGGGGCTGGTCGCCTTCTTCAAGCGTAACGAAAGCGCGGGCATCGGCGCATATTCGGACAAGGCGCTCGCGCGTGTGTGGAAGGCGGAGCGCTTCAGCTGGTCGCTGACCAAGCTCATGCATCGTTTTCCGGAAGACGGGCCATTCGAACGCGCCATGCAGGTCGCGGAACTGGATTATATTGCCTCGTCCCGGGCGGCGCAGACAGCCATCGCTGAAAACTATGTCGGGCTGCCGGTCTGAACCGCTCCGCTTGACGGGGCGCCGTCGCCCGCCGATTGTCGGTCGCACAGGCAAGAGGGAGAGGGGCGGCATGACCCGCGAGGATTTCCAGCGTTATCTCGATGCGTTCAACAATGACGATTTCGACGGCTTTTCCAGCTTCTATGCTGATGACGTCGACTTCAACCTCGGCGACCGCAAGCGGATCGTCGGCAAGCAGGGCATCGTCGACTTCTACCGGCCGGTGAAGGAGCACATCAAAGAGGAACTGCGCATCATCGACATCGCCGTCGCACCCGACGGCATCGGCCTTCACGTCTACACCAAGTTCACGACCTTCAAGGACTGGCCGGACTTCGAGCTGTGGCCCACCATGGCCGGCGACGTGCGCGAGATCGAGAGCCTCGTGCTCTACAAATATAATGCCGACGACAAGTTCACGCACATCAAGTCGGCGCGTTTCCGGGAATATTGAGGGGTACGGTCAGTCTCAGAAGGTGGAATTAGTGTTCCTGCCTTCGCTGGAACACTTTCCGCCGGTTAAACCCACCCCTCCAATATCTGGTCCGGAGGCCGGTCGCCGCCGATCCACATGCGGATATTGGCGATGACACGTTCGCCCTGGCCCACGCGGCCTTCCAGCGTCGCTGAGCCCATATGCGGCGTCATGACGACATTGGGTAGCGCCAGCAGCCGCGGGTCGATCTGCGGCTCGAATTCCCAGACGTCGAGACCGGCCCCCGCGAGCTTCCGTTGTTCCAGCGCTTCGACCAGCGCTTCCTCGTCGACGATCCCGCCGCGCGAGGCGTTGATGAGATAGACGTGGCTGCGCATCAGTCCGATCCGCCGCCGGTCGATCAGGTCCTCGCTCTGCGCGTTGCGCGGCGTATGGATCGTCAGAATGTCGATCGCGCCCAGCATCTCGTCGAGATCGGCGTGCCAGGTCGCCCCCAGCTCCTGTTCGATGGCGGCCGCCACCCGGTTCCGGTTGTGATAATGGATCGAGAGGCCGAAAGCCCGTGCGCGCCGGGCCACAGCCTGGCCGATCCGCCCCATGCCGACGATCCCCAGCGCTTTCCCGCCGATCCGGTGACCGAGCATGTTGGATGGGCTCCAGCCCACCCATTCACCCGAGCGCACCAGCTTTTCCCCTTCGGCCAGCCGCCGGGGCACCGAGACGATGAGCGCCATCGTCATGTCGGCCGTGTCTTCGGTGAGGACGCCGGGCGTGTTGGTGACGATGATGTCGCGTGCCCGTGCCGCGTGCAGCGCGATATGGTTCACGCCCGCGCCATAGTTGGCGATGAGCTGGAGCCGCTCGTCCGCACCGGCGATGAGGTGCGCGTCGATATCGTCGGTGACCGTCGGCACGAGCACGTCGCATTCGCGCATCGCGGCGGCCAGTTCCTCGCGGCTCAGTTTGGTGTCAGCCTCGTTGAAGCGCACGTCGAACAGCTGTGCCATGCGCGCTTGCGTCTCGTCCGGGAGCTTGCGCGTGACGATGACGCGAGGTGTAGCGGGCCGGGGACGCCTGGGCATGATTGGCGAATGCGCCGTGCCCGCGGACCGGTCAAGGCCATTATGCCTGATACGGAACCGCGCAAGGGCCGATCTGGTTGATAGGCGGGGGAGGGCGTGGCAAGACGGGGCCAGCCGCGATGGCGCTTATGGAGAATCGCCAGGAATGACGGTGCGAATTGGAGTGACGGTTTTTTGTGCCCTCGGCGCGCTGGCCATGTCGGCTGGGGCGAATGCCCAGCCGCTCAAGAAGCCGCCTTATTGGGCGTCGATTGCGAAGAATGCGGCGGTCATGCGGGTCGGTCCCGCCAAGCGTTTCCCGGCGAACTGGGTGTATCTGCGCCGCGACCTCCCGGTGCGGGTGATCGAGACCTACCCCGACTGGCGCAAGGTGCAGGATTCCGATGGCACAACGGGATGGTTCCACGTGCGCCTGCTCAAGGACGACCCGACCGGCATCGTGAAGGGCCGTCCCGCCGAAATGCACGACAAGCCCACGGCTTCTTCGCGCCTGCTTTACCGCCTCGCGCCGGGCGTCGTCGGCAAGCTCTCGGGCTGTGCCAGCGGATGGTGCGCATTCAACGCCAACGGAAAAGCGGGCTACGTCCTCGCGACCAGCCTGTGGGGCGCGGTCGACTAGAGTCCGATCCGGCAGGGCTGGATCGTCATTGCGAGCGACGAGGTCGCGCGGCGATCCAGGCCGCTCTTGAGCGCCCAGGATAGCTTCGCTCAGCGTCCGCCAGGCGCGCGACGACGAGCGTTTCGAAATGGATGGATCGGTCCTCAGGTCCGGTGGGGCCATTGAGTTCCCTCATATCTCGCGATAGATAACCCTGTAGACATGCGGCTGCCGGCGCGGGGCGGCCGCATGGGGTGGAACAGACCAAATGGTCGCAACTCGGGGGACTGCGCTTTGCTCCTGTCGCGCAATTACGCGCCATCGGATGACCTGACTCCATTCATCAGGCAGCATTATGTGTTCGAGGCGCATTTGCCCGACGGCTTCGAGCTTGTGGACAAGCTCATGTCCGAGACCGCCTTCATCCGCATCCTGCTCAAGGGCGACTGGGCGGCAGGCTTCCGCCCCGGCATATGGTCGAGCTTTGGCGCGGTGCCCCTCATGGGCGCCAATCGCGTGCCCTTGCCGGTTCGCGTCCGTGGGCCGTTCCAGGTCGTCGGTATCGCACTGCGCCCCATGGGCTGGCGCAGCCTGTTCGATTGCCCGGCCAGCGACATAGCCGATCATGCCGTGCCACTGTCCGAGCCTTGGGGCGCGCTGGGCGATCGCCTCCACCGCGACGTGGCTGCGGCAGCCGACGACCGGGGAATCGTCGCGGCGATCGAGCACATCGTGCGCCGGCGCCTGGCCGAGCTGGGCAATCGCCCGCCGATCGAGAGCATGGCCCGGTTCGAACATATCGCCCGCCATGACAGCACCATGCCCGTCGCCGACGTCGCCGACCTGCTCCGGCTATCGACCCGCCAGCTCGAGCGCACCTGCAAGGCGACCTTCGGCCACACGCCCAAGGTGATCCTGCGCCGCAGCCGGTTCCTCGACACCTCGCAGGCGATGCGCGGCTTCGGCGAGCCCAGCGCAGAGCATCTCGCGGCCCTGCGCTATTTCGACCAGAGCCACCTCAACCGCGAATTCCGGCACTTCTTCGACATGACCCCGGGCCAGTTCGAGAAAGCGACGACACCGCTGTTCACCGCGGGCCTCAATTTGCGGGCGGAGGGCAGGGCTTGATCGCTTGAAACCGTCATGCTGAACTTGTTTCAGCATCCACCGAAATGGCTCGAACGGCGGCCGATCGGGCGAGATAGACCCTGAAACAAGTTCAGGGTGACGATGTTATCCGCGCGGCAGCGCCGCCGCCGCCCGCGCGAGCGCTTCGACCTTGGCCGGATCGAGCGGCCCTTTCGGCACCACCCAGCTGCCGCCCACGCATTTGACGAACGGCTGAGCGAGCCACTCGGGCGCGCTTTCGGCGGTGATGCCGCCGGTCGGGCAAAAACGCGCCATGTGCAGCGGTGCCGCGAGCGCCTTCAAGGCGGGCAGGCCGCCACTGGTCGACGCGGGGAAGAATTTGAAATGGGTGAGCCCCAGGTCAAGGCCGCGCATGATGTCGCCTGCCGTTGCCGTCCCCGGCAGGAAGGCCGTGCCGGATGCAATGGCCGCCTGCCCAAGCGGCTCGGTGAGACCCGGCGAGACGATGAACTGCGCACCGGCCTTCAGCGCGTCGTCGAGCATCTTGGGGTTGAGCACCGTGCCCGCGCCGACCACGGCGCCCGGTACACTCGCCATTTCGCGCATCACCTCGAGCGCGACCGGCGTGCGCATGGTGACTTCGAGCGCCGGCAGGCCTCCCGCCACCAACGCCTGCGCCAGTGGAACGGCGTCCGCGGCTTTGTCGACCACGAGCACCGGAATGACCGGCGCCAGCGCCATGACCCGTTCGACCGTCAACGCCATGAATGGTCTTCCCGAAATGCCGCTGCGGCGGCGCCAAACAGCCCGACCTCGTCAGGCAAGGCGAGCCGGATCGAGATCGCCTTCATATAGTTCTCGAAGCGGCCCTTGGCTACGAAGCGGGGATGGAAACCGCTCGACTTGATCATGAAGTCGTGCAGCCGTTCGGTGAGTTTGCCCGCGAGGACTACCGTCTTGGCGCCTTGCGCGAGGGCAATGTTGCCCGCGACCGAGCCATAGACGAGGCAGAAGCGCTCCAGCGCCGCGCGCGCCAGCGGATTGGTGCCGTCGAGCGCTTGTTGCCAGACTTCCGCGTCGGTGAGGGCCGGCGCTTCCTTTTCGCCGATGTCGGCAAGCGCCTGGTAGAGATAGTTGAGGCCCGGCCCGGAGACGATCCGCTCCGCCGAGATGTGCTCGACCTTGAGCAGGGTCTTGAGGAAGCGGGCAATGCGTGCCTCGATCTGGTCGGCGGGCGCGAAGTCGATATGCCCGGCCTCGGTCGGGATGATCTGCGGATTGCCGTTGTTGAAGACCAGGATCGCAACGCCTAGGCCGGTGCCCGGGCCGAGGACCGCGACGGTGCCGTTGCGCGGCAGCGCCACGTCCGGGCCGAACAGCGGCTCCATCTGGTCGAGCGACAGGCTGGCGATGGCATGGGCGACCGCCGCGAAGTCGTTGACCAGCTTGACGGATTCGAGACCCAGCTCCTCCGCGATGGTCTTGGGGCGGAATGTCCATGTGCCGTTCGTCAGCTTTATTTCCTCGCCGACGATGGGCGAGGCGAGGCCGATCACCACACAGTTCGGCAGTGCCTCTGCCTCGTCGCGAACATAGGTTTCCCAGCAGTCGTTGAATGTCTCGAAGTCGGCGACCCGATATTTGCGGATCGGGCCGAGCACGGGAAGTCCATCCTCGAATGTCGCACAGGCAAAACGGGCATTGGTTGCTCCAATGTCGACCGCAACGATTTCCCTCACGCTATCCCCTCTTTGCACGTGTGTGGCTTCAATCCTGGCTTCGATCACTGCTCATTTTCCATGGCCCAAAGGATGGGCGAGGCGCCGGCCTCCGCCAGGTCGCTGTTCGCCCGGAACAGCGCGAAAAGCTCGCGGCCGGTGTCATAGGGCGGCGGCGGCGCATCGGCCTGCGGGCGCGTCGCCCATTCCGCCGCATCGACCATCGCTTCGAGACTGCCCTCGACGGCACAGACCCGCACGAGGTCGCCATCGCGCAGCTTGCCGATCGGCCCGCCGCCGAGCGCTTCGGGGGACAGGTGGATTGCGGCGGGCACCTTACCGCTTGCGCCCGACATGCGGCCGTCGGTGACCAGCGCGACCTTGAAGCCCTTGTCCTGCAGCACGCCGAGCGGCGGCGTCAGCTTGTGAAGCTCGGGCATGCCGTTGGCGCGGGGCCCCTGGAACCGCACGACCACGACCACATCGCGGTCCAGCTCGCCGGCCTTGAACGCCTTGATGACCTGGTCCTGGTCCGGGAAGACGCGGCATGGCGCCTCGATCGTCCAGCGGGACGGATCGACCGCGCTGATCTTCATGATGCAGCGTCCGAGATTACCCTGAAGCAGCCTCATGCCACCATCAGCGCTGAACGGATCTGAGACAGGGCGCACGATCTTGTCGTCTGCGGGTTCCGTCGGCTGTGGGTCCCACTGCAGGGCGTCGTTCTCAAGCTTCGGCGTCCGGCCATAATCGGCGAGATCGGCACGCGCGACGGTCAGGATATCCTGGTGCAGCAGGCCATTGCGCAGCAGTTCCGAGATGATCCAGGCCATGCCGCCCGCGGCATGGAAGTGGTTCACGTCGTCGGGCCCGTTCGGATAGACGCGCGCGATCAAGGGCACGACGGCCGACAGCTCGGCGAGGTCGGTCCAGTCGAAGCGGATGCCCGCCGCGCGCGCAATGGCGGGCAGGTGGATCGCGTGATTGGTGGAACCCCCGGTCGCGAGCAGGCCGATGGCGGCGTTCACGATCGCCTTCTCGTCGACGCAATGGCCGAGCGGCCGGTAGTCGTCGCCATCCCAGCCGATCGCCGCCACCCGATGCGTGGCGGCACGGGTCAGCTCCGCGCGCAGCTTGGTGCCCGGATTGATGAAGGCCGCGCCCGGCATGTGCAGGCCCATCACTTCCATCATCATCTGGTTGCTGTTGGCCGTGCCGTAGAAGGTGCAGGTGCCGGCGCCGTGATAGCTGGCGCTTTCGCTCTCCAGCAGCTCCGCGCGTCCGACCTTGCCCTCGGCATAAAGCTGGCGGATGCGCTGCTTTTCCTTGTTCGCAAGACCCGAAGGCATGGGACCGGCCGGCACGAAGATCGTCGGCAAATGGCCGAAGCGCAGCGCGCCGATCAGCAGCCCCGGCACGATCTTGTCGCAGATGCCGAGCATCAGCGCGCCCTCGAACATCGCATGGCTGAGCGCCACGGCCGTCGAGAGCGCGATGGTGTCGCGGCTGAACAGCGAGAGCTCCATGCCCGCCTGGCCCTGCGTCACCCCGTCGCACATCGCCGGGACGCCGCCCGCCACCTGCGCCGTGGCGCCGACTTCGCGCGCCGCGATCTTGATCGCTTCGGGATAGCGGCCATAGGGCTGATGGGCCGAAAGCATGTCGTTATAGGCGGTGACGATGCCGATGTTCATGCCCAGCTCGTCGCGGATCGCGAGCTTGTCCTCGCCCGACGCCGCGAAACCATGCGCCAGATTGCCGCACGAGAGCTGGCTGCGATTGGTGCCCGCATTCTTGCCGCGCTCGATCAGGTCGAGATATTTGCGGCGCGACGGCGCACTACGCTCGACGATGCGCTGCGTGACCTTTGCGATCGTGTCGTTCAGCTCAGTCATACCAGCTTGCTCCATCGCGTTCGATGAGAGCGATACCGGCGGACGGCCCCCAGGTTCCGGCGGCATAGGGCACGACCTTCTGGTCGCTTTCCTTCCAGCCATTCACGATGCTGTCGACCCAGGTCCACTGCGCCTCCACCTCGTCGCGGCGGACGAACAGGGTGGTGTCGCCTTCGAGCAGGTCGAGCAGCAGCCGTTCATAGGCGATGCGGCGGCGCTCGCCCGGGAAATCGAGTGAAACGTCGAGGCCGACTTCCTCGACCTTGACCCCGTCGCGGTCCAGCCCCGGGCGCTTGGCCATCAGCATCATGCGGATGTTCTCGTCGGGCTGCAGCCGGATGATGAGCCGGTTGGACTCCAGCCCGCTGGATGCATTCCGCCGCTTGAAGATGCTGTGCGAGACCGGCTTGAACTGGATCAGGATCTCCGACTGGCGATTGGGCATGCATTTGCCGGTGCGCAGGTAGAAGGGCACACCGGTCCAGCGCCAGTTGTCGATATGGGCCTTCAGCGCCACGAAGGTCTCGGTGTCGGAGGGCTTGCCCAGCTCCTCCAGATAGCCCGCGACCAGCTTTCCCTTGACCGCGCCGTCGCGATACTGGCCGCGCACGCTGTTGGTGCGTACCGTCTCGGCATCCATCGGCCGCAGGGACCGCAGCGCTTTGACCTTTTCGTCGCGGACGGCGGTCGAGTCCATCTTCGCCGGCGGCTCCATTGCGATGATCGAGAGGATCTGCAGCACGTGGTTCTGCACCATGTCCCTGAGCGCCCCGACGCCGTCATAATAGGAGACGCGTCCCTCCAGCCCGACCGTCTCGGCGACGGTGATCTGGACATGGTCGATGGCGGTCGAATTCCACAGCGGCTCGAACAGGCGATTGCCGAAGCGCAGGATCATGAGATTCTGCACCGTTTCCTTGCCGAGATAATGGTCAACGCGGAAAATCTGGTCCTCGGCGAACAGCGCGCCGATGGAGTCGTTGACTTGCCTGGACGAGGCCAGGTCCTTGCCGATCGGCTTTTCCATCGCGATCCGCGTATCGGGCCCGACGAGGCCTGCCTCGGCCAGGCCCTGCGCGGTCGGCGCGAACAGGGAAGGGGGCGTCGAGAGATAGACGGCGATCGGCCCGTTGCCGAGGCCCTTGGCGCGCGCGGCGAGCGCATCGAACTGGCCGGCATTGCCGGCTTCAACCGGGCAATAGCAGATCATCTTGAGGAAAGTGGCGATCCGGCCCTCGTCGTACATCTCGGCCGTCACGAAGGTCTTGAGCGCCTCGGCGATGGTCGTGCGGAAGGCGTCGTCGTCCATCGCCGTCCGGCCCGACGCCACGATGTTGAAGGGCGAGGGCAGCAGCCCGTCGCTCATCAGGTTGTAGAGCGACGGAAACAGCATACGGTGCGCCAGGTCACCCGTGGCGCCGAAAATGATGAGGGTCGCGGACTTTTCGGACAATGTGCAACCTTTCCCCAGACTAGGGTCATCATTCGGGCTGCACTTGGTCCCCATAGACGAGAGGGATCGGCAATTGCAACGGGGTGAAGACCCTTTCGCACTTGCACAAGAGCATAGCCGCCCATTCACCGCAACGGCGAAAGGACCGCCGGGCCGATCTTGACTTCCAGCGGGGCGCGATACACGATGAGCTCAGGCCGACACCGCCTGCTGCTTGCGCCCTCGGGTATGGCGAAGGTGTCGATACGAACTGTCCCTTTGCGAGGCGAATGGGTCAGCAATGCAAGCCCTGACAATCCAGCTCCGCCGCAGCAGAGGACTATCTTATGCGCGATTATCGCGACGCGAAGGCCATGGCCCGCTCCTTGCGCGAAAACCTGAAATCGAAATCCATCGACATCAGCCACAGCGAGACCCTTGAGCTGATCGCGAAAGCGCTCGGCTTTAAGGACTGGAATGTGCTGGCGGCCAGGATCGAGGAGAGCCCGGACATGCCCCAGCTGGCCAAACCGGCCGAGGCGGCGCCAGCGCCACGCGACCGATGCTGTTCGTTTTGCGGCAAGGCGCAGGACGAGGTGAAGAAACTCATCGCCGGCCCGGCCGCCTTCATCTGCGACGAATGCGTCGGGCGGTGTGAAACCGTCCTTCGCGGGGACGCGCCACCGCCCGAATCCGGCCGGCTCCCGACATCGAAAGCGGACGGCCTGAAGCAATTGCAGCGCCTGCGCGAAATCCAGGGTCACTTCGCTGCGGCCGGCTCGGCATCGGCGGCAACGCCACGGGTGCCGGATTCCATCCAAGCAATGCCCGCCGAGCAGCGACAGGCTCAAGCCGCGGAGATCTCGCGGCGCATCCTGGAGCTCGAAGGGGCCCTTGATCGCCTGCCTTGACCCGATCGATTCGTGCGCGGCTCACGCCGTGCCTTCATCGTCAGGCAGGAGATTGGAAAATGGATTACGCGCTGAAAATCGCCGAGCTCCTTTCCGAGCACGGCTTCCGCCACTTCCCAATGTCGCGAACCCCGGTCGGGCACCTGAAGCTGGTCGGGCACCTCGGCGACCGGCCGATCGACGTCATCGTCGATACGGGCTCGTCCAAGACCTTCGTCGAGCTCACCTATTGCCGGTCCGAGGGCATTGCGGTGACCGATACGGGGCAGGTCGGGCATGGCGGCAATGTTTACACGCTGGACGATGCCGGATTGACGCTCGACGGGATGCCGGTCCGCACCGACGGCCTGTTCGCGCTCGATATGAGCGCCACCAACCAGATGCTGACGCAGAGAGGCGTCGACCCCATTCGCGCTGTCATCGGCCAGGATGTCCTGCGCCATCACCGGGCGGTGATCGACTATGCGACGCTGAGCCTGTTCCTGGAGGGAAAGCCGGCCGAGCAGTCGGGCCAGGAGACTGCGGCCTCCCTTGTGGACCTGCTCACTCATCATGGGTTCCGCCGCTTCGTCATGTCCCGCACCCAGTTCGGCCACCTGCATCTCGTCGGGCATGTCGACGATCGCCCCATGGACATCGTGTTGGACACGGGAGCGGGCAACACGTTCCTCGAACTCGGCTATTGTCGATCCGAAGGCATCCCCGTAACCGACACCGGCCGGCCCGGGCACGGCGGCAATGTTCACGCGCTCGGGGATGCGCGGTTGACGCTCGACGGGTTGCCGGTCCGGACCGACGGCCTGTTCGCGATCGAGTTGACCGCCACCAATCAAAGGCTGGTCAGCAAGGGCGCCGACCCCATCCGGGCGTGCATCGGGCAGGATGTCCTGCGTCATCACCGCGCCGTGATCGACTATGCGGCGCTGGCTCTTTTCCTCAAGGAGGAACCGGACTAGCGGCTGCATAGACCGGCGCCAGCGGGAATTGACGCTCCGGCGGCTTCATGGCTTGGAAAGCCGCGAGGCCTCGGCTATGTGGCCCTCTCTCACGCATCGGCGGATGTGGCGAAATGGTAGACGCAGCGGATTCAAAATCCGCCGTAGCAATACGTGTCGGTTCGAGTCCGACCATCCGCACCAATGCCTCCCTCACCGCGAACGCGCTGTTTCGGCGGCCTTGCGAAGGTCGCGGACGAACTTCTCGCGCTCGATCGCCCGGCCTTGCTCGTCGCGCAGGCGCAGCAGGAAGCTCGGATGCACCGTCGGCAGCAGCAGCCGGTTTTCCCATGGAAGGAGCTGGCCGCGCACAGGCCCCAACGTCTGCTTGCGGCCGGACAAAGCGTGCAATGCCGTCGCGCCCAAGGCCACGACCACCGAGGGGTTCACCAGCCGCACTTCCTGCTCCAGCCACCAGCGATAATGGGTGACGTCGCCCGCCGTCGGTGTCTGGTGCAGGCGCCTTTTGCCGCGTGGGCTGAACTTGAAGCGCTTCACCGCATTGGTCAGGAAACTGTCGGCGCGCGATATCTTCGCATCTGTCAGGCAGTCGTCCAGGAGCTTGCCGGCAGGCCCGACAAACGGCCGGTCCAGCTGATCCTCCTGGTCGCCCGGCTGCTCGCCGACGAGCATGATCGCCGCATGCGCCGGCCCTTCGCCCAGTACGATCCGTTCTGAGAAGCCGGGCGAGGGCGCCACATCTTCCTCGCAGAGCGCCCGGTAGAGCGCGTCGAGGCTGCCATAGTCGGCATGCATGTCGTTCGGGCCGGTTCGAGCCATGGCGGGCAATTCCAGGTCATGTGGCAGATCGATCATCGTTGAAACGCGCGTCTCGGCATTTCGCACCAGAGCCGGGATGAGATCGGCCTCCGGCAGGTTGTGCCAATATTTGAGCGGCATTTCCTTCTTCATCGCGTGGGTCTTGAGGCGGGCAGGGTTGAAGATGCTCGCATAATAAGTGCGCCACTCCGCCTCGACGGCATCCGCATCCGGTACGTCGCCGCGTTGGCCACCCGGCCCCTCGCGCAGCGCGATACCGTCCCAACCGATGCTCGCTTCGGGCGTGACGATCAGCCAGTCCACACTAGTGAACCGGTCGCGGAAGAAGCCGGCGACGGCACGCGTGATATGATGCTCCGGCTCGAACCAGGCGGCGAATTGCTCGCGGCCCCCTGCGTCCCCGACCTTCCGGAACCGCAAGAACGCGTGCATCTTGTGAATATCGCGCCGCACGCCCTTTGCCAGCGCGCGGATGGCGATCACATCCGGGTCCGACGGATCGCCGGCGATGCCGCGGTCTGACTGCATGCGCCACAGAAGGCGATAGGCCAACGCGAAACGGGATGGCTCGCGGTGTAACAGGGCCGTGCGCAGCAGATCGAGCAGGTCGCGTGAAATGGTCGGCGCATGATGTCCCGTCCGAAAGAACTGCACGGCGTCCGTTGCGAAAAGATCCGGCGCGGCATCGTTCGCCATGCTCCAGACGATCTGCTCGGGCGGGATATCGTCGCCGAGAAAGGCGCGCGCCTTGTTGCGCCAGTCGTCAAAGTCGTCCGGCGCCCGCAACACCGCGCGACGCATTGGGACCTGCTTGCAAGCGGCCGTCACGCGGCGAACAGCGACAATTGCTTTGGCGGCGGCGATATGTTGGCTCGCAGGTCGATGCGATCCAGCAGCGCAGTGGGCCGCCAGTCCGCCGCGACGATGAATGGACGAACCTTGCGGATCGATTGACAGAGCCGCCCGACATCGTCGAGCCGCAACGTGCGATGACGCCGTGCCGCAATCAGCCGGTCCACCACGCGTGTCCCGAGGCCCGGCACGCGCACCAGCATCTCGCGCGGCGCGCGATTGACATCGACCGGAAACGCATCGCGCTGTGCCAGCGCCCAGGCCAGCTTGGGGTCCATGTCGAGCGCAAGGCGGCCTTCCTTCATCGTCGATACGATCTCGGGCGTCGAGAAACCGTAGAACCGCATCAGCCAGTCCGCTTGGTAGAGCCGATGCTCCCGCATCAGCGGCGGGGCCTGCGCCGGAAGGTCGCGGCTTGCATCGGGGATCGGCGAGAAGGCCGAGAAATAGACCCGGCGCAATCCATAATCCTGGTAAAAGGCCGTACTGGTCTGAAGCAGCCGGTCGTCGCCCGATGCGTCGGCACCCACGATCATCTGCGTGCTCTGGCCAGCCGGCGCAAAAATCGGTGCCTTGCGGGATGTTTGCCGCTCCGCCTTGGCCTCGCCGATGCGCTTTCCAAGGTCGGCCATCGTCCGGCGGATCCGACCGCCATTCTTCTCCGGCGCAAGCGCTGCAATCGCGCTGTCATCCGGAAGCTCGATGTTGATCGAAAGCCGGTCGGCATAACGGCCCGCCCGCGCGATCAGCTCGGGATCGCCCTCGGGAATGGTCTTGAGATGGATATAGCCGCGAAAGCCATGGTCTTCGCGCAGCGACCGCGCGACCTCGACGATCTGCTCCATCGTGTAGTCCGGGCTGCGGATGATGCCGGACGAGAGAAACAGGCCCTCGATGTAATTGCGCTTGTAGAAATCGAGCGTGAGTTCAACGACCTCCTTAGGCGTGAATGCCGCGCGGCGGACGTTCGATGAGGAGCGGTTGATGCAATAGAGGCAGTCGAACATGCACATGTTCGTCATCAGGATCTTCAGCAGCGAGATGCATCGACCGTCCGGCGCGTAGCTGTGACAGATGCCGATCGCCCTCGTCGAGCCGAGCCCGCCGGTCTCGCGCGAGTTTCGCTTCTGCGCGCCGCTCGAGGCGCAGGATGCGTCATATTTGGCGGCGTCGGCCAGGATGGCGAGCTTGTCGAGGCGGGAAAGAGCGGACATTGTTTCCTATTTGTTCTTGCAGGCCCCAGGATCAAGGTCAATGCGACGAATGGAGCCGGCGGGATCGACAAACATGGCTCAACCGCCCCCGATAATTGCCCCCGCTCGCCCTGTGAAATTTGCGAGCGGTCTGATGATTGATCAACGGTGGCCCGCGCCATAGCTTTTCACAGGACGAAGAGCGCCGGCGCCAGGACGAGATTCGGATACGAGTTCGAACGGTTGGATTCGGGGATTTAGCTTCGCCATCGCATGAACGCCGCAGCATCAGCCGTTCGCAGAGACGGTGCTGTCGCATGCCACCGGGAGAGTGATATGCCGTCGAATCAGCATCCGAAATCCGCCAGCCGCGTCCCCAATCGGCGCCGCTCCCATCTTCTTGCGACGGCTCTGGGCCTGATATGCGCCACCTCGGCCGCCGCGCAGGACAAGCAGCCCGAGGAAGCGGGGCCCTCGGCGTCGGATCAGGCCATCATCATCACCGGCTCGCGTCTTGGGCGATCGACCTTCGACACGCCGACCCCGGTGACCGTGATCGGTGCGGAAAGCCTCAAGAACCTGGCTGTGACGAATATCGGCGCCAGCATAAACCAACTCCCCGCGATGCGCGCGAGTGTTTCGCCCGCGACGCAAGGTTTCGGCAGCTTCAACGTCGGCGCCAACATCGTCAATCTGCGCGGTCTCGGTGTGACACGCAACCTGGTGCTGGTCGACGGGCGCCGCTTCGCGCCGTCGACGCGAGAGGGGTCGGTCGATCTCAACCTCGTTCCGTCGATCATGGTCGAGCGCATCGAAGTCGTCACGGGCGGCGCGTCGGCGGCCTATGGCTCGGACGCCGTCGCCGGCGCAGTCAATCTCATCCTCGACAAGTCGCTGCAGGGCATCAAGGGCCAGGCCGATTATGGCCTCTCGGGCAAGGGCGACGGCGACGATTTCCACGCAGCGCTCGCCTTCGGCACCAAATTCGGCGGCGACGCGGGTCATTTCATCATCGGCGGTGAATATGACAACCAGAAGGGCATCGGCAATTGCTTCACGCGCAGCTGGTGCAAGGTGGGCGGTGTCGTCACCAATGGCGGCTTCAATACGCCGGCCGGCGTCGGCAACGGCCAGCCCAATCTCATCCGCAGCGACGACAATGCCGGCTGGTTCTTCAACACCGGCGGTGTCGTCTCGTCCAACAACAACACCAGCGCCGGGACCGTCGGCATCCGCAATCTGCGGGGCACGGGCGGCATCACCTTCGCGTCCAATGGCGGCGTGCTCCCCTTTCGTCCGGGCTCGCCCGCCTTCGCGCTGAGCCAGGTCGGCGGCGATCTCTACCCGACCTATACCGACGCCAACATCACCGTGCCGGTCGAGCGCTATACCGGCTTCGCGCATGTGGATTACGATGTCGGCTCGGGCCTCAGCGTCTTTGCCGAAGGCTCGTTGGGCCACATCAAGGGCACATTGCTGCAGACCAGCTATTTCACGGCCTCGCTCCCGATCTTCCGCGACAATCCCTTCATCCCGGCCGAGGTGCGCGCGCTGGTCGGGGCTCCCGTCCCACCGCTCAGCACCACGCGCCCGCTGAACTCGGCAGCCTCGTTCAATCTCGGTCGCGTGTTCGACGATGTCGGCCGCGGGCTCAGCATCTCGACTGCCGACAGCTACCGCTTCACCACGGGCATCAAGGGCGATCTCGGCAACGGCTGGGATTGGGACGCTTATTATCAATATGGCCGCACCGACCGCGTGCAGACGGTGGAGAATAATCTCGTCACCGGCGATCCGACCAAGCCGTTCAACGATGCCACCAATCCTGCTTTGAACCTCGCCAATCTGGCCGTATCCAACGCGCGCTTCTATTATGCGCTCGACGCGGTGACGGACCCTGTGTCGGGCAATCCGACCTGCCGCGCCCTGCTCAGTCCCGATGCGGCGCTGCGCGCGGCGGCGGCGGGCTGCGTGCCGATCAACCTGTTCGGCGCGGGCAATGTGTCGGCCCAGGGCAAGGCCTTTATCTTCGGCACGCTGCGCGAAGACATCACGCTCCAGCAGCATGTCGGCGCCGCCAATATTCGCGGCGAAGTGCCGGGCCTAGCCGCCGGTCCAATCTCGCTGGCGGCCGGCGCGGAATATCGCGTCGACAAGATCAACGTCACGCACGACGCACTCTCCAACCAGTACGCCTATTTCCAGAATTTCGGCTCGGACTATAACGGCACGAGCAAGGTCCTGGAGGGCTATGCCGAGGTGGGACTGCCGCTGCTCAAGGATGTGAGCCTCGCCAAGTCGCTGTCGCTCGACGGCGCCGTGCGCGTCACGCATTACGACATCCAGGGCTTCGGCAGCTATCTGCGCACCGCGAGCGTCAACAAGTTCACCAAGACCACCTGGAAGATCAGCGGCCAGTGGGAGCCGGTCGATGGCGTCCGCATTCGCGTCACGCAAAGCCACGACATCCGCGCGCCCAATTTCGCCGAGCTCTACCTGGCCTCGGCGGGCGCCTTCACGTCGATCACCAACCGCTTCACCGGCAACACGCCCAACACGCCGGCCATATTCAACGGCGGCTCGCCCAATCTGAAGCCGGAGACCGCGGATACGACGACGGCGGGCATCGTGGTGCAGCCCAGCGGCCCGCTGGCGGGCTTGCGGCTTTCGGTGGATTATTACCGTATCCGTGTGAAGGACTATATCGGCACCGCGCCCGGCGGCGCGCAGCAGCTCGTCGACCGCTGCTTCGCCAGCGTCCAGATCGCCTGCAATGCGATCACCTTCGGCACCGGCCAGACGATCACGCAGATCCGCAACGTCTCGCTCAACCTCGACAGCCTGCTCGCGCAGGGCATCGATATCGAGGCGCAGTACCGGATCTCGCTCGGAGAGGGCAGGGCGCTGTCCTGGCGCGGCCTCGCCACCTATGTGCGCGAACTCAAGGCGACCAACTTCGGCCAGTCGATCGACCGCGCCGGCCAGACCGGTCAGTCCGCGTCCACCGCCGCGCCGAGCTGGATCATGAACAGCTACCTCACTTATGACAGCCCGATGGTCAACGTCACGGTCCAGGGACGCTACATCTCACCCGGCAAGTTCGACGCCTCCTATGTCGCGCCCGGCGATCCCGGCTACGCGACCACGGTCCCCAACAGCATCAACAACAACCGCGTCGCCGGCCGCTTCTACGTCAATCTGTTCGGCACGCTCCGTCCCTGGGGTCGCGAAAAGGGCGTCGAGATCTTCGGCGCCGTCAACAACGTCTTCGACCGCGCGCCGCCACCCGCGCCCGAGACCCAGTTCTACACCAACCCGACCTATTTCGACACGATCGGCCGCTACTTCCGGCTGGGCGTGCGGTTCCAGTTCTGATGGGTGAGGCGAGGGCGGTGTAAGGCCGCCCTCGTTACGTAGGCTTTCGCCCAACATTTCAGACGTTCGGGCCTCATGTCACCCGGCCTGAAACCTGCCTTTCATTCAGACCGGTCGAAAATGACCGAACTGGGGCCGGAGAAGCCCGGCGGTTTCGGCGGAGACGGAGGGAGGCACAAGATTGCGAATTTCTCTCTTTAACTCAGAGAATTGGGATCGCGAATGCGAGGCCGGCCGCCCAACCGATCGTCCCCATTTCCTGGCCGGACCGGCGAGTTCATCATCAGCCCGAGCATTTTTCCCCGCGAAGGCCGCAAAAATCTAATATACCTATAGACAGCGCCTGCACTTTAATATTACGATCTCGCAAAATCATACTACTGGAGAGGGCGGCCAAATATTGCGAGGGGGCGATATGGATGGAGTTCTCGTAGGTGGCAGACTGATCGGAACGCAGTCGCCGGTGACGATAGGTTGGGAGAACGTCCCGCGGGTGGAAGGCGGGCCGGTCAAGCGGTTCATCTTCACCTGGTTCCAGCCCACCTTGCTGCTCGCGCTGGTCGCCTTCTGGTATTACGCGCCCAATTCGATTGCCAAGGGATCGACCGCCTTCGCCATCGGTATCGGCATCACGTTGCTGATGCAGGCGTTCGAATGGGTGAGCCCCCGCTATGATAGCTGGCGACTGACCTGGAAAGAGCTGGCGACGGATCTGTTTTACGTCGGACTCAGCTTCACGCTCGTCAGGCTGGCGGGCAAATATTTCGGCGACGATGCGATGATCGCGGCCATCCAGAACGCTTTCACCTGGGAAAGTTTCAGCTGGTTCACTGGCTTGCCGCTGCTGGTGCAGGCATTTCTCATCTCCTTCATCTTCGATTTCGGCCAATACTGGATGCATCGCGGCATGCATAACTGGCACCCCCTCTGGGTGATCCATGCGCCGCATCACTTCATCACTCAGCTCAACGTCAACAAAGGGGCGGTCGGCAATCCGGTCGAGCTGTTCCTGATCGGACTTGGCATCGGTGGCTTCTTCGATTTTCTTCCGCGAGCAGCCCTGCTTGCCGGCACCCTCGGCCTGGCAGTCGGCAGTTATCAGCATATCAATGCGCGCTTTAACTCGCCGCGCTGGTGGCGCTTCCTGTTCAACACGACAGAGCATCATAGCGTGCATCATTGTCAGGATTATGAGGCGACCAGAAGCAACTTTGCTGGCACCTGGATCGTGATCGACCGCATGTTCGGCACGTGCATCGACGGCGAGGCAGAGCTGCTTGGAATGGAGGGCGGCCGCCGCATGTCGATCCGCGAAGCGATGCACTATCCTTTCAGCGAACTTTGGAAGCGGTTCAGGGAACGATCCGGCCAGCAGCCGACGGCCGTGCCGGCCGAGTAATCGGCGTTGCTCCACCGGCATAGTCGCCGCCTTTTTCTCTTCATCATGCCTGGGCGAGGGCCGTCCCGCGCGGACCGGCGTGAGCCTTGCCGTCCGCGTCGCACCCGAAAGCCTCAAAAGGAGATCATGTGGCCCCGCGTTTCATAGAGTCGATCTGGCATATCAGGGGCGAGCTGGCGTTGGCGCCCGGGCAGTCGAGCGATGACGCGTTCGACAGGCTCTCGCCCCTTTTCCAGCAGGTCAACACCACCCATGAGCGGACGGACGGCATCCTGACCTTCAGCAAGAAGAACCAGGCGCCGCAGGACAAGATGTCCATTTTCGACAGCGGCGTCCTGACGGTTGAGCAAGGCGCGGACGGCGCCATATTGCGCTACAATCTGATCAGCAGGGCTTTGCTGGCCTGCTTCCTTGCCCCGCTGCTGTTCCTGGCCATCGCCGGAGCGACCATTGGCCTCGGCGTGTTCAGTAAGCCGCCGACGGCCGAAGAGAAGGCAAAGGCGGAAAAGGCCGAGAGGAAATTGGCGAAAACGCCGATGAACCCCATCGACAAATTCCTGGGCGCTCCAGCCCCCGACGATCCCGACAAGAAGAAGAAAGAGGAAGAGGCTAAGGAGAAGGCGAAGAAAGGCGAGAAGGGCAAAGGCAAGAAGGACGATAAGGATAAGGACGCCGACAAGCCTTCACCCACGCCGGCCTATGTTTTCGCGGGTATCTTCGCGGCGCTCTATGTCGTCGGCCGCGTGCTCGAAGCCAGGCTGATCAGAAACCAGTTCAGGAAGCGCCTGCTGGACGCATAGCCTTCTTCATCGAAGCGCGCGGCCTTAGCGCAGGGTCGCGCCCGCCAGCCGCGCTATCGCCGAGAGCGTGGTTTGCGCCGCGTTCAGGCCGAGCAGGAAGTCCTTGTCGCTGTAGGTGGTGTAGAGGTCGGTTGGCTGGTGCCACTGGGGGTCCCAGCCGCTTCCGATCTGAGCCCCGCGCTCATTCTCTCGAAGGCTGACGGCTGGCGCCAGGTCCATGAATGGCGTGGAATCGGTGTTGGTCATGTGACGTCCGACGGCGGCCGGATAGTCCGTCGCGTAACGCTCGTTCGCGGCCTGAAGCACCCAGGCCAGTTCCTGGGCTTGGGCGGCGAATTTCGATGTGGCCTGGAATTCGATGTTCACGTCGGCTTCGGGGCGTTGCACTGGGCTCACGGTCCCGTCGGCGCGAGGCATGCCGTGGTCGAACATCATCATGTCGTGCTGTATGACGCCGAGCCACTTCGGCTCGGGGTAACGGCCCGATCCAGCCGGCGATTCCTTGCCTTGCAGGGCTGCGCGCTGCTCGACATAGGCCTTGGAGCCGTTGAGCCCGGTCTCCTCGTTGTTCCACAGAATGAAGCGGATCGAACGGTCGGTCTGCACGTCCGGGCTGCTGAACACGCGCGCCAGTTCCATCACTAGCGCCGTCCCCGAGCCGTCGTCATTGGCGGCCTCGCCGAAGCCGATGCCGTCCATATGGCCGCTGACAATGTACATCTCATTCGGGTGGCCGATCCCGATCTTGGTGCAATAGACTTCCTCGCGCTCTCCGGGGAAGGCAGGCGGCATGTCGAGCGCTCTGATCCGCGCGTCGGGCTGAGCATTGGGGTCGGTGTTCACGCCGGTCTTGCGGGTGAAGCCGCGGGAGCGGCCCCCGCCGACCGACAGCCCGGGCTCGTCCGAACCGGTGGGAACCGCCGCCCTTGCCGGTGCGACCGTGTGCGCGGGCTCCTCGCCGAACGTATATTTCAGGCGCTCGGTGTTCGTGCAGCCGTAGCTCTTGAGCTGGGCCTCGATCCAGTCGATCGCAGCGCGATTGCGGGCGGTGCCTTGGCGGCGATCGCCGAACTGGGTGAGAGCTTTGATCGTCGCCTTGTACCGCTCGAGATCGAGTCGCTTCACCAGCACGCGGGCCGGATCGACCGCCGGCGCCGCCACCGGCTGGCCCAGAACCGGCGAAACAAGGAAGAAGGCCGTTACCGCGCAGATCGCCCGGAGCACGCCTCTTGTCATCGGACGAACCGATATGTCGTTCATCGCTTCCCCATCTCGTCGTTACGATCCGCAAAGGATCAGCGGCTCCGGGATCACCGTAGCCGAGAACCGGACCAGGACGATACCAAAATGGAGCCACGGGAGTCTGGGAGCCTCGTCAGCCTCCCTTCGCTCAATCCCCCGCCAACCTTACCGCCACATCGTTCATGAACCGCACATCGTCCCCCTTCGCCAGCCATTCAGCCTCGGCGCCGATCGCGCCCAGCATGTCGGCGAGGGCGTCCATTTCGCTCTTGTGGTAATTGCCGAGCACGTGGCCGGTGACGCGGTCCTTGTGGCCCGGATGGCCGATGCCGATGCGGACGCGGCGGAAGGGGTTGCCGATATGCGCCTCGGTCGAGCGCAGGCCGTTGTGGCCCGCGGTGCCGCCGCCGCGCTTCACCTTGACCTTCATCGGCGCGAGGTCGAGCTCGTCGTGGAAGACGGTGACGTCCTCGGTCGTGAGCTTGTAGAAGTCCATCGCCGCGCGCACCGATCGGCCGCTGTCGTTCATGAAGGTGGCGGGCTTGAGCAGCAGGATCTTCTCGCCGCCGATCCGGCCTTCGGCGAACCAGCCCTGGAACTGCTTCTTGGGCGCGGGGAAGCTGTGCATGTCGGCGATGACGTCGAGCGCCATGAAGCCGACATTGTGGCGGTGGAGCGCATATTGCGGTCCGGGATTGCCGAGGCCGACCCAGAGTTGCACCCGATGCGCGTCCTTCCTGTCTAGTTACGAAGCGGCCCGGAGTATCATAGCCGATACCCCGGGCCGCATGTCTAGTCGTGGGTGTGCGAGGCTCAGGCCTCTGCTTCGCCCTCTTCCTTGGTCGTGTCGCCTTCGCTCGACTTGAGCGCCGACGGAGCCACGATGGTCGCGACGGTCGGGTCGGCCTCATGGATGCCGGACGACACGCCGCGCGGCAGCACGATGTTGCTCATGTGGATCGAGGCGCCGACGTCGAGGCCGGTCAGGTCGACCAGGATCTCGTCCGGGATCTCTGCGGCGTCGCAGATCAGGTCGAGGTCGTGGCGAACGATGTTGAGCACGCCGCCGCGCTTCAGGCCCGGAGAGGCCTCTTCGTTCTTGAAGTGCACGGGCACGTTGACGTGCACCT
The DNA here is from genome assembly GCA_017745115.1 of Sphingobium sp. The sequence continues at coordinate 24,701 of JAGIAA010000010.1, read as the reverse complement.
TGGCATGTTCGGAGACACGCAGGAAATCTGCGTGGAGCGGGCGATCGGTCACCGGGTGGAAGGCGACGTCCTTGGCCAGCGTGCGGACGGCCTTGCCGCCGACTTCGACCATGATCACCGAGTTGAAGAAGTGGCCGGTGCCGAGCTGTTTGACGAGGAGCTTTTCCTCGACGTGGACGGCCTGCGGTTCTTCGTTGTTACCATAAATGACGGCGGGTACGCGGCCCTCACGGCGGAGAGCGCGGGAGGCTCCCTTGCCAGCCCGATCGCGCGCCTCGGCCGACAGCGTAAGCGTATCGCTCATAGCGTGTCTCCAAGTACAGGTTGCAAAATCCGCCACGCCTCCAGGGATGACCATGACGGAAGCCGGCGCGCATAGCGGCAATATCGGCGAAAAGCAAGGGCGGAGCTGCTTGATCCGTTCGTGTCGGACGCAGTCGAGTCACGCGCCGCACGAACGGTTCTCGACTACGCGCGACACGAACGGATGTCGAGCGTTGCAGCTAGCCCAGCGCCTCCTGCACCGCAGCGACCAGCACCCGCGCGCCCACCGGCTTGGGCAGGCTGCGCACGCTGCCGAATATGCCCTTTCCGGGCGCCGGAAGGCTGCCGGACGTCACCAGGAACGGAATGCCGCTCCGCTTGAGCCGCTCGGCCAGCGGCGCGGAGGTTTCGCCATGCGCGAGGTTGATGTCGAGGATCGCCAGCGCGCAGTCCCGGGCGTCGAGCATGGCCATGGCGGTGTTGAGGTCGCCCACCGGCCCGATCACGTCGAAGCCGGCATTTTCCAGCATCGCCGCCAGGCCCAGCCCGACCAGCGCCTCATCCTCGACGACGAGGATGTTCGGATTGGCCTCGGCAGCCTCGCCGATATCCTCGCGCGGCGCGCTGTCGAGCGCGCTCCACAGGTCGCCTTGGTCGGTGCCGTCGCCCTTGCGGCGGACATTTTGGCGCGGCCGCACGATGGCCGACGCGGCGATCACCATGCCTTCGCCGTCGTAGATCGGCGACATGGCGACGGAGACGGACACGTCCTTGCCGGCGCTGGTCGTCCGCACGCTCTGGAAGCTCCCGATCAGTTCGCCGGCGAAGACGCGAGCCATCGCGGTCTCCTGCTCGCGGGCGCGGTCGGGCGGGATGAAGCGGCCGACCGGCAAGCCGATCATCTCGCGTTCGGGATAGCCGAAATGGATTTGCGCACCGCGGTTCCAGCTGATCACGGTGCCCGTCGCGTCGACGGCGATGATGGCATCGGTGGCGCTGCGCACGATGGCTGCGAGCAAGGCGTCGCTCTGGTGGAGCAACTGGTCGTCGATCCGGAATTCCCCGACTTCGGAAATGCTCATCATCGACTCCTGCACCAGGAGTTTCTGCTTGCCCGACTATGCGTGAGTCGGGCGGCGAACGCAAAGCGATTCATGCGTGCCGGTCACTGCACGCGAACCACCTTCCAGCCCCGCCTGGCGAGCCGCGCCTGAACGCTTCCCGGGCCAAGCAGGTGTCCCGCGCCGACAGCCACGAACGCTATTTTCCGGTTTTCCCGCAATAGCTTGTCGACAGCCTGTGCCCAAAGTTCGTTGCGCTGGTCGATCAGCACGTCGCGCAAATGCGGAGACCGGGCGAGCGGCCCCAGGAATTGCGCATCGAGCGCTGCCACGTCGCCTGCCGCCCAGCGCTCATAGAGCAGGCGGTATTGCCGCGCGGCGTCGCCGGATTCCGCGATCGACTGGTGGAGCAGCGCCGACTGGTCGGGCGCGGGCAGCGTGTCGAAGCGGCCGAGCTGGGCCTCGATCGTCTCCAGTCCGCGCACAGGCTTCCCTCTGCCCCGAAACAGCTGCTCCAGCCGCGCTTCCGGCGCGTCCTGGCTCGAAGCACCGGTGTCGGTCGCCGCGCCGATCAGCAGTGCCGCGGCCCAGTCCTCATAGCCGTCGAGATCCTTGAGGGCTTGCGGCGATGCCCGGCGCAGCGCCTCGAAACCCGGGCGGTCGGCGGCACTCAGCCGCGCCGAGACCGGCGGCAGGCCCGGAGAGCGCCCCAGCGCCTCGAACACGCGCCGGTCGCTGCGTTCCGCCTCCAGCCCCGCCGCTTCGAGCACGAGCAGCTCGCTTTCCCCTGCCGCCTTCTCGATCTCCGGCGACATCCAGCGGGCGCCGGACGGAACCGCGTGGATCGTGCCGAACAGCCAGCCATGCCGGTCGCCCTGCGAGATGCGCCAGAGGGCAGGGCGGGCGGTTATCGGCCGCCAATGCCAAGCCAGCGCTGCCGCCATCACGGCCAGCAACAACGCCGCCAGCAATATCCTCCGCCAGCGCCGGTCGCGCGCCATGGTCAGAGCGATTTGACCAGCTTGGTCTTGATCTTGCGCACCTTGAGCGCGTCCTGCACGCTGCGCTGGCCCGCGAGATGCCCGGCGCCGACGGCCAGGAACACCGTGCCCGGCTTGTCGAGCCGCGCCTTGATCCAGTCGGCCCAGCGCTCGTTGCGGTCGAAGAGCAGGATCTGCTGCAGCGCTTTGTCGTCCTCCATCGACTTGTTCATCGTCTCGGAGAGCTTGAGCGGGTCGCCCGCCGCCCAGGCGTCGATCATCTGGGCCAGCGTCTTTTCGACATCGGCCTGCTCGTTGATCGTCTCGACCAGCATCGAGATCTGCAGGTCGCTGGACAGGCCGTCGAAATAGCCGACCTGCTCCTCGGTCGTTTCCAGGCCGAGCATCGGCTTCTTGGCGGCCTCGGCATATTTGCGCAGCTGCGCCTCGACGCCCTGCGAGGCATCGTAACCGAGCTTGGCCAGCGGCGCGCTGGTGATCGTCACGGCGGCAAACCATGGCTTCATGCGCTCGACGACCGTGGAGGGCAGCTTGTAGTCGCTGACCAGCTGCGTGAATTTGGGCCGGATCGCTTCGGGGAGCTTCTGCGTAAGGGGCGGGCCGGACACGTCGAGCGCCTTCTGCACGACGCGCGCCTGCATGGCCGCGTCATTCTGATCCGCGACTTCCATGACGACCGTGTCTGACCTGTCGAACGCCTTCTTGACCGGCCCCTGGAACCAGTTGATGCCCGGCCGCAGCAGGTGGATCGTGCCGAACAGGTAGATCGTCGTGTCCTTGTCCTTGACGACCCACAGCGCGGGCTTGGCGAGGACGCTCTTCGGTGCTTCTGGAGCTGCACTGGCGGCAGGCTTGGCTGGCGCCTGAACCTGAGCCTGTGCGCTCAGCGGCGCGGACAGCAGCGCCAGCAGTGCGGCAAGCCTGACGATGGACCGCGGACGATGAACCAACACTCTTCCTACTCCCGCATTGCGTCGTCCCCGCGCGTGTCATCGCGGCTTTACCAGCTGAGCGCAAGTGCAGGGCTGGCTTAGCGCAAGCATGTGCCGGAGCCGTCACCCCACACCGTCATTCCCGCGCAAGCAAGCGCTGGAGCCCGTCACCCCACGCCGTCATTCTCGCGCAAGCGGGAACCCAGGCACCATCTCGCTCGCGGGTCCTGCTTGCGCGGGAAGCCTGCAGCGAAACCATGATTGGTGAACCCACTCGCGCCTTCGGTCATTCCCGCGAAAATCGAAGCCCAGGCGCAGTCAAACCATCCGTTCGTGTCGAGCGAGCCGGAGGCGGCCGCAGGCCAACTCGAGACACGCATGTTCAGCGCTCGGCGGTTCTCGACTTCGCTCGAACCGAATGGATGGTTGAACTGGGGAGGTCTGTAAGCCCGCGCAGCTTGACCCCATGCCCCCCATGCGTCAAAGCGCGCCCGTTTAGTGCACCTAAACTGAGAACAGGCAAGGCAAGCATGACCGGCACGGAAACCAAGCCGCTGAGTTTTCAGCGACTGATCCTGACATTGCATGATTATTGGGCCAACCAGGGCTGCGTGATCCTGCAGCCGTTCGACATGCGCGTCGGTGCAGGTACCTTCCATCCCGCGACCACGCTGCGCAGCCTCGGCCCGGACGCGTGGAATTGCGCCTATGTCCAGCCTTCGCGCCGCCCGACCGATGGCCGCTATGGCGAGAACCCCAACCGGCTCCAGCATTATTACCAATATCAGGTGATCATGAAGCCGAGCCCGCCCAACCTGCAGGAGCTGTATCTCGGCAGCCTCGCGGCGATCGGCATCGATCCGCTGCTCCATGACATCCGCTTCGTCGAGGACGACTGGGAAAGCCCGACGCTGGGCGCCTGGGGTCTGGGCTGGGAAGTCTGGTGCGACGGCATGGAAGTGACCCAATATACCTATTTCCAGCAGATGGGCGGGTTCGACTGCAAGCCGGTCGCGGGTGAGCTGACCTATGGCCTCGAGCGTCTGGCCATGTACATCCAGGGCGTCGACAGCGTGTACGACCTCATCTTCAACGATGCAGTCGGCAACCGCCCGGCGGTGACCTATGGCGACGTCTTCCTCGAGAACGAGAAGCAGATGTCGAAGTGGAACTTCGAGATCGCCGATACCGACAAGCTGTTCCGCTGGTTCAAGGACTGCGAGGAAGAGTGCCGCGCCAGCATCGCCGCGGACGTGCCGCTCGCGGCCTATGAGCAAGCGATCGAGGCGAGCCATGTCTTCAACCTGCTGCAGGCGCGCGGTGTGATCAGCGTCCAGGAGCGCGCCAGCTACATGGGCCGCGTCCGCGACATGGCCAAGGGCAGCTGCGCCGCCTGGATGGCGCATAACGGGTGGGCGGAATGAGCTACCATCCCAATAACACCGTTCGCCCTGAGCCTGTCGAAGGGCTCTGCTTCTTTCTTCAAGAAAAGGAGAGGGCTTCGACCAGCTCAGCCCGAACGGCTTTGAGGGCAAAGCAATGACCGCTGACTTCCTCCTCGAACTGCGCTGCGAAGAAATCCCCGCGCGCATGCAGGCCAAGGCGAGCGAGGATCTCTCGCGCCTGTTTGCCGAGAAGCTCGCCGAAGCGGGCCTCAAGCCCGGCAAGATCACCAGCTATGTGACGCCGCGCCGTCTCGCCCTGATCGCGCATGACCTGCCGCTCGCGACGCAGGCGGTCAGCGAGGAGTTCAAGGGTCCCCGCACCAATGCGCCCGCCCAGGCGCTCGAAGGCTTCCTCCGCAAGACCGGCCTCACGCAGGACCAGCTCGAGGACCGCGACGGCGTCTGGTTCGCCAATGTCGAGAAGCCGGGCAGGGCGACCGCCGCGCTGCTCGCCGAGGCCATTCCCGCCATCGTCCGCGCTTTCCCCTGGCCCAAGTCGATGCGCTGGGGCGATGCGAGCCTGTCGACCGAGAGCCTGCGCTGGGTGCGTCCGCTGCAGGGCATCGTCGCGCTGCTCGGCGAGGATGTGGTCGATTTCGCGATCGAGGACATTCGCTCAGGCGCCGCGACCATGGGCCATCGTTTCCATCACAGCGGGCCGATCACCATCGGCTCGGCGCACGACTATGTCGAGAAGCTGCGCGCCTGCCATGTTATCGTCGACCAGGCCGAGCGCGCCAGGATCATCGAGACCCGCGCCAATGCGCTCGCCCATGAGGCAGGACTGGAGCTGATTCCCGACGCCGGCCTCGTTGCCGAGAATGCCGGCCTCACCGAATGGCCGGTGCCGCTGCTCGGCTTTTTCGACGCGGCGTTTCTTGAGGTTCCGCCTGAAGTTATTCAGCTAACCCTCCGTATAAACCAGAAATATTTCGTCCTGCGCGACGGTGCCGGCAAGCTGGCCAACGCCTTCATCTGCACCGCCAACATCGATGCGAAGGACGGCGGCAAGGCCATCGTCGAAGGCAATGGCAAAGTGCTCGCCGCGCGTCTGTCGGATGCGCGCTTCTTCTGGGAGCAGGACAAGAAGATCCCGCTCGACGTGCAGGCGCAGAAGCTCTCGCGGATCACCTTCCACGAGAAGCTGGGCACCGTCGCCGACAAGGTCGAGCGCGTGGCCAAGCTGGCGCGGTGGCTGGTCGAAGAGGGGATCGTCGGGGGGACGAGTCACTCCACCGCTACCACTTCCGTCACCCCGGCGAAGGCCGGGGTCCAGGCGGCCCTGCGAGATGGCGTGACGTTTCAGGTGGATCCCGGCCTTCGCCGGGATGACGAGGAAAGAGCGCAGCTCGCCAACCTCGCCGAACAGGCCGCCCGCCTCTGCAAGGCCGACCTCGTCACCGAGATGGTCGGGGAATTCCCCGAACTCCAGGGCCTGATGGGCGGCTATTATGCCCGCGCCGAAGGCCTGCCCGACGCCGTCGCCGACGCCATCCGCGATCACTACAAGCCGGTCGGGCAGGGCGATGACGTCCCGACTGCACCGGTGACGATGGCGGTGAGTCTGGCTGACAAGCTGGATACCATTTGCTCGTTTTTTGCGATTGGTGAGAAGCCAACGGGTTCCAAGGATCCCTTCGCACTGCGAAGAGCTGCACTGGGATCTATCCGTTCGATCGTTGACGGAAAGCTCCGCGTGCCGACGGTGGAAGCCTTTAAATGGGCTGCCGGCAGGGCGTATGCGTTCGAGATTGGCAATACCCATGCCGGGTTGGCTCATAACATCGAGCAGGCTCTCCTAAGCGCGGGTTTGCGTGAAGGTGAAGAGTTTTCCGAGAAGTACCAGGCGCGGGTTCTCGAGCCGCAGCTTGATGAACTAGCGAGACTAGGATTTGAAAAGTCGGTTTCAACCGCAGATGAAGTCCTCGATTTCTTCGCCGACCGCCTCAAAGTCCAGCAACGTGAGGCTGGCGTCCGCCACGACCTGATCGACGCCGTGTTCGCGCTCGGCGGCGAAGACGATCTCGTCCGCCTGCTCGCTCGCGTGAAGGCGCTCCAGTCCTTCATCGGCACCGACGACGGCACCAACCTGCTCGCCGGCTACAAGCGCGCCGCCAATATCCTCAAGAAGGAGAATTGGGACGACCATCACGCGATCAGCATCGAGCCGATCGGTGAGGAGGATGGTCTTATCGCCGTCGAAGCACCGGATGTGGCTGAAGCGATCCAGGTGCATGAGGCGCAGTTCGCGCTCAAATATCCGCCCGAGCCCGCCGAGGCCGCGCTGATCGCCGCGCTCGACGAGGCCGGCCCGCGCGCCGACGCCGCTGTAACCGCGGAGGATTTCGGCGGCGCCATGGCTGCGCTCGCGACCCTGCGTGAACCGATTGATGCTTTCTTCGAGGCCGTCACGGTCAACGACGCCGATCCCGCCAAGCGCGAGAGCCGGTTAAACCTGTTGACCCGTATTCGCGCTGCGGTGCACAAAGTTGCCGACTTCTCGAAGATCGAGGGCTAGGAAGCATTTTCAGGTCAGCTGACGGCGGCCGACGACTTGGGAAATGCAAAACAGGAGCGCGAGCGGGCAATTGCTGCCGCTCCGGGCAAGCGGGACACGAAGAACAAAACAACAGCGGGTCGCTCACCAAATCTGTGCAGGGATGGGGTTTAGACAATGACCAGATATGTCTACCGCTTCGGCGGGGGCGTCGACGACGGCGGCAAGGGTGACAAGAACCTTCTTGGCGGCAAGGGCGCCAATCTCGACGGCATGGCCGCGATCGGCCTGCCCGTGCCGCCGGGTTTCACGATCACGACCGAGATGTGCACCCGCTATTATGCGGATGGCGAGACCTATCCCGAGAGCCTGAACGCGGAAGTGGCTGCCGGCATTGCGCATATCGAGGCGGTGACCGGCAAAAAGTTCGGTGACGTGGCCGATCCGCTGCTCGTGTCCGTGCGCTCCGGCGCGCGCGTGTCGATGCCCGGCATGATGGACACGGTCCTCAATCTCGGCCTCAACGACGAGACCGTGAAGGGGCTCGCGGCCGTGTCCGGAGACCCGCGTTTTGCGTGGGATAGCTACCGCCGTTTCATCCAGATGTATGCCGATGTGGTGCTGAATCTCGACCATGGCGCCTTCGAAGAGGCCCTGGAGATCGCAAAAGAGGATTCAGGGGCATTTTTGGACACGGATTTGACCGCGGAACACTGGGAAAAGCTGGTCTCCGAGTATAAGAGTCTTGTTGAGGCCCAATGGGGCAAACCATTCCCGCAGGACGTCCACGAACAGCTCTGGGGCGCCATCGGCGCGGTGTTCGGATCCTGGCAGGCCGAGCGCGCCAAGGTCTACCGCCGCCTCAACAATATCCCCGGCGACTGGGGCACCGCCGTCAACGTTCAGGCCATGGTCTTCGGCAATATGGGCGACACGTCGGCCACGGGCGTCGCCTTCACCCGCGACCCCGCGACCGGCGAAAACGCCTATTACGGCGAATATCTCATCAACGCCCAAGGCGAAGACGTCGTCGCCGGCATCCGCACCCCGCAATATCTGACATTGGCCGCCCGCGAACGCGCCAAAGCCAAGCCGCTCAGCATGGAAGAGGCGATGCCGGAGACCTTCGCCGAACTGGCGCGCGTCTTCCAGATCCTTGAGACCCATTATCGGGACATGCAGGATATCGAGTTCACGGTGCAGCAGGGAAAGCTCTGGATGCTCCAGACCCGCTCGGGCAAGCGCACCGCCAAGGCCGCGCTCAAGATCGCGGTCGACATGGCCAATGAAGGGCTGATTTCGAAGGAAGAGGCCGTTGCCCGCGTCGACGCTGCCGCGCTTGACCAGCTTCTGCACCCGACGCTGGATCCCAAGGCGCCACGTGACGTCATTGCGAGGGGACTCCCCGCATCACCCGGCGCCGCCTCGGGCATGATCGTGTTCACGGCCGAGACCGCCGAGCGCCATGCCGAATTGGGCGAGGCCGTGATCCTAGTGCGCATCGAGACCAGCCCCGAGGATATTCACGGCATGCATGCCGCCAAAGGCATTCTCACGGCGCGTGGCGGCATGACGAGCCACGCCGCGGTGGTCGCCCGTGGCATGGGCCGTCCCTGCGTTTCCGGAGCGGGCAATATCGCGATCGACGCCAAGGCTGGCACGATGAGCGTCGGTGGCCGCGACTTCGCGGAAGGCGACATCATCACCATCGACGGCGCCAGTGGCGAGGTCATGGCTGGCGAGGTCCCGACTGTGCAGCCCGAGTTGGCTGGGGATTTCGGCACGCTCATGGAGTGGGCCGATGGCGTTCGCCGCTTGAAGGTCCGCGCCAATGCCGAAACGCCGCATGACTGCAAGACAGCGCGCGGCTTCGGCGCAGAGGGCGTGGGCCTTTGCCGCACCGAGCATATGTTCTTCGACGAAGCACGCATCACCGCCGTGCGCCAGATGATCCTGGCCGACAGCGAGAAGGGCCGGCGCGAGGCACTCGCCAAGCTCCTGCCGGAGCAGCGTGCGGACTTCGTCGGCATCTTCGAGGAGATGGCGGGCCTTCCCGTCACAATTCGCCTGCTCGATCCACCGCTGCATGAATTCCTGCCCCATGAGGATGGTGAATTCGCCGAAGTCGCGAAGGCTGCCGGCGTGGGGGTGGAGACGCTGAAACGGCGCGCCGCCGAACTGCATGAATTCAATCCCATGCTGGGCCATCGTGGCTGCCGTCTCGGCGTGACCTTCCCTGAGATCTACGAGATGCAGGCGCGTGCCATTTTCGAGGCAGCTCTGGATGTCGCCAAGGCCAGCGGCCAAGCGCCGATCCCGGAGGTCATGATCCCGCTCGTCGCAACAAAGCGCGAGCTGGAGCTGATGAAAGCCGTGGTCGACCAGACGGCCGCAAAAGTGTTCGAGGAGCGAGGCACCAAGGTCGATTATATGGTCGGCACAATGATCGAGCTGCCGCGCGCGGCGCTCATGGCCGGCGAAATTGCAGAGGTCGGCGAATTCTTTTCCTTCGGCACCAATGATCTCACCCAGACCACGATCGGCATCAGCCGCGACGATGCGGGACGCTTCCTGACGCAATATGTCGACAAGGGCATTTTTGCCCGCGACCCGTTCGTCAGTCTCGATACCGCCGGCGTTGGGCAGCTGATCGAGATTGCGGCGGAGCGGGGCAGGGCAACGCGTCCTGGCATCAAGCTCGGAATCTGCGGCGAGCATGGCGGTGATCCGGCGAGCATCGCCTTCTGCGAGAAGACCGGTCTCGACTACGTCAGTGCCTCGCCCTACCGCGTGCCGATTGCCCGGCTCGCCGCGGCGCAGGCAGCATTGGCCGCCAAGTGATCCTTCTCGCCGTCCTTTTGCAGGGCGGCTTGGTAGCTGATCTCGATGCAGAACTGCGTGCTGCGAACAGCGCCACTGCAGTGCTGCAGCGACGTTGCCCTGTGCCCATTCGCGCCGAGGTGGATCGTACCGCCCGCCGGAACGCGCCAAAAAAAGTGCGCACCGATCTCGAAGCCGGGCCAGCAGTCGAGCTTGTGTATCGCAGGGTGCGGCTGAAATGCGGCGAGGCCGTCTATTCGATTGCAGAGAACTGGTATCGGCCCGATCGACTGACGGCCGGGATGAACCATGCTTTGCTTTCGGGCGACATACCGTTCGGGGTCGTCATCAGCCCGCTCAAGCCGACCCGGCGGACTTTGGCGAGCGAGGTGCGAGAGAAGGCAGGCATCATCGTGCGCCACAGGGCCTTCGTCCTGTCCGAAGACGGCCAGCCACTTGCCGAAGTGGTGGAGAGCTATCCGCGCGGCATTCCGTTGCGTGCACCGGGACCCCAATAGGCCGGCGCCGCGTTAGCCGGTTACGAGCCCCTGCACAAAGGCCAAAAAAGGGGTTGCCACGGGGAACGGGCGAGACTATCTGCGCCTCTCCCGCGGCGGCCTCGGCCCTCGCGCGACGACATGGCAATGCACCCGTAGCTCAGCTGGATAGAGCATCAGACTACGAATCTGAGGGTCGGACGTTCGAATCGTTCCGGGTGCGCCAAATCAAAAAGGGCTCTTCGCAAGAAGGGCCCTTTTGATTTGGTGGCCCCATCGAATGAAGCGAACCTCGGCGTCGAAGCGAAGCGGAGACGACCGAGGCGAAGCCGAGGGCAATCGTTCCGGGTGCGCCAAATCAAAAGGGCCTTCCGCAAGGGAGGCCCTTTTGCGTTGAAACGGCAAAGTAAAACCCCGGACGATCGGATCGCCCGGGGTCAGTGATTATGTTTGCCGTTTTGCTTTGTTAAAAGCGGTCAAAACTCCTGCCAGTCCTCGTCCTGGACGGCGAGAGCGGTGTTACCGCTGACGCGCGACGCAGGGGCTGAGCGGACCGGGGCCGGTGCGCGATAGCTATTCGTCGACGAGGGGCGGCCATGATCGCTGCCGGTGCGGAACCGCGACACTTTTTCGACTAGGTCGTCGGCGCCCGACGAGAGGTTGCGCGCGGCGGCGTTCGATTCCTCGACCATCGCGGCATTCTGCTGCGTCATGCTGTCCATGTCGCTGATCGCCGAGTTGATCTGCTGGATGCCGGTCGACTGGCGCGTGGCGGCCGACGCGATCGCCGAGACGCGTTCGTTGATCTCATTGATCTGGCCGATGATCGCGCCAAGCGCTTCGCCGGTTTCGTTGACCAGCGACACGCCGCTGCCGACCTGCTCGCGCGAGGCGAGAATGCGGGTCTTGACGTCCTTTGCCGCGTCGGCCGAGCGCTGGGCAAGGGCCCGCACTTCGCTGGCAACGACCGCGAAGCCCTTGCCGGCGTCGCCTGCACGGGCGGCTTCGACGCCTGCGTTCAGCGCCAGCAGGTTGGTCTGGAACGCAATGCCGTCGATTACCGAGATGATCTCGCTGATCTCGTCCGACGAGCGCTCGATCCCGGCCATGGCGTCCACGGCGCGGCGCACGACGTCGCCGCCATGTTCCGCCTGATCGCGAACCTGCGTCACGAGCTGGTTGGCCCGGCCAGCGTCTTCCGCGGTTTCGCGAACGGTCGTCGTGAGCTGGTTCATTGCCGCAGCCGTCTCTTCGATATTGGCGGCCTGCTGCTCCGTGCGCTGCGACAAGTCGTCGGATGAGGCGCGGATCTCGGTGGCACCACGATTGATGTCGTTCGAGGCGCCCGAAACCGAGAGCATCGTCTCGCGCATCGAGTCGATGGCGCTGTTGAAGTCGCTCTTGAGGCGCGCGAACGGCCCAGTGAGTTCCTCTTCGATGCGCGACACGAGGTCGCCCTTCGCGAGCCGCGCTAGGCCTTCGCCGACGCTGGAGACGATGAGGTCGGTCTGAGCGGCCTTGGAGCGCTCGGCTTCCGTGAGTTGATCGCGGAAATTGAGTGTCGCGCCGGCCAACTGACCGAGCTCGTCCTTGCGCTCGGTCGAAGGAACGGTGACCTGCAGGTCGCCTGCGCTCATGCGCTGGATGACAGCGACCAGTTCGGCGAGCGGTGCGATGACCTTACGGCGGCACATGATGCCAATCAGGACGACGACGCCGAAACAGCCGATGGTACTGGCAATGATGAGGCCGGCAGCAAGACGCGCCGCCGATTCAGACTGCGCCTTGACCTCGGTCGTGTGAGCTTCGATCGCATCGGAAACCGCGCTCATGCCGTCTTCGAGCTCGCGGAAATCTTTGATGAAACCTGCGAAAAGCGCCTGTGCGCTTGCCGGATTCTGCGAGATCTCGGTCGCTGAAGCGACATAACGCTTCACCTGCTCCTGGATCTTGGTCGCCTCGGTTGCGACGACTTCGGATTCGTCATAGGCGACGTCGTTGGCGATGTTGTCGACCAGAAGCTTGCTGTGCTCTGCGAAATCCTTGCGGGTTTCCTCGAGATTGGTTTCGCCGCCACTTGCGGCAACCAGCACGCTCAGCACGTCCGCGCGAATGGCGTCATGCATCATGTCGGCTTCCATATGGTTGCGCAGCAGCTCGGATGCCTTGTTCATGCGCTCGAGCGCAGCCGCCTGATGACGGCTCGACCAGATGCTCGCGGCGCCGGTCAACAGAACGAGAAGGGCAATGATGCCGACGGCCGTCGTCATCATCCGATTGATAGTGTAAGACACGCGACCTCCTAGCCACCTCTATGGGTCTAGCTCTTTTGGATGGTCATAATGGTGGGCGGATAAAAACCGGTTAATGCCGGTTCCGCATAAGAGCCTGCCGAAGTCCCATAATATAGAAGGCCGGCTCATCCGAATTTTTCGGACGACTTTTGGTCCACTCGGCAATTCCGAAACGCGTGATTGGTGCGCTACCCCGAAAATCAGACGTATTCCGCCAAATTTGTCGAAAAATCACCAGCGAGTGCGACATAATATGGTCGTACAATCAACAGATTGCTTTCGCCAATCATGGCTAAATGAACGTTAACCAAGCCCTGCCACGGCCAATTAAATGGTTACCATTAGGCCCTCAAAAAAACAGAGGTGGTCGCAATGGTTATTCAGAAGAGTGTTGCGGGGCTCGTCGCGTCTGCGTCGATCCTTGGGTCGATGATTTGCTTCTCGGCGCCTGCATTCGCACAGGATGGTGCCGAAGAAGCAAAGGCTCCCATTACGGTTGAAGGCGCCTACAAAACCGACGTCGTCGGCGTCGTGAGCGGCGGCGTCTCCAGGGGGACGCGCTGGCTCGACAATCTCAACCTGACAGCAGAGTTCGATCTCGATCAACTCGCAGGCTGGCAAGGTGCCACGGTTTTCGTCAACGTTCTCAACAATCTCGGTGGCCGGCCCAACGATTTGGTAGGGTCCATCCAGGGCGTGAACAACATCGAAGTCGGAACGACGCATCTCAAGGTCTATGAGGCTTGGGCGGAGCAGGCTTTCGGGAACGTGTCGGTGCGTGCAGGCCTTTATGATCTTAACACCGAGTTCTACCAGAACGACGCATCGGGACTGCTGATCTCGCCGCCTTTCGGTATCGGCTCGGAGCTGTCTGCAACCGGTCCCAACGGCCCTTCCATTTTCCCTTCAACGGCGCTAGCCGGTCGTGTCAATGCGGCGTTCGGCGGCACCTATGTCCGGGCCGCCGTGCTCAACGCCAAGGCCGGCACGATCGGCGACGCGGATGGCGTGGCGCCGTTCGGCCCCGAAGGCCTGCTCTTGATCAGCGAACTGGGCTGGACCGGCAGCGGCAAGGTTGCGATCGGTGCCTGGCGCTACACCAAGGAGCAGCCCGTCATCGATGCGCCCGATATCGTGCCGGAAAACACAACGCACGTATCGCAGGGTCTCTATTTCACGGTCGAACACGAGTTGTTCGCCAAGCATGGCGGGGCGACCGTCAGCGGCTTCGTTCGCGGCGGCATCTCGGATGGCTACACTACGCCTTATGCCGGTGGATGGCAGGCCGGCGTGCTGGTCGATCATGTCTTCCAATCGCGGCCGGCAAGCAGCTTCTCGCTGGGCATTGGGAGTGCACACCTGTCGCGCAGCTATCGCAACAGTTCGCTCGTAGCGGGTACGCCGCTGCACAAGAACGAGACGATCATCGAAGCGACGTACAAGGACGAGATTCTGCCCGGACTCAGCCTGCAGCCCGACGTGCAATATGTCGTCAGCCCGTCGGCGGACCCGACGATCCGCAACGCCCTGGTGCTGGGCCTGCGCATCCAGTTCGATTTCAAGCTGAAGTGAGGATTTGCGCGAGGTCGGTCCTGTTCAGGGCGTAAACTCGCGCAGCCTTCAGGAGCGGGCTGGCCTTGCGATCGACTCGCTCTATCTTTTGATGATCAACGACGGGGGGCGCTTGCGCGGCACCCATTGTCCACGGCCGGGGAAATTCTTGAGCACCTCGCCGTCCCACAGCCGCACGGTACGGCGCTTGAATCGCCACTGGCCGTCTTCGCACTTGACGGCATGATCGTCGTACCAGCCGGTGAAGCGCAAGACATAGGGCGGCTCGCCCTCGCATTCCGTGACGAAGGCAAAGCTTCGCATTTTCACCGACCCGTCGTCCTGCGGTGTGTATTGCGTCTGTGTCACATGATGCTGGCGGCCCGGAAAACCCGGGGCGTTGCGATAATGCTCTGCGATGCCGCGAATGCCGTCATGACCTTCCCAGATGTCGGGATCGTCGAAGACTTCTTCGGTCATGACGGCATCGGGCGTGAAGCAGGCCACGAGGTTTTCGACCTCGCCGGTATCGAGCGCCCAACCATAATTTGCGATCAGGTCTTGCAAGGCGATCCGGTCTTCAATTGTGAGCGTCTGGCTCATCCTAGCTGGCATCCTCTCCATGAACTGTCCTGGCGCGGCCGCGATAGGCCATTTCGGCAACAGTAGGCAATGTTTGCAACAATGTGTGCCCGAACGTTTCAATGTTGAAATCAGCGGCACAAGAACATCGTCGAAAAAGCAACGGTCAGCGTTGCGAAAGCTTCGCTGCCATAGCGTCTGCCTACCAGAATCATATTTCGACGAAGCGGGGAGCCTCATGACTGCGCGTAATCACCTGATGCTGACCCTGCTTGCGGCTGCGTCGCCATTGGCGCTGGCGGCTCCGGCCATAGCCCAGGAACCCGCCGCGCAGGCCCAGCCGGCGCCCAGGGCGCCGACGCCGAGCTCAGCCCCGACCGTCCGTTCAACCGGCCTCAATGCCGATGAGGACCTCGCCGACGATGAGATCGTCGTGACTGGTGCCCGCGAGCGCGGATCCGTGGTCGGAGACGTCAAGCCGGTTCAGCAGCTCGATGCCGGCGATGTGCGCGCGCTCGGCGTCAGCAACGTCAGCGACCTCATCAACGAGCTCGGCCCCCAGGTGCAGAGCGCCAGCGGCCGTCCGCCGGTCATGCTGCTCGAAGGACACCGTCTTTCAAGCCCCAATGAAATCAACAGCCTGCCTTCTGAGGCGATCCAGCGCGTCGATGTGCTGCCCGAGGAAGTCGGCCTCCGCTATGGCTATGATGCCGATCAGAAGGTCGTGAACATCGTGCTGCGCCAGCGCTTCCGTGCCGTGAACGTCGAGGTCAATGGCCGCGTACCGACCGCAGGCGGCGGCAAGAATGGCAATGCCGAGGTCGGCTATATGTCGATCCGCAATGGCAAGCGTTTCAATACGGATGTCCAGGTGCAGGGTCAGGAGCAACTGAAAGAGACGGATCGCGGTCTCACCGGTCAAGATTCCGCTTTCCGGACCCTGACGCCGTCCGACACGCAAATCACGATCAACTCGACCTACCATCATCCGCTCGGCCAACGCGTGGCTGGCACGCTGAATGGTCAGATCGTTACGGATCAGCAGGAAAGCACGATCGGGCGCGTCCTGCCAGTGCTGTCCGTCAATATCCCGGCGACCAGCCCTTATGCACCCGGCGGCGTGGCGAGCCAGTTCACCCCGACGTCACCACTTGACGATGTAGCGCTGGAGCGTTCCTCGAGCCGTTTCAGCGCGCATGGCGGCTTCGGCCTGACGCGGGATCACTCCAAGGGTCAGATGACCCTGACCGGCAATTACGACCACAGCTATACGCGGACGATTTCGGACCGGCCTTTCGATCTCAAGGCCTATCAGGATGCTGTGACGGCGGGCGACTTGACGGTGAATCCAGCCAATGACATCGGCCAGCGCTTTCTCCCCGGTGCCGATGTGTCGCGCAGCTATACCGACACCGGCTCGCTGGACCTGCTTTACAACACATCGCTCTTCCGGCTCGGCTCGAGCGACGTTTCGTTCACGGGGCATCTCTTCGGCTCGACCTCGACGTTCCGGGCCAATCGCATGAACGCGGGTGCGCTCACCCAGTCACGCGTACAGCGGAGCATCGGCGGCATATCTGGCAACATCAACCTGCCCATCGCCGGCAACGGCTCCATGCTCGCGGACAAGATCGGGCGCCTGTCGGTCAACGGCAATTTCAATTTCTCCCGTCTGTCCGACTTCGGTTGGATCCACACTTATGCGGTTGGCGTGAACTGGCAGCCGGCGCGCATCGTCAACGTGACTGGCAACTACACCAAGCGCCAAAATGCGCCGACTGCGTCGCAACTCGGCGATGCGATCGTTCAGACCGAGAATGTGCCGATCTTCGACTATGTGACCGGCCAGACGGTCAATGTTCGTACTCTTTCCGGCGGCAATCCCGGTCTGACCAACGGCGAGACGGAGAGCTGGCGCATCGGCGTTTCGGTGAATCCGCTCAAGGATCCGCAGCTCAACTTCCAGTTCGACTTGAGCCAGAATCGCACGACCGGGGGGATTTCGGCGCTGCCGGGTATCACTGCGGAAACCCAGGCGGCTTTTGCCAGCCGCTTCACGCGCGTGAATGGCGTTCTGACGCAGGTCGACCTGCGGCCGATCAATATCACCGAGCAAAAGAGCACGCAGTTCCGCTGGGGCTTCAACTTCACCATGCAGCTGAAGACGCCGCAGAGCGAGATCCGGCAGTTCCAGGAAGTGGCGCGCGAGCGCATTCAGGAGCGCATTCGGAGCGGTCAGCTGCCCCCTGACGTGGCGGCGCGCCTCACGCAGGCCTTGCAGAGCGGCCAGCTCGGTCAGGCTGGTCGGCCCGGACAGGGTGGCCAGCCGGGCCAGTCAAATCAGGCGGGCGCACCCAATGCGGCTGCGGCCGGTCAGCCGCAGCAGGCCCAGTCACAGGCCGGACAGTCCCAGTCGACCACGCCTGCTGAAGGTGGCCCGCCCATCGTCGTGCAGGGCAATCCCAATGCAGCAGGCGGCAATTTCGTCTTCCAGGGCCGCCCCGGCGGTCAGGGTGGGCCCGGTGGTCCGGGCGGCTTCGGCGGTCCTGGTGGTCCAGGCGGTTTCCGTGGTCCGGGCGGTTTTGGGGGCGGCGGTTTTGGCGGATTCGGCGGTGGTGGTTTTGGTGGCGGCGGCAACCAGCGCACTGGCCGGATCAACCTTTCAGTCTATCACACGTGGCTGCTCGACAGCACGACGCAGCTTGCGCCGACGCTACCAGTCGTCGACCTGCTCAACGGCGGCACGCTGGGCGGCGGCGCCAATCCTTCGAAGCACCAGGTCCAGGTTCAGGCTGGTTATACGCAGGGCTGGCTCGGTACGCGCCTATTCGTGAACTGGAACAGCGCAACGCAGAGCCTCGGCACCAGCGGGCCGACGTCGCAGCTGCGCTTCGGCGCACTGGCATCGACGAATTTCCGCCTGTTCGTGAACTTCCAGCAGATGCCGAAGCTGGTCAACAAGGTGCCATTCCTGCGGGGTGCACGCCTGCAGTTCGGCATCGACAACATCTTCGACACGCGTCGCAAGGTGACCGATGCGACGGGGCAGACGCCTTATGCCTATTCGGGGCCCTTCCTGGACCGCAACGGCCGCACGCTCAGCGTCAACTTTCGCAAGCTGTTCTTCTAGGGCCTTCCCGGCCACCCTCGCGGGGGGTGGCGACGGCTGCTCGCTTTAGCGAAGGTCAACCAATTCGCAGCTGAGCGGGACCATTTGGCCGCTCTCCGGCCAATGCTCGAATGGGCGGACACTGCCGTCCTCTCGCCAGCGGGCGACGCGCGCCGGGTCAACCTCGACATAGACCCACTGGTCTTCACCCAACGAGCCTAGCGCCAATATGCCGTTGTCCGGCGCATCGCCGTCGGGCGGAGCGAACAGCCCAGCTGCGCCGTAATTCTCATCGAGGACCGGCGACCAGGGCGCCATGCCGACTGTTGGCGCCTGCGCGACGAAGCACTGGTTCTCCAGTGCACGTGCCTGCGCTCCGATGCGCACCCGCCAGTAGCCTTGCATCGTGTCCGTGCATGAGGGCGAGAGGATGAGTGTGGCGCCGGCCTCCGCCTGGGCGCGCGCGATTAATGGGAATTCGACGTCATAGCAGATTGAAATGCCGATCCGGCCGACGGTGGTGTCGAAAACGCGCACCGGTCCTCCCGCCGCAATGTTCCATTTCTCCCGTTCGAACCGGGTCATGACGAGCTTGTCCTGAATACCAACCTTGCCGGTGGGTGTGAACAAGCGCGCGCGATTGACTGTGCGCCCGTCGTCGAGCGGGCAGGGGAGGCTGCCCGCCACGATATGCACGCCATGAAGAGTCGCGAGCTGCGCATGATGGGCATCGATGGCGTCGATCAGGCCGGCCACAAAACCGATCGTCGCATGGAGATCGCCCATGCTAGCGGGATCGAGCGCGGCCAGCTCCATCGCGGCATATTCGGGAAAGACGAGCAAATTCGCGCCCTCCCTGGCCGCCTCGCCAACCCAGTGCGCGATCTTGGTCCGCCAGGCATCGAAGCTTTCAAGCCGCTCGATAGGATATTGAGCGAGAGCGAGCTTGAACGCCGTCATAGCGCGCGATGCCAGAATTGCATGTGGTGGGACGTTTCATCGAGCTGGTCGATATCTTTCCATTCATAATGCGCAATCATGCCGTCGAGCGGCGCATAGCCCCGCGAACGCCAGAATGGAGCCAGATCCCTCGCGCCCTGCGGGTGCAATGGATGATCGGCCGGACGGACGACGCCGCAGAAACAGGCAGACGTCGCACCGGATGCACGTGCCGCAGCTTCCCGATGATCGAAGAAGGCATGGCCGAGGCCTTGCCCACGATAGGCAGGCAGCAGCACCGATTCACCGAAATAGCTGAGCGCTGCGACATCATGGCCGGCATCCCTGAAAGGCTTGCTCACGGCCGCTTCCTGTCCGGTCATGGGTGACGCCGTGGCGGCGCCGACGATCGCATCGCCATCTCGGGCAACCACGAGGGTCGCATCCGTGTCCTCCAGAAAGTGCGCGAGATAGCGTTCTTCATAATCGAGCGTACCGTCGTAGAGATAAGGCCATTCGCGAAACACGGCGATGCGAAGCCGGGAGAGGTCGGGCAAGGCAGCCGCCCGCGCCGCCGGATCGGTCAATGTCTCGACCGTAACGCCCATCAGCCGCTGACCTGCGCGATCCAGTCGGCGAGATTGTAGTAGACTGTGACGCGCGAAATCAGACCATCCTGGAATTCGAAAAAACCGCCTGCGGGCAGGACATAGCGCTGCCCTTTGGCGGGCGGCAGGCCCTCATCGTCGGCGAGATACTGGCCATGTACGATGAACTCCGCCGCACCCCGCGTGCCGTCCTCGCTGGCCATCAGCACGATATCCTCGAGCTGCTCGGCATAGGTGCGCTCCATATGCTGGAGGAAGGCGCGGAACTTGTCCTTGCCCGTCTCGCGGCCACCCTGGTTGACGTCATGCGCGACGTCGGGGCTGAGGCAGGCGAGCATGCCGTCATGGTCACCGGCGTTGAACGCGTCATAATAATGCGTGAGCGTAGCGAGAGCGGCTGCGCGTTCCGTCGTGCCGGCGGTCATTTGGGTCCTTTCCTTACTGTCCCTTGACGGTTGCCCCTAACCCGATCAGCCCTCTTCGCTAAGCGTAATTTTATTCCAAGGAGTCGTCCGATGATTGTCGGCACCGTGAAGGAGATCAAGACGCACGAATATCGTGTCGGCCTGACGCCGGAGAGCGTCCACGAATTGCATGCCCATGGCCATGAGGTGCTGGTCGAAGCGGGGGCGGGGCTCGGTATTGGCGCGACGGACAATGACTATCGCGCAGCGGGCGCACGCATCGAGCCGGACGCGGAAAAGATATTCGCTGCCGCTGATATGATCGTGAAAGTGAAGGAGCCCCAGAAGGCCGAGCGCGAGATGCTCCGCCCAGGGCAAATCCTCTATACATATCTGCACCTCGCGCCCGACGCGGAGCAGACGGCCGATCTCGTCAAATCCGGGGCGACCTGCATTGCTTATGAGACGGTGACCGACGCGCATGGCGGCTTGCCGCTCCTGAAGCCGATGAGCCAGGTCGCGGGGCGCATGGCGATCCAGGCCGGTGCGACGGCGCTCGAGAAAGGACATGGCGGCAGGGGCGTGCTGCTCGGCGGCGTGCCGGGCGTGCTGCCGGCGAAGGTCGCGGTGATCGGTGGCGGCGTGGTCGGCTTCAATGCCGCGCAGATGGCGGCGGGACTGGGCGCGGATGTAACGATCCTCGACCGCAACCCGGAGGTGCTGGAAAAGCTCGGCATGTATTTCGAAGCGCGGGCGAAAACGCGTTTCTCGAACAAGGCGAACCTGGCCGATTGCGTGGCGCAGGCGGATCTTGTGATCGGCGCGGTGCTGATCCCCGGCGCGGCGGCGCCGAAGCTGGTCTCGCGGGATATGCTCAAGACCATGAAAACCGGCGCGGTGCTCGTCGATGTGGCGATCGACCAGGGCGGATGTTTCGAGACCAGCCATGCCACCACCCATGCCGAGCCGACCTACGTGGTGGACGGAATCGTGCATTATTGCGTGGCGAACATGCCGGGCGCGGTGGCGCGGACGAGCACTTACGCCCTCAACAACGTGACACTGCCGCACGCCCTGAAAATAGCCGATCTTGGATGGAAAGAGGCCATGAAACGTGACCCAAATCTGCTCGATGGGCTCAATGTGTGGAATGGCATGGTGACATGCTCGCCGGTGGCCCGCGAGCATGGTTACGAGGTTGTACCTACTGATATAGCTTTAAGATGAAAGGCGAGAGTGATCCAAGGCAATCCGATTGGATTAGGTAATGGGAACGAATGGGCGTATGGATGGCTGCGGGCGTCGTCCGCCGCATCCCGCTATGAATTGCTGTCGTCCTTGCGACACTGATGCTGGCCTCGCCCAGGCACCTCAAGGTGCCGGAAGGCTTCAATGCAAACTACTGAGGAACATCTGGCCGCGATGGCGGCCAGGATGATCGATGCCGAAATCGCGTCGATCATCCGCCGGCTGCCCGTTCACAAGGAGCAGGCGCCCTTCCACAAAGCTGTGCTGCGGGAAGCCGAACGACGAGGTCTCTTGGCCTCTCAGGCCAAAGATCAACCCTCGTAGGCCTGCTTGATATCGACGGCGTCGATGATGAGGCCGCCCACGACGAACGCAGCAAGGCAGCAGCACAGGAACAGCAGCTTGCCACCTATGCCGGGATAATCGGTGATGTAATGCGCGCCGCGCGAGGTCGAGCCAATGGCGACTGCATAGATGGCGAGGAACGCCTCGAATTTCGTCCTGATGGTGAAGAGGCGTCTGATCCGGTCCATTCCCATGACTACGCAATCCTCGTGCCAGCTACGGAAAGGCTGGGCCTTAATGGTTAACGCGCTCGAAACTGTAAATATTTCCGACGCTTTTACCATCTTTCGGACGGAACTGCGAGTCAAAGCAGGGGCCGGAACTCCTCGACGACTTTGCGATAGAGCGCCCGCTTGAACGGCACGATGAGGTCGGCAAGCAGATCGGCCTCGACCCACTGCCACGCGCCGAACTCCGGATGATGGGTATGAAGGTCGACGTCGCTGTCCTCGCCCTTGAAGCGGAGAAGGAACCAGCGCTGCGTCTGGCCGCGATATTTCCCGCCCCAGATTTTGCCGATCAATTCGTCGGGCAGGTCATAGGCATGATGCTCGGCCGAGCGCGCGATGATGTCGACATGCTCCGGCGAGAGGCCAGTTTCCTCGCCCAGCTCGCGGATCGCCGCCGTCTCTTCGTCTTCGCCAGGATCGATCCCGCCTTGCGGCATCTGCCATGCGTCGGGCTCGGCGACGCTCTGGTCGAGGCGCTTGCCCACGAACACCTTGCCCTCGCGATTGGCGAGCATGATGCCGACGCAGGGACGATAGGGCAAAGCGGACTTGTCGATTTCGGGCTTCATCGGGCTGAAACTCCGGCGAGCGCGAGAGGGTTGCAATCTGTCATGGTCATGCGACTGGCCGATGACAAGTCGCGTCGCAAAAGGCAACGCTTTGGGTGGGGCGCAGCTTTTCTACTTTGAAGAATGGCGCACGAAGGACTAGTTGGGCGCCATCCAATTTCCCATTCGAGTATTGCCATGGCAACCGCCGCCACCACCCAATTCCCCAGCGCGACCGCCGAGACCGCGCCCGAGGCCGTCGTTGTTCGCTTTGCGGGCGACAGCGGCGACGGCATGCAGCTGACCGGCGGCCAGTTCACGCTGTCCACCGCCCTTGCCGGCAACGACCTGGCGACTTTCCCTGACTTTCCCGCAGAAATCCGCGCGCCGCAGGGCACATTGTTCGGTGTGTCGGCCTTCCAGATCAATTTTGGCTCGTCCGACATCACGACCGCCGGCGACGCGCCGGACATCCTGATCGCGATGAACCCTGCTGCGCTCAAGACCAATGTCGTCGATCTCAAGGCCGGTGGTCTCGTCATCGCCGATACGGGCGAGTTCACCGAGCGCAACCTCGCCAAGGCGAAATATGAGGCCAATCCGCTCGAGGATGGCTCGCTGGGCCGCTGGCAGGTGCTGGCCTTCGACATCAGCGCGCTAACCATGGAGAGCGTCAAGGCGTTCGGTCTCGGTAACAAGGAAGCCCTGCGCTGCAAGAACATGTGGACGCTGGGCCTTGCGCTCTGGCTGTTCGACCGCAGCCGTCAGCCGATCATCGACTGGCTCAACGCCAAGTTCGCCAAAACCCCGCAGCTGGCCGAGGCCAATATCGCGGCACTGAATGCCGGCCATGCCTATGGTGAGACTGCCGAGCTGGCCGTGCCGATGAAGCAGCTGCACGTTGCGCCGGCGCCGGTTCCCGAGGGCCTCTACCGGACGGTCACGGGCGCCGAGTCTATCTCGCTCGGTCTTGTCGCGGGCGCGCAGCTGGCGGGCCTGCCGATGTTCTTTGGCGGCTATCCGATCACCCCGGCCAGCGCGATCCTGCATCACCTGACCCGTCTCAAGGAATATCGCGTCACGACCTTCCAGGCGGAGGACGAGATCGCAGCCATCGCAGCGGCGATCGGCGCGTCCTATGCGGGACAGCTTGGCGTCACCTCGTCGTCCGGCCCAGGCATTGCGCTCAAGGGCGAGGCGATGGGCCTGGCGATTATGACGGAGCTGCCGCTGGTCATCGTGAACTCGCAGCGCGGCGGGCCCTCCACGGGCCTTCCGACCAAGACCGAGCAATCCGACCTCTATCAGGCCGTTTATGGCCGCAATGGCGACGCACCGCTGGCCGTCATCGCGGCACGTTCGCCTGCCGACGCCTTCGATTGCGCCATCGAGGCCTGCCGCATTGCGACCCAGTACATGGTGCCGGTGATCCTGCTGACCGACGGCTATATCGCCAACGCCGCCGAACCCTGGCGCGTGCCGGACATGGCAAGCTACGCGCCTTTCCCGGTGCAGTTCATGAGCGGGCCGCAGGAAGGCGGCCTCAAGCCCTATGCGCGCGACGAGAAGCTCAAGCGCCCGTGGATCAAGCCCGGTACGCCCGGTCTCATGCACCGCATCGGCGGCATCGAGAAGGAAGTGAACACCGGCCACATCAACTATGCGGCCGCCAACCACCAGGCGATGACCGAGATCCGGCGCGACAAGGTGTTGGGTATTGCCAAGGGCATCCGTCAGGACGTCTGCCTCGGCAACGAGACCGGCCGGCTCGCCGTGGTGGGCTGGGGTTCGACCTTTGGCCCGATCCACCAGGCGGTGAAACGCGCCCGTCAGAAGGGGCATGACGTGGCCCATATTCATGTCCGCCACATCTGGCCGCTTCCGGAAAATCTTGGTGATCTTCTGAAGGGTTACGACAAGATCCTCGTACCGGAAATGAACACCGGCCAGTTCAAGACCGTGCTGCGCGACCAATATCTGGTCGACGCCAAGCCGCTCAACAAAATCTCGGGCCAGCCCTTCCGCATTGCGGAAATCGAGGCGGCCATCGAGGGGATGCTCGCATGAACGACATGACCACCCTGACGAAGACCCGCGTCGAGACCACGGTGAAGGACTGGGAGACGGACCAGGAGGTTCGCTGGTGCCCGGGTTGCGGCGACTACGCGATCCTGAAGGCGGTCCAGCGTACGCTTGCCGACGTGGGTGCCGATCCGGCCAATACCGCGTTCATCAGCGGTATCGGCTGCTCGTCGCGCTTCCCTTATTATATCGAGAGCTACGGCTTCCACACGATCCACGGCCGCGCGCCGGCGGTGGCGACGGG
>JAGIAA010000109.1:234-569 GCA_017745115.1 Sphingobium sp. | reverse complement strand
GTCAACGCATGATCGCCGATCAGGCTCGCCGCATCCGTCTCGAACAGGGCGCTCACCGCCTGGTTGCAGCCGGTGGCGTCGAGGCCGCGGCCCACGGTGCGCACCTTGGGATGCCCAGCCAGCGCTTCGACGCCGCCCGCATAGCTTTCGTGGATGCCGAGGTCATCAAAGTCGTCGGCGCGCTGGAAGGCCAGCTGACCGCTACGCTCCAGCTCGATGCCGAGGACGAGGCGGCCGCCAAGCCGCTGATCGCCGTGCTGGCCGGGCGGGTCGGGCGCATCCTTGCCAATGGCTGGCCGACGGGTGTCGAGGTGAGCCACGCGATGGTGCATGGC
>JAGIAA010000109.1:0-224 GCA_017745115.1 Sphingobium sp. | reverse complement strand
GGTCAGCATGGTCGAGGCGGCCGCCTTGGCGAGCGCCGCCGCAGCCGCTTCGGCGAAGGCGTCCAGCTCGGGCCCTGCGACACCGATGACGAGGCCGGGATTGGTGCAGAACTGGCCAGCGCCCATGGTCAGCGATCCGACGAAGGCTTCGGCCAGCGCCGCGCCACGCGCCTTGAGCGCAGCCGGCATCAGGACGACGGGATTGATGCTGGACATCTCCGCAT
>JAGIAA010000108.1:298-574 GCA_017745115.1 Sphingobium sp. | reverse complement strand
TCTCTTCATCGAGCAGATCCTGCGGAAACCCCTCGCGCGCCCGGCGCCATTTGAGCTGTTGTTCGGGGATCGGGATGTTCTTCAGATGCGCTTCGAACTCGTCGTCGGACAGCGCCCTGGCCATGTGGCTCACCCCGCGGTGCCAACCGATCGTCGACACGCACCAGCAGAAATACTCGTCGACCCACTTGGTCCACACGCGCATCTGCGCACGGTCCCAGGAATCCTCGGGCCGCAGGCTGACTGCAGTCGGGTGGGCATCCTCGAGATACTCGC
>JAGIAA010000108.1:0-288 GCA_017745115.1 Sphingobium sp. | reverse complement strand
AGACTGTAAGCGAGGAAGTTCTTGATCGCCTTGAACCAGTCGCTGTGGTGCTCGAACTTCCCCGGGTCGAGCCGGCGCACGGTGAACTCGCGACCGAACTCGAACTTCTCGAACAGCGTGAGCATCGGCTTCAGCGAATTGGCCATCGGGCCGAAGCTGTAGAGCGTGAGCATTGGTGGTCTCTCCCGGGGGTTTGTGCGGGGCTTAGCGGCACCGCGCGGGGAGGCAAGAGGGACGGTCAGCCGGGCCGGCGCGCCGCGAGGTAGAGCCAGTCACCCATCCCGAACC
>JAGIAA010000107.1 GCA_017745115.1 Sphingobium sp. | reverse complement strand
GGTCATGGCTTCACGGGGGGACTTGATGCACGGTTCGAAGCTCGGCGCGGTGCGCGCCCTTTTTCTCGGCGTGGCGCTGACCATGGCAGTGCCCGCCTATGCCCAGATGGGCCCCGGTGGTGGGGGCGGCTTCCCGGGTGGCGGAGGCGGCGGCTTTCCAGGGGGAGGCGGCCGGGGCCATGGCGGCCGGGGCGGCGCAATGGGCAGAGGGCAGCGCGGCGCCGAACGCCCACGGGTGATGAAGCCGGTCAAGCGCGAGAAGCTCGACAAGGTGGTGACCGCGATGTTCAAGGCGGCCGACACCAATGGCGACGGTCTGGTCACCTTCGAAGAGCTGAAGGCCGTGATCGAGGCGCGCCGCGATGCGCGGATCAAGGCGCGGTTCGAGCGGATCGACACCGATCACAACGGATCGATCAGCAGTGCCGAATTCTTCGCCTGGCAGCACGACATGGGCTCGCTCGCCGCATCCGAGGACCAGCCGGTCGCCGAGATGGGCGGCCCGATCTCCGAAGCGATCCTGCCCGAGCTGGACGAGGACGACATGGCGCTGCGCCGGCTGATCGAGCCACTG
>JAGIAA010000106.1 GCA_017745115.1 Sphingobium sp. | reverse complement strand
GCGGACAGGGCGGTCAACAGGGCGCGGCCCAGCAAGGCGCCCAGCAGCGGAGCACAACACAGCAGGGCGCGACGCCGCAAGCCGGCGCGCAGCAAGGCGGCGCGGCCGGCCAGCAAGGCGCAACGCAGCAGCAGGGTGCCAATGGCCAGCCGGTGATCGTCGTCCAGGGCAATCCGGACGCGGCGCCCGGCGCTGCACCTCCGGGCGGCAATTTCCAGTTCTTCGGCGGACCGGGCGGGCCCGGTGGTCCGGGCGGTAACTTCCAGCCGCCCCCGGGTGGCTTCCGCGGACCTCCGGGCGGTTTCGGAGGTGGCGGTTTTGGGGGCGGCGGTTTTGGCGGCTTCGGCGGCGGTGGTGGCCAAGGCGGCGCGCCGCGCGGCGGACGCCTCAACTTCTCCGTCTATCACACCTGGGTGCTGGAGAGCTCGACGCAGCTCGCGCCGGGTTTGCCGGTCATCGACCAGCTCAATGGCGGCACGCTGGGCGGCGGCGCGGGCCCCTCTCAGCATCAGCTGCAGTTCCAGGCGGGCTACACACAGAGCGGCCTCGGCTTCCGCGCCTTTGCCAACTGGAACAG
>JAGIAA010000105.1 GCA_017745115.1 Sphingobium sp. | reverse complement strand
TGATCGAACACCCCGAATTTCATGCGGCTGGCCCCTCCGGCTGTTTGCTCTCCAGCCTAGCGTGTCACACGCTCCACGCCAGCAGGAACAGCGCGGCCGTGCGCATCGCCAACCCGCACAGCAGCCATGCGAGGATCGAGTCGAGGCGAGCGCCATCCATGGCTCAGCTGTCCTCGCCCCAGCGCCAGCGCCAGCCGCCGCGGGTGCGCGCCTTGGTGATGACGACCAGCGCCGCAGTGGCGAGCAGCATTCCGGCGATCACCCCGACCAGCGCTTCGTCGCGCGCATCCTTGG
This sequence comes from Sphingobium sp., assembly GCA_017745115.1. The sequence goes on along the minus strand of JAGIAA010000105.1, from coordinate 285 downwards.
CCAGGAATCCGAGGCCTATCATGACCGCGACATAGGATAGCGACACCGCCCAGCCCTGCCACGCGATCGGCAAGCCCGCGCCGTAGCCAAAGCGCTTCTCCGCGAACCACGGCTTGTCGTCCGAAAACAGGTGGAACACGATCAGTCTCCTTGCTTGGGCGGCCGCCCCCGCCGGGCCGGCTCGGCGACCGGGACCCTGATCCCGCGCCGCGCCAGGGCCTCGCGCAGCAGGACCTCGAGCTCGGCGTTGACCGAACGCAGGTCGTGCGCCGCCAGCCGCTCGAC
>JAGIAA010000104.1 GCA_017745115.1 Sphingobium sp. | reverse complement strand
CCGGTCATACAGAAGCGGACGTAGTCCTTGGGCAGCAGGACCGTCTTGGTGGCTTCGAACACGTCAGGCTCATTGCGCGCGACCCACAGCAGCTTGGGCGCGGTGAACCCGGGCATGGCGATGTTGGCAGCGATCCGGCGCGAGTCCGGCTCGGCGGCCTCGATCGCCTCGCACTCGGCGAAGGCACGGCCGTCGTTCCACAGGATTGCCGGACGGAGCGGCTTGTCGTCGGCGCCGAGCAGCGTCGCGCCGTGCATCTGCCCGGCGACGCCAACCCCGCGCACCGCGCGGCGCACGGCGGCCGGGATCGCCTGGACGGCGGCGGTGGTCGCGTCCCACCACGCCGCCGGGTCCTGTTCGGACCACAGCGGGTGCGGGCGCTGGACGGTGAGTGCGGCAAGCCCCTGGGCGGCGACGGCGCCGTGCTCGTCGAGCACGACCGCCTTGACCCCCGAAGTGCCGATGTCGATTCCTAGAAACACTTCGAAGGGCCCTCCCGCGGCCCGCGGGAGTTAGTCGCCGAGGAACGGATCGATCTGCTGGACCGTGCCGTCGTCGTTGAAGTGCAGCTCGGTCACCTTGACGT
>JAGIAA010000103.1 GCA_017745115.1 Sphingobium sp. | reverse complement strand
CAGCTGGACGACCTGGCTCACTGTGTCTCCCGTGCCCGTGGCCTCGACCGCGGGTCTGCCCGCAAACGGCACCGAAGTTCAAACAGATCATTACAATTTCGGGTGATGACGAACGCCGTCGGCAGTGCCACTATGCCGCCAGAGCCGAGAACGGCCGGGAGATGGATTGTATGCGATTTCAGTTCGCTGGCGCGATCGTGGGAGCGGTCGCGCTCGCCGCGGCCCCCGCCGAGGCCCATCACAGCTTCGCGATGTTCGACATGACCAAGGAGGTCACGGTCAGCGGCACGGTCAGGCAATTCCAGTGGACCAATCCGCATGCCTACATCCAGCTGATGGCCAAGGACGCGCAAGGTCACGACGTCGAATACAGCCTCGAGATGGGCGCGCCGATGTACCTCTACGCGCGCGGCTGGCGTCCTGGGACGATCAAGCCCGGGATGCGCATCACGGTCACGCTCAATCCGCTGCGCAACGGCAATCCGGGTGGCGTGGTGCGCGACGTGGCCGGTCCCGACGGCAAGCCGATCGGGACCAATCGATGATGCGGCGGCTGGCGGCCGCGCTCGCCGCGGCCGCGCTTGCC
>JAGIAA010000102.1:311-603 GCA_017745115.1 Sphingobium sp. | reverse complement strand
TAGAAGAACTGCGCGATCGCGATCAGGATGATCACGGCCGGGAAGGGCACCGTCTCCGCCGCGCTCTTGTGCTGCATCAGGTCGGTCCCGAAGAAGGTGTAGCCGAACTGGATCAGCACCGCGATCACCTCGACTGCCGACAGCGCAACCGCCCATTTGTTCCGCAGGACGAGGCACATCGCGCTCAGCAACCCGGCAACCACCGCTATGGCATAGGCGCCCCAGGCCCAGCCAGGCATCTGCGCGAAGGTCTGCGCAGCTCGCCAGGACCGATCCGTATCAGGCGCAGACC
>JAGIAA010000102.1:0-301 GCA_017745115.1 Sphingobium sp. | reverse complement strand
ACGAAGGCGCCGATGCCGGCGAGATTCCAGAGCAGGAAAAGCACCGCCACCCAGCGTGCGGCAAGCCAGTTCTTCGACATGTCGGCCATATGAACCTCCCCATGATTCATTCGCTGCGACCATGCCTCAAGCGCGAAACACGCGCAAACGCCGTGTCAGGTCAGGCCAGCTCCACTTCCTTGAGCGGAATTTCCGGATTGGCGATCTGCGCCAGATCGAGCTTCGCACCGCTCAACACATGCGCGCGGCCCTGCACATAGTCCTTGGTCTGGTTGACGCAGTCGAGCGCGATCACATGCCC
>JAGIAA010000101.1 GCA_017745115.1 Sphingobium sp. | reverse complement strand
GACAGCTCGAGGGCCTCCCGGGCGCGGAATCGCTCACTCTCAACGGCGCGATCCGACAGACGCACTACAACGTCTCGGGCTTCGGCAGCTATCTGCGCACCGACGTCAGCAACGAGTTCAACGCGACGACCTGGAAGGTCGGCCTCAACTGGGAACCGGCGCCGTGGTTCCGGATCCGCGCGACCCAGTCGCGCGACATCCGCGCGCCCAACTTCGCCGAGCTGTTCCTCGCCTCGGCAAGCAGCTTCGCGCCGGTTACCAACCCGTTCGTGCTCACGCCGGCCGGCGCGCGGACAACGAACTTCCCGACCACGGTGGCCGGCGGCTCGCCGGACTTGCGCCCGGAAAAGGCCGACACGACCACGATCGGCGGGGTGTTCCAGCCCGACGGCGGCGCGCTCGACGGCTTGCGGCTGTCGGTCGACGGCTACCGCATCGAGGTCACCGACTACATCAGCACCGCGCCGGGTGGCGGGCAGTTCCTGATCGACCGCTGCTACGCCGGCGAGACCACCGCGTGCGCCTATTTCGACCGCAACTCCGCGGGCGCGATCACCACGGTGCGCAACGTCTCGCTCAACCTCGACCGTATCCTCGCCAGCGGCATCGATTTCGAAGCCGACTACCGCATACCGGTCGGTGACGAGAACACGATCCAACTGCGCGGCATCGCCACGTACGTGGCCCACCTCAAGAGCGAGAGCTTCGGCGACGTGGTCGACCGCGCCGGCCAGACCGGCAACACCGTCGGCATCGCCTCGCCCGAGTGGATCCTCAACGGCACTGCTGCTTTCGTCGCCCCCCAGTGGTCGGTGA
>JAGIAA010000100.1 GCA_017745115.1 Sphingobium sp. | reverse complement strand
CGAGGCCGAGATCGCCAAAGGCGAGCACGCACTGGCGGATCCCGAGCTCTACAACCGCAATCCGAACGAATTCGCCCGGATGACCGCGCTGCTCGACAAGCTGCGCGCCGACAAGGACGACGCCGAGGAACGCTGGCTGGCGCTGGCGGAGCTGGTCGAGGGGTAGCTCCCGGGCCCCCTCCGGCCGCTGCGCGGCCGCCGAGCGTAGCGAAGGCGGAGGGGGCCCGAAGTTGACACAGTTGACAGTGTCCTGGGGTAAAACTCCGCCTCACCCGATCCGGTAGAAATCCGCCACCCGGTCGAGCGCCAGCCTGAGCACGAGCTTGCCGCTGCGTGCCGGCCACTCGAGCGCCTTCTCCGCCGCGGGCACCGCCTCGCAGGCGCAGACCACGCGCCAGAGAATGTCCGCCAGCCCCTTGCCCGCCGCCGCGATCGCGCCGTCGAATCGCTGGCGCGCGACGATCTGGCGCTCGGTCGGCGCGAGCGTGCCGACACCGCGGATCCGCACCGGCTCCCAGCTCATCGTCACCACCGGGGCGAGCTGCGCGCGCTCGTAATCGCGCCGCAGCTTTTCGCCGGCGGCGAACAGCCGGTCGTCGAGGTGGCCGTG